>NZ_CP109496.1:7504566-8180708 GCF_036231355.1 Streptomyces sp. NBC_01431
GCCGGCGGCGCGAACGGACAGGGCAGCCGCCGTGTCCGGGGCGCCGTGGTGGCCTCCTGCACCGTGCTGACCCTGGTGACCGCCGCAGCCTGTACGAGCGGCAGCGCGATCAATGGAAAGACCACCACGAAGGACGGCTTCAGACAGGTCGCTCAGGACAGCGGCGGCGCGCTGACCGTGTGGGTGGACTCGACCCGGCTGGCCGCGGCGAAGCTGTACCAGAAGCAGAACCCCGGGGTGAAGATGGACATCGTCACCTACGACGGAGACGCCAACGGGTCCCATTACCTACAGACCAAGGTCCAGCTCTTCAACCGCACCGGCAAGGGCTGGCCCGACGTGGTCTTCAGCTCGCAGAACAACGAAGTCACCTGGGCGGTCCAGGCCGGCTTCACCGCCCCGCTCAACAAGGGCCTGGTCCCCGCCTCGACCCTTGGCAAGTTCGCCTCCGGTGCCAACGACGTGTGCACCGTCGGCGGCACGCTCTACTGCCTGCGCAACGACCTCTCGCAAGGCGTCCTCTGGTACAACAAAAAGCTGCTGGACAAGTTCGGCTACCAACTGCCCACCACCTGGGAGCAGTACGCCGCCCTCGGCAAGAAGGTCGCCTCCGAACACCCCGGCTACCTGGTGGGCGACGCGGGCGACTCCTTCGCACCGGAGATCTACCTGTGGGCGAGCAAGTGCGGTGCCAATCGGATCACCGGCCCCAAAGCCGTCTCCGTGAACACCACCAGCACCGACTGCACCAAGATGGCCGAGCTCATGGACGGCCTGATCACGAACAAGTCGATGTCGACCAGCGGCGTCTTCAGTACCGACTTCGGCAAGAACAAGGCCGACAAGGTGCTGCTCATGCCCGGCCCGGCCTGGTTCGGCGGCGCCCTGTTCAGGGACACCTTCAAGATTCCCGCCGGTCAGATCGCCGCAGCCCCGGCGCCGCAGTGGAAGGACGACTCCAGCCCGGCCACCGGCAACGTGGGCGGCGGTACCTGGCTGCTGTCCGCCCACTCGGCGCACATCAAGGCCGCCACCCACTTCCTGACCTGGGTCACCACCTCCGACGACTACCAGGGCAAGGTCGCTCCCGGGTATCCCGCCTACGCCCCGGCCGCCGCCACCTGGCTGGCCGCCCAGAAGTCCCAGGGCTACTACGCCGACGACATCACCAAGCCACTCCAGGACGCTGCCACGCAGGTCTGGCCGGGCTGGGGCTCCGGCCAGTTCAGCCAGGAGGCCATCTGGGCGTCCACCGTCAAGCCCGGTCTGACCGCCGGAAAGACGATCGTCTCCCTGCTCCCCGCCTGGCAGGACGCCATCGGGAAGTACGCCCAGGCCGACGGATACAAGGTCTCCAAGTGACGACGCCCACGCGCACAATCGGCTTCGCCGGAGACCGTGTGGGCAGCGCTCCCCGACGAAGCCGGACCACCTGCCTCTTCGTCGCCGGATACGTCGTCCTGCTGGCCGCGTTCGGGGTGGTTCCCACCGGCTACGCCATCTACTTCGCCTTCACCACCGCGGACGGCGCCTTCACCGGGTTCGACAACTTCGCCACCACCGCACAGGACTTCCGCTTCCTGCCTGCCGTCGAACACATCGCCCTCTACCTGGTGTTCTGGCTCGCCCTGCTCGTGATCCTGGTCGTCGCCCTGGCACTGCTGCTGCACCGGCTGGCCTCACACGGCACGCGCAGGGCTCTGCGGTTCCTCTTCTACGTCCCCGGCGCACTGGCGGGCGCGGCAAGCGTGATGATCTGGCTGTTCATGCTCGACCCCACCGTGAGCCCGGTCGCCTTCCTGCTGCGCCGGCTCGGCTACGCCACCTTCGGCGAGGTCATCGCACCCGGCCACCTGCCACTGCTCTTCGCCCTCATCGCCTTTTGGACCGGAGCGGGCGGCTGGATCGTGGTGATGTACGGGGCGCTCAACAACATCCCCACCGAGGTACTGGAAGCCGCCCGGATCGACGGCGCCGGTGCGTGGCACACCGCCTGGCACATCCAAGTGCCGATGCTGCGCAAGTGGATCGTCTACATGGTGATCCTGGCCTTCGCGGGCGGCACCCAGCTGTTCGTCGAGCCGCAGCTGTTGTCCCAGGCCAGCGTGGGCGTGGCCGGCCGGGACTACTCGCCCAACCAGCTCTCGTACGACTTCGCCTTCCAGATGAACAACGTCAACGGCGCCGCCGCCATCTCCGTCGAGCTCCTGGTCGTCGGGCTTGTGGTCGCCACGGTCTTCGTCGCACGGTCGGGGTTCTTCGATGCCGAATGACATCAGGCCGTACGCCACCGTCAGGCCCTCCGTCACCCCCGTACCAACACCTGAGTCGCGGGGCCCGATGACCCGCCGCCGAGCACGCCCGGTCCGCAGGCCGGCGGGTCCGCGGCTGCTCATCGCGGTGGTGCTCGCCCTGTTCCTGCTGTTCTTCGTGCTGCCGTTGCTGTGGCTCGTGCTGGCCGCCACCAAATCGGACGAGCAGCTGGTGCACGGCAATCCGCTGTCCTTCGGCTCCTGGCACGCGCTGCGCGCCAACTGGGCAGCGCTGACCGGCTTCCAGGACGATGTGCTCCTGCTGTGGTTGCGCAACTCCGCGCTCTACTCCGGCCTCGCCCTGGCCATCACCCTGTGCGTCGCCGTGCCCGCCGGCTACGCCATGGCGATGACCGAGTTCCGGGGCCGGCGCGTGCTGCTGATCGCCACGCTCATCGTGATGCTGATGCCGACCGCCACCCTGGTGGTGCCACTGTTCCTCGAAGTCAACGCGGTCCATCTGATCGGGTCCATGTGGTCGGTCATCCTGCCGTACTCGTTCTACCCGTTCGGCGTCTACCTGACCTTCATCTACTTCAGCACCGCCGTCCCCAAGGACCTGCTCGCCGCGGCACGCATCGACGGGTGCTCGGAGTTCGGGGTCTTCCGGCACGTCGCGCTGCCGCTCGCCACCCCGGTCGTGGCACTGGTCGGCTTCTTCAGCTTCGTCGCCAACTGGACCAACTACTTCCTGCCCTACGTGATGCTCCCCGAGAGCGACCAGATGCCCGTGCAGGTCGGCCTCGGCACCCTCCTCGACAGCGTGCCCTCCTTCAACCCGACCGTCGGCGCGCTCGCGGTCGAGCGTCCCCAACTGGCCCTGGCCACACTGGTGGCGATCATCCCGGTCCTGGTGGTGTTCCTCTTCTCCCAGCGCTTCCTGATCGCCGGAATGCTCGCCGGGTCCACGAAGTCCTGAGCCACCAGGTCGTGGTCCGCCCGGCCTCGTGCCCGCCGCCGTCTTCCCTGCCGCAGCGCCGCCGAAGGAGACCTCCGCATGTCCCACACCCCTGCCGAAACGGGGCCGCCACCGTCGATTCCCGCTGTCACGGCCTCGGTTCCGCTGCTGGAGCCACCGGGCTGGGCCATCGCGCAGCGAGACCTGTTCGACCTCCTCGACCACGCTTGGCGGCGGTTCGCGAAGGACTTCACCGGCGAGGACGGCCGGCTGAACTACAGCGGCGCGCTGACCTCGCGTGACGGCGTGGACGACTTCTACGAAGTCTTCTTCAACTGGCCGCAGCTCTACCTGCTCGGCGGCGCGGACGATCTGCTGGCGGCCGCCGAGCGCCACTGGGAAGGCGTCACCCGGCAGTTGACCGAGCTGGGCATGCTCCACGCCGAGTACGAACGGGGTTACGACTGGTTCCACCAGGGCGAGAGCCTGCTGCTGCTCTACTTCCTGTCGATGGCCGCCCCCGAGCGCTGGTCGGAGCGCGCCCTGCGGTTCGCCGACCTCTACGTCGATCCGGCCCACGGCAACTACGACCCCCAGCACCGCGTCATCCGACGCCCGCACAACGGAAGCGACCCCCAGCGGGAAGGCCTGTCCGACGGCGAGGCCTACCCGTGGCTGCCCGAGGAAGCCCGGATGTACGGATTCCCGCTCGACTGGACGCTCCCGGAAGGCACACCCGAACCCGAGCTGTCCCAGGACCCGCGTCTAGGCGAGGAGATGCGCCGCAGGATCGGCAGCGGCGACACCGCGGTCAACCTCGCCGCGGCCGGACTGGTCCTCAACGCCTGGATCCTGTCCGGCGAGGAGCGCTACCGCACTTGGATCATCGACTACGTCGGCGCCTGGCGGGAGCGTGCGGCAGCCAACGACGGGATCATTCCGGACAACGTCGGCACCGACGGCGAAGTCGGCAGCCAACTGGACGGCCGCTGGTACGGCGGGCACTACGGCTGGAGCTGGCCCCACGGCTGGTACAGCGTCGGCCAAGCCGCCCTGGTGGCGGCCCTGGCGGCCGTCGCCGCGACCGGCGACGAAGGCTTCCTCGACATGGTCCGTCCGGCCCTGGACACCGTCCTCGCCCACGGCAGGACCATGACCTTCAACGAGTCCGACTCCAGCCTGCGTTCGAGGTGGAGCGCCCAGCTCGCCGAAGACGTGGACACTCCCACCCTGCACGTGCCCTTCCGGCACAGCGACCGCGGCTGGTTCGACTTCAACCCGCCGCTGACCGCCGTCCCCACAGCGCTGTGGCACCACAGCGCGTCCGAGACGGACCGGCAGCGCCTGGAACGGATGCGCGAGGCCGGCGGCATCGACTGGCGTACGGTGCGCCCGTTCCGTACGAAGGAGGAGGCGGGGCACGAGGAGCCCTGGTTCGCCTTCCTGGCCGGCGACAACCCCGGCTACCCGGGACGGATCCTGGCCGCCGCGCAGGCCCAGGTGCGCCACCGCCTCGCGCGGATGGAGCGCTACCGCGACCTGGACGTCCCCGAGGAGGACATCCACCTGTGGCAGCAGTCCAACCCGGTGGTCACCGAGGCCCTGGTCCAGCTCACTTGGGGCGGACCACAGGTTATCTACAACGGCGGCCTCCAGCAGGCCCGCCTCCGTCACTACGACGCCCACACCGGTCGCCCCGGCCTCCCGCCGTCAGTAGCCGCACTGGTCACGGCCATCGACCCCGCCGCGACCACCGTCGAACTGGTCAACCTCGACCCCCGCACCGCACGCGCCGTCATCGTGCAAGCCGGTGCCTGTGCCGAACACACCATCAGGGACGTGCGGTACACCGTCTGTCAGGATCCCTCCTGGATCGGCGACCTGTACGACTACGGCCACCGCGAACCGACCGTCACCGAGGCCACGGTGACCGTCGACGGCACCTGGATCAGCGTCGAGCTCCCGCCGTCCACCAGGATCCGGCTGACCCTGGAACTGACGCTCCGCACCCGCACCCCCTCCTACCGCACCCCCTTCGACACCACCGAGGGCGACGCTTCGTGAGGAGCTGGGAAACCTCCGTCGAACCGGTTCGAGGAAGTTAGCACCGGGACAACCGGCCAGCAATACCCGCGGCGTGGGGTTCTCGCGCGTCGATTTCCGTGCTCGGGAAAGTGTGCGCGGGGTATTGACAGTCGTAGAGGTCGTTTCTACGTTCCTTCATGCGAACCGGTTCGACAGCCGGGCCTCGCTCGTCCCGCAAACCGCACCCTCACGACCGGTGGACGTTCCCTCCTTCGAGGTGTCGAACCGGTTCGAGCAAGGAGTCGTCGTGAACATCGGTGAGATCGCCCGGCGAGCCGGTGTCTCGCGCTCCACCGTCTCCTACGCGCTGAGCGGCAAGCGTCCGGTGTCGGACGACACGCGCCGGAAGATCCAGGAGGTCATCGACGAGTTGGGCTACCGCCCGAACGCCAGCGCGCGAGCCCTGGCCAACGGCCGGACCAGCACGATCGGCCTGGTGTTCCCGCCGGCCGGCAACCACTACACGGGCATGCAGTTGGACTTCATCGGCAGTGTGGTGGAGGCCGCCGCGGCATACGACTACGACGTACTGCTGTCACCGAGCGGTGTGGACACCGACCGCTCGTTTCAGCGGCTGCTGGGGGAGCGGCGCGTCGACGGGGCGATCTTGATGGAGATCAGGCTGGTGGACGACCGGGTGGATCACCTGGCCGCGCTCGACTTCCCCTCCGTCGCCATCGGCCGCACCGCCGATCCCGAAAGCGGCTGGTGGGTCGGCCTGGACCACACCGCGCTGGCGGCCGCGTGCGTCCACCACCTGGCGGATCTCGGCCACCGCAGGGTCGCCTTCGTCAACCGGCCCGAGCAGTTGCTGCAAGCCGGGTACGAATCCGCGCACCGGGGTCTTGACGGCTTCACCAAGGCCGCGGCCGAGCGCGGGCTGACGGTGCGCACGTACTGCTGCGGGGACGACGCCGCCTCCGGCCAGGCATGCCTGGAACGGATCCTGCACGACGACCCGGCCACCACGGCACTGGTCACCCTGAACGAGGCCGCGCTGGGCGGTCTCTACCGGGGGCTCGCCCAGGCCGGCCGCCATGTGCCGCGCGACTTCTCCGTCACCGGAGTCGTGGCCGCCCGATGGGCGGAGACGGTGACCCCCCAGCTCACCGCGGCGGACGTACCGGCGGCGGAGATGGGCAGGCACGCCGTCGACCTGCTCGTTGAGCGGCTCGGCCGCCCCGGCACGCCGCCCCGCCACCACCTCCTGGCGCCGCCGATCTCTCTGCGGGCGAGTACGGGACCCGCGGGAAACCCGCACATCGCGGGCGACGGGACCGACACCACGTCCTGACCGTATCCACGCGCACCTCCTCACATCACCGGTCGCACCGAACCGTGCGGCAGGGCCGTTCGCCACGCCGCCCTCTCCTCATCACCCATGCTCTCGGCACCCGTATGTCCAGAACACTCGGCACCCGTATGTCCAGAACAAAGGAACCTCGATGAACAGCTTCTCCAGGCAGCGCCGGCTGACCGCGGCCGCCCTGACCGCCCTGGCCGTGGCCGTCACCGCCACCGCTTGTTCCACCGGCTCGGGCAGCAGCGCCACCGTGGGCGCCGGCAGCGGCACGTACACGATCTGGGACCCCTATCCGCAGTTCGACAGGAACTCGGCCTGGGGCAAGTTGCTGGACCAGTGCGGCAGCAAGGCCGGGGTGACGGTCAAGCGGACCGGCTTCGACACCAGCGACCTGGGGAACAAGGCCCTGCTGGCGGCCCAGCAGGGCAACTCGCCGGATGTCCTCGTCGTCGACAACCCGGTGGTCTCGACGCTCGCCGAGGCGGGTGTGCTCACCACGACCGACGAGAACAAGCTGGACCCCTCGAAGGTCGACGCCAACCTGCTCGCGGCCGGCCAGTCCGGCGGCAAAACTTACGGCACTCCGATCGGTGCCAACACCCTCGCTCTCTACTACAACAAGAAGGTGCTGAAGCAGGCCGGGGTGGACATCTCCTCGGTCAAGGACTGGCCGTCGCTGACCGCGGCACTGGCGAAGGTCAAGGCGGCGGGCAAGAAGGGCATCACGTTCTCGGCGATCGGCACGGAGGAGGGCAACTTCCAGTTCCTGCCGTGGTTCTGGGGCGCCGGCGCCAAGCTGACCGCACTCGATTCCGCCCAGGCCGTGTCCGCCCTGTCCCTGTGGACGGACTGGCTGAAGAACGGCTACGCCCCGAACTCGGTGCTCAACAACACCCAGACGACCAGCTGGCAGGAGTTCGCCAGCGGCGACTACGCGTTCAGCGAGAACGGCACCTGGCAACTCGCAGCCGCCAAGAAGGCCGGCCTCGACTACGGCGTGCTGCCCGTTCCCGGCGCGAACGGAGGCAAAGCCGCCGCCGCGGTCGGCGGTGAGTTCGTGACCATACCGGTCCAGAAGGACACCGGCCGCTACGCCACTTCCCAGAAGCTGGCGACCTGCCTGACCAGCACCGACAACCTCTACAACACCGACACCACGCTGTCCTACGTTGCCCCCACCGGCGAGGTCCAGGCCAAGCAGGTGGCCGCGAACGCCGAACTCAAGCCGTGGGTGGACGCGGTCAAGGCGGCCAAGGGCCGCACCAGTGACGACCTGGGCACCAAGTACCCCAAGATCTCCGAGCAGATGTGGAAGGCCGTCCAGTCCGCCCTCAGCGGGTCCAAGTCGCCCAAGGTCGCGTTGTCCGCGGCCCAGTCCGCCGTCAAGTAGCCCGACCGCAAGGGCCGTTCATGAAACACACGACACAGCTGCCGGACCCCCGGTCCGTGCGCGTCCACGCCGGCGCGGTCACCGCCGACCCGCCCCCGGTTCGCGGAACGAAGCGCCGCCGCCCCACCTCCACACAGTGGGCCGCCTGGGGGTTCCTCGCCCCCGTGACCCTCTATCTCGCCCTCTTCTACGCCTATCCGCTGTACCGCAACATCGACCTGAGCCTGCGCAACTACACCGTCCGCTCCTTCGTTGAGGGCAACGCGCCGTTCACCGGCCTGAAGAACTACCACACCGTCTTCGCCGACCCGACCTTCGCCCCGGCCCTGTTCCACACCGCCGTGTTCACCGCCGTGTGCCTGATCTTCCAGTACGCCCTGGGGCTGGCCCTCGCCGTCTTCTTCAACCAGCACTTCCGACTGTCGGCCACCCTGCGGGCCCTGTTCCTGGTGCCCTGGCTGCTGCCGCTGATCGTGTCGGCCTCCACCTGGTCGTGGATGCTCAACAGCGACTCCGGTGTCGTCAACGCCGCCCTGCACGTCATCGGCGTCGGACCGGTGAACTGGCTGACGTCACCCACCTGGTCGCTGGCCTCGGTGATCATCGCCAACGTCTGGATCGGCATCCCGTTCAACCTGGTCGTGCTCTACAGCGGCCTGCAGTCCATCCCAGTCGGCCTGTACGAGGCCGCGGCGCTCGACGGGGCGGGTGCCTGGCGCCGGTTCTGGAACATCACCTTCCCGCTGCTGCGTCCGGTGTCCGCGATCACCCTGCTCCTGGGGCTGGTCTACACCCTCAAGGTCTTCGACATCATCTGGATCATGACCAAGGGCGGCCCGGCGGACTCGTCCACCACCTTCGCCACCTGGTCCTACCAGCTCGGATTCGGCAACCTGCTGCCCGCCTTCGGCCCCGGAGCGGCCGTCGGCAACCTGCTCGTCGTCGCGGCCCTGGTCTTCGGCCTGGTGTACCTGAGAGTCCAGCGAAAGCAGGCACTGTCATGAACCGAAGCCGTACGTGGTGGAAGACGGCCGTGGGCCTGGTGCTGACTGCGGTCATGCTCTTCCCGGTCTACTGGATGCTCAACGTCTCCCTCACCCGCGACCAGGACATGCGCAAGAGCCCCCCGGGCCTGCTGCCACTCCACGGCACCCTGGCCGGCTACCGAACCGTCCTGGACGAGCAGTTGCCCTACCTCGGCACCAGCTTCGTCATCGGCCTGGGCACCGTCGTGCTGACCGTGGTCCTGTCCGCGCCCGCCGGCTACGCGCTGGCCAAGCTGCGCCCGCGCGGCGGGGGCATCCTGAACTTCGTCCTGCTGGCCGCCCAGATGATCCCCGGCATCATCATGGCGATGGGCTTCTACGCCATCTACCTCCAACTCGGCCTCCTCCAGTCCGTCCCCGGCCTCATCGTCGCCGACTCCACCCTGGCCGTCCCCTTCGGCGTCCTGATCTTCACGGCGTTCATGTCGGGCATCCCCGGCGAACTGCTCCAGGCGGCACAGGTGGACGGCGCCAGTGTCCTGCGCACCTTCCGCTCCGTCGTTTTGCCGATGAGCCGCAACGCCGTCGTCACGGTGTCCCTGTTCGCGTTCCTGTGGTCCTGGTCCGACTTCGTCTTCGCCAGCACCCTCGTCAACGGCGGCGCCCAGGAGCCGATCACGCTCGGCATCTACCACTACATCGGCAACAACAACCAGCAGTGGAACGCCATCATGGCCACCGCCGTCGTGGCCTCGTTGCCCGCCGCGGTCATCCTCGTCCTCGCCCAGCGCTATGTCGCCGCCGGCGTGACCGCCGGCGCTGTCAAGGACTGAGACCGGCCCGACCCCGCGCCAGGAGGCTGAACCGCTCACGCGTCAGCCTGTTGCCGCCCCCTGCCCCAGAATCGAGTCACGACACATGACCGCCGCCCGATCCGGCCCGGCCTTCTCGGTCCACGACATCCCGTTCAGCACGTACGGATCCTGGTTCGACATATCGCCCGTGGTGGCCGAGAACTCGTACGCCGAGGACCTCCACCTCGTCTCGCACCAGAACGGCATGCACGCCGTGCTGCGCATGGTCCCCCTGAATGCGACGCGGGGCGACCGCGCCGAGACCCGTATCGAGGCGACACCGGGCCTGCTCAGCTGGGTCGGCGAAAGCGGGCGCGTCGACCTCGCCTACGAGTCGTCGGACACCGTACGCCTGCGGGGGAGCGGCCTGGGCATCGGCGTCTTCGCCGCCGCGCACGCCCTGACGCCGTTCAGCGGAACGTACTTCTTCCACGACCCGGCCGCGGACGCGTACGTGTTCACGTCGTACGAGACCGGCCGCCGCTACCGGGTCACCATGGTGTCCGGCTCCATCGCCGACACGGCCGGAGCCCAGGCGCTCGGCGGCGGCGACCGCGGTCTCACCGTCGTCGCGGAGCCGAACGGTGTCTGGGAGATCGCGATCGAGGAACTCGACACCGCCCGTACGCCCTACGCGGCCTCGGCGCCCTTCGACGACATCATGGCGTCCGCGCGGCGCGCCTTCGCCGACTTCGTGGACGCGGTGGCTCCCTGGCGCTCGTCCGCCACCCCGGCCGCCGAACTCGCGGCCTATGTCGTCTGGTCGGCGACCGTACGGCCGGCGGGCCTGGTCGGCCGACACGCCGTGCTGATGTCCAAGCACTGGATGGACAAGGTCTGGAGCTGGGACCATTGCTTCAACTCCCTTGCCCTGGCGCCCGCTTGTCCCGAACTGGCCCTGGACCAGTACCACCTCCCCTTCGACCACCAGGACGCCAGCGGCGCCCTGCCCGACTCGGTGACCCACTCCGAAATCCTGTACAACTTCGTCAAACCGCCCATCCACGGCTGGGCCTTCGGTCAGCTGCGCCGCCGGTTGCCGACACCGCCGAGCCAGGACGAACTTGCCCAGGTGTACGACCGGCTGGAGCGCTGGACCGACTTCTGGCTGACCGCGCGAAGAGCCCCGGGCGCCCAACTGCCCCACTACCAGCACGGCAACGACAGCGGCTGGGACAACGCCACCACCTTCGACCCCGAGCGGGTGATCGTCACCGCCGACCTCGCCGCCTTCCTCGTCCTCCAGCTACACCAACTGGCCTATTTGGCCCGTGAGTTGGACAAGCCGGAGGAGGCGATCCGGTGGACTGCGACAGCCGAGGAGACCCAGACGGCCCTGCTCGACCAGCTCTGGACCGGCGACAAGTTCCTCGCCCGGTCGGTCGCCACCGGGGACACCTGGAGCAGCGCCAGCCTCCTCGATCTGATGCCCATCGTGTTGGGCGAGCACCTGCCCGCCGAGCTCGGCAGCACGCTGGCCGATCGCATCAAAGCCCATCTGACGCCATATGGCCTCGCCACCGAACTGACCACGTCATCGCACTACCTCTCCGACGGCTACTGGCGCGGCCCGATCTGGGCCCCCGCCACCGTCCTCGTCGAAGACGGTCTGCGCCGCGCAGGACACCACCGGCTGGCGGACGACATCAGCGCCCGCTTCCGCGCCCTGTGCGAAACCCACGGTTTCGCCGAGAACTTCGACGCCCTCACCGGAACGGGCCTGCGCGACCGCGCCTACACCTGGACGGCGAGCAGCTACCTCCTCCTCGCCGAAGCGCACGCCCAACGCGACACCCGCTGACCGTGTGAGGGGAGGGGCGTCAGGCGGTTGTGCAGGGGGGCGCCGTTGAGGCTGAACAGGCGGGGGAGCGAGGTGTTGCCGGTGTGGGTGGCCTGGAATCCGAAGGAGCTGGCGGCGCCGGGAGCCGACGTTCCGTTGTAGCTGAGGTTTTTCGCGGCGACCTGGCCGGTGGCCGGGGCCAGTGAGGCGTTCCAGCCTCGGCTGCTACGCCTTCCCGGTGCACGTCGGCGGCCAGCACCCGCACGCGCCGCTCGGCATCGAACTCCCCACGCTGGGCGAGGCGTTGAATGCCGAGTTCGCCGGGAGCAAGGAGTGGTCGGTGCGCGGGGTGGCCGTCGACGGCGACGATGTCGGCGACATCCCGGAAGTGGTCCGTGCCGCTCGGCAGGCCGATGTGGTGGTGCTGGCCCTCGGTGACCGGGCGGGCCTGTTCGGGCGAGGCGCCAGCGGCGCGGGCTGCGACGTGGAATCGATCGAACTGCCCGGCGTGCAACGGCAGTTGCTCGGCGCCCGGCTGGACTGCGGCACTCCGGTCGTGGTCACCCTGCTGGCCGGGCGGCCGTACGCGCTGGGGCGCGCGGTGAGCGAGGCTGCGGCGATCCGCGGCAACGGCCCCCTCGCCGACCGCACCCCCGGCCCGGCGACCGTGAACGTCGCGCTGCCCGAGACGGCGTCGGCGTCCTGCGCGGCGGACATCGATACCTGCTGCGCGGTTGCCCAGTTGGCCGGTGTGAACACCAACGTCGCGCCCGTCGTCGCGGCCAGGTCCTCGTCGTCGGAGCTCCGGACCACGGTCACGCCGACGCTCTGCGCCGGCGCGGCCGAGAGCCGCACCTCGACCGCCGCCGAGCCGCCCTCCGGGATGGCCACCGCCGCCGGTGTCACCCGCACCTCGGGCACCGCCGGGGGTTTGGGCCGCTCCGCGGCGAAGGCCGCCAGCCATGCCAGCGAGGCGTTCCAGTTGATCGCCACCTCATTGGTGGAGTACGAGCCGATGTCGTCCACATAGCACGCCGCCGGCGCGCAGCCCGGGAGCTTGGCTTTGGCCACCGGATCCTCCAGACCCGCGTTCGGACCGCCCGCGAAGGAACCGGCCGGCGGGTGCGGCAGCGAGGCGTCGTTCTCGTGCGCCCAGAACCGGTGGTGCTGGTTCTCGGAGTAGCGCTCGCCGTAGCCGGTGACGTAGGAGAGGTCGAGGGCGTTGCGGCCGAGCAGGTAGTCCATCGATTCCAGAGCGCCGGCGCGGTACTTCTGCCGACCGGTCAGCTCGTAGGCGACGGCCAGAATCATCGCGTTGTTGGCGACGGCGCTGTTGGAGCCCCAGACGTAGCCGGTGGCGGGGATCGGCACCGCGTAGCCCTGGCCGGCCATGGTGGCGAGGTAGCCGTCGGCGGCCGAGGTCAGCAGGCCGCGCACCCGGGCGAGGTCGTCGGCCGGCAGGTCGACGCCGGGGACCGTGGCGAGGGTGATCCGGCCGAGCGTCGCGGTGCCGCCCCACCAGAACCCGTCGGCCGGTTCGGTGTGATGCGGGGAGGCGGTCACGGCGTTCCGGTACTGCGACTCGCCGGTGGTGGCGAGGAGTTCGGCCGCCGCCCAGTAGAACTCGTCCGAGACGTCGGCGTCCTCGTACGCGCCGCCGCCGGTGCTGTCGCTCGCCGGGGCGAGTACGTTCGGGTTGGCCTTCGCGGCCGCCCATGCGCGGCGGGCGGCGTCGAGGCAGCGCGCGGAGAAGGCCGCGTCGTACGGTGCGTACACCCGGGCGCACTGCGCGGCCGTGGCTGCCAGATTGAGCGTGGCCGCGGTGGACGGGCTGTGCAACTCGCGTTGTTTGTCGTCGAGTTCCGGGCGGGTCGGAAGTGCGGTCCACTCGGCGTCGTGCACCTTGTGGAAGGCCATTCCGGCCATCGGCCTGCCCGCCGGGACCTGCATCCGCAGCAGGGACTCCAGCTCCCAGCGCGCCTCGTCCAGTACGTCCGGTACCCCGTTGCCGCGCTCGGGCACCCGCAGCGTCGAGTCTCCGAGCGCCGCGTCACCGCCCGAACGCCGGGCACGTTCAAAGGAATTGACGAGCTCCCAGACGGATATGCCACCGTTGACCACGTACTTGCCCTGGTCGCCCGCGTCGTACCAGCCGCCGTGCACGTCAAGGCGGTAGTCGCACACCCCGGCCTGACAGGGGACGCTGGTGTCCCCCTTGTTCGGTGCGATGCCCAGGTGCCCGGCGGGCCGGGCGTAGGCGCTGCCCGCCAGGGCGGCGTCGATCGCGATGCCGCTGCGCTGCTGGTAGAAGAACGACATGCTGTCGGCGCGCAGCCCGTCGTACAGCGACGCGGAGATGTCGAACGGGTGGCTGGTCCGGCCGTCGACGGCCAAGGTGAAGCTGGTGCCGGTGGCGGTGTACGCGCCGAAGTCGACGAGGTGCGTGGACTGGCCGGACGCCTGGTCGGCGCCGTGCACGGTGGTGGTGCCCGAGGAGACCACCACGCCGGAGGAGTCGCGCAACTGCCAAGGGAGCGGCTCGGTCGCGGAGCTGACCACGGTGGCTCGCTTGGGGCCGTCGGGGAGGTAGCCGAGCTGGTTGACCCGGACCGGGACGTCGGCGGCCGCGACGATGGCCGCGTCGGCCGAGTGCGCCGGAAGCGCGGTGGCGGTCAGACCGCCGGTGGCCAGGACGAGGCCGGCGAGCGCGGCGACCGCATGGCGTAGCACGCCGCGGGCGGGGGTGGCAGGGGGCACGGATGGGGCCTTCCTGGGGTGGGGGGCTTGAGGGGGGTGAGGTATGGGAGCGCTCCCAATTCATCAAGCCAGCCCCGTGTGTTGCGCGTCAAGACCGCGTCCAGGACCGGCAGTTGACGCCCGTCGGTGGAGGGGGCCGGGGTCAACTGCCGGGCTCTGCCACGGCTGGGCGGGCCTTGGCGCTCGCGCGGGGTTGTTTCAGGCGGTGCCGCAGGGGGTGCCGTTGAGGCCGAAGCCCGTCGGCTTGGCGAAACCGCCGCCGTAGCTGCCCTGGAAGCCGAAGGAGACGTGGCCGCCGGGGGAGATCTGCGCGTCGTAGGGCGGGCCGCTTGCCGTGACCGTTCCCGACGACGGGGAGACGTCCGCGTTCCAGGAGCTGGTGATCCGCTGCCCGGCGGGCAGGCTGAACCCGAGCTTCCAGGAGTCGACAGGGGAGGAAGTGGAGTTGGTGACCGTGACGTCGGCGGTGAAGCCCCCCTGCCAGGTGTTCGTCGCGTAGGCCACCATGCAGGCCCCGGAGTTGCCGGGGCTGCCGACGGTGTTGACCGTGGAGGAGAACGAGGTCACGGCGAGGCCGGCGCCGTTTTGCCAGGGCTCGAAGCCCGCCTGAATGCTGGTGAGGTACCAGCTGTTCTGGGCCAGCCCGCGGGAGACGGCCTGGCGGGCGAAGTCCATGACGTCGAAGCCCCAGTCGGCGATCGCCGATGGTGCGACGAACGTCAGCACGTCGTTGGAGCCGTTGTTGCCGGACCACACCTGCCACTGGCGTCCGGCCACGGTCGCCGTGCCGACCTGCGAACCCACGGGCTGCACGGGGCCGACCTTGTTGAACCAGATCATGATCTCGGTCCGGTTGACGCCGTCGGTACGCGGTGTCGGATCGAGCCAGATGTCGTACGCCGCGTCATACACCGCGTTGCTCACATAGCTGTAGGAGACGCTGGTGGGGGACCCGGCGATGGTGCTGAGCCGGGCGGGCAGGCTGGTGCCGGGTGAACAGTTGGTGTAGTGGCAGCCGTTGAAGAGGGACGGGTAGGACTTCGGGGCGCCGGTCGTGGGGACCGACCCGTCGGCCCGGGTGATCCTGAATCCCGAGTCGGTAGTGGTGACGCACTGGGCCTGGCTGGTGCCCCAGCGGTTGTTCTGAACGACGTAACGGCCCTGGACGGTCGTCGACCCGAACTGTTCGCAGAGGGTGGTGTCGGCCTGTGCCACCGAGGCGGCGGTCAGCAGCGCGGCCAGCGAGATGAGCGCGGTGAGCAACGCGCCGAACAGGCCTCGCGCGCTACGGGCACGGTGTGGTGACGGTCGCATGTGGATCCTCTTCGAAGGTGGGGGGAGAGCGGGAGCGTCGGAGCGCCGGGGCCGGTTCGCGGGTAGGGACCGGCCCCGGCGGAGCCGGCCGGTTTACGGCAGCGGCGGGTAGGCGTTCTGCATCAACTGCTGGAACTGGGCGGAGAACCAGTGCCCGCCCAGCGGCGCGTTCGGCAGGGCGCCAGAGGGGTTGTTGTTGTTACGGGCGTTGCCGCCGTAGGTGGGGTCACACATCCGGTCGAAGCCCTTGCCCTCGTCGTTGGGGATGTCCGAGCTGGCTCCGTCCGACTCTCCCGGGGGCTTCACCCACACATAGGCGTCGATCCCGGCGGCCGGTGCGGCGGTGGGCCGTTCACCGAGTCCGGCGCCGCTCTGGTTGCACCAGTTGCCGACATGGATGCGCCGGTCGACGCGGCCGCCGTTGACGTAGTTGTCGACGGAGGTCTGCGGGCCGGGCCCGCTGGGCCGGGCCGAGCCGCCCCAGCCGTCGCGGGACGTGTCGATCAGCATGCCGGTGCCGGAGCTGAAGCCGGCCGCGATCACCTTGTCGCGTAGCCCCTGGGCATAGGCCTGCTCGTCCGCGTACTGGTTCCAGTCCAGCCACTTGGCCTGGCGCACCGTCTGCCCGTTCACGCTGTCGGTGATCTTGAAGTTCGGCTCCTTGGCGGGGCCGTAGTTCGCGGTGTTGACGATGAAGCCGGCCACGTCGTTCATGCTCGCGCCGTTGGTGGTGGCGACCTTGGCGAACTCCTGGGCGGCCGGGCCCAGGTTGGTGTCCCAGCCGAGCCAGCCGTGGTGGCCGGCGTCGAGGTAGTTGTAGACGTTCGGGATGGCGCCGAGCTTGGCCAGCGCGTAGCTGACGCCCTTCTCGTAGTTGCCGTTGCTCTTCATGGTCACGCAGGCGTCGGTGGTGGTGTTGGTGCCGCCGGCGTTGGTGACCAGGTTGGGCAGTGAGTCGGGTTCGATCACGGTGGCGATCCTGAGGCCCGCGTAGGCCGGGTCGGCGAGGATCGAGGCGATCGGGTCGATGTACTGGGACTTGTACTTGTCGATGTCGTTCGGGCCGAGCTCGCCGTTGGAGGCGAGGGCGGCGCAGTCGCGTCCGGGCAGGTCGTAGATGACCAGCTGGACGACCAGGTCGCCGGAACCCTTCTGCTTCAGAGCCTCGTTCAGGTGGGCGCGCAGACCCATGCCGCCGCTCACGCCGTTGATGGTGGCGATGCGGTCGAGCCAGACGGCTGTGGGCTGGTCGGCTACGCGGCTGCCACCCGGTTCGGCGGCGGCCTTCGCCGACCACTCCGGGTTGACATACATCTTGGCACCGGCGTACGGATTGTCGACCCGGCTGCCGCTGCTGCCGCCGCCGTTGTCGCCACCGCTGCCGCCGTCGTCGACGTTGCAGGTGACGCCGTCGAGTGTGAACGTGCTGGGAATGGCGTTGGTGCCACTGTAGGAGGCATTGAAGCCGAAGCTCACCGAACCGCCGGTCGCCAGCGCGCCGTTGTAGCTCTCGTTGGCGGCGGTGACCGCGGTGCCGCTCTGGCTGACGTTCGCGCTCCATCCGCTCGTGACCTGCTGGTTGCCGGCGTAGGACCACTTCACCGCCCAACTTGACTTCGCGGCAGCGTTGTTGGTGACGGTCACGGCGGCGGTGAAGCCGGTGCCCCACTGGTTCTGCACCTTGTAGTCGACCGTGCAGGGGGTGGTCGTGGCCGCGGCGTCGGCCGATGTGGCGCAGAGCGCGGTCGCGGAGGACCCGGCAACCAGCGTCAGGGCAGCGAGCAGCGACATTCTGGTGCGATTCATGAGTGTGGACTTCCTTCTGTTTCCGTGGGATCTACGGGGTGACAGCGCGCAGCGGCCGCGGGGCCCGCTGCCGTGCGCGGTGGGCGTGCGGGCGTGGGCGGCAATCAGGGTCGGCGGGTCGAGCCGGAGGAGGGGAGCCCGTCGGCAGTCACGGTGGTGCCGCACTGGTGCCACGGCGCGATCCAGCCTTGGGTATCCCGCCGGCCACTCGCGTGAGGCCCCAACTGCCGTGTGTCGCACGGCGGTTGATGGACTTCCCAGAAGTCCGGAAGCCGGTGTCCCGCCGGCCGGTGACCGAGCACGCCACCACGGCGGGCGGGGTGACCTTCGCGGCCGTCACCACGGGCAGGCCAAACCGCCCACGAGCACGAGCGCACCGGGCGGCTAAGAGTAATGAACACGGGGGGTGTCGCATGAGCGACTCCTTGCAGCTTGCCGCGCCGGTAACCGGCGCGTCGACTGAATGGAACCGCTCCCACTGGTGCGAAGGAACGTAGCGCCCGATGGCGCAAATGCCCAGAGGCGCGTCCTGACTTTGTCTCAATTGACCGAGCGAACTCTTTCGACTCTTCAAACGTCTTGACCGCACGCGGGGCCGTCCTCACTATGGGAGCGCTCCCACTGGGTTCAAGGCCTGAATTCTCCCTAGCCGCAAGCCGCAAGGAGGAACCAGTACATGGATCCCGGACACAGGCGCAGAGCCGCGCGGCGGTGGTGGACAGCTGCCCTTGCCGCGCTCGCCTTACCCCTGACGATGCTCGCCTCCGGCACCACCGCCGCGCACGCGGCGGCCGTCCGGTGCAGCGTCGACTACAAGACGAACGACTGGGGTTCCGGCTTCACCGCCGACCTCACCATCACCAACCGCGGTACCGACGCCATCGACGGCTGGACCCTGACGTACGCCTACGGTGGTGACCAGAAGCTCACGAACGGCTGGAACGGCACCTGGTCGCAGTCCGGCCGGACGGTCACCGTCAAGGATGCCGGGTACAACGCGAAGATCGCCGCGGGTGCCGCCGTCTCCACCGGTGCACAGTTCACCTACAGCGGCACCAACACCGCGCCCAGCAGCTTCACGGTCAACGGCACCACCTGTGCGGGCGCGCACCAGCCGCCCGTCACCGTGCTCACCAGTCCGAGCGTGGGGGCGACCTACACGCAGGGGGAAGCGATCCCGCTCGCGGCCACCGCGGCGGCCGCCGACGACGCGACGGTCAGCAAGGTGGAGTTCTACGACGACACCACCCTGCTGGGCACGGACACCAGTCCTCCCTTCACGTTCTCGGCCTCCAACTTGGCCGCCGGCAGTCATTCCCTGCTGGCGAAGGCGTACGACAGTCTTGGTGCCTCCGCGGAATCGACCCCGGTCGGCATCATGGTCGCCTCGGGTCCCGCGGTCGTGGCATCGCCCACTCAACTCAGCGTCCAGCAAGCCAAGTCGGGGACGTTCTCGGTGAAGCTGTCGAAGCAGCCGAGCGCGGACGTGACGGTGAGCGTCGCTCGCACGGACGGCAACGCGGGCCTGTCCGTTTCGAGCGGCTCGTCGCTCACCTTCACCCCGTCGAACTGGAGCACCGCGCAGCCGGTGACCATCGCGGCGGACTCCTCCGGCACGGGCAGCGCGACCTTCACGGCCTCGGCCGCCGGCCACAGCAAGGCGGCGGTCACCGTGACGGAGCTGCCGGCGGCCAAGACGTACGACGCCCGCTTCCTGGACCTCTACGGGAAGATCACCAACCCGGCGAACGGCTACTTCTCACCCCAGGGCATCCCCTACCACTCGGTCGAGACGCTGATCGTCGAGGCCCCGGACCAGGGCCACGAGACCACGTCGGAGGCCTACAGCTACCTCATCTGGCTGCAGGCGATGTACGGCAAGGTCACCGGTGACTGGTCGAAATTCAACGGCGCGTGGGCCCTCATGGAGAAGTACATGATCCCCACGCACGCGGACCAGCCCTCCAACTCCTCCTACAACGCCTCGAAGCCGGCGACGTACGCACCCGAGGAGGACACCCCGAACGAGTACCCGGCGAAACTGGACACGTCGGTGCCGGTGGGATCGGACCCGATCGCGGGCGAGCTGAAGTCCGCGTACGGCACGGACGACGTCTACGGCATGCACTGGCTCCAGGACGTCGACAACGTCTACGGCTACGGTGACACGTCCGGCGGCACCTGCGAGGGCGGACCGACGCAGACCGGGCCGTCGTACATCAACACCTTCCAGCGCGGCCCGCAGGAATCCGTGTGGGAGACGGTGCCCCAGCCGACCTGCGACGTTTTCAAGTACGGCGGCACCAACGGGTACCTGGACCTGTTCACCGGCGACAACTCCTACGCCAAGCAGTGGAAGTACACCGACGCCCCGGACGCCGACGCGCGTGCGGTGCAGGCCGCGTACTGGGCGGACGTGTGGGCCAAGGCGCAGGGCAAGGGCGGCGACGTCACCGCGACCGTCGGAAAGGCCGCGAAGATGGGCGACTACCTGCGCTACTCGATGTACGACAAGTACTTCAAGAAGGTGGGCAACTGCGTCGGGCCGTCCACCTGTCCTGCCGGGACCGGGAAGGATTCCTCGCAGTACCTGCTGTCCTGGTACTACGCATGGGGCGGCTCCACCGACACCAGCGGCGGCTGGGCCTGGCGCATCGGCTCCAGCCACGTGCACGGCGGATACCAGAACCCGCTGGCCGCCTACGCGCTCAGCTCCAACGCCGACCTGAAGCCCAAGTCGGCCACCGGGGCCGCGGATTGGGGCACTTCACTGACCCGGCAGCTGGAGTTCTACCGCTGGCTGCAGTCGGACGAGGGCGCCATCGCGGGCGGTGCGACCAACAGCTGGGCGGGCCGCTACGCGGCACCGCCGGCCGGGAAGTCGACGTTCTACGGCATGTACTACGACGAGCAGCCCGTCTACCACGACCCGCCGTCCAACCAGTGGTTCGGCTTCCAGGCGTGGTCGATGGAGCGCGTCGCCGAGTACTACCAGCAGACCGGGAACGCCAACGCCAAGGCGGTCCTCGACAAGTGGGTCGCGTGGGCGCTGTCCAAGACCACGATCAACCCGGACGGCACCTACCGGATCCCCGCCACACTCCAGTGGTCGGGTCAGCCCGACACCTGGAACGCCTCAAGTCCCGCTGCGAACAGCGGACTTCACGTCACCGTCGCCGACTACACCAACGACGTCGGCGTGGCGGCCGCATTCGCCAAGACCCTGACGTACTACGCCGCCAAGTCCGGTGACACGGCGGCGAAGACGACGGCCAAGGCGCTGCTTGACGGCATGTGGAACAACTACCAGGACGGCCTGGGCATCGCGGTCCCCGAAACCCGCGCCGACTACAGCCGCTTCGGCGACACGGTGTACGTGCCGAGCGGCTGGAGCGGCAAGATGCCGAACGGCGACGCGATCAACTCCTCGTCCACCTTCGCCTCGCTGCGGTCCTTCTACAAGAATGACCCGGCCTGGTCGAAGATCGAGGCGTATCTGGCGGGCGGAGCGGCGCCCTCCTTCACCTATCACCGGTTCTGGGCCCAGGCGGACATCGCCATGGCCATGGGCTCGTACGCGGAGCTGCTTGAGTAGCCCCGCCGAGTACGACGCGCACACGCCCTGTTCGTAGGGCGACGAAGTGACCGGGCCGGGCGGCACCCACCCGCACAGGGGCCGCCCGGCCCTCCCGCATGGATGCCGCGCCAGCCGTGCCCGGCCGTCCCTCCCTTCGTCTCAACGTGTCACGAAGACCCGTACGTCCCAGGCCCCCAGGGGGACCGGCCCGCCGGCGGGCACCGCGGTACCGTCCAGTACGTCGGTCAGGTCCACCGGGGCCTGGGCCTCGGCGGGCTGCCAGCTCCAGTTGTGGACCACGTGGACCCGGCGCCCGTCCGGGGACGTTCCGGTGCTCGCGGTGACGGAGACGGGCAGGTCGCGCCAGCCGCTCACAGGAACCGAGGAGAGCCAGCCGGTGAGCGCCCGCGCCAGGCCACGTCCGGGGACGGTGCCGACGCACGTCACCCGGCCGGTGCCGTGGGCCCGGGTCGTGACCGCCGCCCAGCGCCCGAAGTGCGGGTGGTCGTACCCGGCGAGCACCGTGGCGTCGGTGGCGGTGAGGCCCTCCGCCCAACGGGTCGCGGTGGCGTCGGCCGGCAGCTTCAGCGGGCTGTCGGGGATGGTGCGAACAGGGAGGTCCGAGGGCAGGTTGCTGAACTCGTCGTACCTCGCGCCCGCGGCGGCCGTGAGGCGCGGCGGGGCGGTCTCGTGGCGAGCTCGGGCCTCGTGGTCGGCGTAACCGGTGCGGGGGCCGAGCACCAGGTGGCCGCCGGCCTCGGCGTAGGCCGCGAACCAGTCGAGCAGTGAGTCGTCGGCGAGGTACAGCGCGGGGACGACCAGCACGGGGTGGCGCCTGGCGGCGAGTTCGGGCGCGATCCCCTCGCGCTCGCCCCGGGCGTCGTGCAGCTGGCGGGCGTGGAGGATCCGCGTCTGGCGGCCGGCCTCGAAGGCGCCGCGGTAGAAGGCGTCGAAGACGCGGTGGTAGGACGTCGGGCCGGGGCTGCCGTCCGCCTTCGCCAGCGGCGGGTACTTCTGCATGAGCCACTTGCTGGGCATCGAGTAGACCATCGCGATGTCGGCGTCGGGCTCGATGCCGGCGACGAGTGACCCGGCCGTCTCGAACTCCGCCCCCAGGCATACGAGTTCGGTGTGGATCCGGCCGGGCTTGCCGCTGTGCGGCAGGATGCCGCCCCCAGTACGTCTCGGTGCCGAAGTGCAGGGTGTGCCAGTGCCAGTACTCGATCATCCGCGCGCCGCGCGAGACGAGGGCCCACGCGGCCTGCCGTCACTGGCCGTCGAACGCGGGCTGGTTCTCCGAAGTGCCGCTGATGGCCTGGGCGTTGGTCTCGGTGACGAGGAACGGCTCCTGGCGGGAGGAGAAGATCCGGTCGGCGCTCTGGTACAGCGCCCACACCCCCGTGGTCTTCCACTGCTGCTCGTGGTCCTCGGGCGCGGGGTCGGGCAGCGTCAGGGCGTCCTGCATGTCGTAGTACGGGTTGCCCGCGGTGACGTCCAGGGCGTCGGTCAGCTCGTCGTCCTCCAACGCGGGATGGTTGTAGGCGAGGCAGGTGGTGACGAACTGGTCGGGGCGGGCGTACTCGCGCGCGATGGCGGCCTGCCAGGCGACGAACTCGGTGGTCTGGCGCGCCTGGAACGCCCGCCAGGCGACGTCGTACTGCGGCTGCTGGTTGTTGTCGGGCTGCCACAGGTCGGCCCAGGTGGTGAGCCGGTGCGACCAGTACACGAGGCCCCACTGGCGGTTGAGGGTCTCCACGTCGCCGTACGTCTGCCGCAGGTGGTCGACGAACCGCTGGAACACACCGCGGTTGTGCAGTAGGCGCAGGCCGGGCTCGTTGTCGACCTGGAAGCCGATGACGGCCGGGTGTCCCGCGTAGCGGGCGAGGATCGCCCGGGTGACGCGCTCGGCGTGGAAGCGGAAGGCGGGGTGGGAGAAGTCGGCCTCCTGGCGGGCGCCCCAGCCCATGGGCCGGCCGGTCCCCTGGTCGGTGACGATCTCCGGGTACTGCCGGGCCAGCCACGGCGGCACGGCGTAGGTGGGTGTGCCGAGGACGACCGCGATGCCGCGTTCGTGGGCGGCGTCGAGCACCGGGGCCAGCCAGTCCAGTTCGAGGTGGCCGTTCTCCGGCTCCCAGGTCGACCACACCGACTCGCCGACCCGGATGACGGTGAACTTCGCCTCCGCCATCAGGGCGAGGTCTTCCTTGAGCCGCTCGTACGGCTGGTACTCGTGGTAGTAGGCGGCGCCGAACAGCACGCGCGGGGGCAGCGGGACCATGGTTGCACCTCTGAACGTGAAGGAGCCCCGACCGCCACGGGTGGCGGCCGGGGCGGGGGCTGCGGTCAGGAGGCGGTGCCGGTGACCGTGTTGCCGGACTTGGTCACGTGGTACGTGACGGTGGCGCCGGTCCAGAAGCGGAAGGTGAGCGTCACCGGGGCGCCGTCCTTCAGCGACTTGAGGAAGTCGGCCTTGACGGTGGTGGTGTTGGCGCCGTAGCCGACGCGGTAGTTGTCGAACGACTGGTACGTGGTCCAGGAGGCCGGGCCGGCGGCAGTGCCGTCGGCGTAGGTGGACTCCACGTTGGCCATCAGGGACCCGTTGAACCGGGTCGGGATGGTGAGGCCGTCGGCCGTTCCGGTGGCGCCGGACAGCACCGCTTTGTCGTACGAGCGCACGAAGAGCTTCCAGGGGACTCCGCCGGAGTACCGGACCTGGAGGGTCGCGGTGACCCCGTGGGCACGGTCCCCGGCCAGCCGGGTGAGGGCGACTGCCGTCAGCGTGAGCTGGTCGCCGTTGAGGGTGTAGTCGCGGAACGGGATCAGCGGGACATTGCCCTGCCACAGCCCCGCGAACCGGAGCCCGTTGCGGTTCAGCGTGATGGTCTGCGCCGTGATGGGGCCGGAGGCCGGAAGGAAGACGTTGTCAGTGGAGGCGGTGCCCGAGCGAGTGGTCCAGGACGACTTGATCAGGGCCTCCATCTCGGGGACCTGCCACCGCATGGTGCTGCGGTTCAGGAAGTCGTTGGAGGCGTCCCAGACCGCGGTGGTCATCCCGTTGGTTCGGGCCACGTAGTTGACGTGCTCGAAGTACTTCAGCATCTCCCCACGCTCGACGACGCCGGAGTAGGGCGAAGTGAGCAGGCCGTATTCGCCGAGGTAGACGGGGATGCCCTTGGCGACGAAGGTGTCGTGCACCCGGGCGAAGCCTTCGGTCAGGTCCTTCTGGCTCGTGGCGTCGTAGGTCGTCCCGTTGGCGATGTTCACGCTGAATGGGTACCAGCTGTAGTAGTGCACGGTCGCCACGAGGTTGCGGTCGTGCAGCGATTTCATCGTCGTCGACAGGTCGTCGAGCCAGTGCTGGGCGGAGTTGGTCTCCTCGGAGGGCAGGACGAGCAGGCGGTCCTTGTTCCGCCCGCCGGAGTTGCGCACGATGCTGTGGAACGAGGTGTTGAGTTCCCGCAGGTACTGAGTCTTCTGGGCGTCGGTCGCGTTGGAGAACTGCGGCTCGTTGACGCTCTCCATGAGTAGCGTGCGCGGCTCGTTCTTGAAGGTGGTGGCGATCTGCTGCCAGGTCGAGTTGAACCTCGCCATGACGTTGGCGTGGTCGGTGGACATGTTCAAGATCCACTTCCACGAGTCGTGGTGGACGTTGATCTCGACGTAGAGGCCGTCCTCCAGGGCCCAGTCGACCACCTGCTTGACCCGCTTCATCCACGCCGGGTCGATGGTGTAGGGAGCGGTCTCGGACTGGTGGGGGTACCAGCTGACGGGGATGCGGACGCTGCGGAAGCCCTGCGACCGGAGGCCGTCGAACGTCGCCTTGGTGGTGAGGGGGTTGCCCCAGGAGGTCTCGTCGGGTAGCGCGTCCAAGGTGTTGCCGAGGTTCCAGCTCGGCTGCATCTGGGTCACGGCGGCCATCGGGTCGTGCGGGACCTTGGCCGCTGCCGCCTCGGCTGCCGGCTGGGGCTGGTCGAAGGGCGCGGCTATGGCGTTGCCGCAGGCGAGGCTGATCGCGGTGACCAGCGTCACCAGGATGCCGACCGTCCCGCCGGACCGCCGGCCGCGCGGGCGCGGGGCCTGTTGTGGGTCGTTCACGTGTCGTCCCTTTCGTGTGAACGGGTGGGCAGTTCCTGACGGGTGGTCAGGAATGCGGGAGAGGCTCATAGTCGAACCAATCGAAGTGGGCGGTACCGGTCGCGGCGTACATGCCGATGACCCGGCCGGTGAAGCCGCCGGCCACCTCGGTGGAGAGGTGGCGCCCGTCGAGCACGGCGAGGGTGGTGAACGTGCCGTCCGGCTCCTCGAAGCCGAAGGAGAGGGCGTCCGGCCCGGTCCGCGCGTCTCGCGGGGGCGCGATCTCGACGCCGAGCACCACCGCTCCCTCGGGCAACGGCCGGGAGGCGACCTCGGCGCGCAGCGAGCCGATGCGGGCGTACACCGTCACCTCGCCGGCGCCCGCCTCGATCTCGTAGTGGTGCTCCTCGTCCAGTCGGACGGCCAGGCCGCCGCGCCCGTCGGCGGGGTCGATCAGCGTGCGGGCGCGGCAGGCCAGGTGCTGCTGGCGTCGGCCGACGAACACGACGTCGTTGTCGTCGAGAGAGGCGCCGGCGGCGCGGAGGGTCAGCCAGCCGGATGGTTCCTTCGTGGTGCAGAGCCGCTCCGGCCGCTCGCGCAGCGAGATCCAGCGGGGGTGCAGCTCGGCGTGGTCGAAGTCGTCCCGGACCGGGGCGGTGGGACCGGGGTGCAACGGCCAGGCGGGGGTGGGCAGTTCGGGGGAAAGGTCGCCGACGACCGGCCAGCCGTCCACCCACTCGACCGGCGCGAGGAAGGTCTCCCGGCCCAGTACGTGCCAGCCGGGGGTGCCGCCGCGCGGCCGTACGCCGAGCAACACCATCCACCAGGAGCCGTCGGGCGCCTGGACGAGGTCGGCGTGCCCGGTGTTCTGGATCGGGCGGGGGGTGCCGCGATGGGTCAGGATCGGGTTGGCCGGGCACGGCTCGAACGGGCCGGAGGGCGTGCGGCCGCGGGCGATGGACACGCCGTGACCGCGTTCGGTGCCGCCCTCGGCGATGAGCAGGTACCAGTACCCGCCGATCCGGTACAGGTGCGGGGCCTCGGGTGCCAGGGCGCCGGGGGTGCCGGACCAGAGCGAGTGCGGCTCGCTGAAGGTCTCGCCGGTGTGTGGGTCGATGCGGACCTGTGAGACTCCGGCGACGGTGCACCAGCAGGTGCCATCCTCGTCCCAGGCGAGGTCCGGGTCGATGCCGGGGACTCCGGGCAGCCGGACCGGGTCGGACCACGGGCCGGCCGGGTCGGTGGCGGTGAAGAGCATGTTGCCGCTGTCGCTGACGTTGGTGACGATCAGCCAGAAGCGGTCGTCGTGGTGGCGCAGGGTGGGGGCGTAGATTCCGGCGGAGGAGGACATGCCGCGAGGGAGGTGCAGCTGGCTCGTCCGGTCAAGGGCGTTGCCGATCTGCGTCCAGTTCACCAGGTCGCGGCTGTGGAAGACGGGGATGCCGGGGAAGTACTCGAAGCTGGAGCAGACGAGGTAGTAGTCGTCGCCCGCGCGGCAGACGCTGGGGTCGGGATGGAAGCCGGGGATCACCGGGTTGGGGACGGTGGCGCCCTGCTGGGACTGATCTGACACGTGGTCAGTTCCTTTCCGTACGTGTTCGGGGGCGGTGCCCCGGACCGTTGGAGCGTCCGGGGCACCGCTTCGTGGTGGCTCAGCCGATCGCGCAGGACGCGCCGTTGACCCAGAAGGCGGATGGATTGGCGTCACTCCTGGGCCAGGTGGCCTTGAAGCCCCACTGGACGCTTCCGCCGGGCGGCACGGTGGCGTTGAAGGACGCAGTCCCCGGCGTTGATGCTCGGGCCGCTCTGCGACACCGAGGTGTTCCAGCTGTTGGTGATGGTGGTGTCGCCGGGGAAGTCGAAGCCGAGGTCCCAGCCGTTGACCTGACCGAGGTTGTTGGTGACGACGGTGACGGTGCCGATCAGGCCGCCGAGCCACTCGTTCTTGTTGTAGACGACCCGTCAGCTCGCGCTGGTCGGGTGCATCTGGACGACCGTGATGCCGTAGGCGGGCACGGTCTGGGTGGTCGGGCTGCCGCTCTGGGCCGTGCTGATCGAGTGGCCGTTCTTCAGGTAGGAGTGGACGGTCGGGGTGGTGGAGGACAGGGTGAACCCGGTGTAGGCGAGGTTCACCGTGGCGGCGTTGTTCGGGTCCTTGTTGATCAACATGACGTCCACGTCGCCGTTGGCGCGGCGGACGGCGTGCGAGGAGAGCAGTGAGGACGAGCTCCCCGCCTTGACCAGCGTGTCACCGGGCGCGCCGAGCTTGGTGATCATCTGGGTGCCGTAATAGGCGGGGAAGGGGGTGTTCAGGGCCGGCTCGCAGGAGGCGCCGCCGGAGAGCATTCCGTAGTCGTTGTACTCGGTGGCGCCCTCGACGGTGCTCAGGTTGGAGCAGTCGGTGCCGTTGCGCAGGGCCCACCAGTCCACGTTGAACGCGCCGTTCTCCATCCAGGTGAGGTACTCGTCCGGGGCGAACAGGCCATTCGGGGAGGTGGTCCGGTAGTTGGTGGCGTTGGCCTCGGTCACCGCGATGCCGACGTTGGGGGCGTTGGTCCCGGCGTACTGGTTGATCAGTGAGCGCACGGTGCCCGCGGTGCCCGGGACCTCGGCCGGCTTGGTGAGCAGGTCGGCCGGGCTGGTGCTGCCGGGGTAGGTGTGCACGATCGCGTAGTCGATCTTTGAGCCGGCGATCGACAGGACGGTGTGGTTCCAGTCCATCGTGTCGCCCGGCCCCACGATGCCGTCCGGCCAGCCGCCGGGGGTGGTCAGCACGGCGCCGATCTTGATGTTGGGGTCGACCGCCTTCATCGCCGAGATGTACTTCACCAGGTTGGTCGCGTAGGTCGTGGCGCTGTGGCTGCTGTGGTTGTCGGTCTCCCAGGCGCCGCCGTACTCGCCGTTGCCGTAGACCTCGTTGCCGACCTCCCAGTACTTGACGCCGTAGCCCTTGGTGACGTTCGCGTACCGCACCCAGTCGGCGGCCTCCTGGGGCGTGCCGGAGCCGTAGTTGGCGGTGATGACCGGCTGCGCGCCTGCGGTACGCATGGTGCCCATGAAGGCGTCGAAGCCGGTGTTCGGGGCGACGTAGCGGCCACCCTCGGCGGTGCCGGTCTGCCAGTGGTAGATGTCGGCGTAGCTGCCGCCGGGGTAGCGGACGGCGCCCATGCCGGCGGCGCCGAGCAGACCGGGGGTGGCGGAGGAGTTCATCGTGCCGTCATAGACCGCGACGTTGGCTCCGACGCCGGTGGCGGGGATGGTGGCGAGCTGCAGGGCGGCGTCCACCGACACCGACACGGAGCTTGCGGCGGCGGGCGCGCCGGTGAGCGCGAGCGACAGAGCCGCCACGGCGGCAATGACGCGTTCACGACAGGGAGAGGTTGACCATCTCATGCGTCCCTCCAGGGTGGGGGCGGGGGTGCTCGGGCGGGGATTCGAACTCCAACGATCTGGATGGCGGACCCGGCGCGGCTGCGTGGGGATCGGGCCCGGACATGAAGCGTGTCTGCGTACGGCTGACGGCCCGCGCGGCGGAGCACGCGCGGTCGCAGGGCGCATCGTCAACTCCCCTTTTGAGACCGGCTGTTGAGGTGTAGCAGGACGGCGGTCGGTGCCGCGGGGAGGGTCAGGGTGAGGTCGGCGGTGTCCGGGTGCCAGAGGGTGACGGCCTCGCTGGAGGCCGGGTAGAGCACGTCGGCGCGGACGTCGGAGCCGAGCAGATGGGGCAGCCGCAGGCTCGCCGTGGGCTCCGCGCCAGGGCGGCGCCAAGCGGTGACGTACGTCCCGCCCGGGGCTCGCAGGCCCAGCGCGATCCACGGGTCCTCCCAGCCGGGAAGGCCGAGCGGCCACACGGGCAGCGCCTCGGGAAGGTCGGCGCGGATGGACTTGTACACGGCCACGGCCTCGTGAACCAACTCCCTTGCCTCAGGGGCGAGTTCGGCGACCCGTCCGGAGAGGTGGATGCGGCCGAGGAGCGCGTTGGCCATGGTGAGGGCGACCTCGTCGAGGGTGTCCTCGGGCTGTGGATACGCCCACACGGCGCCCTGTTCGGGCGTGACGGCGGTGGGCGCCGCCGCGGCGATGGGCGGGTAGAGCAGCAGATCCTGCTGGTCGCTGGTGGACTGCAACTGGAGCCGGGAGAGCAGGGCGTGGTCCATCCGCATGCCGCCGGAGGCGCAGTTCTCGATCACGAGGTCCGGGTGCCGGTCCAGGATGCCGTCGAGCCAGTCGAGTTGGGCCCGGTTGTGGCCTAACAGGCCCGCGGCCGGGGCCTCTGTGGGGTGGCTGCTGGTGCCGGAGCCCGGGTCGGTGTTGTGGTCGAGCTTGAGGTAGCCGACGCCCCATTCATCGACCAGGCGGTCCACCACAGCGTCCAGGTGGGCGCGGGCGGCGGGATGGCGCAGGTCCAGGTGGTAGCGGCCGCCGCCCTCCTCGACGCGCGACCCGGCGCGGCAAAAGAACGCCTCCTTCGGCAGGGACTTGGCCACCGGACTGGACACCCCCACCGCCTCCGGCTCCAGCCACAGACCAGGCACCATCCCCAACTCCCGGATGTGGTGCAGGACTTCATGAATCCCGTCCGGCCCGGGGAAGCGCCAGGTGGAGGGTTCCCATGCTCCTACGGTGCTCCACCAGCCGCCGTCCGCGTCGTCGTACCAGCCGGCGTCGATGACGAAGTACTCCGCGCCGGCCTCGGCGGCGGCGTCGATCAGGGGCAGCAGCTTGGCCGTGGTGGGGTCGCCCATCAGGCAGTTCATGTAGTCGTTGAAGACGACCGGCAGCCGACGGTGGTCGGGATGCGGGCGTCGGGTGGCCCGGCGGTAGCGGGTGAGGGCGGCGAAAGCACCGTCCGGGCCGCCGTCCGCGGCGAGCGCGAGGGCCACGGGCACGGTGCGGAACTCGGCCCCGGGCTCCAAGGGTTGGCGCCAGCCGTGGTCGGCGTTGTTGGGTCCGTACAACGCCGTGTACGCCGTCTCGTCGCGGACACCACACTCCCAGCGCCAGCCTCCGCCGTTGTGTTCGATCTGCCAGAGCCAGGTACGGCCGGACACGCGGTCCGTCAGGCCGCCCATCGGCAGGTGACCGCAGCTGGACCACACGCCCTGTCCGGCCACGACGTGGGTATTCCGGCCGGCGAGGTAGTGGAAGCGGCCGTTGCGGGCGGGCGAGGACACCCGAAGTGGCCTGTGCTGCCAACGGCATTCGGCGAGCCAGTCGTTCTCCGCCCACAGCAGGTCGGCGCTGTCCAGAGCAGCCAGGTCACCCCCGGTGAGGCAGCCCGCCACGAGCGAGCCGACCGACTCCAGGTGGAGCGTCGCCGCCCCCTCGTTGCGCAGCACCACCTCGCTGCGCAGCACCGGCAGGCCGTCCGGGGACCGGTAGACCGCCTCGGCCGTCAGACCGGTCTCCGGCTCGTGGAGCTCGACGGTGAGCACGTGCCAGTCGCCGTCCCGGGTCGCGCGGTGGGAGCGGTGGCGCAGCCGCGAGCCGAGGGCGGTGTCGATGAGGTGCCGGCCCGACCAGTGGCGGCCGAGGCCTGCGGTCGTCACCTCCACCAGCGGCAGCGGTGCGCCGGGGCGCGGGTCGGTGCCCCTCTCGCCGGGCGTGCCGATGCGGACCAGGCGGGGGGTGCCGTGCTCGCCCAGGCCGATTTCCAGCTCCAGGGCGTGGTGGCCCCAGCGGATCGTCTCGTGTGGGTCGGGCATGGTGGCTTTCCTCGATGGGGGCGGGGAAGACGTGGGGGAGCGTTCAGTTCGAACGCAGTACCGCGCAGCCGCCGGGCGGCAGTTGGTGTACGGGCCGGTCCGTGAGCAGGTCGTGGCCGGACCGCGGCAGTGGTACGGCCTCGGAGCGGTGGTTGAGCAGCACCTGCCAGCCCCGGCCGTCCGGGGCGTGGCGGGTGACGGCTTCGACCCCCTGCGGCAGGCCCGGCAACTCCGGGGCCGCGCCGGACTCCGTGAGCAGTCGGCCGACCAGGGCGGCGTAACCGGCGTCGTCAAGACGGGTGGAGAGGTACCAGCCGTGGCCGGAGCCGAAGTCGTGGCGGGTGAGCGCCGGGCTGCCGGCGAGCATGCCGTGGGTGTACGCGGCGAGCGCCTCGGCGCCCTCGGTGCGCAGGGACTCGCTCCAGGAGGTCGCGGTCGAGCCGTCGGAGAGGACGACCTCCTCGTCCTTCCGCAAGGGGCGGTACTCCTCGACCCGGATGCCCAGCGCCTCCCGCAGCGCTGCGGCCGGGTAGCCGCCGAGCCGGGAGTGGAGGCGCTCGTCGGTCACGCCGCTGAAGGGCTGGACGAGCAGGGTGCCGACGGTGGCGACGTAGCGGCGCAGGTTCTCGGCACCCGCGTCGCTGAGCAGGAACAGGGCCGGAGCGAGGATCAGCCGGTAGCGGCTCAGGTCGTGTTCGGGGTGGGCGAAGTCGACCGTGGCACCGGCGTCCCACAGCGCCCGGTGGGCGCGGCGCAGCGTGGCGTGGTAGTCGAGTTCGGCCGAGGGGAGTCCGTCGAACTGCATCGCCCACCAGGCGTCGGAGTCGTGCAGGACGGCGACCTCCGCCCGGACGGTGGATCCGGCGAGTTCACCGAGTCGGGCGACGGCCTCTCCGGCCTCCGTGACCTCGCGGAAGGTGCGGCTGTCCGGCCCGGCGTGCGGGACCATCGCCGAGTGCCACTGCTCGGCGCCGGCCCGGGACTGGCGCCACTGGAAGAAGAGCGCGCCCTCCGAGCCGCGGGCGATGTGGCCGAGGGTGTGCCGCAGGATGTCGCCCGGCTCCTTGCCGAGGACGCGGTCACCGGCGTAGACGGTGTTGGTGCCCTGCTCCATCAGCAGCCAGGGCGCGCCGCCGCCGAAGGAGCGGGCCCGGTCGGCGCCGAAGGCGGTGTCGGCGGCGGCGTCGACGCCCGGCGCGGCGGGGTAGTGGTCGACGGCGACCAGGTCGACCTCGCGGCCGAATGCCCACAGGTCCAGGTTCTGGTAGGAGGGCAGCATGAGGTTGGTGGTCACCGGGCGGTCGCTGTGGGCGCGGATCGCGTCGCGCTGCTCGCGGTAGGCGGCGAGCGTCTCGTCGGACCAGTAGCGGCTGAAGTCCAGGGCCTGGCCGGGGTTGCGGTGCCACTGGCTGGCGCGGGGCGGCAGGATCTGCTCCCAGGAGGTGTAGCGCTGGCTCCAGAATGCCGTCCCCCAGGCCTCGTTGAGGGTGTCGAGCGAGCCGTGGCGGGCGCGCAGCCAGACCCGGAAGGCGGCCGCGGTGTGATCGCACCAGCAGAGGGTCGCGTACTCATTGTGTACGTGCCACAGGGCGAGCGCCGGATGGTCGCCGTAGCGTTCGGCGAGTGCGCCGGCGATGCGCCGGGCGGCCCGGCGGTAGGCGGGGGCGGCGAGGCAGTAGGTGTCCCGGCTGCCGTGGGTCAGTCGGACGCCGTCGCGGCCGACCGGCAGGGCGTCCGGGTGGGCCAGGGTGAACCAGGGGGGCGGGGAGGCGGTCGGGGTGGCCAGGTCGACGGCGACCCCGTTCGCGTGCAGGCGGTCGAGGTGGGAGTCGAGCCAGCCGAAGTCGTAGCGGCCTTCCTCGGGCTCCAGCAGGGCCCAGGAGAAGACACCGACGGTGGCGAGGTTGACCCGCGCCCGACGCATCAGTTCGTCGTCCTGCTTCCACACTTCCGCGTCCCACTGCTCGGGGTTGTAGTCCCCGCCGAAGGCGAGGCCGCCGAGGCGGTCGGTGAGCCGGCGCAAGTCCATCTGGGAACCGCCCTTCGGTCGTGGTGTCAACTGCGGCGCGGAGCCGGTGCGGTGCTTTCGCGGACCACCAGTTCCGGTGCCATCAGGACGAGTTGGTCCTGCGGCTCCTCGCCTGCGGCGGCCGCGCCGATCCTTGCCATGACCTGATCGACGGCGACCTGCCCGAGGTCCTTCTTCGGACCGGTCACGGAGGTGAGCCGGGGCGAGTGCTGCTCCGCGAGCGGATCGGGGCAGATGGCAATGACGGAGGCGTCCTCCGGCACGGTCCGTCCGCTGGCGCGCAGCAGGCTGAGCAGCGGGCCGATCGCGGTCTCGTTCTGCACGACGAACCCGGTGGTGTCCGGCCGGTCCGCGAGGATGCGGGCCAGGGTGCCGGCCGTGCTCTCGTAGGTACCCTCGCAGGGGCGGTGGAGGAAGCGCAGGTCCCGCTGCTCGGCGCGGCCGCGGAAGCCCTTCAGGGTGCGCTCGGCGTAGCCGGCGTGCCTGCGGTAGACGCCGCTGCTGTAGCCGATGAAGGCGATGTCGCGGTGACCGAGGTCGGCCAGGTGGTCGGCGCAGAGCGCGCCCGCAGTGGCGAAGTCGTGGTCGACGCACGAGAGTCCGGCTGGGGCGTCGGGCAGGCCGATGAGTGCGGCCGGGATCTCCTGGGCCCGCAGGACCGGGATGCGGTCGTCGTCCAGCCGGACGTCCATCAGGATGACTCCGTCCGCCAGTCCGGTGGCGGCGACCCGGCGGACCCCTTCGGGTCCTTCGTCGTTGGTGAGCAGCAGGACGTCGTAGCCGTGTTCGCGGGCGGCCACGGTGACGGCGATGGCGATCTCCATCATCGTGGGCACGTGGACCTCGGGGTGGAGCGGCACCACCAACGCGATGATGTGCGAACGCTTGCCGGCCAGAGCTCGGGCACCCGCGTTGGGGTGGTAGCCGAGGTCCGTGATGGCCCGTTCGATACGGACCCTGGTCTCGTCGGAGATCGATCGCTTGCCACTGAGGGCGTAGCTGACCGTGCTCGACGAGACGCCGGCGTGCCTGGCCACATCGGCGAGTGTCACCATCGCTCTTCTTCCTTCGTGTCGGTTTCGGTGGGGAGCGGTCCCGGTCGTGCAGCGGGGAGGTTTGCCCGGGACCGCTCCCGGTCCGTGGGGCCTCGGGTCCGGCGCGGAGGGCTCAGCCCTTGATCGCGCCGGTGAGAACGCCGGTGCGCAAGTGCTTCTGCACGAACGGGTACACGATCACCAGTGGTACCAGGGTGAGGACCACGACCGCCATCTGTAGCGACAGCGGTGCGGTCTGCGCGTGGGTGCTCCCGAAGCCCGAGTTGACGGAACCGGGCAGACCGTTGCCCCGGTTGACATATGTGAGCAACACGTACTGAAGCGGCCATTTCTGACTGTCCGTCGGCATGTAGAGCATGACGTTGAAGAACGAGTTCCAGTAGCCCACGGCGTAGAAGAGCGCGGTCACCGCGGTGACGGCGCGTGAGGTGGGCAGGACGACGGACCACAGGATGCGCCAGTCCCCGGCGCCGTCTATCCGGGCGGCGTCGATAAGTTCGGCCGAGGTCTGCTGGTAGAAGGCGCGCAGCACCAGGATGTTGAAGACGGAGACCGCGCTCGGCAGGATCAGCGCCCACCACTGGCCGTAGCCGCCGAGCCCATTGACCACCAGGAAGCTCGGGATCAGGCCGCCGCTGACGAACATCGTGACGATCAGCAGCATCAGGACGAAGCGGTGCCCGAGCGACCGGGGCCGCGAGAGCCCGTAGGCGCACAGGATCGAGACGGCCATGGAGATCGCGGTACCGACCACGGTGATGCCGAGGCTCACAAGGAGTGCGGTGCGGACGGTCGGGTCGCTGAGCATCTGACGGTAGGTCTCGGTGGTCAGGCCGTCCGGCCAGATCACCAGACCGCCGGCCCGGTTGACGGCGCCGGGCGTGGAGAAGCTGGTCAGCACGATGATCCAGAGCGGGCCCAGAATGACGGCGAGCGTCCCGCCGAGCGTGAGTCCCTTGGCGGCCTGGCCGACGGCGGTCGGCGGCTCCTCCCAGGGCGGGCGGGCGCTCCGTGCCCTGCGGCGGGAGGCGGCCGTGGCCTCGCGCTTGGCTCTGCGGGACGCGATGGTGAGTGTGGTGGTCATTTCCGGTACAACCCGTCCTCGCCGAAAGCGTGCGCCAGCCGGTTGGCACCCCAGATGAGCAGCAGCGAGACCCCGCTCTTGAAGAGCCCGGCCGCCGCACCGTAGCTGTAGCCGCCGCTGGCGATGCCGTAGTAGAAGGAGAAGGTGTCCAGGACGTCCGCGGCCTCGTGGCCGACCGCGTCCCGCTGGATCAGGAACTGCTCGAAGCCGACGGACAGCGCGTTGCCCAGGCGCAGCACCAGCATCAGCACGATCACCCCGCGCAGCCCCGGTAGCGTGATGTGCCACATCCGCCTGAACCGCCCGGCTCCGTCCGCCGCCGCGGCCTCGTACAGCTCGCTGTTGATCGCGCTGAGGGCGGCGAGGAAGACGATGATCCCCCAGCCCGCCTCCTTCCACACCACCTGCGAGGTGACCAGCAGTGCGAAGGTGTGCGGGTTGGTCATGATGTCCCAGGTGCCGAGGTCGTGCTGGCGCAGGAACTGGTTGAGCGCGCCGGCGCCGCCCAGCATCTGCTGGAAGATCGTGACCGCAAGGACCCACGAGAAGAAGTGTGGCAGGTAGACCACGGACTGGAAGAAGTTGCGGATCCGCTCGCTGAGCACCGAGTTGAGCAGCAGGGCCAGCACGATCGGGATCGGGAAGAACAGGACGAGCTGGACGAAGCTGAGGTACAGCGTGTTCTTCAGCGCGGCCCAGAACGCCGGGTCGTTGAAGAGCTGTTGGAACTGGTCGAATCCGACCCACTGGCTGTGCCAGACCCCGTCCAGCGGGTCGTACTCCTGGAAGGCGGTGACCACGCCGAACAGCGGGACGTAGTTGAACACCAGGAGCAAAACGACCGCGGGCACGGCCATCAGCAGGAGAGACTTGTCGCGGCGCAGCCTGATCCGCCAGTTGAGTCGCACCGGCCCTGCCGGGCGCTCCGACCGCGTGGTGCTCACTGACCGGTGCCGTTCTTGTTGAGGACGTTGTCGGTCATCCAGTGCTTGAGCCGCTCCCCGGGGCCGGACCTCCAGCTCGAGACGGCGGCCTGCACATCGGAGACCTTCTTCTTGCCGTGGTAGCAGTCCTTGATGGTGTCATTGACGCTCTGCGCGGCTTCGGCCGCCGCGATCGCCGGCGGCATGCTGTAGTTCGTGTTCCAGAAGCACGGTTTGGTGAGCGTCTTGACGTTGGCGGCCTGCCAGCCCGAGTAGTCCTTGGTGACGACGTCGCCGCCCGGGTTGCTGAGCACGGCCGAGGGAGCGGCCAGGAACGGGAAGGCCTGCGGCTGGACGTCCTTCTTGCCCTCGGTCGTGAAGGTCGGCACGCCGTTCACCCGGGTGTGGTGGACGCCCTCGACACCGAAGTTGATCAAGGTGTACTCGGCGGTGCCGTAGGGAGCGGCGAGGTAGTTCGCGACGGCGAGCAGCTCCTCGATCTGAGCCGGCTTCAGGCCGGCGTTGAGGTAGCTGATCATGCTGGTGGAGGCACCCATGTAGATCACGGGTGTGCTCTTGCCGTCGGCGGCCAGCGCGTTGAAGGCGCCCCGGCGGTACTTCGGGTCCGCCGCGACGCCGGACTGGTAGTCGGCCAGGTTCCAGGCGCCCCCTCCTCCGCCCTGGATGAGGGACTTCCCGCTGTAGAAGCGGGTGAGGCCGTCCTGGTCGCCCGCGAGAGCGGCGGGGTGCATATAGCCCGAGGTGGCCAGGCGGTAGTGCCAGTCCAGGGCCTCCAGGAACTCCTGGGTCTCGAAGAGGTGGACCAGCTTGCCGTTGTCGACCTTCCACTTCTGGGGACCGCCCCAGGCCGTGTACAGATAGGTCCACACGTCGTCGAAGGCCCACACGCCCCGCTTGGCGTCGGTCAGTTCCTTGCCGAGGTTCATCAGGTCGTCGGCGGACTTCACCTGGTCGGCGGTGATGCCCCGGGAATCGAGGATGTCCCGGCGGTAGTAGACGGGGCCGGTGATGGCGAAGTTGGTGGACATGCAGGGGATCCCGTAGAGCTTGTCGCCCCAGGCGCCGATCTGCCAGGCGGCGGTGGGGAGGGCGGCCAGGTTGGGATACTTCTTGATCTTGTCGCCGGACAGGTACGGGGTCAGGTCCGCGAGCTGTGTGCCGGCCAGCTTGCCGGTGTTGAAGTTGGCGTTCCACCAGGACGGCAGGTTGATCCAGTCCGGCAGCTTCTTCGCGGCGGTCATCGTCGGGACGATGGTGTTGTAGTTGTTCCCGTCCGCCGGCTTGACGGTGAGCTCGACTCCGAGGGCCTTGTTCATCGCCTGGTAGAAGGAGTTGCCGACCGGCGGGTTGGTGCCCCACAGCGGCGTGACCGCCGTGTAGCTGCCGCCCTTGCCCGGAATGCCGGAGACGCTCGTGGGCGGGGAGGCGGGGTAGCTGAGGTAGGCCGGGTCGGTCGCGGCGTCGGCACCACCCTGTACCGGGGCTATGTCCGCCTTGACCGCCTTGCTGTTCGGCACGAAGGTCGGCAGGGCCGCTTTGAGGCCCTCCTTGCTGTTCGCGCCGGACTTGCCGGTCGAGCCGCCGCAGGCGGACAGCAGGGGCGTCATCGCGGCAGCTCCCGCGATCGTGGCGGTGGTGCTCAGAAAGCTCCTGCGGTTCAACCCGGAACTCATGGTGGCGTGGCCCCTCTCCGTCGGTACGTCGAAGCGCTTGGATGTTTCGGCGAGACTAATGACGCGTTACCAGTTGGGCAAGAGGCTGGACTAATCCAAAGTCCTTTCTGTACTGGGTAGTTGACAGCTCTTTTCGAGCGTGGCAGCGTCGAAGCGCTTCGATGAACGGCCCATCGCCTCCAGCCCGCCGAGGGGTATTCCACGTGAGTTCCGTTCCCGTGTCCGCAGCTGACCTGCCTGCTTTCCGTGATCCCGCACTGCCGCTGCGAAAGCGCGTCGACGACCTGGTCGAACGGCTCACGCTCGACGAACGGCTCGCGATGCTCCACCAGTACGCGCCGGCCGTGCCGCGTCTTGGCCTTGCTCCCTTCCGCACCGGCAGCGAAGCCCTGCACGGCGTCTCCTGGCTCGGGGTGGCGACCGTCTTTCCCCAGGCCGTCGGCCTCGGCGCCAGCTGGGACGACGAACTGGTGCGCCGGGTCGCCGACGCGGTCTCGACCGAGCTGCGGGCCTTCCACTACCACCATCCGCCGACGATCAGCACGGCCGAGCGGGGCGCCAACTCACTACAGGCCTGGGCCCCCGTGCTAAACCTGCTGCGCGACCCGCGCTGGGGCCGCAACGAGGAGGCCTACTCCGAGGACCCGGTGCACACCGCCCGGATCGGAGAGGCGTTCTGCCGAGGCCTCACCGGCGACCACCCGACCTACCTGCGGGCCGCCCCGGTGCTCAAGCACTTCCTCGCCTACAACAACGAGGACGACCGCTGCACCACCTCCTCCGGGCTGCGTCCGCGCGTACTCCAGGAGTACGACCTGGCCGCCTTCCGTCCCGTCGTCGCCTCCGGCGCCGCGACCGGCGCGATGGCCGCCTACAACCTCGTCAACGGCCGCCCCTGCCATGTCAGTCCGCTGATCGAGGCGGAACTGCGCCGCTGGGCCGAACCGACCGGTCACGAACTGTTCGTGGTCAGCGACGCCGAAGCCCCCTCCAACCTGGTCGACCCGGAGCACTACTTCGACGACCACGTCGAGTCCCACGCGGCGGCGCTCAAGGCCGGCATCGACAGCTTCACCGACCACGGCGAGGACAGCGGTACGCCGGTCGGCCGGCTGCGCGAGGCGCTGGAGCGAGGTCTGATCGACGAGGCCGACGTGAACCGCGCGGTCCGGCGACAGCTTGAAGTGCGCTTCCGCGTCGGCGAGTTCGACCCCGAGCTGGACCCCTACGCCGGCACCGGCCCCGAGGTGATCGACAGTCCCGAGCACCGCGCCCTGGCCCGGCAGGCCGCGACCGAGTCGACGGTGCTGCTCAAGAACGACGGCCTGCTGCCGCTCGACCCGCTCCGTACCCCGAGGATCGCCGTCATCGGCCCGCTCGCCGGCACGCTGTGCGAGGACTGGTACAGCGGCACCATGCCGTACCAGGTGAGCATCGCCACCGGACTGACCGAGGCCGTCGGCGCCCACGGCGGCGAGGTGGTCCGCGTGGAGGGCTCCGACCGGATCACCCTGCGCTCGCGCACCACAGGTGACGTGCTCGGCAAGTGCGCCTTCGACGTGACCGACTGGGGCGGCGGCGCCTTCACCCTGCGCGCCGCGGACACCGGCCGCTTCCTGAGCCTCCAGGACGACGACGCGGTGGACGACGACCAGGAAGTGATCAAAAGCTGGTTCGTCAAGGAGACCTTCCGGCTGGAGCCGGCCGGTGCGGACACCGTGCTGCTCCGCTCCCTGTTCACCGGGCGCTACGCCGCCGTGGACCCGACCGACGGCAGGGTGAGGGTCACCGCCGAGACCGCGGCCGAGGCCGAGCGCTGGGAGAGGGAAGTGCTGCGCGACGGCGCGGCCGAGGCGCGGAAGGCCGCCGCCGCGGCCGATGTCGCGGTCGTGGTCCTCGGCAACCACCCGATGGTCAACGGCCGCGAGACGGAGGATCGCGCGGACATCGCCCTGCCCGAGGGGCAGCAGGCGCTGCTGCGCGCCGTCGCGGCCGTCCGACCGGAAACGGCGCTGGTCGTGATGAGCAGCTACCCGTACGCCCTCGACTGGGCCGACGAACACCTGCCCGCCGTGGTGTGGACCTCCCACGGCGGGCAGGAAACAGGACACGCGCTGGCCGCCGTCCTGCTCGGCGAGGCCGAGCCCGCGGGCCGGCTGCCGCAGACCTGGTACCGGGGTGACGACCCGCTGCCGGCCCCGCTCGACTACGACATCATCAAGGCGGGCTGGACCTACCAGTACCACCGGGCCGCCCCCCTCTACCCCTTCGGCCACGGCCTGTCCTACACCGAGTTCGCCCACCGCGACCTGCGCCTGTCGCAGCCGTCGATCAGCCAGGATGGTTCGGTCGACGTCACGGTGACCCTGGCCAACAGCGGACAGCGGCCCGGCAGCGAGGTCGTCCAGGTGTACGTCCGGCCCCTGGAGGCCCGCTACGAGGCACCCCGGCTGCGCCTTGCCGACTTCCGCAAGGTCCGGTTGGAGCCGGGGGAGAGCCGCGAGCTGACCTTCCGGCTGTCGGCCCAGCAGCTTGCCCACTGGGACGTCACCACCGCCACCTTCGCCGTCGACCCCGGCGGTTACGAGGTGATCGTCGCCCGCTGCGCCGACCACCCGGTCCTCAGTGCGCCGCTCACCGTGACCGGGGCCGCCGCCGCGCCCCGGGTCGGCGTTGGACGCCGCATCCCGGCGGTCGACTTCGACGACTACGAGGACGTCACCATCGTCGACGCCACCCGCTTGGACGGTGACGCCGTAACGCCCACCGATCCCACCCAGCCCGCCACGCTCCTCTTCCGCGACATCGACCTCTCCGGGGCGGCCAGGGTCGAGGCCGAGACCACCCGCGAGGGCGTCGGCACGGGCGGGGCGCGGCTCGAAGTCCGGCTGGGCGCCCAGGTCCTGACCCAGATCGACGTGCCCGTCACCGGCGACCGCCACGCGGGAACGGTCACCACCGCCGAGCTCGCCGCCCCGCTCGACGGCGTGCACGACCTCACCCTGACCCTGCACGGCGACTTCCGGCTCTCCGCCTTCCGCTTCGCCGCGGCTGACTGAGGCTCCTCGCCCCACACACCGGCGGCCCGCCCATCAAGGGCGGGCCGCCAACCGTTCCCGCCCGGCGCCCTGGTCCCGGCTCCGTTCCACCCCCGCCACCCGCCCGCCCGGAGGCGGGTCCCATGTCGCTGCTCACGTCCCATCACATCAGCTCGTCATCGCGCCACCCGGAGGAAGTCTCCATGCCGCTCACCGACTTCGCACTTGACGAACTCGTCCGCTACCAGCCCGAGTTGACCATCCCGCAGGACTTCGACGCGTTCTGGCGACGGACCCTCGCCGACGCCCGCTCGCACGGCACGGCGGTCAAGGCCGAACGCGTCACCTCGCAGTACGCGCTGCGCACCGTCGAGGTCGACGACGTACGGTTCCCCGGCTGGAACGGCGAGCCGGTGGCCGCCTGGCTGCTGCGCCCGCGCGGCGTGGAGGGGCCGCTGCCCGTCGTCGTCACCTACATCGGCTACTGCGGCGGCCGCGGGCTGCCCACCGAGCACCTGTTCTGGTCCGCTGCCGGATACGCCCAACTCGTGGTCGACAGCCGCGGACAGGGCCATGACACCCCGGACCGTGGCATGGGCGACGGCACCCAGTGGGTCGAGGGCTTCATGACCCGGGGCATCGACTCTCCCGAGAACTACTACTACCGGCGGCTGATCACCGACTGCGTGCGCGCCGTGGACGCAGTCGCGCAACTGCCCGGCCTCGACAGCAACCGGATCGTGGTGAGCGGCGGCAGCCAGGGCGGCGGTCTGGCCCTCGCCGTCGCCGGCCTCACCGGGGACCGGGTGGCGGCCGTGATGCCGGACGTCCCGTTCCTGTGCCACTTCCGCCACGCCGTGCAGATAGCCGGGGAGGGGCCGTACCCGGAGATCGCCAAGTACCTGCGCTGGCACAGCCGGCACCGGGTGGAGCCGACCTTCGACACCCTCGACTACTTCGACGGCGTCAACTTCGCCCAGCGCGCCACCGCGCCGGCCCTGTTCGGCGTCGGCCTGATGGACCCGGTGTGCCCGCCCTCCACCGTCTACGCCGCCTTCAACCACTACGCGGGCGAGAACCGGACCATGACGGTGTGGCCCTTCGCCGACCACGGCGGCGGCTGTGGCTCCACCCCGCCCGCCCAGCTCTCCTGGCTGCTCGACCTCGGACTGGCACCGGAGCTGTGACCGCCGTGCGCCGAATCCGGCCGCCCACCGGCCGGGCTCCGCGACGATCCCCGAAAGACCCGTGAGGTACCGCCGCATGAGCATCCCAGCCTTCCCGGAGCTGCCCGCCCATTTCCGCTTCGCCGCCACCGCCGCCTACCAGATCGAGGGCGCCCACGACGAGGACGGCCGCGGCCCGTCCGTCTGGGACACCTACAACCACACCCCGGGCCGTGCCGTCGGCGGCGCCACGGGAGACACCGCCTGCGACCACTATCACCGCTACCCCGAGGACATCGCCCTGCTCCGCGACCTCGGTGTCGACGACTACCGTTTCTCCATCTCCTGGCCGCGCCTGCTGCCGCGGGGAAGTGGCCCGGTCAACCCGAAGGGCCTGGACTTCTACGACCGGTTGATCGACGAACTGCTCGCCGCCGACATCGCGCCCGCCGTCACGCTGTACCACTGGGACCTGCCGCAGGCCCTGGAGGACCGGGGCGGCTGGCGCGTGCGGGAGAGCGCCGAAGCGTTCGCCGAGTACGCCGCCGTGGCCGCCGAGCGCTACGGAGACCGGGTCGAGCGCTGGATCACCCTCAACGAGCCGTTCTGCCCCGCCTTCGTGGGGTACGCCGAGGGCCGGCACGCGCCCGGCGCCCGCGAGGGCCGCGGGGCGCTGGCGACCGCCCACCACCTGCTGGTCGGCCACGGGCTCGCGGTCCGGGAGCTGCGCGCGGCCGGCGCCCGCGAGGTCGGCATCACCCTCAATCTCGACCGCCTGCACGCCGTCTCGGACAGCCCCGAGGACCTCGCCGCCCTGCGCCGGGCCGAGGTACTGCACAACGAGGTCTGGACCGAGCCGCTGTTCACCGGCCGCTACCCCGAGCACGAGGCCGAGACCTGGGAGGGGCTGGCCGACGGCCCCTGGCGGCGGCCGGGGGACCTGGAACTGATCGGCGCGCCGCTGGACTTCGTCGGCATCAACTTCTACCGGCCGATCACCGTCGCGGCTGCCCCACGCCGCGAGGACGTGCCCGCACTGCGCACCGCCGTGGACATCGGCGTCACCGAGCCGAACCCGTACGGCACCCGGCTCACCACCATGGGCTGGCCCGTCGTCCCGTCCGCGTTCACCGAGCTGCTCTGCGACCTCCACTCCCGCTACCCGCAGCTCCCGCCGCTGTGGATCACCGAGAACGGCTCCGCCGAGGCCGACAGCGTCACCCCCGACGGCCGCGTCCACGACGCGGAACGGATCGACTACCTGGCCGACCACCTCGCCGCCGTCGCCGACGCCGTGGCGGCCGGGGTCGACGTGCGCGGCTACTACGGGTGGTCCCTGCTGGACAACTTCGAATGGGCCCGCGGCTATGAACAGCGCTTCGGCCTGGTCCACGTCGACTACGACACCCTGACCCGAACCCCCAAGGACAGTTACCACTGGTACCGGGGTCTGATCACCGCGCACCGCGCGCGGACGGAGGAACCTGCCCGATGAAGTTCACCGACGGCTACTGGCTGATGCGCCCGGGTGTCACCGCGCGCTGCGCCGCCGAGGTCGCTGACGTCCGGACCGACGAGGACCGGATGACCCTCTACGCGCCCGTGAAGCACGTCCGCGGCCGCGGTGACACGCTCAACAGCCCACTGCTGACCATCGAGTGCTGGTCCCCGGCCGAGGGTGTGATCGGGGTGCGCACCACCCACCACGCCGGTTCGGTGCGGCACGGACCGGAGTTCGCGCTGCCCGGCTCCGAACCGGACGCCGGAAAGGTGCGCCGGGACGGCGACCTGGTGGAGCTCTGCGCCGGCGAACTGACGCTGCGCGTGGACACCGCCAAGCCGTGGCAGCTGGAGTTCACCGCCGGTGGCCGGGTGCTGACCTCGGTGGGCGAGCGTGGCACCGGCTACGCCACAGACGGAGACGGCCGTCACCACATGTTCGGACAACTCTCCCTGGGTGTAGGGGAGTTGGTCTACGGTCTGGGAGAGCGGTTCACCCCGTTCGTCCGCAACGGTCAAGTGGTGGACATCTGGCAGGCGGATGGCGGCACCAGTAGCGAACAGGCCTACAAGAACGTCCCGTTCCACCTGACCAACCGTGGCTATGGCGTCTTCGTCAACCACCCCGGCAAGGTCAGTTACGAGATCGGCTCCGAGTCCGTCGGCCAGGTGCAGTTCAGCGTCGAGGACCAGTCGCTGGAGTACTTCATCGTCCACGGCCCGACACCCAAGCTGATCCTGGAGCGCTACACCGCGCTCACCGGCCGCCCGGCACTGCCCCCGGCCTGGGCTCTGGGCCTGTGGCTGACCACCTCCTTCACCACGGAGTACGACGAGGCCACCGTCAACCGGTTCGTCGGCGGCATGGCGGAGCGCGGCATCCCGCTGAGCGTCTTCCACCTCGACTGCTTCTGGATGCGCGAGTACCAGTGGTGCGACTTCGTGTGGGATCCGGAGACCTTCCCGGACCCGGCCGGCATGCTGGCCCGCCTCAAGCAGCAGGGCCTGCGCATCTCCGCCTGGATCAACCCCTACATCGCGCAGAAGTCGGAGCTGTTCGCCGAGGGCATGCGCGAGGGCCACCTGGTGCGGCGGCCGGACGGCAGCGTCTGGCAGTGGGACCTGTGGCAGCCGGGCACGGCCCTGGTGGACTTCACCAACCCCGCCGCCCGAGACTGGTACACAGGCAAACTGCGCACCCTGCTTGACGTCGGCGTGGACTGCTTCAAAACCGACTTCGGCGAACGCATCCCCACCGATGTGGTCTGGTACGACGGCTCCGATCCGGAGCGGATGCACAACTACTACACCCACCTGTACAACCAGACGGTGTTCGAGCTGCTCCGCGAAGAGCGCGGTGAGGGCGAGGCACTGCTCTTCGCCCGTTCCGCCACCGCCGGCGGCCAGCAGTACCCGGTGCACTGGGGCGGCGACTGTGAGTCCCACTTCAACGCCATGGCGGAGTCGCTGCGCGGCGGGCTCTCCCTGGGCCTGTCCGGCTTCGGTTTCTGGAGCCATGACATCGGCGGCTTCGAGGGCACTCCGACTCCCGCGGTCTTCAAGCGCTGGACGCAGTTCGGCCTGCTCTCCTCGCACAGCCGGCTGCACGGCAGCAAGTCCTACCGCGTGCCGTGGGACTTCGGGGCGGAGGCCGTCGAGGTCACCCGCGAGTTCACCCTGCTCAAGCACCGCCTGGCGCCCTACCTCCAGCACGCGGCCCAGCAGGCACACGCCACCGGCGTCCCGGTGATGCGCGCGATGGTGCTGGAGTTCCCGGACGACCCGGCCGCCACCACGCTCGACCGGCAGTACATGCTCGGCGACGACCTGCTCGTCGCCCCCGTCTTCACCGACGACGGCACGGTCGAGTACTACGTGCCCGAGGGGACGTGGACCAACATCCTGACCGGCGGCCAGGTCACCGGCCCACGCTGGGTACGTGAACAACACGGGTTCCACACCCTGCCGCTGCTCGCCCGCCCCGACTCCGTCATCCCGCTCGGCGCGGACGACCAGCACCCGGTCTCCGCCTGGGCCGACGGCGTCGAACTGCGCGTCCACGCCTTCGCCGACGGCGCCGAGCGCACCGTGCTGATCCCGCGCACCGACGGCCCCGGCGAGACGGCCCGCTTCCACCTGCGCCGCACGGGCGACCGCCTGAGGGTGACCACCGACAGCACCCACCCCTGGCAGCTGCGGATCGGCGGCCCGGACGGACCCCTGCACGTCAACCCCGCCGACACCGGTGAGGCCGACATCCCCTACCCGGCCTGAGGCCGGCACCCTGACGCGAGGTCCCGCGCGCCACCGCATGGGCGCCCGGGGCCTCGCTCCCTTTTACCGCGGACCGAGCGGGGGAGCGGGTCGCCCCTGCGGAGCCGCAAGAGGCTTCTCGCACTGGTTCACAGGCTGGTCAGCACCTGAGGGCACAAGGTTTTGATCATCGTGTTGGTCCAGCGCATCTGGTGCAGCGTCTGGGGATGACAGGACGAGGCGAGGGAGAGCAGCCGCTGGTCCTTGGCCGCTTGGGCGGCCTGGGCCAGCATCTCCCAGTGCAGGGAGTTCTCCGTCGCGGCCAGGTGCAGATCGCGCAGGTCGCGCAGCAGGAGCAGCCCCGGTTCCGGTCGGCGGCCCACAGCTCGCGCCGTCTTCTCCCGGAGCGTCGAGATGAAGCCGGAGTGCGAAGCGGACGGCGCTTCGCTCAGGTTCAGCTCGTAGTGGGCCGCCGTGTCGGCGATGCGCTCGACATGATCGCTGGACCAGCGGGCCAGGTAGGTGGCCACATGGTGCACCTCGTGTTCGGCGCCATGGCGTTCGGCCACGGTGCGCAGCTCCCTGGACAGATGCGTCTCACCGTGGTGCAGCGCGCGCAGCGTCAAGGCCATGCCGTTCACCGGCCGTTCTCCTCTCGGGCGGTCCAGCTGTCGTCCGGCGACTGCGAGACGTCGGCGTGGCCACCGCCCGCCGTCCCGGGCACACTCCCGGCGTCGGCGGGCCCGGAGGCCGCGGTGGTGGGGGCCGGGGCCGGTCGCCCGTCAGCGCGCTCGACCAGGGTCAGCGCCGCGGCCGCCGTCTTGAACAGCGGTTGCTTGGACGCCGGGTCCCAGTCGGTGATCGTCGTCTCGTTGGCGGTCCCAGTCCGCCTCGACCAGGCGCCCGTTCTCACGCACCAAGGGCCGGGTCAGCCGGTCCGCCGAATCGTTGGCCTGCCAGCCGAACAAGTCCTTCGGGCCGAGCCGACCATGGTTCACCCGGTCCCGCGCGCGCCCTCGTACGCCGACCATGCGCCCGTCGCGGACCGCGATGTCCATGGCGTCCCCGTCGGAGTGCAGGATGGATGCGGCCCGCACCCACCGCTGCACTTGGGCCTCCGTGGTCACGTCAGCGAGACACGTGTCTACGCGGGCCGGCCAGTTCTCCCGCTGCCCATAAGGCGTGCGAGCGCCCCGCGGCTGCGCGATCCGGTCCACCGAAGCCTCCATGCCGAGCCTCCCTGCCTGCAACCGGCGCGGTCCGCGCCGGCCCGTTGCTCACCAGTACCCAGCCCGAGTGGTGCGACGCAACGATCCCCCGGCGTGGCATCTCCCGGACCTCCACACGGAGGAGCAAGACACCTCAACGGCCGAACCAAGGCGACGCCCCGTAAGCCCCGCAACGCCGAGCCTGAACCCAGCCCGTTCCAGAAGAAGCAGGACGGCGCCGTCAAGGTCCTCTTCACCGTCTGACCGCGGAGCCCGCCGAGAGGCGCCGATCGAGTGAGAGGGCGGCGCTCGCCGTCCGTGATGCGGGCGTGGGGGATACGTGTGTGCTGGGCGGGACGGCCCCGCCCCACCGCACGAGAGGAAAACACATGGGGCACGGCGGCAACGTCATCGACGAGCTGATGAGCGACCACCGAGAGGTCGAGGAGATGTTCGGCCGCATCCAGGCGATGAGCGGCCAGGGCCGACAGCTGCGTGACCTGGTGGACCAGGTCACGATCGAACTGGTGCGGCACTCGGTCGCCGAGGAGCAGTACCTGTACCCGGCGGTCCGCGAGCACGTCGACGGCGGCGACAGCATCGCGGACAAGGAGATCGAGGACCACAACCGGGTCGAGAAGCTCCTCAAGCGGCTGGAGAAGACGGACATCGGGTCCTCCGAGATGAGTCCGCTGCTTCAGCAGCTCATGGACGAGGTCGCCGCACACGTGCAGGACGAGGAGAGCAACCTCTTTCCGATGCTGCGCCAGGCCTGCACCCCGCAGCAGCTGGACGACCTCGGCGACAAGATCCGCCGGGCCAAGTCCATGGCACCCACCCGCCCGCACCCCTCCGCACCGAGCACACCGCCGGCGAACAAGCTCCTCGCCCCGGGCGTCGGCCTTGTGGACCGCGCGCGCGACTTCGTCACCGGCCGCGGCAAGTCGTAATCCGGACCGCGGCGAGGGACGCCGGGGGCCGCACCGTGAGCCGGTCCCGGCGTCCTGGGCGTCGCGGCGTGACGCCGGTCATGCCGCCCGGAGCCGGAGCGTGCCTACACTGGGCGGCCACGACGCGGGACAGCGCAGCCCCGCCGCACCAGCTCGCCCACCCAGAGCAGCCGCTGGGCGCGGGCCCGCTCCAGAGGGACCGATCGCCGTGTCCACCGATCTGACACCCGTCATAGCAGCCTGCACCCGCTGGCTCCTGGACGCCTACCCGCCACCCGCGGGCGCGCTCCAGTACGCCCTGGCCGAGGCCCAGGCCCGCCAGGCCACCACTCTCGCCGCCCACCTGCGCTACCCCGGCGCGCTCGACATGGAACTGCTCCACCTGCTGGGCCCCGGCGGAGCCGACCGCCTGGACTGGATCACCTCGGGCGGCGCGCAGGCCGAGGACACCGCTTGGCGTACCTGGGTCGACGAGACCGTCGTCAGCTGGGCGGCCTGCCTCCTGGCCGACCCGGCCCTCAGCGAGCGCGCCCAGCGGGCTCTCAGCGACTCCGAAGGCCGCGGCGCGGTCGGCGGACTGCGACGGCTGACCGTTCCCGGCCCCCGCGACAGCGAAGCCGCGGTCCTGCTGCGCCACCCCGACCTGCTGGAAGGCATCGCCGGCCTGCACCGGGACGATCTGCTCCAGCGGGTGGACGGCGCGGATACGGCCGCCCTGCCCTGAGCAGCGGCCGCTGCGGTTCGATCGGGGCGGACCATTCGGGGCCGGGGTCATTCGCCTCGGTGGACGTACTGGAAGGTCAGCCCGCCGACGCCGGCCGCCAGGACGCCGAACCCCAGGATGAACAGCCACAGGCCGTAAACGATGCCGAGGGCAGCCACCGACGCGCCCGTCGCCGTGAGGACCGGGTAGGGGCTGCGCGCCGGGAAGAAGTCGACGGGGCCCGCGCGGTCGGCGATCTTCCCGCCGTCGTTGTCCTCCGGTCTGGTACCGCGGCGCTGGTAGTTGTGCGCGAAGAGGAAGCAGATCAGCGACGACATGATGAACGCGACGGTGAGTGCGGCGGTCCCGGCCGGCTCCCGCCCCGACCACCATCCGTAGCCCACACCGGTGGTCAGGAAGAACACAGCCACTCCGCCGAAAAGGTACGACTCGGCTTTCATGCTCGGCTCCTAGAGGGGATCGGGGGTCGCCTGACCTGGAGGCGTCTGCGGGACGGGCACCTTCGCGACGGTCGGGTGGTGCAGATCGAAGGCGGGGGAGTCGGACCGGACGCGCGGCATCGTGCGGAAGTTGTGCCGGGGCGGCGGGCAGGACGTCGCCCACTCCAGCGACCGGCCGAAACCCCACGGGTCGTCGGCCTCGACCCTGGGTGCGTACCTGGCGGTCCTCCAGACGTTGTAGAGGAACGGCAGCGTGGACAGTCCCAGCAGGAACGCGCCGGCGGAGGAGACGGTGTTGAGCAGCGTGAACCCGTCGGAGGGCAAATAGTCGGCGTACCGGCGTGGCATACCTTCGGCGCCGAGCCAGTGCTGGACGAGGAACGTGGTCTGGAACCCGATGAACAGCGTCCAGAAGTGGAGTTTTCCCAGGCGCTCGTCGAGCATGCGGCCGCTCCACTTCGGCCACCAGAAGTAGAAGCCGCCGAACATCGCGAAGACGACGGTTCCGAACAGCACGTAGTGCAGGTGCGCGACCACGAAGTACGAGTCGGTGACGTGGAAGTCCAGTGGTGGCGACGCCAGCAGAACGCCGCTGAGGCCGCCGAACAGGAAGGTCACCAGGAACCCGATCGACCAGAGCATCGGCGTCTCGAAGGACAGCGATCCGTGCCACATGGTGCCGATCCAGTTGAAGAACTTCACACCGGTCGGCACCGCGATCAGGAAGGACATCAACGAGAAGAACGGCAGGAGCACCGCTCCCGTGACGAACATGTGGTGGGCCCACACCACTGCCGACAGCGCTGTGATGGAGATGGTGGCGCCGACCATGCCGACGTACCCGAAGATGGGTTTGCGGCTGAAGACCGGGATGATCTCGGAGATGATCCCGAAGAACGGCAGAGCGACGATGTAGACCTCGGGATGGCCGAAGAACCAGAACAGGTGCTGCCACAGGATGGCGCCGCCGTATTCCGGCTCGAAGACGAGCGCACCGAACTTCCGGTCCGCCTCAAGTGCGAGCAGCAGGGCGGTCAGCACCGGGAACGCGAGCAGCGCCAGAATCGAGGTGAGCAGCACGTTCCAGGTGAAGATGGGCATGCGGAACATGGTCATGCCGGGGGCACGCAGACAGACGATGGTGGCGATGAAGTTGACCGATCCCAGCGTGGTGCTCACGCCCGCCAGAACCAGCCCCATGGCCCACAGGTCGCCGCCCGCACCGGGGGAGCGCACGGCGCTGTTCAGCGGCGCGTAGGCGAACCAGCCGAAGGAGGCGGCGCCGCCGGGCACGACGAACCCGGCCACGACCATGAGGGCGCCGAACAGGTAGAGCCAGTACGACAGGGCGTTCAGCCGCGGAAAGGCAACGTCGGGCGCACCGATCTGCAACGGCATCACCGCGTTGGTGAACCCGGCGAACGTCGGGGTGGCGAACAGCAGCATCATGATGGTGCCGTGGATGGTGACCAGCTGGTTGTACTGGGCGTTGTCCCACAACTGCAGCCCCGGACGGGCCAGTTCGGCACGCATGCCCATGGCGAGCAGACCGGCGAACAGGAAGAACCCGAACGCTGTGACGAGATACATGTAGCCAATGGTCTTGTGGTCCGTGGTGGTGACATAGTTCAGCAGCCGCCCGCCGAACGGGCTGCCTTCTGCGACGCCGGCCGTCGACTGCGGCAGTGTCGTCTCACTGCGGGTCTGCGTCATGGCGCCTTCCGTTGGGGTTGGGCAAGCGCTTCCTCGACGCGGCGCTGCTGGACGGGAGAGGCGGGCAGCGTCACCCGGCGGCGGTAGTACCAGCGGTTCAGCGTGGCCCACAGCCGTTGCCGACGAGGTGCGGACTCGTCCGGGCACGCGGCGGGGGAGGGCAGGTCCCGGGCCAGGAAGCGGTAGAGCCGTGCGGGCGCCACCGGCGCATGGCCCGGTTCCATGGCGCCGTAGACGTTCTGCACCACCTCGCCGGTCTCCTCGCCCTCGCTCAGCAGGCGAAGCTCGTGCGATTGCAGCGCCAGGCACAGGCGTTTGGTCAGCAGGAAGGCGAGGACCGGGAAGACGAAGAATCCGATTCGGAAGACCCACGTCAGGACGTTCACCGACAGCTGGAAGGAGAAGGCCGTCACATCGTTGCCGCCGGCGACCAGCAGGACGGCGTAGCCGACGATGGCCGCAACCCCGAAGGCCGTGCGGTTGGGCATGTCGCGCGGCCGGTCGCACAGGTGGTACTCGCCGCGGTCCCCCGTCACCCACCGCTCGAAGACGGGGTAGCCGATCAGCAGCATCGCCAGCAGCCCCGGCAGCACGACGGCGGGGAGAAGGACGTTCCACATGACCGTGTGGCCTGCCGCCGACGTCTCCCACGGCGGCATGAGCCGCAGGGCTCCTTCCAAAAAGCCCACGTACCAGTCCGGCTGTACGCCCGTGGGCGCCTGGTCGGCGCGGTAAGGCCCGTAATTCCACACCGGATTGATCTGAGCCACCGCACCGAGCGTGGCCAGCACCGCGAAGACCATGAGGAACAGGCCGGTGGACTTGGCGATGAAGTGGGGGAACATCGGCTGACCCACGACGTTGTGATTCGTCCTGCCGGGGGAGCTCCACTGGGTGTGCTTGAGGTAGACGACCAGTATCAGGTGCACCAGGACCAGGCCGATGATCACGCCGGGTACGAACAGCACATGCAGGATGTACAGCCGGTTGTTCAGGAGCTGGCCGGGGAACTGCCCGTCCCACAGGAAGTACGCAAGATAGGTACCCAGCACCGGGATCGACATGACGATGGTGTTGGCGGTGCGCAGCCCCGTACCGGACAGCAGGTCGTCGGGGAGTGAATAGCCGCAGAACCCTTCAAGGAAGGCGAGGAAGAACAGCGCCACCCCGATCATCCAGTTGATTTCACGCGGCCTGCGGAACGAACCGGTGAAGAAGATCCGCAACATGTGTACGCAGATCGCGGCCACGAAGATCAGCGATGCCCAGTGGTGCATCTGTCGAATGAGAAGGCCGCCGCGGATGTCGAAGGTGATGTGCAGAGTCGAGTTGTACGCGGCCGACATCGGCGCCCCTCGGAGGGGGATATAACTGCCTTGATACAGAGCCTCTTTGGTTCCCGGTTCGAAGAACAGCGTGAGCCAGGAGCCGGTGAGCACCAGCACCAACAGGCTGTACAGGGCCAGTTCGCCCAGAAGAAAGCTCCAGTGGTCGGGAAACGCCTTCCGTAGCAGTGAATTGGTGATTTCGACCAGTGGTGAGCGCCGGTCCACGACGGTGAACCCGGTCAGTGCGGCCTTCCGCGCGGCGGCTCTCGCCTGATTTCGACGCTTACGAAACAGCAGCATGCGTCACCGCTTTCGGAAGTCCGGGCCCCGGAGACCGGGGTGTGTTCCGAGCCAGCCAACCGGAGATATCGATGCCGAGCCGCCATTTGAGGGTGTCGAAAAGCTACTTCACCCGTTCGCACGCCGCGTGCTCAGCGTCGCCCCGGCCGGGGCTCACCCAGGCGGCGTCCGGCCCGGTCTCCAAGGGCGGTGACCCACCGGGGGAGCTTGGAATGTCGTGCCGCATCAGCCCCCGGAACGTCGCGGCGTGGCCGCCGCCCCGAGCCGGGCAGCGCACGAGCCGTCCCGGCCAGCAGGCGTGCCGTGGTGACGGGCGCCGAGCATGACGAGGCGACCCCGCTCGGCCGGCTCGCGGGCGATGCACAGGCCGAGACCGCGAGGAACCGGTGACGAGGGCCGTGCCGCGTTCGAAGCGATTCAGCCGTGGCGTCAACGTGCTGCTCCCGGGGCAGGCGAGATCCACCCCCTGCGTCGTGCTGCTCCTGGTTCCTCTTGATGACATTCGTGCACGGTCGGACCGTGTGGACCACTGGACGGTGTCCGCGGGCAAGCGCCGCGGCGAGCGCTCCCGCGCCGTCAGGGGCCCGATCTGGGGCACCCCGCCTTGCTGAGAGATTCCCGGGGCTCGCGTCACCCATTCGTGTGAAGGCGGGCTCCGCGAGGAGGGTGCCGCACCGACGGCTCACTGGGTGGCGGTGAGGGCCTCACCGGGTGGCGGTGAGGGTGAAGGTGGCGCCGTCGGGGTCGCTGAGCCGGACCCACTCACCGGCGGCGGTGGCTCCGTGGTCCACGACCGCGCCGCCGTGCGCCTGGGCCCTGGCGGCATGGAAGTGGGGGTCGCTGACGGAGAAGTGGGTGTGCCAGCGGGGTCGCATTGCGGGGTCGGGCGCGGCTTCAAGGGCGCCGGAGGTGATGCGGGCCACCGTGTGGCCGTCGTGGCGCAGGATGACTTCCTCGTGCTCGTACTGGACGTCGCAGCATCCCGGTCGGTCGCCGGCCCAGTCGAGGACCTGCCCGTAGAAGATCGCGGCGTCGAAGGCGTCCCGGGTGTGCAGGCGGGTCCAGACGGGTGCGGTGTCGCGCCAGGTCTCCCAGTTGTCGATGAGGGGGCCCTGCCAGATCCCGAAGACGGCGCCATCACGATCCGAGGCCAAGGCGCCGCGGCCGGTGTGCAGGGTGAGGGGGCCCACCGCCACGGTGGCGCCGCGCTCGCGGATGCGGGAGGCCGTCTCGTCGGCGTCCGTGACGGCGAAGTAGGGCGTCCACGCGGTGGCCACGCGGCAGGCCGGTGTCAGGGCTCCGAGGCCGGCGACGGGCGCGCCGTCGGCCTGGGCGATCAGGACCTCTTCGCCCAGCACCCCGGTCCGGAAGGTCCAGCCCATCACCGCACCGTAGAAGTCGAGAGCCGCATCGAGGTCGCGGACCATCAGGCTCACCCAGCACGGAGCACCGAACACAGCGGCGGTCGTGGGGGTGGGAGAACTTGGCGGGGGCGTCACGACGGCTCTCACTTTCCGCGATTCCGGCACACCAGCAGACGGCTACCACCAGTATCGACGACCTGGTGAAAGTTGGTCTTCATCTCTTCCCCGTGATCGGGCACCGGGGCCATCGGGCCGGTCCAGCCGGGATGCTCCTGCGACCGGTCGTCGGAGAAGGGCGGCTGGGGTGAAGGCCGGCGGCGCCGCGGGCGTCGGCGGGGCTGGTGGACACGAGACGGACCCTCTTCGGCTGGAGGGCACAGAGACCGTTTCCAGATCGTGCGGGTGCTGCCCGGCCCAGGCCTTCTCAACCCGGCCATCTCAATCGGACCGGATGCTTGCGACGACGTCACACGACGGCCGCCACGGGAACGGTGTGGCTCTCGCTCGCTTGGGTACCTGATCCGGCGCGACCGCCCGTCGAAGGGAGTTTTCACGTGAACGACCGCAGGCCAGAAGGGCCAGGAAGCGCCGGGGCGCCCCATCCCAAGCCCGTTCCCCGGGACCCGCCGGACCAGCAGGCGGGCACCGACGGCGACCCATGGGAGGCTGGGGGCGAGGCGGCGCAGAGCACGCGCAGCGACCGGCCCGACCCCGACATCCCCGACACGGATGTCGCGGGCACGGGCCGCCGAGGGGCGCCGCACTCCGGCAGCAGGCGCCCCGGGCACCCAGTGCCGGACGAGCCAACCGGCTGACCTGGACCGGGGAGTACCGCGCCGCCGCGGCCCAGCGGCGTGTACGACACCGGTGTCGGGGCTCCGGCGAGTTGCCCGACGGGACGTGTCCGCAGTCGGACGGAGCAGCCCGTGAATCGGTCGTCGAGCCATCCGATCGCTCGGGGCGTCCAGGCTGCGGAGGCAGGGACGGGGCGGGCAAGTTGTCCTGGTCGAAGACGTTCGTGTCGTTGCCGGGTGACGCGGTACGGCGGGGCGAGGGCGCACAGGCTCCCCGGTGACCATCCCCCTCGCCGGTCCGATGCCCGGCGGGTTGGCCAAGTTTTCGGCTAGGGCCCTCAGGAAACCAGAAGCGGCTGTAGCAGGGTGATGGATCGCCCCGGGACCAGTTCGAAACAGGAGTGTCCGATGACGACACAGTCCCGCCTGTCTCCGCTGCTGGAACAGTTCGACTTCGCACGCGAGCGCCTCGCTGACCGAATGACAGGTCCCGTCATGAACAGCGGCGACGGGACGGACGCCAAGGTCGGCCCCATGGACGACGAGGAATACCTCTGGGAGCCAGTACCTGGCTGCTGGTCGGTACGGTGTCGCGTGGACGGGCCGGCGTCTCGCGCGACTTTCCTGGCCGGCACCGGCGATTGGGGGACGCGACGCCGCCCCCTACCCGCACCCTTGGCCGCCCCCTTCACCACGACCGCGTGGCGCCTGAGCCACCTCAGCGAAATGCTCACCCTGCGCGCTGACCACACGGCCGGCGGCCGCGCACTGACCCGGCACGACTACCCCGTCATCGGGGACGCAGCAGGGGCGGTCGCCGCCTTCGACGCCGGTGCCGCGGCCTGGCGGAGGGCGCTACTGAGCGTTGACGAGGCCGCATTCGGCACCGTGGGGCCATTGCACCTACCCGCACGGCAGCGACCCGGACGAGCCGTTCATCGACATCGTGTGGTGGGTCAACCAGGAACTGCTGCACCACGGCGCCGAGGTCGCCCTGCTGCGCGACCTCTACCGGGCCCGACGGTACTGACCCCTGCCCACCAGCGGCCCACACGCCGCTTCCCGCTCCAGGGGAAGGCCCGTGTGAGGCAGCGGCGTTCCCCGCGGTTTTCGGTTCCGGAGAGCCGTGCGTCGGCGTCCGAAGACGGTGAAGCCGAAATGATTATGTGGCTCAGAGACCAGCCGCATGATTCGTCTGACCAAAGCCCCTGCTCGGCAGGTATCGGGGCAGGTTGAACAGCAAGGTCTCCGTGTCTCGTTGAGCCCTTGGCGGCCAAACCGGGAGAGTGTGACTCTCGTCCCGAGCGCGACTTCCGATTCGTCCGCAACGACCACCAAACCGCGGCCACTAGCCCAATCGGGGGTGCCTTCTTAGACGTAATCCTAGGTTGGTCCTGGTTCGTCAACACGGTAATCGCCTCTTTCACCGTGACACCCGACGCGAAGCCCTAGTGGGCTTTGTGGCTTGTGGTTGCATCTGTCGCGTTGGGGCGTATACGGCAATCGTGCCGTCGATTATCCGTCGAGCCGGAGGTACTGAGGTCGTGGGCACACGTGGATGGGTCCAGGCAGTTCGTGTGCTCGTGGCCGGAAGGCGCGCTCGTCCCTACCCGTACGGATTGCTCGCGCCCGTGGCGCGTGTCGCTACACCTGAAGCCGCTGACGAGGTCCGCAGGTTCTTGGCAGGCCACGGGATCCGGTCCACTGTCGCCCCCAGCCAGCCCCATTGGCGAAGGAGAGGCGTGCGATCGCAGATGCGTTTCCAGGTGCTGGTCTTCATCGAGGACGTTTCGCTCGCCAGGCACCTGGTGATCCTGTGGACCGTCCCGGTTCGCCCGGCCTGACGGTGTCGCGTGTGGTCCCGAGTGTCGATCTCGATGGCGGTTTCGAAGACGGTTGCCTCGGTGGTCCTCAACTCCGTCGTCATCCGGTCGCCTTCGTGGCCGTCGGATCGGCCCGGAGCCCCAAAGGCCGATGCCGACAGTCCGGCAAACTCGGTCCGCCCCGCTGTGAGAGTACGGCAAATGCGGCGGACAAGTCGCGTTCGGCGCCTCCGCGTCAGCACCTGCCGATTCACCCACCTGCTCCAATCATGCGCATGCGCCCATGGGTGAATAGCCGCCGTTCTCCACAACCCAAGACCGGCACTACATTCATATCGCCACTCTTTCACCTCGTCCGAGTGAAAAACTCCGGCCAAGCGCCCCGCTCTCGCGCGAATGGGTGCGATATGGGGCTACGTTGGCAGAACGGGAAGTTTATTGTCGTGGCGCAGCGGAGTGAGGGTGGGCACACATGCTCATCGGACGAGGAGATCGGTTCCTTGACCAGCCATACGTTGCTTTCGGTCACGGCAGACAGACCGACCCTTCTCGGAGTGGCGTTGTTTTCTGATGCCTCCACTGATCGATGCTCATTCAGTCTCAGTGCCCCGCAGGGCCGGGACGGCCGTATGCCGGTGCAGCAGTTCGGCACGCGTCCGCTCGCCAGAGAGGGTTAAGTCCGTGCCAGCACACAGCAAGTAGCCAGGAAGAAGCGATGGAACACGGGCCACAGCCCGCAGGACACAAGTGTGGCGCGGTCGCCGGAGAAGGCGGCCCCAACCTCCGGGAGCACGACGCATGACCTCTGCGCACCACACCCCTTCTTCCGGTCATCGTGCAGGGCCGACTTCCAGCGGGGAGAAGCTCGCGACCTGGGCGGACGGTCGCCTCGGCTTGTTCGCGATCGCCAAGCCGAATCTCAGGAAGATCTTCCCCGATCATTGGTCTTACATGCTCGGGGAGGTGGCGCTCTACTCCTTCCTCGTCATCATTCTGACTGGTGTCTATCTGACGTTCTGGTTCAAGCCCAGCATGGCTGAGGTCGTTTACGACGGATCGTATGTTCCGTTGATCGGCGTCCGCATGAGTCAAGCTTTCGAGTCGACCATGAACATCAGCTTCGCGCTACGCGGTGGCTTGCTGCTCCGGCAAATCCACCACTGGGCAGCCATCGTATTCATCGCATCCATGCTCGTGCATATGATGCGAGTCTTCTTCACCGGCGCGTTCCGTAAGCCCCGAGAGATCAACTGGCTCTTTGGTGCCGGGCTGCTGATTCTCGGAATGTTCGACGGCTTCATGGGCTATTCGCTCCCGGACGACTTGCTGTCCGGCACCGGAGTCCGCTTCATGGAGGGGGCGATGCTCTCCGTGCCGATCGTCGGCACGTACATTTCCTTCTTCTTCTTCGGTGGAGAGTTCCCCGGCGTGGAATTGATCGCGCGGCTGTTCACCATCCACGTGCTGCTGATCCCAGGCATCATGCTGGGTCTGCTCGTGGCCCACCTGATGCTGGTCTTCTACCACAAGCACACTCAGAGCTTGGGCCCAGGCAGGTCCAACAAGAACGTCGTTGGAATGCCTCTGCTGCCGGTCTACATGGCCAAGGCAGGCGGTTTCTTCTTCCTCGTCTTCGGCGTCCTGGCTGCAATGGGGGCCATCGCCCAGATCAACCCGATCTGGAGTTACGGCCCCTACCGGCCCGATCAGGTGACGACCAACGCCCAACCCGACTGGTACATGGGCTACTCCGAAGGTCTGATCCGCCTCATGCCCGGCTGGGAGATCAATTTCCTGGGTCACACTCTCCAGCTCGGAGTGTTCATCCCCCTGGTCGTCTTCCCGACCGTCCTCCTGATCCTGTGGCTGTATCCGTTCTTGGAGGCCTGGATCACCGGCGACGATCGTGAACACCACATCACCGAACGCCCCCGCAACAACCCGGTGCGTACCGCGTTCGGCGCTGCCTGGACCGCCGTGTATGTGCTCCTGCTGCTCGGCGGCGGCAACGACCTGTTGGCCACGCACTTCCAACTGTCGATCGACGTGATCACCTGGGCCGCTCGGGTCGGTTTCTTCGTGGTGCCGGTCGTCGTATTCGTCATCACCAAGAGGATCTGTCTCGGACTCCAGCGCCGCGACAGGGAAAAAGTGGAACACGGCCGCGAGAGCGGCGTTATCAAGCGCCTGTCGCACGGCGAATACGTCGAGCTTCACGAGCCCCTTTCGCGGGAACAGCTGTTCACGCTCACCGCGCACGAGCAATACCTTCCCCGCGAGATGCCGCCGACGACCGATGAAAGCGGTGTTCAGCGAAAGGTCAAGTGGATCGAGAAGCTGCGTGTCAGGCTCTCAAGGGCCTACTTCGGTGAGGAGGGCCAGATCCCGAAGGTGACTGCTGAGGAACACAAGGAGCGGGTCAGCAGCGGTCATCACTGAGCTTCTTCAGAATGGCCATCGATCGGGTGATGCGATCTGACGAACAAGCAGGTCAGAGGCGTAGATCGCCACGCTCGGGTGACCAAGTTGAAGAAGCTCACTGATCGAGCGCTACGTGTGATGAAGCCTCGGGTGCTGAATCCTGCACCGCTGGCGACGACGAGGATGGGGGCCGGGTTCGAGGGCGGCCGCCCTGGCCCGGCACCCCATCCGCGGGCCAAATGTGCACGAGCATGACGTGCCTGGCAACGACCACGTTCTCGGCCCTTTTCGCGCCTGAGAGCCATGAAGGAGTCGTCGCCGTGCTCAGCGCGGGCCGGTTCCGCGTAGTCACCCCGGTACGGCGCAACGCCGGATCGGGAGGGCTTCATGAAGAAGTCCGGCCCATTGGCGCCCTCCTTCTCCAACAGGCGTTGAGGCCGGTGCGGTGGCGCGAGCCACTGCCCCATAGCCGATCGAGCGCGGTTCGTGCCGGGGCGCGGCCGACGTCCTGGTCTCCGCATCGAGCGAGAGGTCAACCGAGCCAGAACTCATGGAATTGAGGGCAGGGGCGGGAACGCGTCAGGGCCCCGCTGTGCGGAGCCCTGACGAGGTGCGCCTACTGAGGGGGAGGCGGGTTGTTCAACGAGCCCGTCGCCGATCAGATACCGGGCGGTGTCCCTTTGCCGCGGTACGCCCGGCGGGTGCTGCGTGGGGGCGCGGGGTTTCGCGCCTGCTCTGCGAGCAGTCGGCGAATCTGTCGACACCAGCTCGCGGTCGGCCGCGGCGTTCTGAGCGGCCGTCGCACTTGTGCGGCAGCATCCCGTAGCGGGCCGTACCACCCGCTGAGGTGCCTGCGGTCTCCAGGACTTTGGGCTCACGGAGTTCGGCACTTTCAGGTTCCTGGACCGCGCAGGATGTCAGTGTTTCCCGAATACTTGGCGTGCCCATGCCCGCATGCCCACCCGCTCGGGCTGCTGCCCACAGCCCCAGTCGTGCACGCGGCTTGCACGACTCGGGGCTACCGGGCCGGCGTCAGAGGAGCCGCTGCGGGCCCTGGTACTGGTTGACGGGTGCGACGTTGCACGCGGCCTTGGGGCCGCCGAGCAGGTGTCCGCCGATGCCCTCGCCCTCGGGCATCGGAATCAGGCAGCGTCCGTCGATGTTGATGAGCGGGGCGCCGTAGGTGTTGAGGATGCCGCCGGAGTCGCCCGCGATGGCGGTGTCACCGTTACGGGTTCCGAAGTCGGTGGCACCGGTGCCGCTCGCGGTGGGGCCCTGGGCGATACGGGCGAGGCGGATGCTGTCGTGCGCGTTGACGAAAGTGGTCTTGACCTCGGGCCCCGTGGTTTGTGCCGAGGCGGGCACGGCGATGGCCATCGTTGCGGCAGTGGCGAAAGCCGCCCCGGCGATAAGCTGCTTGATCACGGTTGTGCTCCCATTCGGTGGATCAGCGAGGATGACAGGCGCGCTGAGTGGGATACCTGCCGCCCCTACTAGGGGTGTTCGGCGGGTCATGGCCTGGGTCGCAACGGCTGGCAAGGTGCCTCGCAACGTTGCCGGAGCGCCCTGAGAGTTCCGCTGTCACGACGCTCCGGCGCCTTGCGGTGCACCGCACCCGCGGCCGCGCCCCGTCCGACCCTGGGCCACCGGGCGCTCTCCGGAACGAAGAACATGCGCAACACGTCACAAATTGCGCTCATTCGGGCCAATACCCCCGCTCGCTGACCTGATGATCAGTTAGCCACACCGCACTCCCTGGTGGTCCGGCGCCGCGGCGGCCCGGCATGGTGCATGGATGCGTGACTGCCCGGGGGAAGGCAGGGACGAGCGCCTCCCGAAGCCGCCGCTTACGCCCGTCGTCCGCCGTCCACCGAGAGCGCGATCCCTGTGATGTACGAGGCGGCGTCCGAACAGAGCCAGACCGTGGCCGCGGCCGCCTCCTCCGGCGTGGCCATCCGGCCCAGCGGGGTGATCGCCTCCTGCATCGCGATCAGGTCGGTTCCGGCCGCCACCCGCTCGAACCCGGGCGTGCGGGTCGGGCCGGGGCAGACCGCGTTGACGCGAACACCACGCGGTGCGTAATCCACCGCGGCGGTCTTGGTGAGGCCGACCACGCCGTGCTTGGCGGCGACATAGGCGGGGGCGGTGGGGATGGCGTACAGACCGCCGTTGGACGCGACGTTGACGATCGCGCCGCCTCCGCGGCTTTCCAGGGCGGGCAGTTCGTACTTCATGCACAGGAAGGTCCCGCCCATATTGACGTGGGCCACCCGCTCGAACTCTTCCAGACTCATCCGGTCCAGCTGCTGGTGGTGGGAGTCCAGGCCGGCGTTGTTCACGGCGAAGTCGAGACCGCCGTACGTCTCCACCGTGCGCTCCACGGCCGTGCGCACCGCGTCCTCGTCGACGATGTCGACGCGCAGCACCAATGCCTCCCCGCCGCCCTTCCTGATCATCTCGGCGGTCACGGCCGCACTGGCCTCGTCGATGTCGGTGACGGTGACGTCGGCGCCCTGGCGGGCCAGCTCGATCGCCGCCGCTCGGCCGATTCCGCTGCCGGCCCCCGTCACGAGTCCGGCCTTTCCGGCGAAGTTGCTCACGATGTTCCTCCAGTGCATATTGCGTCCGGCGGTGTCCGACCGCTCAGGCGACTGACAGGGGTGTTCACGACGGCCGACGGCGAAGCCTCGGCCGGGCGTGGTGCGGGTGCACGCCGGAGGCCGTTGGCTTCTCCGTCACGCGTGCGTTTTGACCGCCGTGCGCTCCGACCGCCACGGACATCCGCGCCCGCTGCGGTCGTACTCGTCCCCGGCCCGGCGTCCCTGGGCGCTGGGGCTGTTGGGGCGGTGGTCAGCTGAGGGGGACGACGATGCCGTTTCCGTGCCTGCCCGTCTCCGCCTCGTCCAGCAGCAGCGATGCCAGCGTGATCCGGGAGATCCGGGGTGGCAGCAGCGGGCGCCGCAGTTCCGCCAGGGGCACGACGCTGCGGGTGGAGCTGAGGGGGCCATCGGTGACGTCCGGGGCGTGGAAGACCGTCGCGCCGGCCTTCAGTGCGATCTCGTCGGCCTCGGACTTCTCCGCCAGTTCCGATCCGACGAACATCCGCATCACCCCTGCGTAGATCAATCCGCCCGATCGGCTGGAGACACCCGACCCCAGTGCCCCCAGCCACACCGTGCGGACGTTCGCCGCGGCCAACCGCCGGGCCCCGGCGACCACTGCGCCCGGGGCGTCCCCCTTGCTGATGCCGATGGCCGAGACCACCACGTCCACGCCAATCAGGGCGGGAAAGCCGCTCGCGACGGTGACGTCTGCGTGTCGGACCTCCACCTGCCGGGAGCCGCCCGCGGCCATCTTGGTCGGCGTGCGGACGAGGGCCACGACCTCGTGGCCGCGCTCCAGCGCCTGGCCGACGAGTGTGCCGCCGGTGCGGCCCGATGCTCCGAGTATCGCGATACGCATGATCCCTCATCCTCTAACTGAACAACTGTTGGTGATGTGAGTAAACAACCGTTGGTTAGCGGCGTCAAGGTCAGGATCCCGGTAAGGTGAACGCGTGTTGTCTTACTGCTGACCTTGGTAGGAAGGGGGGCGAAGGTGTCGTCTCAGGAGCGACCCGCTCCTCGCCGCCGCAATCCGCGGGGGCAGGGGCAGGTACTCAAAGCCCAGCTCGTGGACGCGGCAGCAAAGCTGCTGGCGACTCTCGACCAGCCCGAGACGCTCACCCTCCGGCAGGTCGCACGCGAGGTCGGAGTGGCACCGGCCAGCATCTACAGCCACTTCACCGACCTGGGCGCGTTGATTCAGCACGTACTACGGCTGCGTTACCAGGAACTGACCCGGCTGATGGACGAAGCCGCACAAGCCGCCGGCCCCACCCCCCTGGCCGACCTCACCGCCCGCTGCGCCGCCTACGTGCACTGGGGCGTCGACCAACCCGGCCACTACCGCACCCTGTTCGGCGGCCGCATGCCCGCCGACCTCGTCCCCGGTTCAGCCCACGGCGCCGGCGCCGAACCGCTCGACGCCGTCGTGGCCTCCCTCGCGGCCGCCGCCGCCCCGGAGCGAAAGCAGCCCACGGCGGAACGACAGGCACAGGCCGGTCTCATGCTCTGGACCGCCTTGCACGGCCTCGTCAGCCTCTACAACGACCACGGCATGATGCTCTGGCCACCCCTGAACGACCTGATCGCCGATTTGGTCAGCCTGCATACAGGCCAGCCGGCAGCCGAGATCGCGAGTCTCCTGGACCAGTACGAAGCGCGATCCGGGCCGCCTGCTTTGAGAGAACACGAAGACCGCGACACCGTCTTGCCCGACCCAGCGCTGCACGCCGACAACGAACACGGCCTCGCACCGGAAGCCGGTTGAGCGACCGCGCGTCCCATGAGGCCTTTCTGTTCTGTCACAGACGTGGCTAACCGCACAGGGCGACAGCGGTCGTTGTGACCCTGTGCCGGACGGTGGTCGATGGTGCCCCGGGGCACATCGTGATCGCTTCGGCGGCGGCAGGCTGTGCCACCGTGGTCACCCGGACGAGCGTCTGTCCTCTGCCGGGTCCGTGCTCACGCCTGGGCGGCGCGGTCGGCGGGTAGGGCGGTGACCGGGGTGAGGCAGAAGACGCGGATGTCCCGGCCGGTGCGGGCGGCGTAGGTGTCGTAGAAAGGGATGGCCAGCAGGATGCGGTCCCGCTGCTGTTCCTTTTCGTGGACGGTGAGTTGGCGAGCCCTGACCTGCCAGGAAAATCCTTGGGCCATGACCGTGGCATGGGGGCGGTGCAGGAGGTTGCTGCTCCAGGCCGGGTGGTGGGACCGGCCGAAGTTGCTGCCCACCACCAGCCAGGTTCCGTCCGCGGCCCGATGCGCGGCCAGTGGGGTGGCGCGTGGGATTCCACTGCGGTGACCGGTGGTGCCCAGCACGATCGTGTCCAGGACGAGTCTGCTTGGCAGCAGCCGGCCCCGGGTCAGTCGGTGGATGAAAAGGTCGCAGCGCGGCAGCACATGAGGGGCGATGCGGAGAACGGCACGGATGGTGGCCAGGCGGTCGAAAAGAGGGTGGGTCACAGGGTGTCTTCCCCGTTCGGGAGCGGTACACGCTGGTACGGCTCGCCCTGGGCGGGGCGCTGGTCGGGGTGGCCGGCAGCGGGCCAGGCGGCGCAGGCTCGTTCGGCCAGCGCGGTCAGGGTGAGTGCGGGATTGACGCCGAGGTTGCCGGGTACGGCGGAGGCGTCGGTGATGTGCAGGGTGGGGTAGCCGTGAACGCGGTGGTACAGGTCGGCGACGCTTGTGGCGGGGTCGCTGCCGATCGGGCAGCCACCCAGCAGGTGGGCGGTGACCGGCAGCCCCAGTGCGGTGTTCCACAGCAGAGCGGCCCGACCTCCGATGTGCCGGGCGTAGTGGTGCGCAACCTCCTCTGCGGTGGCCAGTCGTACGGGTTCCGGCTGCGGGCTTCCGGGGTGCAGGGTCAGCCTTCCGAGCCGGTAGCGGCTGGTCAGGTGGGAGTCGCCCTGCTCCATGGCGAAGAGCACGGCGCTACGACGGCCGAAGTCCCGCCAGGAGAGGCGGGCTGTCCGCGCGAGCAGTGCGGCCGGGTGGGAGCCCGGCCCGAGTCGGCACAGCTGGACCAGGAGGTCCGGGCGCGGTCGCAGCCCGGAGCTGATCGCGACGCCGGGCCCGACGTCGAAGCCTTTCGCGGACACGGTGGCGAACACTTCGCGGTTGGTTCGTGTGTGCGTCCCCAGTGCGGGTGACAGCTTGGGCAGGTAGGGCCGGGAGCGGTGCAGGAGTTCCGCGGTGCCCCAGGCCCCGGCCGCGAGAACGACCTGACGCGCCGACAGCACTGCGTGGCGCCGAGCGATACCGGTGTCGTGGCGCGTGTGCACGCGCCAGGTGCCGTCCGGCTGTGGTCGCAGTGTCCGGACCTCGGTCAGGGGCCGGATATCGGCTCCGGCCCGTTCGGCGAGGTGCAGGTAGTTGTGGTCGAGGGAGTTCTTCGCGCCGACGCGGCAGCCGAGGGTGCACCGGCCGCACTCCGAGCAGCCGGCGCGGTCCGGGCCCCGGCCGTCGAAGAAGGGGTCCGGCACCGCACGGCCGGGCGGACCGAAGTGGATGCCGACCCGGGTGGCTTGGACGCTGCCGGGCACCCCGAGCGCGTCGGCCGCTCGACGCAGGGCGGCGTCCCCTGCCGCCTGCCGGGGGACGGGCGTGGTGCCCAACATCCGTTCCGCCAGCGCGAATTGGGGGGCGAGTTCGCCTTCCCAGTCCAGGGCCGGATCCCAGCCGGGGGCACGGAATACGGTCGCGTCGGGCCGGTAGTGCACCCCCGCGTAGACGAGGGACCCGCCGCCAACTCCGATGCCCGTCAGTGCCGTCAGCCGACGCCGTACCCGCAGGCGAGCAATGCCGCGCCAGCCGAGCCACGGCGCCCACAGCAGACGGTGCGCCTGCCAAGGAGAGGTGGCGAAGTCCTCCGGCCGCCATCGCCGCCCGGCCTCCGCGACCGTGACGCGGTAGCCCTTCTCCGCCAGCCGCAGCGCCGCGACACTTCCGCCGAACCCGGAGCCCACGACGAGCACCTCGTGCAAAACCACCCACCCCACCTTCCGCTACGGTCAGCGCATTATCCATAACAGCATGTGCGCATGATCCGATTCAGAGAGGGCCCGTGGCTGCTTCCGTGCCCACCGCCGTCCCGACCGCTCCCAGAGCCCTGCCCCTGCTCGGGCACGGCCCGCAACTCGTGCGTGACCCGCTCGGGTTCATGACGTCGCTCAACGAACTGGGGCCGCTGGTGCGGATGCGGGGCCCTGCCTTCACGCCCGACGTCTATCTGGTCAACTCGCCAGAACTCCTTCACCAGGTCCTGGTGACCGACGCCCGCAGCTATTCCCAAGCACGGATCACCGCCGGAATTGGCTCTCAGTTCGGCGTCGGCCTGGTGATGGACATGAGCTTCGACGGATTGACACTCTTCGCATCGCACCTGCGGCACCGTCGTGTCGTGCAACCGGCATTCCACCCCTCCCGGATCGCCGCCCGGACACCGGCGGTCCGGCAGGCCGCGCAAGAGGCCACCGCCGACTGGGCCCCCGGCGCAACCATCCGCGTGGACCAGGAGATGGCGCGCCTCGCCTACAGCGTCAACGCCCGCGCCGTATGCGGTGACACACCGGCCCTCGACCAGGTGAACGCCGAACTCGCGGCGCTGAGCTCCCAGACCACCCCCGGCATGTACTGGCGCCTCGCCCTCCCAGGGCTCGCCCACCTCAGGCACGTGCCGGGCACTGGAAAGTTCCTGCGGGCGCTGTCCGGCTTGCGCACTGCCGTCACGGCCTCCGTTGCCCACCACCGCAGCCGGGGTGTGGCCGGCGACGACGTCGTCTCCCAGCTCCTGCGGGCCCGCTACGCCGACACGGACGAGCCGCTCGACGACCAGCAGATCATCGCCGACACGCTGTTCCTGCTCTGGGCCGCGACCCACGGCCTGAAGGACGTACTGCCTCACGTTTTCCACGAGTTGGCGCTTCATCCCGACGTCGAACAGCGGGTGTACGAGGAGATCGGCTCCGTCCTTGGCGGGCGGGACGTGCAGGCCGAGGACCTGCCCGCGCTCGACTACACCCGGCGGGTCGTCAAGGAGACCCTGCGTCTGCACCCCGCTCCCTGGATGCTGGGCCGGCGCGCCCTTGTCCCTGTACGCCTCGGCACGGCGGAGCTCCCGGCCGGCACTGAACTCGCCTACTGCACCTACGCGGTGCACCGCAATCCCGCCGTCCACCCGGACCCGCTGCGTTTCGACCCCGACCGCTGGCTGCCCGACCGCGCGAGGAGCCTGGCACGGTGCTCCGACATCGCCTTCGGCGCGGGGGTGCGCAAGTGCATCGGCGACGTGCTGACGATGAATCAGATCCTCACCTCCGTGGCCACCATCACCGCCCGCTGGCAGCTGCGCGCCGTACCGGGACACCGCTACCGGCCGCGCGCCCGCATCGTGATCTCGCCCGGCCCGCTGCCCATGACATGCCACCCCCGCAACTGACGACCGACTCCGCCCCCTGAAGCTCACGAACGCGCCGAAGGCCGCGGCGCCGCATGCTCGGGCGCGGGGTCGACAACCGACAACTGCCGCTGTTCGCAGCCCACTTGGATACCCGCTCGCACCTTCAGCGAGGCCGGTGGGTGAATGCCACCCCGGGTGGTCGTACCCGGTGAGGCAACCGATCGCGGTGTCGTATCAGCCGATCGTGGGCTTGGCGGTACTTCGGTCCGGGACGGTCGTTGGGCTGGTCGTGATCGATGAAGACGTCCCTGTGAGGACTTACGGCGGGCGGACTGGCCGATGGCGGTTCGCTCTGGCGCTGGCTCCCCTGCTCGTGGGTGCCTCCGCCCTGCTGGCCGGGAGCGCCGCGGGGGTCGTCTCCGTGGCGTTCGCGGGGGAGGTTCCGGTTACGGTCCATGCCGCGCGGGTGTCCGCCTCGGGGGTATCGGCCTCCCCGTCCGTTTCGGGCCGTGGCGGACTGTTGCCGGCGCTGGCCGTGCGGATGGAGCAGGCCACGGTGGAGGACTCCTGCGTCACTTCCACCGCTCACCTTCCGGTCATCGGAGCGGTGACGGCCGTCGTACGCATCGAGCGGGCGACCGCCACCGGCCTGGCGGTGGAGGCGGGCAAGGCCACGGCCCGCTCGGTGACGCTCTCCGGCCCCCAGTTCAGCACCCCGCAGGTGTCCTTGCAGGAGCCCACGGGCCTGTTCACCGTCGGCGCGCGGAAAGTCAGCGGCACCTCGGTGACCACACAGCCTCATTCCTTCACCGCCGGGACGATCACGGCCCGGGGAGTCGTCATCGAGTTGCGTCGGGGAGCGGACGGCTGCGAGCCCGGGGCCATCCGATGATTACGGCGAGGCGACCCGACTGGCGGCGGTGGCGTCGAAGCCGCCCGTTCGCGGCGGGCCTGCTGTTGGGCCTCGGCGGAGTTGAGTTGATCTGCGTCTCCTGGGTGGGACTGGGCTTTCTCAGGTTCGCCGGCACCGCGGGCGCCGCCTCGTGGACCCTCGGCACGCTGTTCGTCGTCGCCGGTGTGACGACATGGCGCAACCCGGCCCTGCGCTACTTCTCCGGCGCCCTGGCCGCCGTGCTCTCCCTGGTCAGCCTGGTCGCCGCCAACCTCGGTGGTCTCCTCCTCGGCTTCCTGCTCACCGCCGTCGGCAGCGCCCTGGCCCTGGCCTGGATCCCCCAGCGAGCACCTTCGACCGCAGAAGAGGAGGCGTGAGGTGCGTTCTCCATTCGTGCCCGCCACCAGTGTTTACCAGCGCAGCGGCATCAACGATGCGGCCCTGCGCCGCGGCTACGAGGCGTGCCGGTGCGCCACCCGCGCGACGGGTGAGATCGAGTACGCCGTCTCGCTGCTGCTGCCGCCCCCGCTGCGGACCGCCACCTGGGCGCTGTACGGCGCCGTCCGGGCCGTGGACGACTTGGCTGACGCGGTCGGACCCGCCGGCGAGCTGGATCCGGGGCGGGCCGGGCGGCTTGAGGCGTGGATCTCGGCTTTCGAAGCGGACCTGCGCGACGGCCGCGGCAGCGACCCCGTACGGCAGGCACTGATCCACACCATGCTGACCTGGAACCTGCCGCCGGGATTCCTGCACACGCTGTTCGAGGAGCTCCGCCAGGACGTCAACGGACGGCAGTTCGCCACCTGGCAGGAGTGGCGGCGCTACAACAACCTGATCAACACACCGCTCGTGCTGCGCGCGGGCTCCTTGCTGCTGCGGGCCGCGGGCCTGCCCGCCGAGCCGGAGGCGCTCGCCGCGGGCGTGCCGGACGCAGCGGTGGCGTGGCAGACCGCCGTCGAGGCGATCTACCTCACCGACGCCCTCGTCGACCTCTCCGCCGACCTCGATCGTGGCCATGTCGCGCTGCCGCAGGAAGCCCTGGAGGAGGCCGGCGTGCCACGGGCGGACCTGCTGGCCCGGCGTTCCACCCCGGCGTTCGAGGACCTGGTGCGCGACCTGGCCGGCCGGGCCCGCGCCTGGCTGGACCGCACCCCACTGCCGCCGGTGCTGCACCCGGCGGTCGGCGTCGCGCTCGGCGCCTACACCGATCTGTACCGGCTGCGCTTGAAGGCCACGGCCGATGTCCCCGCCGCGCTGCTGCACCACCGCCCGGCCTTGCCCCGAAGCGCCCGGCTGCGTCTGCTGCTGCCCGCGCGGGCGAAAGCCGCGCTCGCCTGGGCTCTGTTCCCCTTCCCCATCCGGCCCTGCCCGCCGCAACTCGTACCGGCGCGGACACCCGACGGGCTCGGCGGAACCGAGGAAAAGCGATCGCCCGTAGCCCAGCGGCACCCGACCGTCGCTCCACCTCCGCACCCCTCTGGCGTCCGCCCGCCCCAACTGCCCGGCGAAGTCATGCCCCGCCACGTCGCGATCGTCATGGACGGCAACGGTCGCTGGGCCACCGCCCACGGACTGCCCCGCACCGACGGCCACCGGCAAGGCGCCAGGGCGTTCGTCGACGTCGTCCACGGTGCGCTGGAGATCGGCCTGAAGTACCTGACCGTGTACGCGTTCTCCACCGAGAACTGGAAGCGTCCGGCCGACGAACTGCAGACCCTGATGTACGAGATCCCCCGGGCCGTGCGTGGCCTGGTGGACGAGAGACTGGACCTCCGCGTGCGCTGGGCCGGCGCGCGCTCCCGCCTCCCGGTCGACGCCATCGAGCAACTGCTGGAGAGCGAGCGGACCACCCGCGACCGCACCGGACTGACCCTGACCATGTGCGTGAACTACGGCGGCCGCGCCGAGATCACGGCAGCCGCGGCGAAACTCGCCCGGGAAGCGGTCGCCGGGAAGGTCGACCCCGGCTCCATCTCCGAGCACGCCTTCGCCGGCTACCTACACGTCCCCGAACTACCCGACGTCGACCTGCTCCTGCGTACCGGCGGCGACCAGCGGACCTCCAACTTCCTTCCCTGGCAGTCCACTTACGCCGAACTGCTGTTCCTCGACACCCCTTGGCCCGACGTCGACCGCCGCACCCTGTGGCACGCGATCGAGCAGTGTGCCCACCGCACCCGCCGCTACGGCTCCGTCCCCCGCATCCCCGCCCAGCACGCCCCAAAGAGTGGACAAGAAGCAGCGACGACGTGAGCGATGGGGTTCGGGATCACCGGTACCTTCTGCCGGGTGATCCGGGGATCTCGCGGGCCGCGATGGCGGTCAGTGCCTGGGCGGTCGTGGTCCGGTACAGAGTCGGTACGACAGGGGCGAGGGGCTGTGGGCCGACGAGGGCGGTGTGGGTTCCGGCGCGGTGGCCGGCGTCGATGTCGCAGACGGAGTCGCCGACCATCCAGGAGGAGGACAGGTCACGGCCGAGGTCGGCGGCGGCCTGGTGGAGCATTCCCGGGGCGGGCTTGCGGCATGAACAGGCGATGGAGAACTGCGGCACGACACCGTCCGGATGGTGCGGGCACAGGTAGATCCCGTCCAGTCGGACCTGGTGGCGGGCCAGGAGTTCCCGCAGCCGCCGGTGCATCGGCGCGATGGCGGCCTCGGCGACGAGGCCCCGGGCCAGTCCGCTCTGGTTGGTGACCACGATCAGAGCGAAACCGTAGCGCTGGAGAGCGCGCAGCGGTGGCCCGATGCCCGCCTGGAGAACCAGGTCCTCGGGGCGGGACGGGTAGTGCCGGGGTTCGGTGAGAGTGCCGTCGCGGTCGAGGAACACCGCTGAGCGCCGGAGGGCGCTGGTGCGCGCCGGGCCGGTCATGCCGCGGCACGGATGCGGAGGGCCTGAAGCAGTTCGGCGTCCCGGGTTGCCGCCCTCTGGAAGAAGTCGGCGGCCCGGACGGTGGCTGCGGCCTGAACGGGCTCGCGACGTGGCGTCATCACGGTCAACTCCCTTGGTGGGGGCGCCCGAGGGCCCGAGTGCCTCGACGGCGAAGAACGTACGTGGTTGCCGATCAGCCGCGGTGAGAGGAATCCTCCGGGTCGTGGTGAGACGATGAGTCAAGCTTGATCAGGTCCCGCAGGTGGTTGGCTGACCTGGCCGTCTCGGCGAGGAGAATCGACGGCACGCAGTGAGGTTCGAGCGTGAGGTACCCGTCGTAGCCCGCGGCCGCCAGGCTTGTGACGATCGCCGGCCAGTCCAACTCCCCGGCGCCCAGAGGCGCCGTGTCGTAGGCCCGGCCGTGATCGGTGTACCGGATCCAGCCGTCGGCCGGACTCTCCAACGACGTCCGACGCACGTCCTTCACATGGGCGTAGCACACCCACGGCAGGAGCAGGGGCAATGCCTCGCGAGTCGGGGAGACCTCCGCGCAGAGGAAGTTCGCGGCATCGAAGTTCAAGCCGAACCAGGGGGAGTCGACCCGAGCGAACAGCGCCGCCAACGCTGTCGGCCGCCTGCTGATGTCGGACCCGAGCGGGTCCCATCCGAACGCGTCGAACTCGTTCTCCAGCACGACCACCACGTTCTCCGCCGCGGCATGGTCGAGGACCGGCGCCAGCGCCTCCGCATACGCCGCGATCGCATGCTGGTCGTCCACCAGCGGCGCGTGACCGAAGTAGGTGTTCACCCGGTTGCTGCCGGTTCGTGCAGCCAGCGTGATCGCCTCATGGAGAAGCGAGGCCGCACCCGCTTCGCCGGCACCGTAGAGCTGGCTGGGGGTCGACACACAGGCTATCCGCAGTCCTGCACGGTCCAGCTTGCGCAGTGCGGCGTTGACACCGTCCCGCAGGGCGTTCTTCGGATACCAGAATTCCACCGCGTCGCACTGCGCGGACCTGGCCATTTCGATCAAGCCGTCCACGCCGTCGGTGTCCGTGAACTCGGTGCCGGACACCGCGATCGACATACCTTGCATCGGGATTCCCTCTCTGCTCACTGTCTTAGGTGCCGGTCACCGGGCGAGGATCGCCCCCAACCGCTTGCTGAGCGCGAGCGTCGTCATCGACGGGTTCGCCGCCCCGGTGCGAGGCATCACCGACGGCCCACACGCGTAGAGACCCGTGACCGTGGTGAACTGGTGGTCCTCGTCCAGGACTTCGCCGAAGGCCAACGTGCCGCCCTCGTGTTGCTCGGAACCGAGCGGGAAGCTGTAGGTGAGTGGCGTCGTACCGCGGACCGCCGTCAGCCGGTCGGCCAGGTCGGGCGAACCGTGCCGCGGCGAGAACTGGAGCGGGACGGCCGGAACGCCGAGGAGTCCCGCCAGTTCGGCCCACAGTTCGCCGAGCAGGTTCTGCTGGGCGGCGAGCACCGCGTTGTCGGCCGCTTCGAGAGGGGCGTGCACGGTCGTCGGCCAGGGCCATTCGCCGTGACCGTCGCACCGCACCTGGCTGTGCGGGCCGCGGCGCTGCTCGCCCATCGTCCAACTGTCCACCGTGACAGTGCCGTTGGCCCCTTCGGTGAACCGTACGAAGTGGTTGGACCGGGTACTGGCAGTACCGGTCCGATGGTGTACGTGGCCCTCGCGAGCAGCCGCCCGGACGGCATCGGGGAGCCGTTCGGCATCTGGCAGAGCGACCGAGAACCCCTGTGAGAGCTTGTCCACAAGTCCCGTTAGTTTCAACGGAGTTGGGGCGTCCGAGGCAGCCAGGGCCTGGGTCGCAAGGCGGCTGTTCACGATCGTGCCGGCGGCCAGCACCACCCGGTTCGCACGCAGGTCGCGCAGCTCACCGTCCTCGGTGCGTACCACCACGCCGGTCGCCCTGCCGTGTTCGACGCGGATCCCCAGCACGTCATGACCGGCGATGATCGGCACTCGGCGCACCCTCGGGTCCCCGTCATCGTCCCACCATGCCAACGGACTGAAAGCGCTCCACCCGCCGGTGGGCTCCGCGCGGGTGGCGTGCGGCGTGCGGCCGAACTCCATTGCGCCGATGGTCAGCCCGGGTGCTCCTGGAGGCTCGGCGCCCCAGCCGACCACGTCGTCGACGACCCGCTGGTACAGCGACGGCCCCCCGTCCCACGTCTCGGTGAGCTCGGTGACGACCGCTCGCGGCCACTGTTCGGAAAGCGCCCAGCGCTCGATGGGCAGCAGTACGCCACCCCAGTAGAGCGAGCGGCCGCCGACCCGGCGACGCAGGCCGGCCAAGTCGCGGTAGGCCCCGTTGACCGTCTGGTACGGACGGCGGAAGTCGGGGTCGGTCTCGGGGCGCAGCCAGAGCTGGAGCGCTTCGGCCGAGGAATACTCGTTCTGGATGTGTGTGCGGCCCCGGTCGGGCCCGGCCTCCAGTACGGCCACCGAACCCCGGCCGCGTCGGCCAAGCTCTGCCGCCGTCGCGAGGCCGGCCATCCCGGCACCGACCACGAGTGTCTCCACGTCGGCCAACGATTCCACTGACACTCCACGGTTGTTGGTTGTCTGAGCGTTGTCATCCGGCAGTGCGGCGGCCGCCTGCGCGGTGCGCATCGGGCCGCTGGTGCTCAAGGCGCACGCATCGGCGATGTCGGGCGCGCCTGAGTTCGGCGAGCCACTGTGGCGGGGGAGCCCGCTGCACGGGGCGACCGCGTTCGGTGCACTCCGGCCGGCGGGGAGGCCGGTGAGCGAGGGTCTTCGGCTGACGGGGTCACACGCGGCACGGTTGTTCCCGGCTCGCCGTCATGGTGGGCGCGCTGCTGCTGGGCAGTTCGAGCTTGTAGCCGTAGGCGCCGCGCGTCAGGTCGAAGGTGTCCGTTCCCTGGGCGGCGAGTTCGGTGACCATCGCGGCTGTCAGTAGGTGCCCCGGAGAGTCGCGACCGTGGCCCAGGTCATAGGCCGCACGGTAGGCGTAGTACGTGCGGTCGTGCCAGAAACCGAACCATCCGGCGAGCAGGGTTTCGTCCAGCCACAACTCGTGTAATCGCGCGGTGCTGGACGGCTCGGCCGCGACGGCCGCGTACGTCCGGTCGACCACGCCACCGTCGAACGGTGCCACCGTGTCAGGCCGGTCACCCCACTGTTGAGTGTGCAACTCGATGAACGAGGGCAGACGTGCGGCGAGCTGTTCCGGGGTGTCCGCACAGGTGAGCCGGAGCTTGCCGAGTCGCTCGATCCGGCGGCGTTTTCGCCGCATGTCCCGCCGCTCGCTGACGCCTCGGACGACGTCGGAGTCGGTGAGGTCGAGGCGGAAAACCGTGTCCGACGGCCGGGGCGCGGCGCCCAACTCGGTCACGGCGCGCAGCAGCGGCCCATCGGCGCGCAGGTTGCTCAGCTCCAGCCGCGCGCCGAACTCCCGTTGACAGCAGTCGATCGCCTCGGCCAGCCCCGTGATGTCGGGCCCGGCTCCGGTGGGCGACGCGTCGCCCACCTCCGCGACCTCGTGGTAATCGGCCCAGGGCCACGACAACGCGCGCAGGAGCGCTGTGCTGCCGTCCTGGTGCAACTGCAGGCCGACCACCAGGGTGGGCCCGTCGGTACGCGTCATGTGGACCAGCACCGGGGTCGCGCCCTCCGCGTCCGCCGCCTCGCGTATCCAGGCCCGCCACCAACCGCGGGTCTGGAACGGAGTCCGCGCGGAGATCCGGTGCGCGTCCAGGAATTCCGTCGCCGCCGACGCACCGTACTCGAACGCGACGGCATTCATCCGGTGCACCCCTTCGACCGCAACGCCGGTGTGACGCAGGGCGCGAGCGCTGCTTGAGCCTCCGCCTCCGCGACGCCCCGGCCAGGTGGCGCGACAGCCGGCGGCACGGCCACCGCGCCTGGTCCTGATCCGGCGCGGGGAGCTGGGCCCACACTCATGACGCCGCCTTGGCCACGTCCTCCACCGTGGTCCTGAACTGCCGCGCCGCTGCCTCGATCGTGTCGTCGTCGGCCATCACGTCGATGCCGACTCCGCTGCCGAGGTAGGAGTCCACCACCCCGACGCTCAGCGCGATGCTGCGGCTGAGCAGGTCGTCCGTACGCGGCAGACTGCCCGGCGGATAGGACCGCCGCAGGACGGAACGATTCGGCCTGCGCGTCGCGGCGTCCGGCGAGCCGAGTAGATCCGGCCGCAGCTGGGGCATGTTGGCGTAGTTGTGTTTGCCCGACCGGCTCAGGGTGATCGTGCCCAGTCGGCCCGCCACTTCGTCGGCGATCGCCGCGGACGCGAACGTGTACGCGAGCACAGTGGCGCAGTCGCCGTCCGGGTCGTGCAGTCGGCGAGGCGCCACCCCGGGCAGGTCTCCGATCGCGTCCGCGAACTTGTCCCGGTTGGCTCGCAACGTCCGCAGGATGTCCGGCAGTTTGCGCACCTGGGCGAGCGCGAGGGCGCCGGTCAGCTCGTGCATCCGCAGGTTCAGACCGAACAGCGGCGGCCCGTCGGTGACGCCCAACCGCAGGGGCGCGGCGCCGTGATCGTGCAGGGCGAAGGCCGTCTCGTACAGATCGTCGTCGTCGGTGAGCAGCACGCCGCCGTCGCCCGCGGTGAAGGTCTTGAAGACGTTGAGACTGAACGCGCCGAATCCACCGACGGTCCCCAGGTGGCGGCCGCGGTACGTCCCACCACCGGCCTGCGCGCAGTCCTCCACGAGCAGCAGCCCGTGCTCACGTGTGACGGCGTCCAGGGCGTCGAGGTCACACGGCGCTCCGAGCATGTGCACGGCGAGCACCGCCTTCGTGCGCGAGGTGATCTTCGCAGCCACGTCCGCCGGATCCAGCAGCAGGCTCTCGTCGATCTCGGCGAGCACCGGCTCGGCCCCCGTATGCGCAACGGCGGCGATCGAGGCGATGAAGGTGTAGCCCGGCACGATCACCTCGTCGCCCGGACCGATGCCCGCGGCGAGCAGCCCGGCGTACAGGGCGCTGGTGCAGCTGTTCATGCCCAGGCAGTGGCGCGCACCGGTAAGGGTGCGGAATTCCTGCTCGAACTGTGAAACCTTCGACGGCAGCGCGGACCCGTCGTGGTCGTCGAAGCGGTACCGGCTCAGCTCCCGCTCACGTATGACGCTCAGCAGCTCGGCTTCCTCTTCCGGGCCGATACGGGAAACTCCTGGTCCTGCCATGGCGATCCCTCTTCTCGTCTGACTCTGTCGGGTTATCCGTGTCCGACCGCGGTCCGCGGTGCCTTCGACGACGCGTCGGACAGGTCGCTCGGGACCAGATCCATCAGCAGTGCGTCCCGCCACCTACCGAGGTGGCGTTCGTGCGCCCTCATCCGGCCGACGTGCCGGAATCCCACCTTCTCCAGGCACCGCACAGCAGCCCCGTTGCCGGAATTGGGCGCCGCGGTGATGCGGTGCCCGCCGCCGGCGAAGACCGACTCGGCGAACAGACGCAACGCCCGGGTCCCGATCTCCCGGCCCCGGTCGGCCGAGGCGGACACCGCCAGCGCCGCGATCTGGATGTGAGCGAACTCCGGATCAGCCTCCGTGCGGTACTCCAGGAAGCCGACCGGACGATCGTGCTCAAGCATCACCAGGCAGCGTTCGTGCTGGAACCGGCTGAGCACTCCGTCGGTCGGTTCCAGCGCCCGCCATGCCAGCACGTCGGCGTCGCCGAACGTGCGGCGGAACAGTTCGACGTCTTCCGGTATCGCACGGCGCAACCCGATGCCGCTCTCGTCGACGCGGTCGTCCTCGACGATGGCGGCACCGGGCCGTACCGATGCCTGCTCGCCGGCCGCGATCAGCGTCTCCAGCAGGTCGACCAGCTCGGCGGCGTCCTCCACCCGCGGGTTCGGTACGACGCGACACGTGGGTGCCTCGAACGCCTCGGCGGTCAGGAACGGATGGTTGCCCAGGACCAGCAGCGGGCGTCCCGTGTCCAGGGCGAGACCGATCTCGGTGAGCGTGCCGTAACGGCCTTCGAACGCGATCATGCCGTCGCCGCACCAGTTGAGGATGTTGCTCCGGGCCAGGTCCATCGAGGTGGGCAGGGCCCAGGTGGTTCCGTCCTCGGCGTCGGCCAGCCGGTTCCACTTCAACAACGCGAGTGTGTCGCCGCCGACCGCCTGGCAGCCCTTGTTGGCCGCGGCCGCCACACCACCCTCGCCGCCGCTTATCAGGCCGTAGCCACGTTGGGCGAGCTCTTTGCCGATCATCTCCGCCAGCCGGAGGACGTCGGCTCCCGCGTTGCCGGGCCGACCACCGAGGACCGCGATCGCGCGGCGGCGGGTCATTTGACCGCCTCCTGGTGCCTGACTTGCCGCATACTCCACTCCAATTGGTCCAGTTCGATCAGGACGTCGGCCGGGCGCACACCAGCCGCGCACGGGGCCGGACAGCCGGTGTAGTAGCGCCGGCAGGTGCCGTTCGGCTTCATGTAGGAACACGACAGCGCGAAGGCGCTCTGCACGATCCGCGAGACCTCGGGGGCCGCCACCGGTGACCAGATGTCACCGTCGGTCGCCAGGTACAGCGTGACCACGGGGCAACCCAGCGCGGCCGCCAGGTGTACGGCCAGCGTGTCGTTGCTGACCAGCACGTCCAGCCCGGCGATCCAGTCGCGCAGGGCTTCCAGCGAGTGCGGGAACACCGTGTCGGTGATGCCCGGCGCCGAGGACAGCTGCCCTGCCAGGGCCCGCTCGTCCGCTCCGAGCCCGACCGCGACTTCTACGTTCAGTCCTCGGTCGTCCAGCTGCGTGATCAGCGTCGACCAGTCGTCCACGGGCCAGCGTTTGACCGCGGCACTGGCGCCGACGTAGCAGCCGACCACGCCGGGACGTGGTTGTCGCCGGTCGGCGAGCCAGGCCGGGCGGTTCAGGTCGACGGGGACGTCGTGGGCCCGCAGGAGACTGGCGGCCTGCTCAGCGAAGGGCAGTCGCTGCGGACGCTCGCCCAGTTCGTGCAGATCCCAGCACTCGACTCCCCTTCTCGTCGCCTCCGCCCGGAACTCGAAGTAGTTTCCGTCCTCTTCGGCGGACTCCATTCTGAGGTTGACGACCAGGTCCACACCGTTGCGATCGATGAAGTTCCACAGCTCTTCCCGATCGGTCGGCAGGAACCGTCGCCACAGTGCCGGGAAGGTCCCGGAAGCACCACGCATGCCGACCGCCGTACGCACCCACTCGGTGTCGAGTGCGATGTTCGGTGCCATGAAGTAGCGCCATCCCGGATGACGCCGCTCGAACGCCGCCAGGAGTGGCGCCGCAATGATGCCGTTGCCCACGCCCTCGTTTATGACGGCCATTGCCGTACGCATACTTGCCCTTCTGAGTCAGCGTTCATGAACTGGTCGATGGCCGGCCCACATGGCTCGTGAGAGTGCGACTGCGAATCGCGGGTGATGCCACGTCAACTTGAGGAATTCCGCGGGGACTTGGCGGGTCAGCCGGGCTGGCGCCCGAAGGATGACGGGCGTCCAACACCCCGGCATGACCCGCCCACACAACCGCACTCTGTCCGGACGGCGAAGAAACGAGAAGGTCATCCACCACGTCAGAGAGCAGTTACACGGCAAAGCCCTCAGGCATGGATGACGTGCTAGCCGGCGGATCCCGGTCGAGCACTCAGACGGCTGAGGAGCCGCGGGCTGGAGAGTTGGTCCAGGTAGTCGGGCTCGTTGCGGGCCCGCTCGATGCCGGGACGGAGGTCCAGGAGGTAGCGCACCGAGTCCACCTCCTTGCAGCCGACTCCCAGTTTCCTCGCGAGACGGTTGTAGAGCTTTCGCGCGGCACTGTTGTCCGGCTCGGTCTCGCCTTCGGCGAACTCGTAGCCCCGCCGCATCGACTCGACGAATCCCGCGGCCACCAGGAGTGCTCCGATGCCCAGGACGCCACGAAGTGACTCGGTCACATAGACGTCGTGCACATACGCCACGTTGTCGGCGAACTGGAGGTTCGGGATGGGGTCGACCATCACCAGGCCCACAGCGACGCCCTCTTCGACCGCCATGATCTGGAAGCTCGCCTCATGGCCGACAAGGCCCTCGAAGAAGGCGCGAGTACTGGCGAGGTCGACCTCCTTTCCGCAGTCGTGTTGCTGCTCCACGATCAGAGGCATGAGCATGTCCAGTTCATCCTTGCTCACCACGACCGTTTCAATACTCACGTGATCTCCATCCCTGCGGTGCGTCCATCGATCGGCAAGTTCCGTACCCCGGCTGACGTGACTTCAGCTGCGGTCGTTCGTGTTTTTGAAATGCAGGTACAACTCATGGGCAGCGAGCCGTAGTTCGTCCGGGCCGGGCCGGGGCCGCGTCGGGAGTGATGTGTCCAGAGCGGACATGTCAGCGCAGGTCCAGTACTGATACCGGCCGATGTGAGGGTTCGGGACCAACCGCACGTTCAACGGTGTCTGCGCGAAGTCCGAACACCAGCGGAGCAACTCGGCGAAGCTGACCGCATGGCCCGATCCGAGGTTGTAGACGCCGGAGGGCGCCGCTGGATCAGCCATGAGGACACACGTCTGCGCGACCGTGGCGACGGGAACGTAGTCCCGGCACGCCTCCAAGGTATCGGCGAAGACCGTGAGCGGTTCCTGCCGCGCGGTCGCGCGGAGCAACTGGCCGATGATGGAGGCCATCGACTTCTTGTGCTGCTCCCCGGTACCGAAGACATTGGTGAACCGCAGTCCCGCCCACCCCGGTCCGCCGTCGGCGTCGAACCGCGTGGCCATGTGCGTGTCGAACAATGCCTTCGAGCGGGCGTAGGCGTTCAGCGGGCCGGAGCACGCGGAGGACCCCAGTGCGTTTTCCGGCAGCGGCCGCCGTTCGGCGATCTCACCGTAGACGCTGGACGAAGACGCGTAGACGAAACGCGTGCCACTGCGCCCGCAGCGCTCCGCCAGTGCCGCCGGCCCGGCGATGTTCGTCTGCTCCAGCGCCTGCCAGTTGTCCTCGACCGTGCTGCTGATGGCACCGAGGTGCACCACCGCTGTGAACCGGCCCTCCTCCACCGCGTGGAGAATCGCCGGGTCGTCGAACGAACTGATGTGGACGGTGGTGTCCCGGCACAGGTCGGGCGGCGGCGTGGTGAGGTCCACCGTCGTCACCCGGTACCCGACGTCCAGGCAGGCGCGTGCCACGTGCCTCCCGATGAAACCGGCCGCGCCGGTGACGAGCACACTCTGTTCGTTCATGCCTGCCGCCCTTGGGGTCCGGCCCACGTGAGGGGCCGGACAGAAGCCGTGCGGAAGTGAAGGGGAGGGAGCCTTGTCATCACTGGGTCCGTGCCGACTCGATCAGCGACGACGTCGACCAGCCGGCGACGAAAGGTACGACCACGGTTCGTCCGCCCAGAGAGCTGACCAGCTTGTCCTCGGGAATTTCCATTCCCGCGTAGTCGCCGCCCTTGACCCAGATCGCGGGCCGCAGCGCTCGTATGGCAGCCTCGGGGGTGTCCTCGTCAAACACGAGAACGGCATCCACCGAAGCGAGCGCTTCGAGCACGAGCGCGCGTTGTGCCGCCGGTACGATCGGGCGCGACGAGCCTTTCAGCCGGGAGATCGAGTCGTCGCTGTTCAGGCAGACGATCAGGCAGTCACCCAGTTGACGAGCCTGTTCGAGGAGCCGGACGTGTCCCGCGTGCAACAGGTCGAAACACCCCCCGGCGGCGACCACGGTGCCGCCCCTGGCATGAACCGCCCCGGCGAGCTCGATCGCCCCTTGCATGCTCGCCGCGGTGTCGGCGCCCAAGGCCTCCGCCATCGGCGAGCCGTCGTCGGACGGGTGGTTCAGCGACGTGGGGCCGCCCGCCGCGACGTACGCCGAGGCCGCCTCCACCGCCGATGTCACCGCTTCGCTGGGTAACTGGCCGCAAGCCAGCATGGTGGCGAGGTGACCGGCGAAGAAGTCACCGGCACCGCAGGGGTCGGTCTTCCTGCCCGCCGCGACCTTCGTGGGTATGACCAGCGGCGGCAGATCCGCGTCGGCGAGCAGGACAGCGCCGTGCTCGTGCCGGGTGAGCGCCACCTGGACCGGCCCCCACGTGCGCGCTACGGCTCGTGCCGCTTCGACGTCGTCGGACAGGGTGTCGCCGCTCGCGAGGGAGGCGATCACCCGGGCTTCCCGGTTGTTGGGCGTCACGACCGCGGTGTGGGGGACCGGCGCCGCACCGCGCGGATGCGGGTCCCAGACCAGCGGGGACCGCCGGGCCGCCTCAGCCAGTACGGCACGCAGACCGGCGTGCGCGGCGACGCCTCGACCGTAGTCGGACACCAGGACGCCGCCGGCCGCCATCAGCACACCCCGTGCCGTGGCCAGTGCCGCTTCGCCTTCCTGGCCGACCGGTGGGCAGACGTCGTGCTCGTCCAGCATCATCAAGGTGCGCCCGGCGGCGCGGATCCGCGTCTTCACCGCGGTCGGGCCGTCCAGCCCGAGGTCGACCACCTTGACTCCGGCCTCGCTCAGTAGCGTGCGCAGCTGGTCGCCGACCGGGTCCTGGCCGAGCGCGGTGACGAGGGTGACCGGGTGGCCCTGCGCCGCGCTCAGTACGGCGGCCAGCGCGGCACCGCCGGGGCGCATGTGTGTGGTGCCACCGGTTACGACCAGGGCCGGCTCGTCGGACGCGACCCGCTCCACGCGGCCGAGGTGGTCGCGGTCGAGGAACGCGTCGCCGACCACCACCAGGTTCGTGCGGTCTCCGCGTGCCGCAGCCGGTCGGCGTTCCCCGGCCGGCTTCGGTGACGGGGCGGAGGAGGACGGTGGCACGGCAGGGGCGGAAGTGACGGTGCCCGTGTCTGTGTCGTCCTTGGCAGCGACGGCCGCGTCCATGGCAGCACACATCAGGTGGATGGCCACGAGATGACATTCCTGCACCGTGGACAAGGCCTTCGCCTTCACGGCCACCGCTTCGTCCACCAGCGTCGCCAAGGGGTTGGGGGCCGGTCCCGTCAGCGCCCAGGTCACCGCACCGACCTCACGCGCGGCCTCCGCGGCGCGCAACAGGTTTGCGCTGCGGCCGGAGCCGGACATGAGCAGCACGATGTCACCTGGACGCGCGTGCGCCCGCACCTGCCGGGCGAAGACCTGCTCGTAGCCGTAGTCGTTGCTGATCGCGGTGACCGAAGACGTCTCGGCGTGCAGCGACAGCGCGGATATCGGCGGGCGTTCCGTCTGGAATCGACCCACCAGCTCAGCCGTAAGGTGTTGGGCCTGGGCTGCGGACCCGCCGTTACCGGCCACCAGTAAACGTCGGCCGTTGGTGCCCAACTGGGCAAGCTTTGTTCCCCAGTTGGCGACCCGGGGCAGGTCGAGCTCGGGCAGGGCCGTAGTGAGCTGTTCGAGGTAGGCCGCGGAGGTCGAGGTGTCGGGCGTCATGCCGGTGCTCCTACTGTCGGGCGCCCCAGGAAGTCGTTGAGTTCGATGGTGTGGTGATCGGGGTCGGCCACGAACGCCACCGTCTCCTGCTCGATTTGGTGTGGCTCGGTGACCACTTGATACCCGAGCGCGCGAATGTGTTCCACCAACGCCGGAACGTCGGCGACGCGAAACGCGACATGGTGGGTGGGGTGCGGGGCCGGAACAAGGTTGCGCTCCTGCCACAGTTCCACGCCCGCCGGCCTGCCACCCGGCGCCATCTGCAGGATGACGCGATCGGCCAACTCGTAGCGCACGACGCTGGACAGTCCCAGTGCGTCGGCATAGAACCGTTCGGCGACGTCGATGTCCGTTACGTCCAGCCTGATGTGGTCGAAGGCCGTGACCGAGGTAGCTGCGTACACACGGTCCGGAGACTCGCTGCCCAAGTTGCGGTCCTCCTTCAGGAGTGACGGAGGTTCTCCGCCTGATACGGGCGCATCCGATTTCGGGGAGTCCAGTTCCTCAGGGGCCAAGTCACCCTCCGGTTACAGGCTGGCAGGAGTGGACGGAAAGCAGTCTTTGAGGTGCCGCGTGCCATGCGGCGTCGTACCCGTGCACTGGTTGGCGCGGCGCTGTACCGGGGCGGATGGTCGCCAAGCCGTATACGGCCGTGCTCGTGAGCGATGGAAGGGTGGGTCTTTCCACAACAGACGCCGGATGACGGAAAGTGCGTAAATGCTTTGGTCCGGCGTTGCGTTGTTGGAATCCTCTGGTGCGGTGCCATGCCTGTCAACCCCGGTCCGATGGCTTTCCGGCCTTCTGATACTTCCCCTACGGGGATCGATGCTGCGGTGTCCGGATTGGCTGGCAGGACGCTCGGGATATGCCGTCCCGTACGGTCGATGGCCGAGCCGGAATTCCCCAAAAAGATCCGTCGGTCACGACCGCCGCATCCTCCCCTCCTCATGACGTAAGGATCAAGTCGCCGGCCATGACAGGCGAGTTCATTGTGCCTGGTTGAGGGACAACTCTATGGACTCAAGTGGAGATCGGTTGACCGGACTTGCGCACTCCATGGCCGATGTTGCGTGTGATCGCCATGGACCGTCCGACGACACGAACCGGTGTGTGCACGGGTGAGGCGGAGGGGTGGGCCGGTGATCCAGGTTGAGGGCGGCCTGGTGTCCGCGAGGCGTGCCAGCTGCCGCGATCACCATGCGGGGCGATCTTGCGGGCATCCCCGGGTCGTAGCGGCCAAGTGCAGGTCGGATACGCCGGCCCGCCGGCTCTTGCCGGAGCAGGTGGGGTCCCGTCGGCGGCGGTTCCCTCCGGTCGGCTGTCGTGCCCGCGCATCCCGCTCGGGTCGACGAGTCACGCTGCCCCACGTACACATACAGGTGCACGAGGCGATCGCGTGGCGTCGGACGATCGACGCGATCACTCGCAACATCGGCCATGGAGTGCGCAAGTCCGGTCAACCGATCCCGACTTGAGTCCATAGAGTTGGGAGTCGGCGTCCATGTGGCTGTCGCGACCGGCGGAGTTCATCAAGAATTCGGGGAGGCGCCCCGCCCGATCCGTATCTGGATGCGCGTCGCCTGACCGAGGCGATGGAAGGAAATCGGTATCGCCAGAGGCCGGGGATTGACAAGCGCGGCATTGCACCGGAAGGATTCCAGCAACGCAACGCCGAATCAAATGATTTGGGTAAACCCTGTCATCCGGTGGCTGGCGTAGAAAAGGCGCTCGTCTTCTGCCAAGGCCGATCTCCAACTATCCCCAGCCATCCGCAGGGCCAACGGCGGGTCGCCGGTACCATCTCGATTTTCCTTCATTCCCTCAGGTGCAGAATCCGCGTCACTCCTGAAGGGAAGGATCACGACCGCCTCGGTCACGGCATTCGACACGCCCCCTCACTTACCGGGGCAGTGCTTGACGGGGGCAGAGCACGTCGCCCCCAGGACACGTTCGGCGGCGATCGACCAGGCCGTATGTGTCCCGTTCGCACCGCGACCCGATCGATGGGCCGCATGCACGGACCCGACGAACTCAATGGAGGACACCGTGTCGACAGCTGATCTCCCCCCGAATCTTGCCGAATGGCAGTGGCCCGCTACGGGTCCGGGCGCCGATGCCCCGCGCTCTCGGGTGGTGATCGCCGGGGGCGGGCTCGCCGGCCTCGAAGTGGCCCGGCACCTGTCCGCCCTCGGTGTCGACGACGTCCTGGTCATCGAAGCCGGACCCGCGGACGACCTGTTGCACATCAACTCCGCGCACCAGCCGGATCAAGCGCTGCGCACCTTCCTCGACCCCGCCGGCGACCCGCACTTCCAGCGTTGCTGGACATCGGAATCCGCCCCGCACTACCTGGCCAACGCCGGCCTGCGCAAGCGCCTCGGCGGACGCTCGCTGTACTGGTACGGCGCGTCCCTGCCGGTGGAGGACTGGGCACTGGCCGACTGGCCGGAGTCGATCGTGCGGGACCTGCGCGGCTCGTGGCAGGGCGGCCGACCGCTCTACGAGCAGGTGGCGGCAGACCTCGGAGTGGATCCGACCCCTCTCGACTCGCAGCAACCGGCTCTGAAGCTCGGAGGATTCCGGCTCGTCCGCACCCCGCAGGCGGAAACCCGGTTCGGTGACGAGGGCCGCTGGTACGCCTACTCCCCGCTGGACCACTGGCGAGACCCGGTGACGGGCGCCGCGCTGGACGGCCCGCAGGGCATCCGGTTCCTGTGCGGTACCGAAGTACTCTCGGTTGACATCGAGGACGGGCGAGCCGGTGGCGTCCTCGTCCGGGAATCCGCCTCAAACGCCCCGGCCCGCCGGATTTCCGCGGACGCGGTGGTCCTGGCCTCCGGAACCATCGAGAGCAGCAGACTGGCCATCCAGGCGCTGTGCGCGGTCGACCCCGGCCGCCCGCCACGGCTGACGGGGCTCACCGACCACATCGTCCAGGGCTTCTTCCTGCGCGTGCGCGACGCCGACGGGGACGGGGCATCTCAGGGTCTGCCGGATGTCGTACCCGGCTCGTACGTGACCGCGTGCGAGGACGCCGTGCGGTCCAACCTCTTCGTCACGGTCGAACGGCCGGAACCCGGCGTCCTTCTGTTCGACGTGCGGCTCACCGGAGAGCAGGCGCCGGGCCCCGGCAGTCACGTCACGTGCGAGCCGACCGGCGAGTACCCGTGGCGCACCACCGTCACAGCGGATCTGGCCCTGGCCGACCGGGACGTCGTCGGACGCCAGCGCGAGGTGCTCAACACGGTCTGGCGCCAGTTGGCCGCCGAATTCGGCCTCGCCGCGACGCCGTTGGCCTTCGACGACTTCGACCACCCGGTTCGCACCAACGCGTTCGTACTGCCGGAGTCGATCGGCGCGCAGACGTTGGAAGGACCCTTCACCTGGTCGAGCCTCCTGGGTACCGAGGATCACGAGGGTTGCACATTGCCGCTGGGGGAAGTACTCGACGACCGCCACGCGTTCGCCGCCGTCCCAGGCCTCTACGCCTGCGGGCCGGCGACCTTCCCCCGCATGGGCGCGGCCAACCCCTCGCTCACCACCCTGGCTCTCGCACGGCGACTGGCCCACTGCCTGGCCACCGCCCATGGCACGCAGCCGCACCGGACGACATCGGAGGTGGACGCGTGATGCTCACGGACAAGTGTGTCCTGGTCACCGGGGCGTCGAAGGACATCGGCCGGGGCATCGCCCTTGACCTGGCCGGGCGCGGCGCGACCGTCGTCGGCACGTACAACACCGGCGCGGCCGACGCGGAGGAACTCCTTGACCTCGGCGTCAAGGAGATGGTCCACCTCGATCACCTGGACCGGGAGGGGTCGTTGGCCACGCTCCGCCGATTGGCTGCCGCCTTCTCCTTCGACGGGCTCGTGAACAATGCCGCGGTGATCGAGTTTGCTTCGTGGGAATCCAGTCTGGACTCCTGGGACAAGGTGTTGGACGTCAACCTGCGGGGCCCACTGGCCACCACGATCGCGCTCGCCCCCGCCATGCCGGCCGGCAGCTCCATCATCAACATCTCCAGTACGGCGGGAGCCACGGGCTCGTTCGATTCACTCGCCTACTCGGCGAGCAAGGCCGCGCTCACCAACCTGACGAAGAGCCTCGCCAACGTGCTCGGCCCCTCCGGAATCCGTGTCAACACCGTCTCGCCCTGCTACGTCGACGCCGACGCACCCCCGGAATCAGCCGGGCTGACTCCCTTGCGACGTAACGGTTTCCCCGAGGACATAGCCTCGGTCGTGGCGTTCCTGCTCACCGACGGAGCCCGCTTCGTCACAGGTACGGAGATCACCGTGGACGGCGGTTACACGGCCGCGGATGCCCTCGCGAAGCGTGCGTACGATGCGAGCTGACCGATCCGCTGCCGATGTTCCCCGGACAACGGACGTTGTGGTCACCGGCATGGGTGCCACGACCCCGCTCGGTGGCGACGTGCCGTCGACCTGGTCCGCTCTCCTGGCCGGTGAGTCCGGCATCTCCACATTGGAGGCGCCCTGGGCCGACCAGCTGTCCGTTCGTATCGCAGGCGCTCTGCGGAAGGACCCGGCTGATGTCGTGGCCCCCGTCCAGAGGCGGCGGTTGGACCGCAGCCAGGAGGCCGCACTCATCGCCGCCCGAGAGGCATGGGCGGACGCGGGCTCCCCGGACGTGGATCCGGTGCGGCTGGCCGTGGTGGTGGGTACGGGCATCGGCGGGGCAGGGACCATGCTCGATCAGGACGACCGCCTCGAAGAACTCGGGCCGAGGCTACTGTCGCCCTTCACCATCCCGCGACTGATGCCCAACGGCGCGGCGGCCGTCGTGAGTCTGGAACTCGGCGCGCGCGCCGGAACGCACGCGCCGACCAGTGCCTGTGCTTCGGGGGCGGAGGCCCTGGCCGTCGGGGCGATGCTGATCAGGGCAGGACGCGCCGATGTCGTCGTGGCCGGGGGCACGGACGCCTGCCTGCACCCCCTCTTCATCGGCGGATTCGCCCGCATGGGAGCACTCTCCACCCGCAACGAGACGCCCGAACTGGCATCCAGGCCTTTCGACCGGGACCGCGACGGCTTCGTCATGGCCGAGGGGGCCGGCGTCGTCGTACTGGAGCGGGCCGAGTTCGCGCGGGCCCGAGGCGTACGCCCCCGGGCCCTGCTCGCCGGCGCCGGGATCACGTCGGACGCGTACGACATGACGATGCCCGACGTCGAGGGGCAGATCCGGGCCATCGCAGAGGCCTTGCGGGACGCGGACCTCACACCTGAGGACATCACCCATGTCAACACGCACGCGACGGGCACCCCCACCGGAGACCTCATCGAAGCCGACGCCCTCCGCCGGGCCGTGGGCACCCACCCCCTGGTTACCGCGACCAAGTCCGCCACCGGGCACCTGCTGGGCGCGGCGGGATCCGTGGAGGCCATCTTCACCGTGCTCAGCCTGGAGCACGCGGTGATCCCGGCGATTCGCAACCTGGATGAGGCGGCTCCCGGAGTCGAACTGGACCTCGTCACCGGCCAACCCCGGCAGGCGTCCCCGACGGCCGCGCTGTCGACGTCATTCGGCTTCGGCGGGCACAACGTGGTCCTGTCCTTCACGAAGCCATGAAATCCAGCTGCCGTGGCGCCCCAGCCCCATCGACACTCACCTCGCAGGCGCCGTCAGCCCTTGAGCTCGGCCTGCTCACCGAGGTCAACCTGCCGAGCTACAAAGGGAGTTCGCGAATCGCTCCGGAGCCGATGGCGCCCGGGGCGACAGGAAGAAGGCTCTTCAATGACGGGTACGGTCAACCAGCAGCGGAGGCACACATGAGCCAGCAGCAGACGGTCTTCGAGTCGGTCGCGGACATCATCGAAAAGATCAGTGGCGTTCCGGCCGGCCAAGTGACGCCGGAGAACCGGCTGCGGGACGATCTGGAGATCGACTCGCTCGCCCTCATCGAGATATCGGTGGCCGTGGTCGAGACCTTCCAGGTGGACCTTCCGGACGAGGAGCTCAAGGAACTGCGGACGGTGCAGGACGTGGTCGACCGGATCGAGACAGCCACGATCAACGCCTGAGACCGGCCAGGGGATCCGTCGAGGTGGAGGGTCCGTCACACACGCCGGACGCGGTGCGGGTGTGGGTGATCGGGCGCGGCCCGGTCACCGCTTGCCCTCACGAGTGTCGTGAGGGCAGCGGCGGACACGGCTGGGACAGCGATCCGTGAGCTCACTCCGGCCGGGATCGGTGCCGGTACTGCAATGGTGAGCAGCCCATGTGTTTCCTGAATACGCGGGCGAAGCTCTCTGGATTGGGGAAACCGCACCGACTGCCGACCTGGGATATGAGTTCGTTGCTCGTCGTGAGGAGACGGCATGCGGTCTCGATGCGTAACTCGGTCAGGTACTGCACGGGCGTCTTCCCTGTGGCGGCGGCGAACTGACGTAAGAAGTGGTAGCGGCTGAGCAAGGCCTCCTTGGCCATGTCTTCCAGTGTGACGCGGGTAGCCAGGTGCTTGCGCATGTAGTCGACCACCGCGAGCAGTCGCTCCGGATTCAGTCCCGGAGTGTCCGGCTGGAGGGCATCGTGCGGGTGGAGCAGGTGGGCGGTCAGGTAGTGCGCCGCGCTGAACGCGTAATGCTCGCTCAATCCGGCGTCCTGGGCGCGAAGCAACGCGGGAGCCATGGCAGCGGCCACGGGGTCGAAGACCCGTGGAGCCTCCAAGGTCGACAGGTCACGAACAGTGACTTCCGGATGCTCGTCCGCATAGCACCGAAGCTGCTGCGTGGGCAGGGCGATGAAAGCCACCTCGACGCGCTGCACGCCCGACGGGGGGCGCCACAGCCGCACGGCACTCTTGCCGACGAGGCGAGAGGTGTCCCCGGAGACGAGTGTGGTCTGACGCCAGCCCGAAGCGTCCGGGTATTCAACCTGGCATAAGCCTCTCAAAGGAGCCACGATTGTGAACCAGCCGTGGGGTGGCTGATAAGTCATACGCCCCTGAGCAGGGATGAATCGCCTCTCTATCGTCAGCGAATTCCAAAGAGCACTGCGAGAGTTGGCCATTTCCTTGTCATCTTTCTGCGAGGTACTGCTTGTACACCCACCGCTGCCGGCTTCAGCCGGAAGCTTTGAGACTTCCCGCTACGCAGACCGGCCTGCTGTTCCCCCCCCGCGCCGCGCCGTGCAGGACGAGCCCGATGTGGCGAGGAGACGAGAGGTCAGCGGGGCGTTGCGATGAGCACGTATCGGGCGGATGCTCCGTACTCTCCGCGCACCTGGACGTTTCGTGGTCGAATCTCAGGCAGGAGGATCACGGCCGGAGGCACGGTGTGGGGGTCACATGGGTGCGGGCAGGCGAGCGGCTCACGTTTCGGACGGCAGTTGCTCTTCGTAAGGCAGCCCTTTGCTGAAGACGCCCGAGCCGTGGACGCCGGCGAGTCCTTGTGGCCTCGGTGGCCGAGGCGGGCCCCAGGGGTTCTCGATGGTCGACGGGTTGTCCCGAGGCACTCCTTGGGTGCTGCCGCACCGGGCGGAACCGGCCCGGCCTGTGCCGTCCCGGTGAGGTCGCGTTGGACCAGGTTCGGGGCGGGGCGACATTCGGGCCGCGGGGCGTGAAGCCTTCGCGGCGTGGACCGGCACCCCGAGACGGACCACGCGCATCAGCCGCTCGACGCGCTTTCGCCCGATACGGGTCGCCTCACGCATGAGCGCCGGGTGCCCGCGCGGCGAGCCGTAGCCCCCGCCGGAGTAGGCGTGGATTTCCTTGGTGGGGTCGATCGCGCCTCACGGCCCGGCGGCGCCGCCCGCACCGCTCGGTCTCCGTGCGACGCCACCGGTAGTGGGCGCTGAAGGTGGTGCGCGGTTCCCGCAGGGCGTACTCGTCCCCCGAAGCGAGGCCCTGGTCGAGGAGCGCCGGCACCTGGACGGCGGTCGTCCACCGTCAGCGGGGCTCCGCTTTCGACGGTGAGCTCCTTGATCTCGCGTAACTCCAAGGAGTACTTCCTGGGGGCGGCCAAGGTCGACGTTCCCCTCGCCAGCCCTCCGCGACCTTTTGCCAGCATCCTCCGCATCTCGGGGAGACCTCACTTTCGTGTGCACCAGGCCCGGAATTGCTCGACTTCGTTCCTAGGCCAAAGGCTAGGGAGCTGGGTGCAGACTCGCATGCACCAGAGCGACAAGGGCTAGGGCAAACTTCCGGGACCCGGCGGGCAATCGTCCGCAGAGGGCGCACCGACGGACCGCACCCGCACATGCCGCCTGCGGAGGGCCGCCGCGCCGGCAAACCGTCCGCGCCGGGCTGAGGGCCCGCATGCGCGAGGCCCCTTGAGGGCGCGGATCGCCGTGTCGTGGCCGGGCTGGGAGCGTCGGCTGTGCACGGCCTGGCCGACCGGGGGTGCCTCCTTCGGCTGCACCCAACAGGGCGGCCTGCCTGCCCTTCGAGATCGTCACATCAAGACGGGCAGCCGCGCGGCGGTGACGATGGCAACCAGGCAGCGCAAGGACTCTGCCAACTCCCGCAAGAGCGCGGCGAGTCTGCTGCACGAGGCGCCGCGCCGGCCACACTGCGGGCTATGGGCATCACCGCGCAGATCGTCGCCCGCGCCCACTCGGTGTTCGTCTCCCGCACAGCATCAACAATGAACCCGCCAGGCAATTTGGTAATTGCAGGAAACTACAATGCGGTGCTGAGGTGCGGATCCCGCGCATTGGGCATGGTGTGACGGAGCCGTTGTTCTGGGCGGACTCCATCTCGGTACTGCGGCAGCAATCCCAGGAGCCCACCAGGCAACATGTGTCAACTCCTGGCTTGGAAGGCGACCTACGATTTCCGCCATGTCAAGCTTCCCCGATGTCGCAGTCTGGTCCATACCGGCCTTCGTGCTGCTCACCGTCGTCGAAATCATCAGCGTCCGGCTGCATCCCGGCGAGGAGGATGCCGGATACGAGGTCAAGGACGCGGCGACCAGTGTCAGCATGGGGCTCGGCAGTCTCTTCTTCAGCTTTCTGTGGAAGTTCCAGGATGTCGCGGTCTACAGCGTCGTCTACGAACTGACGCCGCTGCGCGTGCCGTTACTGTGGTGGACCTTTCCGCTGATGCTCATCGCCCAGGATTTCTTGGGATACTGGTCTCATCGAAGCCATCACGTCATCCGGATCCTGTGGGCTTGCCACGTCGTCCACCACTCCAGCCGGAAATTCAATCTGACCACCGCGCTGCGCCAGCCCTGGATGACGTTCACCGTGGGTTTCTTCTTCCTCCCGATGGTTGCCGCCGGTGTTCACCCGGTGGTGCTGGCATTCTGTTCCTCCGTCAACCTCGTCTACCAGTTCTGGATCCACACCGAGCGCATCGACAAGATGCCCCGGTGGTTCGAGTTCGTCTTCAACACGCCGTCGCACCACCGTGTGCACCACGCGTCCCAGGGCAGCTATCTGGACCGTAATTTCGGCGGGGTTCTCATTGTCTGGGACCGGCTTTTCGGAACGTTCGTCGCGGAGACCGAACGGCCCGTTTACGGACTGACCAAGAACATCCGGACGTACAACCCACTGAAGGTCGCGTCGCACGAATACGTGGCCATCGCCAAGGACATCAAGATGGCGGGCAGTTGGAGCGAGCGGGCCGGTCGGGTATTCCGTGGTCCCGGCTGGCGCCCGCAGGACAGGACGTCAGTTTCGGTGGCGTCCGTGACGAAGGAACCCGCCGCCTGAGACCCGGCGTCGGCCGGCGGTCAGCGCGCCGAGCACGAGGGAGGTGAGCGCGGCGCCGAGGAAGGGAGTGCGGGAACGGAGAACGGGGCAGCGGCTGAAGGCACGCTGGTCGGCCGGCCGACGGATGGGCCCTGCCGTCAGGTGACCAGGCGAATGGTCCAGAAGTCCCTGGCCAGACCCGGCTCCGTCACGTACGCGTACGGGAGTGTGAAGTAGCCGCCCTGCCCCCAGTCGGAGCCCCAGGAGTTGCGCACCAGGAAACGTTGCGTACTGTCGTCGTACCCCACCGCCAACACGGCATGTCCTCCGACCAACTGGTCGTCGGTGCTGGGCAGTTGAGCGTCTCCGGCCTTCGCTACCTCGGGGGTCTCGAAGCTGGAATAGACGGTGAATCCGAAGACGAAGGGGAACCCGGCGGCGAGGCAGCCCTTGAGCTGCTCAAGGTTCTGAATGATGCGCTGGTAGGCGGTCGCGGTCGATTTCAGGGCGTCCGTGTAACAGGACGCCGAGGGCTTCTTGCCCGCCGGGGCCTCTTTCGGGAACGGCCCACCGTCGGTGACGGCCGGAGTGTCGTCGTAGGGCCACTCCGTCTCCGGGCACACCCCCAGTTTTGCCACGCTCTTGACCCCGTCACGGAGCTGGGCACCGGAGTCCGCGCCCACATGGCCTTCCATCGCGCGCTCGTTGTAGTAGATGAACAGGCGGGACGGGACGAAATCCGCAAGGCTCTGCCGCATCAGCTCGAACTGAAAGGCGCCGGCGATGGCGTTGGCGCTGCAACTGCCGATGCGACCCTGGTCGTAGACAGGGGGAAGCTTGTCGCGCAGGTCCGTCCTGGGCGGCGGGGTCACCAGCGCCAGACGGGGCGCCGAGTACATGTGGTCACGGGCATCGGGCAGATCGGGCACCCAGCCGAAGCGGGCGACCCGGCGCGCTACCGGACTTGCCATCGAAACATCCTTTCTCAGACCGCCCGGTGGGCGGTCCCGCTGTCGCACGGGGACACATTCGCAGTATCGATGTGAGGTGGAGATACCGCCTGCCGACGGTGCGGTGTCGACGGGTGGTGGCCGACTCCGGCCTGCGGGAAGCAGCTTCAGGCCGGGTGCCCGGCGCCGACGGTGGCCCCAGGTGCGGCCGCAGCAGCCGGCCAGGCATGCTCCTCCATCCGTGTCCGCGGGACGACCGGGCCGCTCCATCCGCAAACAGCCGCCGTGAGGGCCGCACGCGTGGCCGCACCCGTATTTCCGAACCAGCTGGGCCTGACTCCGCCAAGCGATGAACGAGCATCCTGTTCTACGGTGGCAGGCAGGGTCACCGTCGCGACTGGTGGAGTCTGCGCCGATCGGCGGCAGCTTCCACCAGCGTCCGCACCCGCCGGGAGGCGACAGATGCCGTCAAGTACCTCGTTGCTGGACCAGATCGATCACTTCGTGGTCCTCATGCTGGAGAACCGCTCCTTCGACCACATGCTGGGGTTCCTCTACACCGATCAGGGCAACCACTCCCCGTCCGGTCAGCCCTTCGAAGGGCTGACCGGACAGGAGTCCAACCCGGACGGGAGCGGCGGCCGAACGGCTGTCTTCCGGATCGACCCGGCAAGGCCCGGCGCGTACTTCATGCCCGGCGCCAATCCGGGGGAGGGGTACCGGCCCACCAACAACCAACTGTTCGGCACGCCGACTCCCACCACCGCGACCCCCGTCGCGACCAACGAAGGCTTCGTCACGGACTTCGCAGCGACCTTGCCGCAGCGCATCCAACACGGCCAGCACGTCTACCCGGGCACCACCGCGAACGACATCATGGGCTGTTTCACCCCGGAAGCGCTTCCGGTACTGTCCGGTCTTGCCCGCGGATACGCGGTGTGCGACCACTGGTACAGCTCGGTGCCGACGGAGACCCTGCCCAACCGGGCCTTCGCGTGCGCCGGCACCAGCCAGGGCCACATGGACGACAACACGCACACCTTCACCTGCCCCAGCATCTTCGGCCGCCTCGACGACAGCAAGATCGACTGGTCCGTCTTCGGTTACCACGCCCAACCGCTGACCCGAGGCAACTTCCCCGACATCGCACACGCCGACGAGCGGCACTTCGGCAAGTTCATCGACTTCAAGAACGCGGCCGCCGCCGGCTCCCTGCCCGGGTTCAATTTCCTGGAGCCCGCCTGGGCCTCCACGGGCAACAGCCAGCACCCCAACTATGACGTCGCACTGGGCGAGCAACTCATCCACGACGTCTACCAGGCGCTGCACGACGGGCCGGGGTGGGCAAAGACCCTGCTGGTCATCACCTACGACGAGCACGGCGGTTGCTACGACCACGTGGCTCCGCCATCCGGCGCGACGCCGCCCGATGACGCGGTCGGCGAATTCGGCTTCGACTTCACCCGATTCGGGGTGCGCGTGCCCACGGTGCTCGTCTCCCCGCTCATCCAACCCGGCACAGTCTTCCGCGTTCCCGAAGACGGCGTGCCGCTGGACCACACCTCGCTGCTCAAGACGGTCGAGCAGCGCTGGAACCTGCCCCCGCTCACCGCCCGCGACCAGGCCGCCCCCGGCATCGGCGACGTCCTGACACTCAACCAGCCACGCACCGACGACCCCCTCGCCGGTGTCATCGTCCCCACCTCCATCGGCGCCAACCCGGCCCGGACCGAGACCTCCCACCTTGAGCAGGTGCACACCGACCTGGTCGACCGGCATCTCCTCCCGCGCACCTGAGGGCGGCCGATCCCGCGCCGCGAGGTCCTCGTCCCTGGGGGAGCGGATCGCGGGAGCCGTTGCGGCGGCTGCACTGACCGATGGGTCAGGAGGGTGACGAACCGCTCCTGGCTGCCGCCGATGAGGTCTTCCTTGGTGCCGAAGTAACGGAACAGGGTGCGCTGGGAGACCCCGGCCTCGCGGGCGATCTGCGCGATGGTCGTCTCGTCGTACCCCTGCTGCGTGAACAGGCGCAACGCGGTTTGCAGGATCTCCTGGGCGGCGAGCTGCCGCGTCCGATCCCACAGCGTGGGCGTAGCCGCCCCTTGCCCGCTACATAACGGGCGACAATCTCATCGCCTCCGGCGGCATCGGAGTCCACACCCGCCCCGTGCAGGTGACAGCGGCGGAGGCAAGGCCTCGCCCGCCGTACGGCCGCGACATCGTAGAGCCGGACCGACGGGTGCGTGCCCGCCTGGGAGGGAGCTGACGCGGGCGTGGTGGGCGAGATATGTGCTGGATGCGGCATATCCAATGGTCTGTGACCAGATGGGGCGTCTGCGGCTGTCGGACCATTCACGAGCCATTTGCCGAGTCGGTTACCGTGCATGGTTGGGTGATACGAATGAGGGAGAAGCAGACGGAGGGTAGGGCTGTGTCGGACGAAGGGCGGCTGGTCGCCGGGCGGTACCGACTGGTCGAGTGCATCGGCCGCGGCGGTATGGGCACGGTATGGCGGGCCGAGGACGAGGTGCTCGCCCGGCAGGTCGCCCTCAAGCAGCTCCATACGCAGCCGCACCTGTCCGACAACGAGGTCGCCACGCTGTACGAGCGCACCCGCCGTGAGGCGCGCAGCGCCGCCCGGGTCGTCCATCCCAACGTCGTCGTCGTGCACGACGTCGTGGAGGACGACGGCCGACCGTGCATCGTCATGGAGTACGTCCCCGCGCCCACTCTCGGCGACGTCCTCAAGGGCGCACACACCGTGTCGCCCGAAGAGGCCGCACGTATCGGCCTCGGCATGGTCGCTGCCGTCCGGGCCGCGCACGCCGCCGGTGTCCTGCACCGGGACATCAAGCCCGGCAACGTCCTGCTCGGGGCCGACGGCAGGGTGGTCCTGACCGACTTCGGCATAGCGAGGACCGCTGGCACCTCGACGCTTACGCAGACCGGGGAGATGGTCGGCTCCATCGACTTCATGGCCCCGGAACGGATCCGCGGCCGGCAGCCCGGCCCCTCCTCCGACCTTTGGTCGCTGGGCGCGACGCTGTACCAGGCGGTCGAAGGGAGGCCGCCGTACCGCCGGGAGACCGCCATGGAGACGGCGTACGCCATCGTCGTGGACCCGCTGGAGCCGACGCGGCAGGCCGGTCCGCTGGAACCGCTCATCGACGGCCTCCTGTCGAAGAACCCCGAGGACAGGCCGACGGCGGAGCAGACGGAACAGGCCCTGCGGGCCGCCTGTTCCGGCGGCTCGACGCCCACGCAGTCGGCCGTCGGCCACGACGGGCCTGACGACAACGCCGACACGGCACGGACGCCCGCGGCGCTGCCGACCCCGCCCGTGACGGACGACAACGCCGACACGGCACGGACGCCCGCGGCACTGCCGACCCCGCCCGTGATGACGGAACGGGACGGCCGGGGCCGAAAACGAGGCCGTCGCGTCCTCGGGGTTGTCGTGCTCGCCCTGGCGGTGGCCGCCGCGGCCGGAATGCTCTACGTGTCGTCGCAGCGCGGCGGCGCTGATGCGGCCGACGGCCAGAAAACCAGCACCACGACGCCCACCCCATCGGCCACACCCTCGCGGGTCCCCGACGGCTACCGCGTGGTCCGCGACCAGCGGCTCGGCGTTTCCTTTCCCATACCGGCCGACTGGAAGCCGAAGACGGGTTCGGCCGGTGCGGTCACCTACACCGACCCGTCCGGCCTGGCCGGTATCACCATCGGCATGGTGGACCCGGCCGGTTCGCACCCCATCGAGCACTTCACGGACATCGAGACGAACACCAAGGCCAACTACGCCACGTACCGCAGGCTGCGGATGCAGAAGACCACGTTCAAGGACAAGCCGGCCGCGGTGTGGGAATTCACCTTCCACGGCCGCGCCCGCGCCTTCCGCGCCATCGACCTCGGATACGGCACGGCGGGCGGCCGGGAGTACGACATCTACCTGTCGGCCCCGGAGGCTCAGTGGGACACGTACCGTCCCGTCTTCGACGCCGTGCAGAACGGGTTCACCGACTGACCCTGTCTCCGGGCTCCGCGTCCGGGGGGACGGGCGGCAGAACGCCGTGGAGCGAACGGACGGCTGCCGGTCTTGATGGAGCAAAAGGGCCTTCCTCGTCCGCCGGTGAACGCGACTGGTGAAGCTGCGGGCGGGCGCTGGAGCGGTCCCGCGCCCGCCCTCCGGAGCGTTCGGACCTGCCTGAGCGATCCCGGTTCCCGCCTGATTCGTGCTGGGGGCGGCGGCTACCAGCAGGTCGCGGTCAACGAGCATCAAAGGGAAGATGGACGCCGCCAGCACCTGGCTGTCCCGCGCGTTGGCGGAGATCGAGTGTGCTGCGGCAGTGCAGTTGTGGACACGCGGCAGTGCCGGCCGGGCGAGTTCCGGGACCGCGCGAATGACTACGCGCACTGCTGCATGGGCCGCCTCGCGAGGCTCAGGGCGTACGAGCGAGACGACGCCCGGCAGCACGGAGTCCCGGGACCATGCCATGACCGCCCCGGGACTCCTGGTGCACTTCTTCTCATCCGGCCGGCCGGTTCAACGACCGGCCGTGGCCGCGGCCACCGGGACGGTCACATCCAGTCCACACCGAATGCGGCGAACTGCTCTCTGCTCAACCGGTTGCGGCGGTACCTCGTTTGGAGACCGACGCCCCGAGCCCGACTACGTGCTGGCAGTGGTCGCGACCCGCGCACGGGTGTTGCGGGCCTGAGCAGTGGAGGGGGTACGGCGGTCGCCCGGTCAGAGGAGCTTCATCGGGGCCTGGTACTGGTCGACGGGTGCGACGTTGCACGCGGCCTTGGGGCCGCCGAGCAGGTGTCCGCCGATGCCCTCGCCCTCGGGCAGCGGCACCGCGCAGCGTCCGTCGACGTTGATGAGCGGGGCGCCGTAGGTGTTGAGGATGCCGCCGGAGTCACCCGCGATGGCGGTGTCACCGCTGCGGGTCCCGAAGTCCGTCGCACCGACACCCCTGCCAGCACCCATGCCGCTGACGGTCGGGCCCTGCGCGACAGGGGCCGCGAGGACGCTCTTGAGCGCGTTGGCGGGGATGCTCAGGGCCTCGGGTCCCGTGGTTTGTGCCGAGGCGGGCACGGCGGCGGCCATCGTTGCGGCGGTGGCGAAAGCCGCCCCTGCGAGAACCTGCTTGATCACGGTTGTGCTCCCATTCGGTGGATCAGGGAGGGGTGACGGGCCCCGTTTTTGGGATCCTGCCGCCCCTTTAGACGTGTCCGGATGGGCCTTGGCCGGGGCCGCGGCCTGCTGGCACGGCATCTCACCAGGACGCCCTGTGATGCCCCGCACCAGCCGCCGCGTCCTGTCCGACCCTGATCCCCCGGACATACCCTGGAACGAGAACCATCCCCAACACGTCACAAACTGCGCTCATTTGGGCCAACACTCACCGCATTGATCTGATGATGGCCAACCACCCGTCCCAGGGCGTCTTTCTCCTCACGGCCCATACCCGCGTCCAGCCCGTAGGGGCGAGCTGCTTACCGGATGGCGGACCCGGGGCCGAGCAGCAGTCGGAGCGCGGGCCGCCCGCGACGTCGGTGCCGCCCCGCTGGGGCTGGCCATGAGGCGCTGGGCTGGTGGCAGGGGCTTGTGCGCCCGCGCCCCGTCACCATGGCGGTCTCTGGGCGGCCAGGCGGCCACCGGAAGCGAATGTCCTGACCCCCGACGCGCAGCGGCAGGAACGCGAATATCCGCTGGCCGGGGACGGCCCGCCGCGTCTTGAGCGCGCAACAAGGGTCTCGAGGCTGGCCAGCCTCGAGACCCTTTATTGCGCTTCTCCGGCGCGTTCAACGGCGGTCCGCACGCCAGGTCACGCGGCTTCCTCCGTTCAGCCCAGTGCAGTACAGGCTCGCCGCGAGCCCCGGCTCGCTGTCGCGGCCCTCACAATCCAGCCTCAAGACGCCCCCGATCAAGGTGGCAGCCTCAGATGTTGGACCGGCTGGATTCGCCCTACTGCGAAACGTCTGCTGCTGGCGTGACCGGCGCCGCACAGACGATCATGGCTGCTGGCAATGTGAAATGCGCTGCTGAATGGGGGATCTTCGTGAATGGAGTGGTGTTGGTGCACGGTCTGTACCACGACCCGCAGCACTTCGACCTAGTTGTTGGGGAGTTGGCTGCTGCCGGAGTCGAGGTGGCTGTTCCGGAACTGCATCGTGGCTCGCTTATGGCTGACACCGAAGCGGTGCAGGCAGTCGTTGATGCCATGGAAGAGCCGCCTCTGGTTTTGGGCCACTCTTACGGTGGCTCAGTGATCACTGGCCTGACAGGGGCCGTTCATTTGGTGTACCTGGCAGCCTTTGTGCCTGCTGAGGGCGAGAGCGCCGCCAGTCTCGGTGGTTCGACCAGGCTCCTCGCTTCCTCCATCGTGCATGACGGAGACGGACTGACCCATGTGGACTCCGCGGCGGCCGTTGAACTCTTCTATGCCGACGCTCCGGTCGAGCGTGCGACCTGGGCAGCGTCATTGCTGCGACCTCAGAAACCGGGATGTGGCCGGGGAGTGCCGCAACGCCAGTCGTGGCGGAACACACCTTCCACCTACGTCATCTGCACTCAGGACCGCGCGGTTGAACCCGACTTGCAGAAGGAGATGAGCAGCCGCTGTTCCAGCGCACTGACATGGCACACGAGCCACTCACCTTTCATCAGCCAGCCCGGGAAGGTCGCTGCCGCACTGCGGAGCTTGCTTCTTCCCAGCAGTGGACACCATCGGTGACCGATCAGGGAAATTGAGCAAGAGCGTGTGACGCGACACGGTTCCTCGGTCAGGGAAGCGACACCACCTGGTGTTGGCGAAGAGTGATATCGCCGAGATTTGACGCGCTGCTTCGGGCCTTGCAGCGGGAGGCGCGCCGATCGCGGCGAGGGGCCATCAATGCCGCCCAGACCGGAGGTTGAGTTGTACGGGGCGATGCCCTTGCTGCACTAGTGTCCCGCCCGGTACCGGCCCCCGGCGACCGCGTTCGTGGCGTTGCCCGGCCGAGCCTACGGTGGCGAGCCGTTCGAGGTGGGCTGGCCGCTCAGGTATGCCGAGCAAAGAGGGCGACGAACGTGATGTAGGCGATGGCGGCGGTGGCCACGAACCAGAAGTACGGATCGCTGCTTCTCCCGGACGCCAAGTCGCCGATGAAGGCGCTGAGATTCCCCACGGTAAGCACGATGCGGGTGTCAGCCCAGGTCAACTCCAGTCATGCCACGGTCAGTTACGCCTCTTGCTGGGTCCTGGCTCGCATTTCGGTGGCCAGACTCGCCCGGATGCCTCGCCAGGCCTGACAGCCTCAAAACCGAGCACCAAGGCCGCCTGGCCCAGGGGCACCGCCGCCTGCACCGAAATAGTCCAACTCACCACCCGTGACAGGGACTTCGCGCAGCTCCAGGCGCCCACTCGGAGATCTCCGAAACACTCGCACGCTGGATTGACGGCGTCCGCACAGCGAACCTGCCGCCTGCACCCGCGGTCTCGACCGGGACCACGACGCCGTGATCGCAGCCCTCACACTTCCGTACAGCAACGGACCCACCGAGGATGTGAGCACCAAGGCCGAGCTCATCGCGAGGCAAATGTACGGGCAGGCACGCTTTACTTTCCTACGCCACCGCATCCTCCCCGGACTACTCACATTCCATTCGGTTACGACCGGATATGCGACGGGGCCGCTGGCCCGGACGAATCGCGGCGGGTGTCTCGAAGCTGCGCCCCTCGTCCGTGCGGGCGAGGGGCGCGTGGCAAAGCTGCGAGGTCGGGCTCGTCACTGAGGTGGGCTGCTTCCCATCGACGAGTGGCATACGCCGCCCTCCACCATCTTCAGGTGGGAGGCCACGATCGGACGCGCAGCCTGGGCGGCCGCCTGGATCTGGCTGTCCGTGCCGGACTTCAGTTCTTTGTCGATCAGCGCGAGCGCCTGCTGGTGGCCGCTGCTCTGGAGCTTCAACCAGGCACTGTCGTAGGGCGCAGTGCCGTTCAGCGGCTTCAGCGCGGACAGTTGCTTCTGCTGTTCTGCGGTGGGGTCGCTCGTCAGCGAGATGCCCTTGCTTTTGGCCAGCGCTCCTCCCTTGGCGTCCAGTGTTGTGTGGTCGCGCACCAGGATCTGTGCGACCTGTTTCACGCAGGCGCTGTTCGCGTGCGTACGGGCGTCCTTGCCCGCGGCGATCTCGGCGAGGTTGGCCTGATGGATGGTCTGGAGGAACACCGCGTCCGAGCCGGCTGTGGGGCTGGCCGCGCCGAACGCGGTCGTGGTTCCCGCGAGGGTGAGCGCGACGGCAGCTGCGGCCGTGGCACAGGTGTGGGTGTATCGCATGAAACCTCCACGTGTCCGTGGATCGGCTAGGGGCCACTTCGGCATGCGGACGGCTACGCGCCATTTGTCCGGGGGTGGCCCGACCCGAAAGAGCCTAGGGCTGCGCCCGGGTACCCGCCTGTCGAGATCACTCTCCGTCGCCGCCGCGGAATGGAGCGGCCGTTGGCAGAGCCATGGTGGCAGCGTGTGGGCACCTGACCGGAGTGGGAAACAGCTCGGGACGCGGCCCAGCGCCTGGCGTACCGCCACCACCAGCGTGCTCGCAACAGAGCGCAGCGTGTCACCCGAGCGGTGGGAGGCAAGGACGACGTCCGCAATGGCCAACCGGCGACGACTGGAAATCGCTGTCCGATCACCGGAGCACGGTGATAGACAACCGGCGTGGAAAAGAATCTTGAGTTCCCTGACCTGCTGCGACTGATCGATGAACGGTCGACTGCCTTCCGCACCGCGGTCGCCGCCGCGCCCAGTCTCGACGCACAGGTGCCAACCTGCCCCGGGTGGACGCTGTTCGATCTGGTGAAGCACCTGGGTGGGGGAGACCGTTTCTGGGCCGCCATCGTCGGCGCGGGGCCTGCCGACGCTCCTCCGGCCGAGGCCACCGCTGCGCGCGCCGCTTTGGAAGTGCCGCGGGAGCGTGAGGCCCTGCTGGCCTGGCTGTCCGCGTCGACGCAGCTTCTGCTGAACGCCCTGCGCGAGGCAGGACCGGAGAGTGGTTGCTGGACGTGGTGGCCTGCGTCGCAGTCACCGCAAACCTCCGGTGGTATCGCCCGGCACCGGGTCCAGGAGACCGCGGTGCACACGTACGACGCCCAGCTCGCCGGGGGCGCCCCGCAGCCGCTGCCGCTCGGCGTGGCGCTCGACGGTGTGGAGGAGTTCCTGTTCACCGTCTGCGGAACACCGAGTGCCTGGCCGCACAAGCCCACGGCCTTCGACTTCCACACCGCCGAGGGCCGCTCCTGGCGCCTCACGGTCGACGGCGACGGAGCACGCTCCACCCGCATCCCCGCGCCCACTACCGCGACCGGCGAGGACTCGGACGCAGCCGGCGCCTCCATCCATGGCACGGCCAGTGAGCTGGTCCTCTACTTGTACGACCGTATCCCGGCCGACTCCTTGCATGTTGACGGAGACGCAGGGCTGCTCGACCTGCTCCGCGCCTGGGAGCCGGAGGAGAAGTAGGACGCAGCGGGGGCGGTTGGCCGCGCCTCGAACAGGTAGGACACGACTCTTCGCCAGGTTTTCGCGAGGTTCGTCGGTCGCGGCACCGGGCTCAAACCCGCGAGGCGGCTTCGAGGCCTAACCAAGCCGACCGTCTACCGGGTCAGAGCTCGAACTCACAGCCTCCGCAAGATCAGAGACGAGTACCTCGACAGCCGGGCAACCGCCGACCGGCTCGCTCTTCGTACCCAGCGAGCCGGCGGTTCTGCGTCGAGGCCGACCCTTGGCAGCGCTCCGGGTCCCACCAACCCGCCAGATGATCATTTGTCAGGTAGGCCAAAGGTAGCTGCTCGCCTCCCCAACTCGCTCAGCCGCGACCTCCACTCTCGCCATCGACGTACCCACCGCCTGTTCCAGCGTGGGGAATTCAAGTGAGCATGTCTGGCCAGCACTTGGGCGGCGAGGGGGGAAATTCGAGGGCCTTATCGACGCGGCCGGGGGTCCCGCCCGGTTGGCCCGGAGGGCCGGAACCCCGCTGGTCGTCACAGGGCGGAGCCTGTTCGAGGAGTCTCTTGACGAATGCGTCGAGGCCCCCCCGGCCCACGAGGACGTGCCTCGGTGCGCCGCATCTCTGCCCCGCCGGATCGAACCTCACAGCGGCCAGGGCCGTGACGGTCAGTGCGGCAACGGCCGCGTAGAGGCCACGCCCCGGCGGTGATCACCACCGAGGCATGGGCGCCGAGTTCGAGGGGCACGTCATCGCCCCCGGGGACCTGGCCCGCACCTCGCCGTACCCGATCGAGCACATCCGCACATCCGCCGCTTCGGCGAGTGCTCCCGCCACGAAATCGGCATCCAGCCCGAGACGTACGATCCGAGCCCTTGACGTCGATTTCAGCCCGCCGCGCGGCGACACTCCGTCCGCCTCGGACGACTAGGGGCGCAGGCAGCGTGACACCGAGCGAGCGTCGCGCCGCCGCTCCTGGGACAGATGGGACTCCGTCATGCTTGGGGGCAGTACTGGCACCTCGGGGCGTGTTCAGCAATCAAACACCCACCAGCAGATCTCGTTCCGCAACCGCTGGTCGTCAAGTACGAGCTCGCGTATCACCTCCGGTAGTTGGTCACGCTGCCACTGGCACTCCAGTCGCCCTGCGGCTTCACCCTCGCCTTCCGGCGCGGCAGCGCGTGCGGCCTTGATCGCATAGGCGGCCGCGCCGAGCTCGTGCGCGGCGACGTGTGCGACAGCACCGGCCTGGCCAGCGGCGTACGCGGCATGCCGTGCCGCCCCACGCAGATCTCTGGCCGCACCCATGGCATGGCCGCCCGCCGCGCGTGCCTGGGTCATCTTGACCTCGCCACGCACCCAGGCGCGGGCATGCTCGATCGCCTGACGCGGCCGTGGGTCCTCAGGCTGAGCCGACTCGAAGAGGTCAAGGACGTGCTCCGCGCAAGATGCCGCCCAAAGAGCGAGGAGGTGATGGTCCGCATCGGTGAGGGTTCCACCGCGGCGGATCGTCACGAAGCGAGGGTCCCGGACCTTCGGAAGGATCATGGTTGGTACTCCTTTGCTTGCATCCGCCCAACACCCAAGGGTGCGCACGTGCGCCAGGCACGCCCACAAGTAAAGCCTGCAAACCCGGTGGTTGGCTCCCTGGCGGGCTGTTGCCCCGTCCTGTCGTCGAACGATCCTTCAGACCGTGTCAACGTCGGCATTTCGTACGGGATCGGTGGCATCGTCAGGCCGACGAGCGCCACTATCGGGCCCCCCTGCCCGGGGCGCCCCGAGGCACGGAAGCGACCGTCGGCCGGTGTGTACGCACCCTGCTGCTCCTTCCCCTTGACGACTCTTTTTGCCGGACCGGCAACAAGTGTTGGCGTTGCCGGAGCGCGAGCACGACAGTGGGCCGATGACTGAGAACATCACAGCGGGTTCATCCGCGTCCGGCACGCCTTCGGCCGACGACGAATACGCAGGGGACCCCTCGGTACGAGCCGAATGGGACAACCGGTACGCCGACCGGCAACAACTGTGGAGCGGTCGACCCAACGGTGCTCTCGTGGCCGAGACCGCGGGGCTCACACCCGGACGGGTGCTTGACGTGGGCTGCGGCGAGGGCGCGGACGCCGTCTGGCTCGCACGGGGCGGCTGGGACGTGACCGCCCTGGAGGTCTCGGGCGTCGCCCTGGAGCGGGCGGCCGGACACGCACGGGACGCCGGTGTCGCCGTTCGCTGGGTACACGCGGAACTGACCCGGGCGGAGCTTGCGCCAGCCTCGTTCGACCTCGTTTCCGCGCAGTATCCGGCCTTGCTGCGCACCCCCGACGCCGCAGCCGAGCGAGCACTGCTCGCGGCCGTCGCACCCGGGGGCGTGCTCCTGCTCGTCCACCACGCGGGGATGGTCGAGCAGCACCCGGACGAAAACGGCTTCAACCCGGCCGACTACGTCTGGCCCTCAATGGTCGTCGCTTTGCTCGACGATGACGATGACTGGGAGGTCGAGGTGGACGAACAGCGTCCCCGTGTGGCGCCCGAAGGCGGCGCGGGCGCACACCACACCGACGACGTGGTGCTGCGCGCACGACGTCTGCGCTGACCCCTTCTGTTCATCGCGGATGCCGAGGGAGCGCCGTCCGTCCGCGGTACGGCTCAAGCCGTTCGTGGGAGGTGCGGCCCCAAGTCATGTGGTTGAGGCGTGGTCCCGCCCTGTCCGTGTCATGTGGTTGAGGCGTGGCTCCGCCCCGTCCGTCCGAGGCAGCGTCGCGTGCTTCGCGGTGCTGGGTGAACTGCTCGGCGGGATCAGTGCAGTTGGCGAATCCCGCTGACCAGGCCGGCCACTCCGATGGCTCCGGTGACCAGTGCGCCGAGGACGGCGCCGACCTCGCCCCGGTCCACCGCGAGGGTGAGCGCGGCCGCGCACAAGAACACGACACCGAGCCCGATGAGCCACCACCCCGGCGGGCTGCCGCCACTGCTGTTCACCTGCCGGGTCCTTGGGGCGGTCACTGTCACGGTGAGCTGACCCACGGCCCCGTCGGGACTCTGCACTGGCATGGTCACCTACTGTGGGCCCTAGCCGCGAGGCTGGTACACGCATCCGCTGAACGTTGCCAGAACGACGGGATCGTGACCTCCGCCGGCCTCGATGTCCCGTAACTGCTGCACTGCTGCACTGCTGCGCCGTTGTCCGGTCTCCGTGCATGACGTGACGGCTGAGTTTTCGCAGCAGGTCGCGGTGAGCGGCCTCAGGAGTGCCGTAGCTGTAATCCGAGCCGTACCCCCTCGCCTCGCTTGCGCCGTTCCCGGAATGCAGGACCATTGCGTACGCCCAATTCGCCAGGGCCAACACACCAGGCAACGCCTATCGAGCCAGCGTAAGAGACCGACCTGGACTACGGACGGTCTGCCGTGAGGCCCTCGGCGGCGCGAGGGCCTCACCCAGACGCGGGAGACCGCTTCGGCTTGGGGGCACGGTTCGTTTATGCCGCTTGGGTGAGTTCGGCTTGGCCGAACAGCAGGGCGTGGCCGGAGGGGAGTTGGCGCAGAATGCGGCTCGTCAGGTCGGGGCCCGCCAGGTCGGCGACGGTGGTCAGAACGGCGCCGGTGTCCCAGCGGGTCGTGGCGATGCTCGCGCCGGCGCGGTCCGCGAGGCCCTTGACGAAGGCCCAGCCCGTGACGGGCTGGGGGAGGGGGACCTGCGCGGTGAGGGTGAGGGCGGCTTCGAAGGGCAGGCGGGCGGCCAGCTCGACGCGTTCTTCGCCCGTCAGCTGGCGTCCGAGTCCTGCGAGGACCAGGCGGATGGCTTCCTCGGCCCGTTCCCGGGTGGGGTAGGCGCCTTCGTAGCGGACTTTCTCCAGCATCTGCTCGTACGTCATCACGTCCGGTTGCTGGAGCGGTGCACGCAGATCGGACATCACTGCGGTGGTTGCCTTTCTGTATCCGGAGGGGCGGTGCCGGTGCCCGGCGGGTATGCGGGCACCGGCTGGTGGGTCAGTGGATCTGGGGACGGCCGAAGAGGAGGTCGTAGCCCGCGGGGAGTTGAAGCAGGATCTGCTGGAGCAGCTCGTCGTCGGCCGCGTCGGCGACGGTGCTGAGGACGGCGCTGACGTCCCAGGCAGCCGTCGCCTCGGTGGCGCCCTCGATCCAGGCCGTCGTAGCGCGTACGAACCGCTCGGGGGTGAGGGGTTCGGCGCTCTGCAGGGGGTTGAGGAGGATCAGGGCGAATGCTTCCGGCAGCCGCGCCGCGAGCTGCGCGCGCACCTCGCCGACCAGGTGTGCGCCCAGCAGGGCGAGCACCACGCGGGCCGCACGGTCTGCTTCGGATCTGCTGTTGTACTCGCCGCGTTCCTTGACTTGGTCCAGGAACGCTTCCCAACGCAAGGTCATTCGGCGCCGCCCATCTTTGTCGGGTGCGGAGGGCGGGTGAGGGGGCCGAGTGCCCGCCCTCTACCGCGTCGGCTCGGCCGCCCGGGAACTCAGCCGGAGATCTGCTTGCGGGAGGACTCCCTGCCGATGGCGATCTTGCGGGGCTTGGCCCGCTCAGCGATCGGGATGCGCAGGGTGAGGACTCCGGCGTCGTAGTCGGCTTGGATGCGTTCGGTGTCCAGGGTGTCGGCCAGCACGAGCTGGCGGGAGAAGACACCCAGCGGCCGTTCCGACAGTTCCATTTGCACGTCGTCGGCCTTCGTCGTGGGCCGGCGCTCGGCCTTGACGGTCAGCATGTTCCGCTCGACGTCGATATCGATCGCCTCCGCGCTGACACCGGGCAGGTCGAAGGCCACCACGTACTCGTCACCCTCGCGGTAGGCGTCCATCGCCATCGCGGACGGCCGCGTCCAGGTCCCGGCGCCGGTCAGCTGCTGGGCGAGACGGTCGAGCTCACGGAAGGGGTCGGTGCGCATCAACATCGTGAAACACCTCCAGAGGTCGGGCAGTGGCTGCCAATGCGCTGCTCTGACACCATTCTATTAGGTCATCCAATGGATGACAATTGCTGTGTCGTCTGAAGGGTGACACTCGTGGAGGATGTGCTGTGCCAGCAGCCGAGCGACCCGTTTCGCCCGGAGCGCCGGGGGCGTCTGGAGGCTGACCAGGCCGCTCCACGCAAGGGCGGCAGAGACGGCGGCGCGCAGGAGCCCCTGGTGTTGGGCAGCCCACTCGTCGCCGTTTACGGCTTCCAGGGCCGCTACGGCCGCCAGGGACGAGGCCGGGCTCTGGGCGTCATGGAGGATGGGAGCTCGACCAGCCCGACCTGTCGAAACCGCCGTCGTGCGGGCGCCAGCGGGCCGGACCTCGCCCACCCATCGGGCGTCACCAGGCAGGTCGCCCAACGCCCTACAGTCACAACTGCCTGGGCCCGCCGGAACCAGCGCGGAACAGTGTCCATCACTCGTGAATGCCGTACCGCCGAACGCACCGAACACATGCCGTTCGCCCGCGTCGCCCGCGGCCGCCTCGTGATGAATCCCGGCAGCGTCGGCATGCCGTACGGGGGGTGGGAGCCTACTGGGCGTTCCTTGGCTCCGGCGTCGAACTCCCCTGGCGGCAGCCCACACCGAGCAGGAGCCCCCGCCGTTCGTACCGTCAGCTTTCGGAAGACTGCGGCGGGGTGGGTTTCAACCCGTCCATGGTGAGGTCTAGAAGGCGTTCGGCTTGGTCTCGTTGCTCGGGCTTCGCCGAAGTGAGGGCGATGCCCGCGAGGGCGGCGAACATATCGGTCGGGCGGATGTCGGAGCGCAGGACGCCGGCGGCGGTACCGGCCGCCATGAGGCTGGAAATGGCGCCCTGGATCATGTCGCGGCTGTGGCCGTATGGGTCGGCTCCCGAGGCGACGACGGCTCGCAGAGCGTCGGCCATGCCGAGTTTGGCGGTGGCGTAGTCGACGAAACGACCCATCCAGACGCGCAGGGCCTCACGTGGCGGCAACGTCGCCAAGAGGTCGGGGACGGCGTCGCAAAGTCGCGCCACTTCGTTGCGATAGGCCGCCTCGATCAGGATCTCCCGGGTCGGGAAGTTGCGGTAGAGCGTGCCGGTTCCCACGCCCGCCTCCTTGGCGATGCGTTCGAAGTGGGTGTCCAGTCCCTCTTCGGTGAACACGCGCACCGCAGCGGCCAGGATCTTGTCCCGGTTGCGCTGTGCGTCAGCCCTCAGCGGGCGTTCCGTATCCCGTGCCATCGACCGCTCCCTCATCCCCGTTGCAAAGTGGAGGCGCATCCACTTACAGTGAAACTAACTGGCGGGGCCTCCACTTTCACTCTAGATGGTGTGCTGCGCTCATTCCACTTTCGGAGGATCACGTGTCGGGAATCGAAGGCAAGGTCGTTGTGATCACGGGGGCCAGCAGTGGCATCGGCGAGGCGATTGCGCTGCTGTTGGCCGAGCGAGGGGCGAAAGTGGTGCTCGGTGCACGGCGGCCTGAGCTTCTGGAGGCGCTCGTCGCCCGTATCGAGAAGGCCGGCGGGCAAGCCGTCTACGCGCGCACGGACGTGAAGCGCCGGGAGGACCTGTCCACTCTGGTCGGGTTGGCGTGCGACCGCTACGGCAAGGTCGATGTCCTCGTCAGCAACGCCGGGATCGGTCTGATCTCCCCGCTGGACGACCTGCGCGTCGAGGACTGGGAGGAAATGATCGACGTCAACCTCAAAGGAGTCCTGTACGGAATCGCCGCAGCGCTGCCTGTCTTCCGGGAGCAGGGCTTCGGGCACTTCGTGAACACCGTCTCAACGGCTGGGCTGCGCATCGTGCCGCTCCAGGCGGTGTACGCGGGGACCAAGAACGCGGTCCGCACCATCTCTGAGGGCTTGCGCCAGGAGGCGGGCAGTAGTGTGCGCGTCACGGTCGTCTCGCCAGGTGTCACGCGCACGGAATTCGCGGATTCCATGGCTCCGGAGATGAAGGCCCAAGTCCTCGACCGCATGGGCGAGATCGCGATTCCGCCGGACGCCATCGCCCGTGCCATCGCCTTCGCCATCGAGCAGCCGGCCAGTGTCGACGTGGGCGACATCGTTGTCCGTCCCACTGCGCAGAACTAAGTCGCACACCGGCACAGACCGACGCGGCCTACGCGCCGTCGCACCCCGCGTCGGCTACCCCTACGCCGGACCACCGCTCTGCAACTCGACACCGTGCCGCCCGTGGTCGACTACCACCTCTCACGGGAAACCAGGGCGCCGGGCGCGGGCGGTTTCCTGGCCTACACCGGAACCTACCGAACACGGCTACCTGCGCTGCCACCTCCTCGGCCAAGGAAACCCGCTTCACAGCGCACGCCGATGCCGCCGACGCATCCTGTAGCAGCGGCCCATCAGGCATACACCTGAGCTGCGAAGGGGCCATGAGGCAAACGCATCACCGTCCGTATCGCCGGTAAGGGAAGTCGAGGTCACCGGGCCTAGCGGTGGCCGCCGCGGGATCCTGTACGCCGCTGCGCGTACCTGCTGCCGACCGTCGGCTACCAACCCCGGCCGGGCGCTGGTGGTTGAGTCGGTCGATTGCTCGGCGGTCCGCAACGTACGAGCCGAGTGGCTCACGGCGTGGGCCGAGTTGATGGGGGCGCTGGTGGCTGAGCGCCGCCTCGACCGGCCGGTGCCGGCCATCGGCGGCACGGAACGGTCGGGGCGGTTGTGCATCTGCTGGTCGCCGCCATCGAGGAGGGGACGGGGCCTGTCCTCGATGATGGCATCATGGCCGGCGCCGCTTAGCGTCTGCTGCCGACCTGGCTGCCCGGACTCACTTCAGGTGGCGGCCGAAGAACCGGTCCCCGTCCTCCCTCTCGAACCACGGTGTGCCGGTGTGCCCGCCCATATTGGCGTGCAGGGTCTTCTCCTTGCTGCCGAAGGCGTCGAACAGGTCCAGGGCCCGTTGCCGGGGGTTCCCTTCGTCGTCCCACTGCAGCAGGAACAGCAGCGGAATGGTGACCTGCCGGGCCTCCTCGCGCTGGGTGCGGGGCACGTACCCCCCGGCGAAGAAACCGGCGGCCGCGATGCGCGGATCGACCGCCGCAAGGCGGATGCCGGGGGCGGTCCACCCCGAGTACCCGACCGGGCCGCCGATCTCGGGCAGCGAAAGGAGGGCGTCCAGGGTGGTCCGCCATTCCGGGACCGCCCTTTCGACCAGCGGGCCGACGAGGGACTCGAAGATCTCGTCGGCCGGCTCCCCGGCCTGCAGCGCCCGGCGGAGATCGGCGCGGGCCTGCTCGTCGGCGGCGGAACGGGGCCGGTCGCCGCACCCGGCGGCGTCGATGGTGGCTACCGCGTAGCCGCACGCAGCGGTGTAGCGGGCCCGAGCGACCAGCCGGGGCTCGGCCTTGGGCAGGCCGTTGTTGTGGGCCATCAGGATCAGCGGAGCCGGAGCGGATCCGGACGTCCACAAGGTGCCGGGGATCTCGCCGAGAGTGAATTCGCGTTCGAGGACGTTGTCGTCGAGGCGTTGTTCGGAAGTGAATTGCATGGTCGTGCCTTTCGGGAATGCCCAGAGTGGCGCTCCCGGACGACCTATCGCCCGACCGTGACCCCGGAGGGGAGCACCCATGTCGATACTGCGTTCACGGGTACCACCTCCTCGTTCTCTCGCACGGCCTCCGGAAAAGTAGCAGTGGACGCCGTGGTTCGCCAACGGGATTTTGTGGAGGCTCCGCGGCCGGATGCCGCCTCACCCCATGGCGTACGGCTCAAGGGCGTTGGCGCTGGAGCTGGACCCGAATCAAGCAACATCGGCGATGCTCTCGCCACTGGGGAAGCACGCCGGGTGAGGGTGTCTCATCAACGGGGCTGGCCCACTTCTCGTGGTGGCTGCGGTTGGGCGGCATGTGATCGTGAAGAACGTCAACTGCCGTGTGAGTACGTCCCTTTCAGGGGTCCCTGTGCTGGGAGGGGAAAGGGTCAGGGGCCTGTATGACTGCGGGCTGTCGTCGTCATTGCGGGTTGACCGTCAATCCAAGGGACCGGTGGCGCCGCTCGGGAGCGCGGCCAACGCGGCCTTCAGAGCTCGTCGTAGATGTGGGCCAAGTGCCGCAAGATGTCGGTGGCGGCATGCAGGGCGTCGGTGTCGTGGTCCGTGAGCGCGGTGTGTAGCGCGTCGGCGAGGGCGTGTTCGCGCTCCCTGTGACGGTGGCGACCGGCAGCGGTGAGCGCGACTACCACGGACCTCTTGTCGCCCGGGAGACGTTCGCGGGTGACGTAGCCCGCGCTGGCCAGGCCGTTGACGAGCTGGGTTGCCGCGGCGCCGGTGGTCTCGGTGGCCGCGGCGAGCCGCCCGACCGGCAGCGGCCCTTCCTCGGCGAGGACGCGGAGGGCTCGGGCGTGGGTGAGGGAGAGCGCACCGGGGTTGCGCGTGGCGCGGCCGCGCAGGCGGGCGTCGGCGGCACTGAGGCTGTAGGCGGCCCGGGAGAGTTCCGCGACGGCCTGTTCCCGGGTGGGGATCGACGGTTCGGTCATGTGTGGATTCCTCGGTGAGGGGGTGTGGGCTGGGGCGGTGCGGGGTGGGGCGAGTTGACATCCAGCTTAACCTAAGTACTTACTAGTTAAGTACTTAGCAATTGGCCGGGAGTGAGGCGCCGAGACGTACTCGCCATCTTTCGCCGCGATCTGGGTGCCGTAACCCGACCTATCCCGATGTAACCCGTACCCCCCCCCGTACGGCGACGAGAGGAACATCCGTCATGACCATCCGTTCGACGGGCCAGAACTGGGCCCTGGACATCGCCCTCGCTCAGGGCGGCTTCGACGCCCTGCACCCCGAGGCCATGGGAACGCTGGAACAGCTCGGCCACGACCACACCGACTTCGAGAAGGTCTTCGCCCTGGTCAAGAGCGGTGCCATGCTCCCCAAGGCCTGGGCGACCGTGGCGGGCCAGGCCGAGGAGCGGGCCCTGCACCACGAGCGCGGCGGCTTCACCCGGACCGCCGTGGACCTCTACATCCGGGCCGCCGTCATGTGGGGACGCGCCCAGTACTCCGTCTTCGACGCGGCGGACCCGCGCAAGGCCGCGTTCCGCGAGCGCACCAACCACTGTGCCGAGCGCATCGGCGCACTGCGCGGCGGCCGGGTGCGCCGCGTGGTGCTCGACTTCGAGGGCAAGCACATTCACGCCCTGCTCCACCTGCCCGCCGAGCCCGTGCGCAACGCCCCCGCCGTCATCCTCGGCCCCGGAATGGACATGATCAAGGAGGACTACCTCTACGCCGCGGAGCGCTACTACACCTCCCGCGGCATGGTCGCCCTGTCCATCGAGGGCCCCGGGCAGGGTGAGTCGCGGGCCGGTGGTCTGGCCGTCGACCTCACCAACTACGACCGTGCGATAGGCCGTTACATCGACCACCTGGCCGCCCTGCCCGAGGTGGACCCGCAGCGGATCGGCATGTTCGGCATCAGCATGAGCGGCTACTGGGGCTCACGTGCCGCCGCCACCGACCCGCGCCTCGCGGCACTCGCCGCCTTCGAGGCGGTGACCGGCGACTTCCAGACCATTTTCGAACGCGCTCAGCCGACCTTCAAGAACAACTACATGTACATGGCCAACTACACCGACGAGGCGGCCTTCGACCGTGAGTTGGTCGCCCACATGCCGCTGGGCGACATGGTCGGCGAGATCGCCTGCCCGGTCCTGTACGGCATCGGCGAGTTCGACGAACTCACCCCGCTCGAACAGGCTCTGGCCAGCTACGAGCGCGTCACCGCACCCAAGGAGATGCGGGTGTACGAGAACGAGTTCCACCCGCTGGGCGGGGCCGCCGCCGAAGTGTTCCGCTTCGGTGCCGAGTGGATCGAACGCGCCCTCAACGGTGAGTTCGCCGAACCGGGCCGCGACGTCCGGCACTACGTCCACCGCGACGGCCGCACCACGGACGGCACGGCCAACCCCACATGGTGGCTCGGCACGGTCCCGCCCGCCATCACGGAAGCCCGCGCGAAGGCCTGAGCGCCAGCGCCCGGCCGTCCCAGACGTCGGGCCATGATGTCGGGGACGGCCGGACCGGTGCAGAACCGGTACGGGGTGATTCCGGTGTGAGCCGGGGTGAGCAGGACAGCGTGATTCAGGTCGATCGGGATCAGGATCACAGCGGAATCGGCATGAGGGCGCAGCGCACCGGCGCGGCGTGTGCGGGGTCGAGGGCGTTCAGCACCAGTTGGAACACGTTCGGGTCGTAGGGGCTGCCCAGGTGACCGGTGAGGTCGAGCGGGCACACGTTCTGCAGCAGGACGTTGTGCACGGTGGCACCGGGCCCGGCGCTGAGGAACTGGTGGGCGTACGGGGTCACGACCACGTCGGTACGGCTGACGATGTTGGTGTAGGTGACACCGGGCTCCGTGTCGCCTGTGGCGTACAGCTGCTGGAGGACCGGGGAGCCGATCGTCTGGTCCTTGGACGCGGGACTGTCCAGGCCGAACGGCTTACCGGCGTGCCCCGCCACGTCCAGTACCACATCGATGACGTGGATCAGGCCAGTTGCGGTGGTGCCGTGGCTGCTGGGATTGATGCCCACCAGCTGGTGCACCTTCGCGGCGCCGCCGTCGAAGCGCAGATACCACTGGGGCATCAGCCCGCCGCCCTGGGATTGGCCCACCAGGTCGACCTTCGATGTCCCTGTCGCCGCCCGCACCTTGTCGACGTAGGCGGCAAGCTCCTTTGCTGAGTGGGGGACCGGGCCGACCGCCTTGATCAGGGCGTGGGGTTTGGACTCGCCGTAGTTGAGGGCGAAGACGCAGTATCCGGCGCCCTTCAGAACCGGGGCGAGGCCGCTCCAGTTGTCAAAGGCGTTCGCGAAGGTGCCCTCGACCAACACCACCGGGTAGGGGTGGACTGCCGTCGGCTTGCAGGTGAAGTCGTTGGCGCCGGCGGGGGAGCGGTCGGGGTCGGATACCGAGGCGAGCAGGGCCGCGCCGAAACTGACGGCCCCCAGCTCGCCGTACGCGCTGGCGGACGGCGTGAGCAGGGCCGCGGCGTGCCCCGGGGCGGGGGTTGCGGCGGAAGCGGTGGGAACGGCGGCGACCACGCAGGCCGCGGCGGCCAGAGCGGTGGCCGCGGCCTTGAGGACTCGGCGCATCACAGTGCGCACCTCCTGGTGACGGGTCGTCGCGGGCATGGAACGGTGCCCCAGTGTCGACATCCCGCCACGCCGCGCTCACACGAGGCGCGCTGTGTGCGCCCGTTCAGCGCACATGCGGTCAGCCAGGCGGCCGGATGCACCCCCACTGCCGGGGGCGGACGGACGGGGGGCGAGCATGCGAGCGGAGCGTGGCCTCCTGTGGCTTCCTTCCCGCCTGCCGTGCGCTGCGGGATAACATGACCGCGCGTCCACCCACGCACTTGCCTGGCGTCGCTGCGGCTGGGTGGTTCTCGTCGGAGAGCCTTTCGTTCATCCGCTCAAGTCCCGTTCAGCAACGGCGAGTTCGTCCCACTCGGCCTTCCCTCTGGATCTTTGCCCAGCAGGCGGTGCCGTCGTGGCCCAGAGGTATCGAGACCATGGCCGGGCCGTGCAGGCAGCAGACTCGCCTGCACGGCCTCGTACTTGATCGGTGCAGTTGGCCGGAGCGCTGATCAGACGAAGCGCGCTCCTGCCGCCTGCGAACGCCCAGCCGAGCGGCCCAGTTCGAGGCGCGTTTCGACTCAACGATAGCCTTCGTCTTCATGATGCGCGCTTGGATCTTGCCGGTACTGCTCGTGCTCTACGGCTCAGTGCTCGCGGCTGGGCTGATCTTCATGGGGACCCCCGGCGCAGCCGCAGCAGTCCTGCTGGTGTTCATTCTGCTCGCAGGCGTGAACTCGCCCCTGATGTTCCCCAGGCCGATCGGTGCCCTGGAGGCGCAACGCCGCAGCGCGGTCGATGGACGGCCGGTCGTCTTCTGGCGACCGGGCTGCAAGTACTGTGTGCGACTGCGTATCCGGCTGGGGCGTAGCGCCCGCCAGGTGCACTGGGTCGACATCTGGCGCGATCCAGCCGGCGCGGCAGAGGTGAGGGCAGCCAACGACGGCAACGAGACCGTGCCGACGGTCATCGTGGCGGGCCAGCCGTACACCAACCCCGATCCTGCATGGGTGCGCAAGCAGCTCTCCCATTCCGCGTGATCGGGAGCGGCGCCGCATCATCACGTGGGCGTCCGCGTGCCCCGAACTGCCGACAGTCGGCCTGACGCCGCCTCAACTCCGCCTGTACCGCACAACGCCGAATGAGACAGGCCCCTTTGAGACAGGCTGCCGTCTGTCTCAGGTTGGCCCGCATGCCGATCGAGGTGCCCTACCAGCCGCTTCCGATCTGCCAGTCGGACGTTCGCTACGTCCACGGCCCCGACTCCACGACCCTGACTCGGCGGCGCGGGCCGGCGTACCCGTCGGCGGGGCGATGGAGGTCGGCTGGAACGTCGGCGCGATTGCCTGTTGACCGCCCACCCGGCGGGATCTGATCGCCGACCCTGCCCGGCACAGCAGCCGTAAGCGGGACTTGCTCTGCGGCATCAGCCAGAGCCTTGGAGAGCGCTTCGAGCACCCCGGACTCCGAGGGGCAGTCATCTTGCTGACCCACAAGTACACCGCGTGCCCGGTGGGACCCGGACCTCAGCTCTACCTGCGCAAACGAGCCCGGATCGCCATGCCCGCCATGCCATGGCGGGGAGCCGTCGAGGCCCTCGATGCTGAACGCGTCTGGACCGGCCTCCGGCAACTCTTGATCCGATCCTCCGGGTGGGTGTGGGAGGGCCACCCTCTTCGCGGTGCAAGCCCCTACGTTGGTCGGCATGGACAACAATCGGCTGAGTGAGTTCCTGCGGGCCCGCCGCGCACTGGTGCGTCCCGAGGACCACGGGATGCCCGCGGGGGCGCGCCGTACTCCTGGTCTGCGCCGTGAGGAGGTTGCCGTCCTCGCCGGGGTGAGTACCGACTACTACGTACGCTTGGAACAGGGACGCGAACGCAATCCCTCGTCCCAGGTCCTGCGAGCCCTGGCGGCCGCGCTCCTGCTGGAGGACGAGGAAGCCGCCTACCTGCGCGCCGTGGTCGATCCGCCACAGCACCCGCGGCCCCGGCCCGCTCGGGAGTACGCCAGCCCACAACTGGTGTCCATGCTGGATGCGTGGGCGGACACCCCGGCTCTGGTCTATGGACGGTATCTGGACCTGTCGGCCGTCAACTCCCTGGGCGAGGCGCTGTTCTCCTGGCTCGGAGACGAGACCAGCCTGATCACAGCCATGTTCCTCAACCCGGCCGCCCAAGTCTTCTACCGCGACTGGCCCGTCGTAGCGCAGGGGTGCGTGGCCGCGCTGCGGGCTGCCAATCCCGCCCCGGACGATCAGCGACTGCAGGAACTCGTCGGTGAACTGTCGGTGCGCAGCGCCGATTTCGCACGCATGTGGGCGCGCCACGACGTGCGGGCAAAGACGGCCTCAGCCAAGCGTTTTAGGCACCCGCTTGTCGGCGACCTCACTCTGAACTTCGAGACCTTCTCCGTCAACAGCGCCCCCGGCCAGCACCTGGTGGTCTACCGGGCCGAAACTGGCAGCGCCGCCGAACAGTCGCTGGCCCTGCTGGGCAGCCTCAACCTCACCGATTTCGAAGACATTCAAGACGAAGGACACCTCTCGCATGAGCTCCTCTGACTCTCCCGTATGGTTCATCACCGGCTGCTCCTCCGGCCTGGGCCGGACACTTGCCCACGCCGTGCTGGAACACGGCTGGCGTGCCGTGGTCACCGCCCGGGAGGCCAGCACGCTAGTCGACATAGTCGCGGGGCACGAGGAACGCGCCCTCACCCTGGCGTTGGACGTCACCGACGCCGAACAGATCGCGAAGGCGGTCGCCCAGGCACAGGCAGTCTTCGGACGAATCGACGTACTCGTCAACAACGCCGGCTACGGGTACCTCGCCGCCATCGAAGAAGGCGAGGACGACGAGGTCCGAGCCTTGTTCGACACCAACGTCTTCGGCCTGGTCAACACCACAAAGGCCGTCCTGCCCGGCATGCGAGCCCGTCGCTGCGGCCACATCGTGAACATGTCCTCTCTCGGCGGCCTCGTCGGGTTCGGCGCCACCGGTTACTACCACGCCACCAAGTTCGCCGTGGAAGGTCTCTCCGAGTCCCTCGCCGCCGAGATCGCCCCACTCGGCATCAACGTGACAATCGTCGAACCCGCCGCGTTCCGCACCAACTGGTCCGGACCCTCCATGCGTCAGTCCGCCGCAACCATCGACGACTACGCCCACACCGCTGGCACACGACGCGCCAGTACTCTGGCCACCTACGGTCACCAGCCCGGAGATCCGGCACGCGCCGCCCAGGCCGTCATCGACGCCGTTACGGCCGAAAAGCCCCCGCTGCGCCTGCTGCTGGGCAAAGCGGCATACGACATCGCCACGGGCAAGCTCGATACCCTCAAAACCGCCTTCGACGACTGGCGGGAAGTCACTCTCAGCGCCGACTTCCCCCCAGCGCAAACCGCAGGCTGACGACGTACATGACCCGCCGCATGGCCCGGCCTGGTGATGTAGAGCAACCATGGCCGAATCCCAAGATGGGCCAAGGGAGATGACCACGGCCAACTCGCCGACGCAGGCTCGGCTGCGCAGCGATGCAATGCGGCCGCGCAGTCATCGAAGCCAACCTTGCCGAGCGCATCGCTCTCGGCGACATCGCAGAGGTGGCCGACTGCTCCTTACGGGCCATCAGCTCCGCATTCCCTGCCAGGATCGGGCCTGTTGTCAAAGGAAGCCACGCGTTTGTCAGTCGATCCAGGCGACGCTACTCGGGTGTACGCCGTGTCTGCGGAGCTTGCGTGTTGGGGCCACCGGCCATGCCGTCTCCCATGAGCAGCGAGAAGACGAGGATGACGACGGAGCCGCCAAGGGATACGCCGGCCCATCCTGCACGCTGAACCCGGGCGGAGGCGCATCCTGGTGCGTCGGTGCCGTTGTCGGCCAGGGCGTCGTCGCCCGAGGGCATCAGGACTGATCCGCAGGCTATCTCCCGGGTGCCGTGGGGATCGTAGGAGTCCCGGTCCCGGATCTTTGCCGACACCGGTATGAGAGTGAGGAGGATCGCTGCCAGCGCTGCGAGCAGAGCGATGGTTGCCCCGGTCTTGACGACGGTGGGCAGCGTTCCCACCGTCCCAGCTGCTGCTGGCGTCTCGTTGCTTGTGCTGTCCACTGTTGCCGCCTTGGTCCGTGTGCTGTTGGCGGGAACGCTAGCGGGCGCTGTTGAAAGGCCGCTGAATGGGGGCACGAGTGCCGTCGGTAGCGCCCTCTGCCCTGCCCCGTTCGGCTCGCCCCGACCGGACGGGGGAGTGGACGGGGGACTGGGCGGGAGCCTGGACGGCAGGCTCAATTGGGTGACAAGCGCGGCTGACTTCATTGGCACCAGACACCCGTGGACGTGGCGCGACGCGGCAGTCGTGCGCCGGGCCAAGCCAGGTCGGCTGCGGTGCCGACGGGATTTGAACCCGCGGACAGATGGGAGCAGGTCCGCCCCGTCTCCGTCAGTCGGCGTGGGAGGAACCTCTCCCACGTCGATCGCAATGGGCCGCTCTGCCACGGCACCGCAACCTGCGGGAATGCGCAGTCCCGTTGCGACTCAGAGTAGAGACATCGATCTGCGAGTACGAACCTTTATCCGGGACAGCGGCAACCGATGTCCCGGGCCCCGGGCCCCAGAAGTTGTGCCAGATCCCGTTCTCTTGAACAGCGCCACTGGACTGTCGTCGTTCACCGCGCTGGTCCATCTCAACCCGATGGGCAGCCTCAGCGCGGCCGCCCCCAGACCAGCCAGCCACCACTACAGAGGTGACTGCCTGACGGGCGGAGCCTTCCCGTCATGGGCATCGGCATTTCACGGCACCCGTGACAGGGGCCGGGCCCAACAGGGCACACCGTTCGGTAATAGAGCTGGTCGGGCTGATGGGCAAAGAGTCGCAGCCCAGCGCTGCGGGCCGAGTCCGGGGTCTCCCGGAAGGCTGTGGCCACGCCACGACGGTGGATACGTCGGTCAGTCCCTGGATCTCGGCAATGGCCGACTGACCGGCGGCCACGTGGGGTTGCCCAGGGGCGGGAATTGTCCCATCGCTGGAGGCGATTTCGGTGAGCTGCTGAAGCCCGGCGGACCGGAGCCCAACTGCGGCAGTCTCTATGACGCAGGCCGCCGGTTCCTGTACTCGCTGACCAACCCTGCCCGGATCAGGGCGAGTTGACGGCTGCGGATGCTGAGGGAGACGGCGGCCTGCTCACCCTGGGGGCGATCTGCCCGCTCACGGACCAACCGGCCCCGCGAATGCGTTGGTCTCATCTTCGCGCAGGCCACCTGAACCAATCGGCCTCCATGCCTGCCCCGAGGACCCGTCGCTGTCGAGATCCAATCGTCGGATGCCACGGGCCCCGGCAATGCCCCTACCGCGAGGCGGGCATCGAGATGTCCAGGCGGCAGACGTACCGCAGAGGCAGGGGACACCCGACCGGGCCGGACGACGATCACTCTGAGCGCGGAACCCGGCTTCGAGTAATCCTCCATCAGCCCAGCTCGACGGGGTACGGCGAAACTCCTAGCCCAGGCTGCCGGACGGTCAAGGGCGCGTCAGGGGATGGCACTCCTGGTGGGTGTCGGCCGCGTGGTCCGGGTGGGACGGATTCCAGAGCCGGTCAGCCTCTCCGCGGGCAAGATGATCCTCGTAGATCCGCACCTTGTCCCGCATCACGGCCAACGTCTCGTGCAGTTCCCGGATCTGCGCCTCCACGTGCTCCTCGTGCTGACGCAGCAACGCCAGCCGCTCCCGTTCGTTTCCCGGACCCTGACGGGCCAGCTCGATGTACTGCCGGATCGTCGCCAGTGACATGCCGGAGGAGCGCAGCTTCGTACAGATCGCCAGCCACTCCAGATCTTCCTCGTGGTAGACACGACGGCCGTTGGTCAACCGGCGCACCGGATTGGCGAACAGGCCCTCGCGCTCGTAGAACCGCAGGGCGTGCACGCTCAGCCCACTGCGTTCCGCCACCTCGCCGATGCTCAGGCCCACGGACAACCCCCCCGTCACACAGCTCTTGATCTAGACCCGACTCTAGCTTCTAGCGTCGAGTCATCAGCCGTTCGGGCTATGGGAACAGGGGAGAACATGAGTGTTTGGTTTGTCACCGGTGCGTCGCGCGGGCTCGGCGCGGAGATCACCCGTGAGGCGCTGGACCGAGGACACAGCGTGATCGCGACGGCGAGGGACGCGTCGGCGGTGCTGCTGGCCTACCCGGGAAAGCCGGACGGACTGCTGGCGGTGAACGCGGACGTGACCGAACCGGAGCAGTTGGCGGCCGCAGTTGAGGCCGGTCTGGCGAAGTTCGGCCAGATCGACGTTGTGGTCAACAACGCCGGTTACGGTCTCGTGGGCGCGATCGAGGAGGTTTCCGACGAGGCCGCTCGCGCTCTGTTCGATGTCAACGTGTTCGGTGCGCTCAACACGCTGCGGGCGACCCTACCGACGCTGCGTGCCCAGCGATCCGGACATGTCCTGAACATCGGCTCCGTGGGCGGCTTCGCCACCGCTCCGGGCGTCGGTCTGTACGGTGCGTCGAAATTTGCCCTCGAAGGCATTTCCGAGGCACTGCACAGCGAGCTGGCACCTCTCGATGTCCGTGTCACGATCGTGGAGCCGGGGGGCTTCCGTACCGACTTCCTCAACAGCTCCAGCGTGCGGGTCGAACCGGCCTCCATCGAGGACTACGAGGCAGGTGCGGGGCCGGTGCGCGAGGCGCTGGCCCACAGCGACGGCCGTCAGCCGGGAGATCCAAAGAAGGGGGCAAAAGCCATCGTCGACGTCACCGAGGTCGCCGAGCCTCCGCTGCGCCTGCAATTGGGCGCGGACGCGATCGAGCGCGTTGAAGCGAAGCTCGACCTAGTGCGACGTGAACTCGACCAATGGCGGAACGTGGCACTCTCCACTGCCATCTGAGGAAGGCGCCCGGCTCCTTTCGAAGGACATGTTGAACTGGGCATGCGCTGGAGCGGCTGGGCCGACGCATGCGTGTGCTGGTTCATGTGTCGGCCGTCGCTCCGTGGTGGCGCGACTGCCAAGCGTTCGCGGCGGAGGAGAGTCGCGACCTCGCGGCCGAGTACCCGGAGGACGTGCCGGACCTCGTGGCTCGACGGGGCCGTGCCGCTCCAGCCGTTGGCTCGATATTCGTGACCAGGCAGATGCCCTGGCCCGTCTTGCGAGAGGTGGCCGTCGGGATCGGCGAGGACTTCGTCCTCGTTTTCACGCCGGGGGTGTCCTCCCTGCGGGCGTACCGGACGGGGCAAGAAGACCAACTCGGCGCGTTCGGCCTGGTCCTGAATTCCGCCGTGCTGTGGGCAACCGGCTACCTCCACGTCGCTGTCGATCACCTCGGGCCCTGCCGCCCGAGGAGTGGGGAGCATGACGTCCTGGACGAGGACGTGGCTCGGGTCTCCCCGCTGAAGCAAGCCACCCTCAACTGCGTGGGCGTTCAGCCTCGCCGCCCGCCCGTTACGCGAGGGCCTGCGCCCACTGCGTGACCCGGCGACCGTCCACATCTACGGGGACGACGAGGGCACCAGTGAATGACGCGGCATCAAGACGCGTATCGGGTCGTGATCAGTGAGCATCGCGGTTTCCGGGGCGGGGGCCCATCTCGGGTACGGAGCCCGGCGGTCTGCGCCGTGTGGGCGGTAGCGACGCCGCTGGCAGGTAGCGGCGGGGCCCGAGGGCCCGGCCGCTTGAGCGCCGGGATGGGGTGTCAGAGCACGGCAAGGCGGTCCACCAGCAGTTCCACCCTTTGATCGGTTTCGCCGGGCATCAGCCGTCGCGACCGGGTCAGGGTCGCCACCCCGTGCAGGGACGCCCAGAACACCTCGGTGAACAGCCCCGGGTGGACACCGTCCCCCGCGACCTCGGCGAGGCACTCCAGCAGCGCGGCGAAGGCGTCCTTGAGAGGTTCCGGGGTGTCCTCCTGTGCGTACGCCAGACCGCCGTCGAGCTGGAAGATGGCGTCGTAGACCGCCGGGTTGCGTGCGGCAAAGTCGAGGTAGGCGCACGCCAGGGCGGTGACCCGCTCGCGCGGGCCGTCCACGGCGGCGGTCGCGGCCCGCACCGCCGCGGCCAACTCTGTGGCGCCTTGGAGGGCGACGGCGCCGATGATCTCGCGTTTGCCGCGGAAATGGGTGTAGAGCACGGGCTGGCTGTACTCGATGCGCTCGGCCAGCCGGCGCGTGGTGACCGCGTCCCAGCCCTGCTGCTCGGCGAGTTCACGGGCCGTCGCCACGATGAGGTGCTCGCGAACCGCCCGTTCGCGCTCCTTGCGTTCCTGTACCGACATAACTCGAAGCCTAGCACCGCTAGACATCCAAGCGGCAGTAGTACTAGCGTTGACCGCATCAGCTAGCAGCGCTAGATCCCAGGAGGGGCCATGCTCAGCGCACTTCAGGTCATCACCACAGTCGCCGTCGGTCTGATGGTGGGGGTGGAGTTCTCCGTCGCCTTCGTCATGAACCCGATCTTCGAGGCCCTCCCGCAGGACAGCAATCAACAGGCCCGCTCCCACGGGGGCCGGATGCTCGGCGCCGTGATGCCGGTCTGGTACATCGGCTCACTCGTCCTCGTCGGCATCTGGGCGGTGGCCGGATGGCACCACCACGGCACCCGCCTCGTCGTCATCGCCGCCGCGCTGCTGATCGTCAGCGTGATCATGTCGGTCCTGCTGCTCGTCCCGATCAACAACCAGGGCAAGACCTGGACCCCCGACAACCGGCCCGACGACTGGAAGCAGCAGATGAAGCGCTGGGACCGCTACCACTACTTCCGCGTCGCCATCATCGTCGCCGCCTTCGCCGCGCTGGTCGCCGCGCTCGTCTGAGTCAGGACACACCCACTATCCGATAGCGAGAGGGAGTACCGAAGATGGCCAAGTTGCAGAGCCTCGACCCGCACACGCCGATGTTCGCGCAGTTCAAGGAGGAGACCGGGCCCATCGTCCTGGCCAACACCTTCTTCGTCCCGAAGGAGCGGACCGAATCGTTCCTGACCCTCTTTCAGAGGCAGGCCGAGTTCATGAAGGCTCAGCCGGGGTTCGTCTCCCTGCAGATGCACAAGGGAACGGCGGACAGTCGGCTACTGATGAACGTCGCCGTCTGGGAGTCGACCGAGGCTCTCGCCACGGCGTTCGCCAGCTCGGAGTTCCAGCGCATGGCGGCCGAGTTCCCCGACGACATCGTGTCGTACCCGCACATCTTCGAGCAGATCGACGTATGACACGTCCTGAAAGGCATCAGGGGCGGGGCGGTGGCGGAGCGGGAAAACGGTCACTCTGACCTGGGAGACCATGCACCCAGTGGTCAGTCAGCATGTGTTCAGCTCGCTTGCGGAGGAAGTGACGGCGTTCGCGGAGGCCGGGGCATGGTGGTGGAGTTCGAGGGGCCGCGGTCACGCGCCTCGTCGAACTCACCGTCATGCAGCAGTCAACGAACTTGTGCCACGGAGTCCGGGAGCTGCGCTTTGGGAGCGGCGGGTCGGCCGTGAAGTGGGCGATGTCGGTGCAGACGCTGAAGTCGGGGCTGCCGGTGGTTGTGTGGAGCTGGCCGATGGTGGCGGCCAGGGCGCCTGTCGCGCCGGGGAACGGCCTGGCGGTGGGGGGGCGAGGTCGAGGTCCAAATGCCGGTTCCGGTAGGGGCGTTCGGGGGTGGCGGCTTCGGCTTGCGGGGCTTGAGCCTGGTCGGTGATGTCGTGGTCGGTTCCGGGGCGCTTGGGCAGGCGGCGATTTCGGCGAGGAGCGTGTGGGCGCGCTGGTCGATGCCGTCGAGGGACTGGGGCGTGAGGTAGCCGGGGCACGACCAGGCGGTCGAGACGGCGGCCGTGGGCGGCCGCGGTCAGTGGTTGTTGGGGCTCAGCAGCGTGGCAGCTGCGGTGACGAAGGCCACCGCCGCCTCCTTGGCCGTGTGCCGCTGTGCGTCGAGTTCGGTGCGGCTCGTGGCTCGGCGCAGCGCGTACGTGGCATCAGCGGCCTGTTGGGCGGGGCCGGTCAGTTCGGGGAGCAGGACCTGAAGGCGGATGTGGGGTGCTGTGATGGCCGCCCGAGTGTCGTGGGACCTCGTCTGGGCCTCTAGCTGGTGTTCGGTACCTGCTTCGGTCAGGGCCAGACGCTCCCGGTGAAAGATCGCCGAGCGGTGCGCGTCCAGGGCGGCCGCGAAGTCGGTGACGGCACCGAGCTGGTCCTGGCGGTGACTGTCGGCGCGCTGCTCGGTACGTGCGGTGCGTGCCGCACGGTGCTGGAGGAGTCCGGCGGTCAGAGCGCCGGCGAGGGTACCGAGTACGGCGACGATTGAAGGCCATATGGACATCAGATGGTGGGTCCTCTCGAGTGGTCGGTTTCGAGGATGGAGACTGGCGGATCGCGAGGTATGCGGCGACGGGCGTCAGTAACCGGGTTACACCTGCGGCGCTCTGGACCTACCCTGGCGGTCAGTTGCGGCCGGGCCTACGTTCGCCTGCCGCCGACACCACTGCTGCCGAGCCGTCCGGCATACGCTTGTCCGCCTCGTGCCGCCCCCCTCGCCCCGGTGTGTTGTCCAAAGGTTGTTCGCTCCCTGCGTATCCAGCGGGGAAGGCTGTATCCAGCTGCGGGCATAGATGGTCCATCACCTCCGACCACACCGCTCGGATCAGCCTCGAAGCGGCCCAGGAGAGCGGGCACGTGCTTTACGGAGCCGCACTCGTCGGTAAGCGTCGACCAATCCGTCATGCGTTCATCCAACCAGTTGGCTCCGGACGAATCACGCCCGCGACCGACTCAAGGAGCCTCCACGGAACTGCGGTCAGAGCCCGGATTTCCCCAGCGGCAGGGGCACTTCCCTGCCCAGAGCTTAGATCCCGGTGGTCCCGCAGCGGAATGACAGGGGCCGTAACCTCGCCGTCCCATTCCCGCTCCAGGAGGCCTGGGGCTGGGATGACGACCCCATCGCCGCCACCCAACATGCGTGCGTCGCCGACGTCTACACCACGGCTCCATCGTGCTCGGCACCGACGGTGGCCTCTCCTACTGGACCTTGGTCGCGACCGGTCCCCAGCGAGGCAAGGTGTGGGTGGTGAGTGAAGTCGGCGCCTACCCGTAGCCGATGTCAGTGGCGTTGGGCTTCCGGGAGTGGATGCGACGCTGGCACGGCGGCAGTGGCTGGTGGGACTGACCAACATCTCGCCGGGTAGTGACTGACTACCAACTCGCCGGATTGTGGTGGGAGCACGAGGGCAGACCAAAATCGCTTTGGGGGGCCGCTTCGGCGCCCCTACTGTGGAGAGGTGATGACCCAGGTGATCGTTCTCAATGGTGGTTCCAGCTCGGGGAAGTCCGGGCTTGCCCGGTGTCTGCAGGCGGCCTTGCCCGATCCTTGGCTGGCCTTCGGGGTCGACACGTTGATCCAGGGTATGCCCGCATCTATGAGTGGGTCGGAGACGGGGATCGAGGTCGCTCCGGATGGCGGGGTGGCGGTCGGGTCTTCGTTCCGGGCGCTGGAAGAGGCATGGATCGAGGGGATCGCCGCAATGGTCCGTGCGGGTGCCCGGGTCATCGTCGACGAGGTGTTCCTCGGTGGAGCGGCATCTCAGCAGCGGTGGCAGAAGGCTCTGGGCGGATTGCGGGTGCTGTGGGTTGGCGTCAGGTGTGACGGCGCGGTTGCCGCCGGTCGTGAGGTCGCACGAGGTAATCGGGTTACTGGGATGGCCGAAGCGCAGGCAGACCTGGTCCACCAAGGGGTGCGCTACGACCTGGAGGTGGACACGACGCATGCCGAGGCCCTGGAGTGCGCGCGGATCATCGCAGCCCATGTGCACTGATCACTGATCGACGGTGCAGCTGAACTCCGCTGTGGCGCCTGAGAGGTACGCCTCCGAAGTGTGGCGGGCCCCCTGTCTCAGCGAGCCCGCCCTGCCCGTGTGGGTCCAACACCACGTGCCGGGCGGCGAGTTCGGCCCAGTGATGTTCACGGTCACCGGTCTTTCCGGCTGGGCGCCCCGGCTGGTACCCGCTCAGTGCCCGCCAGTTGACGGCACTGACGGGGCGCCCCGTCGAGCCCGGCGCGATGCCTGGACCAGGAGGACATCGCTGGTCAATTCTCCCAAGGTGCCCGTGCCCCGGGGGCCGCCCCGGCGCAACTGGCCGCGTTGGTAACGCTGCTGAGCCCGGCCACCGCGGTCGTCGGCCGCCTTGGGGCCCGACGCCTCCCACACCAACGGCAATCACCGGGCGAAGACGCGCTCGGCAACGGAATCCACCGCACAATCACGCTGACCTTCGTGCCCCCACAGCCCGAGGACAACGGCACCGGTGTTCCCCGACCGCCCTCCCCGTGCAGTGAGCGACCGAACCGACCGTGGATGTCGTGGCGAAGCTGAGCGGGCCCAATCCTCGAACCTGCGACCTAGGCGCTAACGCCGCCCTGTTTCAGCCGTGGCCTTGATCTCGCTTGGTCGAGGCGGTCTTGGAGACGGAAATGACGGTGACCGCATCTGCTGGCGGTCCGGCGGGCTGGGGCGAGGTGCGGTGGGGGCGTTCGAGACCTGACGCCCAACAGCGAATACTGCCCTACACCTTGACTGGTACAGACCTTTCCACTTGAGTGGCTCGCTAACGGCGGCAACCCCGCAAAGGGAGTCGGGCGTGTGACGGAAGCCGTGTGCCGCTTGGCTGATGTCGCAGAGTGCTGCCGATCCCCCCCACGCGAGCGCACCCAAAGGAGTGATCACGTGCTGAAAAGGTGCCTGACAGCATGGATCGCAGCACTGGCGACGTCGGCGGCCTTGGCCGTCACGCTGCCGATGTCCACCGCCTCAGCCGCCCCGCGGCAGGCCCTGAGCTGTACCTATTCGGACTGGGTTGCCGGCAGGTCCTACGTCACCGGAGACGTCGTCAGGTACACCAACGGCCAGTACTTCCAGGCCACACACGACAATCCCGGCTACGACCCGACCATCAGCACCTGGTACTGGAATCCCTACAACTGCGGCACGGGATCAGGGAGCCAGTCCGGTTTCGTGGTGAGCGAGGCTCAGTTCAACCAGATGTTCCCGAACCGCAACAGCTTCTACACGTACAGTGGCCTGACCGCGGCTCTCAGCGCCTACCCCGGCTTCGCGACAACGGGCAGTGACACCGTCCAGAAGCAGGAAGCGGCCGCGTTCCTGGCCAACGTCGCGCACGAGACCGGCGGCCTGGTCTACGTGGTGGAGCAGAACACGGCGAACTACTCGCAGTACTGCGACTGGAGCCAGCCCTACGGCTGCCCGGCGGGACAGTCGGCGTACTACGGTCGCGGTCCGCTCCAGCTCTCCTGGAACTTCAACTACAAGGCGGCGGGCGACGCGCTCGGCATCGACCTGCTCAACAATCCGAACCTGGTCCAGAACGACTCCGCGGTCGCCTGGAAGACCGCCCTGTGGTTCTGGGACACCCAGAACGGCGCGGGCTCGATGACCGCACACAACGCGATGGTCAACGGTGCCGGGTTCGGCGAGACGATACGCAGCATCAACGGCAGTGTGGAGTGCAACGGCGGCAACCCCGCCGAGGTGCAGGACCGGGTCAACTACTACCAGAACTTCGCCCAGGTTATCGGGGTGGGGCCGGGCGGCAACCTGAGCTGCTGAACGGCGGCCGCTGACCGGCTCCGCGATGGAATTTCCGCGGGCGCGTTCCCGGCGTAAGTGTGGAAGGGGTGCGGTCCGCCAGCGACGCCCCCACCCCTCAACCTCTATACCTGAAAGGGGAGTTGGATCACTAGAGCCCGTCCGGGTGAGCATGTAGGGCCTTGGCGATGAGGTCGTGGATGAGGTATTCGCCGGGGGCTCGGTTCTCTTTGAGGCGGGGGAGGTCGCCGGGGCCGAACCAGTCGTAGGTGGTGTGCTTGGACCATTCCAGGGCGGGGTGGTCCAGGTCGCCGTCGACCTCGATGAGGTAGTCCGCTTCGTGCCGTGTTCCGTTCCCGTCGTCGCCGGTCCAGGTGGTGATCCCGAGCAGGCGGTGGATACGGCGAAGGCGCCAGCCGGTCTCCTCGGCGACCTCACGGGCGAGAGCATCCAAAAGTGATTCGCGGGGCTCGACGTGGCCGCCGACGATGTCCCAGCAGTCGGGGAAGAGCCGCCGGTGTGGGCTGCGTTTCTGCGCGAAGGCTCTGCCGGCACGGTTGAGGATGACCGCGCCAACCGCCCAGGTCTCGCCGTAGGTGGGGACCGGGATTTCGACGTCGTTGTCCACGGCCACGCGGTGCTGATCTGGCATGTCCTCACTGTAGGGCCGTGTCAGGCCGCTGGCCTGGGCGTTGACCGTGGCATGACGGGGGCTCAGGGTCCGCGTGCAGAAGTGGGGGCTGAGGCCGCGCCGGTCTCCGGGACCTCGGCGTCGCTGACTCTGGCACCGTGGGGCCGCCCCCTTCCGTGACCTGGATTCAGATGCGGCTGCCGGTCGTGAAGGAGACCGCCAGACCGAAGGGCGGGGCATCGTCGCCCGCCGCTCTTCGGCGGCCGCAATGCCTGGGCTCCCTTTGGCAGAGGGTCTCGGATAGGTCCCTGCATGCCGTCTCGGCGTCGCGCCGCCGGTAGCCGTGTCGGGGGTTCCAGTCCGGCGGCGGCAGGAAGCGGCCCGCGGCCAGCCGTGCGCGGGAGCGGAGGCCTCTCGCGCCGGACAGCGAATTCCGGAAGACCCGTACGGAAACCCCTTGCTCAATGGTCAAGAATCGTTGACCATTAGGCCATGCCTACCGATGATCTTCCCGAGACGTTTCACGTCACCACGGACGAGCAGCTGCGAGCCGTCTCCAATCTCACCCGCCACCGGATCATGGCCGTGCTCCGCTTCGAGCCCGCGACGATTACGCAGATCGCCGAGCGAGTGGGCCTCGCGAAGGGGAGTTCCAGCTATCACGTACGGCTGTTGGAGCGGGCCGGCCTGGTGAAGGTGGTACGGACGCGGAAGGTGCGGGGGGTCACCGAGCGGTACTACGCGATGGCCGCGCGGGCGATCGTGCTGCCGGATCCGGGGGAGGGAGGGCCGGATGTGCTGATGCGGCATGCGGTGGCGGACCTGGAGGCGGCGCCGGTGGATGGCGAGCGGCACGTACGGATGGCGCACCTGCGGCTCACCGAGGAGCAGTTCGCGCAGCTGGGGGCGCGACTGGAGGCACTGGCGGACGAGTACCGGGAGCTGTCCGATCCGTCGCTGCCGGACGCGTCACTCGTCTTCGCACTGTTCCACCCGGCACCGCGCGAGCAGGGCGAGGGAGACGTCAAATGACCTCAGGCATACGGAAGTTGCCGACCGGGTGCGGACGGCTGTGGACTGCGCAGACGGTGTCCTCGCTCGGTGACGGGGTGTCGCATGCCGCGCTGCCGCTGCTCGCCTTGACGTTGACCCGGGATCCGATGGCACTCGCCGTCGTCACGGCCGCCGGAACGCTGCCGTGGCTGCTCTTCGGGGTGCTCGGCGGTGCGCTGGTGGACCGCTGGGACCACCGGCGCACGATGTGGGTCACGGACGCGGCGCGTGCGGTGCTGCTCGCGATACCGGCGGCAGCGGCCGCGCTCGACGTGCTGAGCATCCCACTGCTCGCGGCCGTCGCCTTCCTGCTCGGCATCGGCGGACTCTTCTTCGACACAGCCGCCACGGCCTACCTGCCGGATCTGCTCGGCCGCGACACCGCGCTCCTGGAGCGCGCCAACTCCCGCCTGCGCGGCGCCCAGACCGCCGCGTCCGGCTTCGCGGGGCCGCCTGCGGGCAGTGCCCTGCTCGCCGTCGGGCGGGCGGTTCCGCTGCTCGCCGACGCGGTGTCGTTCGCGCTCTCCGCACTGCTCGTACGTACGCTGCCCGCCATGCCCCGGCCGGTACCGCAGGCCCGCGAGTCGCTGCTGCGGCAGGCGCGGGCCGGTGCCTCGTACGTATTCCAGGACCAGTTGCTGCTCGGACTCGCGCTGCGTCCGGCGGTCGGGAACATCGCCTTCCTCGCCGTGGAGACCGTCCTCGCCCTCTTCGCGCACGATCGTCTCGGCATCGGCACCTTCGGCTTCGGCCTGCTCCTCACGGCGGAGGCCACCGGCGGTCTGCTCGGCGCGGGCATCGCCTCCTTCCTCGGCCGACGACTTGGCACCGGCACCGCACTGACCTGCACGGCAGCAGTCGAGGGACTCGCCATCCTGGGCCTTGCCGCCACCCCGAACCCGTACGTTGCCGGCCTCGCGCTCGCCGTCTGCGGAGCGGGCATGGGCGCCACGATGGTGCTCGGCCCCTCCCTTCGGCAGGCGATCGTCCCTGCCCACCTCATGGGCCGGGTCGCCTCCACCTCCCGCATGCTGGCCATGTGCGCCGCCCCGTTCGGCGCCTTCCTCGGCGGCTGGCTGGCCACCACCTACGACATCCGCACCCCGCTCTACGTCGCCGCCGTCCTCCTCCTGGCGATGACGGCCATCACGGCATCCATGACCAACAACCGCCGGGTCGAAGCGGCGCTGCGTGCCGCGGCTCCGGCCGACGGTCCGGATCACCCGACATCCAAGGATCCCGCCCAGGAGAGCGCACCTGACTTGGTGTGACCCTTCGCGGCAGGCGTCACACCAAGTCGGGTGCCGGGCCCCGCGGTGCGAGCGGCCGGGTCGGTTACCAGTGCTCAGTGGCGGTACGCGGCTGTCGCGATCTGGACGAAGGATCGGATCAACGGGTTGGTGTCACCTTCGTTCCACACCGCGACGGCTCGGCTCGGCGGCATGTCGATCAGCGGCACCACGGCCAACTCCGCGGGCAGGTCGTGTCCGAGCGGGGCCAGGCCGATGGTGCCGTTCCACAGCACGGCCTGGAGGCATTCCTGGACGGCGCGCACGACCGGGCCCTCGCGCGGCTTGCCGCCGTTCCAGTACGACTGCCAGATGGGGTCAGTGCCCTGCGGGAACTGGAACCAGCGGCGGTCGCTCAACTCCGCAAGCCGTAGCCGGTTGCGGCGGGCCAGCGGATCATCGGCGCGCAGGACTGCGCCAACCGGATCGGTTCGCAGCGTACGCACCGTCAGGGCGGTCTCGTCGAACGGCGCCCGGGTCAGGGCGATGTCGACGAGTCCGGCGCGCAGCCCGCACGTCGGGTCGGTCAGGTCGGTGTCGCGGATGCGGATGTCGATACCGGGATGGCTTCGGCGGTAAGCGGCGGCCAGCCTGGTCACTCCCGGGTCTGTGCCGTCGCCCAGGATGCCGACGGTGATGGTCGCGACGCCGGCCGCCGCGCCTACGCGTACACGGACGCGGTCGGCATGATCGAGTAGAGCCCGCGCCTCGTCAAGCAGCACCGTGCCCACCGAAGTGAGCGTGACGCCGGTGGGGGAACGGGCAAAGAGCAGGGCCCCGACGTCGGCCTCCAACTGCTTGATCGCACGGCTCAGCGGCGGCTGACTCATGTGCAGCCGGTTGGCGGCCCGGCCGAAGTGGAGTTCCTCGGCGACAGCGATGAAGTAGCGCAAGGTACGTAGCTCCACGCTGCAACGATACCCACCGGGTATGGGCACCGCGAGATGGGTCTTGGACACTGGCCGGGCCCTGGCGGTGGACTCGTTGGCATGACCGAAGAAACGAAGCACAGCGAGCCGCAGACCGACCCCGCCGTATCGGTGGTGGGCCCCGGCGCCGGCGAGACGATCGTTCTGGGCCCCACACGTATGCGCGTTCTGGAGGACGGCAGCCACACCGGAGGGCGCCTCGCGATCGCCGAATCCGTCCTCGCCCCGCACACCCAGGGACCGCCGCAGCACCGCCATGCCCGACACGACGAGGGTTTCTACATCCTCTCCGGCACCGTGCGGTTCACCGTCGGGGCCGAGGACTACGACGCCACCTCCGGCACGCTCGTGATGGTTCCGCCGGGTACGCCTCACACCTTCGACAACCCGACCGACCAGCCCGCCGTCATGCTCAGCACATTCACCCCCGACCTGTACGTGCAGTACTTCCGGGACCTCCAAGAGGTGCTCGCCGACGGCCGACCGCTGACGCGACAGGCCAACATCGACGCGATGAGCCGCTACGCGACCGAGCCCGCCACGGACCACACGTGAAGTCGACGGATGGAACGGATCGGCGCCGCCCTCCCTTCAACTGCGGGGGAGTGGCCGACCCGCGGGGACCGCGGCGGCCAACCGTCCTTCGACAGGCCCCCGGACGACGGACCAGGCCTTCTCCAGGGTACTTCTGGCCATCGACGTAATTGACAGGTCTCCGTGAACCGGTGACCCACGAACGGGAAGCATGAACGGGATCATGAACATCGTCTACTGGATCGTCGCGGGGCTGCTCGCCCTGTTCTACTGCTACGCGGGCACGCTGAAGGTGATCCGCAGCCGCGATCAACTCCGGCCGATGATGGCCTGGGTGGACCGCATGCCCCTGCCCGCCCTCAGGACCCTGGGGACGGTCGAAATCCTCGGCGCGACCGGCCTGGTCCTACCACCGCTGACCGGTATCGCGCCCTCGCTGGCGATGGCCGCGGCCATCGGCTTCGTCCTCCTGCAGACCGGTGCGATCGCCGTCCACCTGACCGGCAACGACCGCCGGATCGCACTCAACGTCGGGCTCACCGCCACCGCGGCCGCGACCATCTGGCTGTCAACCTCCCTGTGATCGAGCACAGTCCTCGACCGGCCGATGCCAACCCAGGGCCAACTGCCCCACGACCGCTGTCATTTCTCAGGTTCTGGCCCGCTTTCCGTGGATCACCATGCTGAGTGACGTTCGCCGGACGCGCGGCCCCTTGGGAAGCTGCCTGAACATGATCCGCCTCCAGTGCCGTGCGGCTGATAGTCCGGCTTGTGGATGAAGTAGTGCTCCGGTTGGAGGAGTTGCTGTTCCCATCGATCGCGGACATGGCTGTCCTGTTGGTCGACGTGAGCGGACGTGGCTTTCCTGTCGGTCGCCGCGAGCGATGAGGCGGTACACATCGAGGCCCGAAGTGCGTTGACAGGGCCGAGTACTCCGGCGGCGGGAGCTGGGCCCGGCGTATTCACAGGTCCTACCTGTGGTTTTCCGCTGATGTGCCCTGCGGGGTCAGACCGGGCGTCGTCGGTTTACGCGTTCGACGGTTCCTACGTCCGGTCATGTCCTGCGGGCGTCGGCCCTTCGCCGAGCAGATGTCGGGCCTGACTCGTCGATACGGTCGGCGGACCGATCGCCTCGGTCTACGCTGCCCGCGGTCGGCCTCGCGCTCGCCGGTCAGGCCCGGGGCCCGCATGGCGAGAGCCACCTCCCCACGCCGCAGGCATAGAGCGTGACCGCGACGCTCATGACCTGAGGCAGCACGGCTTCGGGTGGGTGGCCGCGATGGGCTGTCAGCCCCTTCTGCCAGCATGCTGCCGTGGCAGACTGTCCCTGCTGCGGCTGCGCGCGGTGTCGACCGGGCTGGTCGGGGCACTCTGCGGCTACCTCGTGCTCTTCGGGCCGCTCGCCCTGGTCCCCGTGGTCCTGGCCGACTCGGGCTCCTCCAACCTCACCGCGGGACTCGTCCTGACCGCTCTGCGTGCCGGGTTCGCGCTGGCCGCGACCGGGGCGGACCGGCTGCTGCCGGGCGGTATGAGCGACCGCGAGCGAGGAGTGCTGGGGACGGTCGTGTGTGCTGGCGCGCTCGCCGCCAGGTCGGCACTCCCGCTCACCACCGGCCCGCTGGTCCCACTGCTCGCCCTCCTCGGCCTGGGCCTCGGTACCTTCATCCCGGCGAACAACGCCCTGATCATGGGCGCCATCCCCGCCTCCTGTTCCGGCACGGGCGGCGGACTCGTCAACATGACCCGGGGCCTGAGTACCGCACTCGGCGTCGCCCTCGTCGCCCTGGCCCTCCACACCGCAGACGACGGCGGCACTTGGGCGGTACTCGTACTGCTCCTGGTCTCGCTCCTCGCGGTGGGAGTGGCCTGGGCAGGACCGGGCGGGCGCTCAACTCCCCGGAAGAATGTGGGACAGGGCGAACTGTGAGCGGCCGAGCGGGCCCTCAACTCCCCGGCAGAATGGGGCACATGGCGAACTGTGAGCGGGCCGGGCGGGTGCGCCGGCCCTGGGTGCGAGACGGGTTGATCGCCGTCATCGATCTGGTTGTCGCTCGGGCCAGAGAGATCACGGCCTGCTTGTGGCTCTTGCCTTCGGCTCTCTTGCGGTCGTAGAAGGTTCTCGAGACGGGGTGGCACCGGGCTGTGACCATGGCGGACTCTGCTGTTCTTCAGCCAGGTGGCGAGCCGATTCGTGCCGATCAGTCGCAGGGCGGCCGGGGGACTGATAGCCGGTCAGCTGAACCGACGCCGAAGGCTTGACCTCCGTCGCGAGAGTTCTAGGGTCGGTCGACCCCAACGTCTTGCTCCTGGAAGTGTCCATGCCTCGCCGATCACCGAGCGAGATCAGGACGCAGCTCCCGCGACGCCGAACGCATCATCGGCGGGCACCCGTGATCCGCGGACTATCCGTCGCCGAGAACAGACAGATCGCCGTCTTCGAACGAAGGCAAGGCCTCTCCGCAGGCGAGGTCGCATACGCGTACCGCCGCTGGAATGCCGACATTCGGCCGCCACGTGAGGACCTCGATCGGTTCTACGAGCGCGATGACACAGACCTCCGCACCGGCGACCACCACGTCCGCACCCTGCTGGAGATCAGACTCCATGCCCTGAGGTCCAAGGCGCGATGCGAGCTGAGCACAGTCATCACGCCCGCGGACGAACGCGTCCTTGAGCGCACGCTCAACGATCCCTTCGCACCCCCAGACCATCGGATGAGTCGAATCGATGTCTGCCCCCCAGCCGTTCCTAGTTCTGACCGACATCCGAAGGCACGTCAGGCCAGAACGGCTGCCAGTACTGGCCAGCATTCGTTCCTCGTTTTCATCTACGCAGCCAGCCATGCGACGGCCTCCGCAGGTGTGGGCGGATGGTCCGCAACCCTCGTCGGCCTCGGGCAGGGGTGGGCCCGCCAAGGGTTTGGTCGACTTCTCCCAGGGGCGTCTGTGGCGGCCGTACAGGGAGTCACAGACCCTGTAGGTGCAGTTGACTCCGGCGCTCTCGCGGGACGATCACGCGTGCGGGCCGATGCTGTTGTGCTGACGGGGCATCAACCCTCTCGCAGCGCCTCCGCACCCCACCGGCGGCGCGGCTCGCCGTCGTCGCGGGCCGCCCGCGCGGTGCGGCCCGGTTGTCCTGGGCTGGCCAGCCCCAGCGGGGTGGGCGCTAGGGCCGGGTGGGCGGTCCGTCACCGTGCGATCTGGACAGCCCGCGCGCAGCGCGGTGGGCCGTCTCGGCGGTGGCCCACGCTGAGCGCGGGTCCAGGGTCACGCTGGAAGGCGGCGTTGTCAGTCCTCCACCCGGTGGCATGAGAGAGATGGGGTGATGCCCCCCGGGGTTACCGCGGCCAGGCTGGCCTACAAGGCCGCGACACCTCGCCAAAGATGGTGTGCTTTGCCGTTCAACCAGTGCGGCTCGGCGAGAGTGATGAAGAACTGCGAGCCGTTGACTGCGAACCGTTGGTCCCCGGCCGCCGTGAGCCACCACAGCGCGGCCGTTGATGTGGCCATCGGAACTCCCCGGCCGCGCTCACCGGATCTGCGAGTGCTTGGCACGTTCAGCCGTTGTTCACCGATTCTCTGGTACCTGGCCCTGAGGGATCTGAGGCTCACCCGCATTGCTCTGCCGCACGGGCGGCGGCGAGAGGGGGCGGCGGTGGAAGGTCTCCCTACAGGGGCCCGTTGCCGGACTTTCAGGGTCCGGGCTGTTGAGGGCTCCACCCCCTGGGAGGAGTGGGGTGGGCTGGTGACGTGGGAACGCCTCATGGCTGGAGCCCCGGCTTGGGGACGTGGTGGGGGAGCCCGGCTGGGGGCCGGGCGCCGCAACCGCGCATGTCAGGCCGCCGGGCTGACCGCTCTGCCGAGGTGCCGGGCGAAGAATCGGACCGCGCTGTCGGCCTCGAACCGGGGCAGTTCCTTGTGCTTGCCTGAGTTCACGTGCAAAGACTTCTCCTTCGAGGCGAATGCGTCGAACAGCGCGAGTCCCTCGTCGCGAGTGATGTGCTCGTCATCCCACTGCAGATCGAACTCGATCGGGATGGTGATCTGCTTCGCCTTCTCAGCCAGGACGTCGGGCCAGTGCTGGCCGAGGACCGCGGCGGTGATCCTGGGCTCGATCGCCACGAAAGGTATGCCGATCGCGGTGCCCATGTTGATGCCCCAGTAGCCGACCGGTCCGTTGGCGCCGATCTCCGGAAGCTCCTGGAGGGCGTCCAGCGTCGCCCGGTACTCGGGTACCGCGAGTTGCGCCAGGTGCTCGTTGTAGCGGACGACGATCGGGCCTTCCGGCTCGCCGGCCGCTCTCGCCCGGAACAGTTCGGCGATCTCAGCCTCGTCGTGCGCCGTGCGCGGCCGGTCGCCGTGACCGGGCGCGTCGATGACGGCGACGTGGAAGCCGCAGCCGTTCACGAGGAGACGGGCCCGGCCGGCCATCGCCGGGTGCTTCTTGTGATTGCCTCCGCCATGGCCCATGAGGACCAGGGGCGCGTGATCGGCGCTGGAAGCCGGCGACCAGAGAACTCCGGGGACGTCGCGCACGGTGAAGTCGCGCTCAAGGACGCCGTTGGACGAAGACTCGGCGGTGAAGTGCAGAGAGTGCATGGGTGTTGCCTTTCGAGAGTGCCTTGTTGTCGAGGCGCTCCCGGCGACACCTAGGTCAATCGCCGGCCGTGACGGGAAGGGGGAGCACCCACAGAGATACAGCGTTCATGGGTCTCACCTCCTCGGGCGGTGTCACGGGCGACTGGAAGCTATCAGATTGATCAACAGCGCGGCCAGGCCTTTTCCTGATGCACGATCACAACTCCACGCGGGCTCTCGGCCCACCGTCAGGCCGGGACACCAGCCCTGCCTGGGCGGCCGGCCCCTCGGCCTCGGATCGCACGACGTCCGTCACTTCACCATCGGCCGGTCACTCGTCGCCACGGTCGACGCGAGCACGCACATGATGACCGTCAACACCGGCGGTCAGACGACGCGCATCCCCGTCACCACCGGGCGGCCGGTGCTGGACACCTGGAAAGGGACGATGGTTGTCATGGACAAGCAGTCCAAGGTGCTCATGGACTCCAGAACCGTGGGCCTCGGTGACGAGTACCGCGGCGACTACTTACTGGGCCGTACGCCTGACGACGTCGGGGACGTACGTGCACCAGAACCCGCAGGCGGACACCGAGGCCGGACACCGTAACGTCACCCACGGCTGTGTCGGCCTCGCCACCGACGGCACCGCCAAGCGCTTCTACAACCAGGTAGCGGTCGGTGACGTTGTCACGGTCACCGGGTCGGACAAGGCCACCGTCGCCGTCGGCAACGGCTACGGCGACTGGAACCTGTCGTGGAAGCAGTGGCTTGAGCACAGCGCCGCCGGACAGACCACGACCGTAAGACCCCCACCGCCCCGGCCGTACACCACGCGCCCCGCGCCGTGAGAGAGCACGACGAGGTGACCGAGGACGAGTTCGACCTCTTCTACGCGGCTGCTACCCGCGTCTGGTCGGCCAGTTGTACGCCGTGACGGGGGACCACGCCGAGGCTCAGGACGTGGTGCAGGAGGCGTTTGTACGCGCCTGGGACCGGCGTTCGTCTGTCCTGAACAGCGACCAGGCTCCCGAGGCGTGGATCCGCATGGTGGCACACCGCCTGGCGATGAGTCGCCGGCGGCGGGCACGTCACTGGTGGGATCTGGTCCGGGGCGAGCCCGCGCCCCGGGCGGCACCCGAACCGAGCCCCGACCACGTGGCGTTGGTCGCCGCGCTGCGCTGCCTGCCCGAAGCTCAGCGGACCGCCATCGTGCTGCATCACCTGTGCAACCTGAGCGTGGAGCAGATAGCCGCCCAGACCGGCGCGGCCCTCGGCACTGTCAAGGGGCGCCTGTCACGCGGCCGTTCCGCACTCGCCGCTCATCTGGTGAGCGCGGAACCACACCCGACGGAGCGAGCCTGTGTCTGACCAGCCGCCACCGCATCCCCTGACCGAGGCGGAGCTTTCGGCTCGGCCTCGCGGGCTGGCCGCGCTCGGCAAGGCGTCGACCCCGGGCAAGGGAGCACAGATCAGGAGCCGGGCGGCACGCCGCCGCGGCCGACGCGCTGTGCTCTCCACCACCGCACTGGCGGCAGCGGCCCTCACCTGCGGCGCCCTCGGCTCCCTGGCCGAGCAACCCTCATCTCCAGCGATGTCCGCGGCTCAGCCGTCTCCGGTGCGCACCCAGCGGGTGACGGTCGGCCTGGACGCCCACACACTGACCATCGAAGGCAAGAGGTTCACCATCGGCGCGCCGGCGAACTTCTGCCCGATCGGCGAGACCACCGTCACAGTGGCCGCCAAGTACCCTTCCGTCCAACTCCGCCCCAACAAACGCCCCATCGGCCGTGCGGGCGCCCGGAATTGGGCCGTCCCCTTCACCGACCGCAGCCACCAACAGCGGCTGCTGCTGTTCGCGATGGAACCCTCCGTCTTCCAACTCTCGGCAAGGACGGCATCCTTGGTGCCGTCGCCCTTGCACCCGAGGACGGGAAGCAGGTGTACGTCGCCATCAAGCCCGGTGCTCGTGTGGAGATCAAGGGTCGGCAGGCCGCGAGCACTGCCTCCAACCCCGCGTGCATCGACCGACAACCGATCACCGGCACCCACTGACGCCGAAACCGCTGGGCCGGGGCCGCCCGGAGGGACTGGACGGCCTCAGCAGGTCTGTTGGGGTGGGGGAGCAGCCCGGCCAGGTGGGGCTCACAGGAGAACTCGTCGCCGACCGGGGTGCGTTCAGCACAGGGGAACGCATCTCGGGTGGGGCCCGCCCACGCAATGTTGCTGCGGACGGCGTGGAGGTGTGGCGTTGTGGAGTGTTGGCCGTCGGTGAAAGGATCGGCGTGGCTGCGTCTGCGGATGGCGGGGTAGCCAGTCGGCTGTCACCGCTCCAACCGGCCCGTAGCGCCACTCGGGGCGCCCACGAGAGGACCCCATGCGCGCCAACGAACAGGCCCAGAGCTCCGAAGGCAAGAAGTCTGCCCGCCCCGGCGCCACGACCGCGGCCCAGGGCAGCGGGAATGCTGGCGGCTTCCTCGCCCTCCAGGGTGCCGCGGGCAACGCGGCCGTCGTGCAACTGCTCCGTCAGGCCGGTCATTTGGGAACCCGGGAACAGCACCAGCACAACGCGGGCTGCGGTCACCCGTCGGCCGAGCCCGCCATACAGCGCTCCGCGGTCCACGATGTCCTGCGCGCTCCCGGCCGTCCCCTGGACGATGCCACCCGCACCGACATGGAGAACCGGCTCGGCGCCGACTTCTCCGACGTCCGCATCCACAACGACGCCGCCGCCAAGTCGTCCGCCACGGAGGTGGGTGCCCGCGCGTACACCTCGGGTTCCCATGTGGTCCTCGGCGAGGGCGGCAACGACCGTCACACTCTGGCCCACGAGTTGACCCATGTCATCCAGCAGCGCCAGGGGCCCGTCGCGGGCACGGACAACGGGGCGGGCCTGAAGGTGTCCGACCCCTCTGACCGCTTCGAACGCGAGGCCGAGACGAACGCGCGCCGTGCTGTCAGCGGACCGGCCCCGTCCGTCGACGCGACCAAGGCGGTCCAGCGATCCGGCCACCACACTCCGCAGCAGGCAGAGTCCGTACAGCGCCTGGTGCCGCACCGCAAGGATGCCAACGACGGCGACGATGCGGCGCAGCAGGCGTTCAACGCCTGCGTGACGGCCCTCGACACTGCCGTCCAGGGTGCGTACGACTACGTGGTCAGCTATCCGGCGCTGGGGGCTCTCGGTCAGCTTGACGGCCACACGCTTCACTGGACCGAGGTGTGGGCCGAGTTCGTCGCGGGCACGCGCGGCTCGGTCAGCAAGGAGTTCGGCTACGCGGTGGAGTCCCTCGCCACGTACGAGATGGCGAAGGCGAGCATGCCCGCGGGCTACCACATCGGACTCCAGCAGGTGTACGGCGGGACCCGGCCCGACGTCGTGCTCTACGGACCGGGCCAGCAATGCGTCGCGGCCCTCGACATCACCGCGTCCAACAGCGCTGGACACATCTTCGCGAAGGACAACTGGGACACACGATTCAGCAGGTTCGCGGAGATCACCTACCCCTCCCTCGACGATGCCACCCACATGGTGATGCGCGGCCGGGGGAACGCCACCGGCCCCGTGTCGGCGGCTGCGCTCGCCGAGTATCAGGAAGCGGCCGCCGAGCGGCGCCGACAACTCGCACTCCGATGCCTTGAGATCAAGCAGGACTTCGAGAACACGGTTGCCCCCGTCTTCCAGGCCAACCGCGCAGCGATCGATCTCCACACCCAGTACGGCGTGGAGGTGGTCGTGAACTGGCTCCGCAGCGGACGCTTCGACGTGGACAACGCCGACGGGCTCGACAAGACGGCCTCCTGCGTGCTGGCAGCCCTCGGAATCAACGGCGTCTCGTACGGCTTCGCGGCGGGGTACACCGCCAACGTCGCCCGCGGTGAATCCTTCCTCCTCGCGGCCGACCATCAACCCGGCGGTGCCGCCTGGGGGCAGAGCGTCCCGGGGCCCGACCTCTCCGCACTCAACGCCCCCCGGGGCTCCCGCAACCGCACGACAGCACTCGCGTAGCGGAATGCCAGCTCACCGCCCCTGAGCGCCCTAACCGGACAGGTTCGGCTCGTCCTTCCGCTCAGGGCGACGACCTTCGTCGACGTTCCTGTGGGGGAACGGCGAACGGACCTGTCCGGGTTCTCCAAGCCCGGCGAGCTCCCTACGAGCCGATGATGCCCGCGTCGTGGGCGATGAGACCGGCCTGGGTGCGGTTGACGCAGCCCAGTTTGTCCAGCATCCGCGACACATAGCCCTTGATCGTGGCCTCGGAGAGGAACAGCCGGGCCGCGATCTGCGCGTTCGACAGGCCCACGCCGAGGCCGGCCAGGACCTCGATCTCCCGCTCGGTCAGCAAGGCGACCAGCTCGCGTGCGCGGTCGCGGGCCGGAAGGCTGTCCGTCGACGCGGCGATGAGCCGACGGGCAGCGGAGGGCGAGAGCACGGTGTGCCCCTGGGCAGCCGTCCGTACGAGCCCGATCAGCTCCTCCGGCGGGGTCGACTTGACCAGGAACCCGGTCGCGCCGGCCCGCAAGGCACGCAACACGTACTGGTCGGCGTCGAAGGTCGTCAGCACCACGATGTTCGGCGGCTGTGCAAGCTGGTTGATGCGCTCGATCGCGGCCAGCCCGTCCATGCCCGGCATACGCAAGTCCATCAGGACGACGTCCGGGCGGCTGCGCCGGACGGCCTCGATGCCGGCCGCGCCGTCGTGGGCCATGCCGACGACCTCCAGGTCCTGGGCCGAGTCGAGAATGGTACGCAGGAACACGCACACCATCGGTTCGTCGTCCACCACCACTATTCGGGCCACGCTCACACCGCCGATCGCGCGGTCGGGACGTATGAGGGCAGCGTCGCCTCGACGCTGAACCCGCCGTCGGGACAGGGTCCGGCCCGCAGGGTGCCGTGCACGAGTTCTATGCGCCGACGCAGCTGCGCGATTCCCATGCCGGAGCCGGTGCCCGCGAGGGCGTTGCTCGCTCTGCTGGTCGGGGCACTGTTGTGGACCGTGATCCGCACCTGGGCCTCGTCGTACTGCACCCGTACGGTCACCTGGGCGCCGGGCGCGTGCTTGCGGACGTTGGTCAGCGCCTCGCGCAGGATGCGGTAGGTGGTGCGCCCGACCAACGGTGAGGCGAGGGCCGGGTCGCCGTCCTCGATCAACTCGGTCGGTGTGCCCACCGCTATCGACTCGGCGACCAGGTCGGTGAAGCCCCCCACCGAGGGCGTGTTGTCGCCCTCGGGCATGGTACGCAGAATGCCCACGAGGTCTCGCAGTTCCTCCAGGGCCTGGCAGCCCGCGGCGCGCAGTTCCTCCGCAGCCTGCCGGGTCCCCTCATCCTGCGCCGTCACTCGCAGCGCTCCGGCCTGCAGCACCATCAGGCTCACCCGGTGCGTGACCACGTCGTGCATCTCCCCGGCGAGCCGCGCGCGTTCTTCGGCGCGAGCCTGTTCGGCGAGCAGGTGGCGCTCCCGCTCGGCTCGCTCTGCGCGTTCGACGAGGGCGAGGACCATGCGTCGGCGGGCGTCGAAGTACAGCGCCAGCAGCGGCCCGACCGCGGTGCGCAGCAGGCCGATCGTCATGACGGTGACCGAGGGTTGCCAGGGTCGCATGATGACGAGGGTGCAGGCGGCGAGTACGAGGAACGCCGTCCGGCGGTTCGGCTGGTAGAAGAACGGGCTGTAGGCGGCCGCCACGGTCGCGTAGGGGGCCCACACGTTCGCGTCGTGGGCGGGCGTCAGCGCGTCGCCCGGTGAGATCAGCAGCGTCACCGCGAGCGTGAAAGCACCGAGCACGCCGACGACGGTGAGCGGGGCGACGCGGCGGAGGGCCAGCGAGGCGCAGGCGAGCGCCTGCACGCCCAGCACGACCCAGGCGAGGGTGTCCGGGTGGTCCGGCCACCAACTGGCGCCGATCAGCGTGGTGCCGGTGTCGAGCAGCACGAAGGCGACCGCTGTCGCAACGTCAACCGCCACCCAGTGCCCGCGGTGCCACGGTCTGTCAGTCATGACGTTTACGGTAGGGCATCCGTGCCGCCGCCCCGCCTGCGCCGGAGCCACCCCGTACCTCCGCCTCGGGCGGACCCTACGAAAGTCGCATGCCGCCGGCGATGACCAGCCGTTCGTCGCTCCCGGAACCGACCGCTCACCCTGCCGCGCGACGGGCCCGCTGCCGTGGAATGAGGGCATGGATGCAACAGGCAACCCCACCATGACCACTCCCCGGCTCGGCCGCTATTCGATCGACACGGACAGTTCGTCCATCACGTTCAAGAGCAGACACTTCTTCGGCCTCATGCCCGTACGCGGCACGTTCGCGATCCGGGGCGGCACGGTCGAGGTGACCGAGCCGCTGTCCCAGTCGCGTCTGCGCGTCGAGGTCGAAGCGGCGAGCTTCAGTACGGGCAACGGCCAACGGGACCGCGACGTGCGGTCGGTGAAGTTCCTGGACACCGACCGGCACCCGCTGATCACTTTCGTCTCCGAGCGGGTGGACGCAACATCCGTCTCGGGCACGCTCACCGCGTGCGGGATCACCCGGTCCGCGAGCCTGTCGATCGTGCGCTCGGAGGTGCACACGAACTCTTTCACCGTCCGCGCCACCACCCGGGTCGACCGCATCGAGTTCGGTGTGACCGCGGCCCGAGGGATGGCCGGGCGCCATCTCGACCTGACGCTGGAGGTCACGTGCGTCCGTGATTGACGCCGCCGCACACGCAACGGGCGGCGGGCGCCGGTCATGGCTAGCGCGGTCGTGGTCGAAGACCTGCACGAGAGCTACGGCGCGCGGTACGGGCCGTGGACGGGGCGAGCTTCGGCGTCGAGCGCGGGCAGATCTTCGCGCTGCTCGGCCGCAACGGCGCCGAAAAGACGACCACCGTGGAGATCTTGGGGGGCGCACCCAGGACGGCGGATGCGTTGACGTGCTCGGCCTCGACCCGGTCGACCAGTCCACGGCGCGCCCTGCGCGAGGGGATCGTACTGGTGCTGCAGGACACCGCGGTCGAGCCCGATTCTCACGATCCGCGAGACCATCGCCCACAAAGCACTACATGGAGGAGGCGCAGGAGCTGGCCGACCGAGTGGCCGTGCTCTTCGCCGGAGCCATCGTCGCGGGTGTTGGGCACGTCGTTCCACTTCGGCGGGCAGACCATGGCGACAGCAGCCGCGGACGCGATGAAGCAGTACTGCGGGCTGCTGGGCGAGCAGGAGATGAAAGCGATGTCGCCGGCGCAGTGGTCGGCGACGAAGGAACTGGTGAAGGACGACGGACAGATGGTGTTCGCGTACGGCATCTCCCGGCTCTGCCCGCAGCGTTGCCAAGGTCCTTAAGCCGGCCGTCGAGGGCACCTATCCTCGGTTGTTCTCACGACCATGACCACTTAGGTACCGCTGGTATGCATCCCGGCTGTCGCTGACGAAGTGCCACTGGTCGATCAGCGCCTTCAGCTCACGCTCACCCAGCCAGTCAAACCAGCCTATTTCCTCGGCGCTGGGCCGCAGCTGGCGCGCCTCGATTGTTGCCTCGTGCACAGCGAACCAGTAGGGGCCGAGCTCGCCCTCGCACAAGAACTTGAACAGAGGAGTCACCGGGGCCTCGACGCCCAGCTCCTCAGCGAGCTCCCGGCCAGCCGCTGCTTCGTAGCTCTCGCCGACGCCGACAGCTCCCGCGACGAGCCAGCTGTACTGCCCCGGAAAGCGAGAACTGCTCCTTGGGCGCTGGTGTACAAGGATCCGACCGTTTGCATCCCGGCAGAGCACCATGGACATGCGATAGTACCACCGATTGCGTACCGCATCGCCTCGGTCCACCACACCCAGCACGCGGTCGTGCACATCAACTCGCTCGATCAACTCGCTCATGACCCCACCCTGCCAGAACGGGTTCAGGTCCGCGGCGTGGTCTGAGGGGGCCCTGCGGTCTGTCAAACGCACCGTGTAGCCAGGGTTATTGGAGTTGGTGACGCGCTGGGCAGTGGCGCCCGTTGAAGTGACGTCGAAGGCACAGCGCGGCCATGAGCAGGATCAGCAGCGCCCAGCCGAGCACCCCCGGTCTTCCGGCCCGCAGGTTGCGCCCGTGCCGCCATTTGCGCTGGCTCGGTGTGGATTGTCTCCCCTAGCCGGACAGACAGCACACGACCGCTGTCCACGGCAGGCGGTGACACAGTTCAACGCAACAACCAACCGCCCGCCGAGATCCATGCCCTCCTCAACAGCGAGGCCAAGTAGCCGGAACGGGCTGGAGCACATTCAGGCTTGAGGCTGCGGCGACGCCTCGCTCACGAGCCGCAACAGCAGCGGCGCGCCCGTCACCGATTGTTCTCTTGTGTTCGACTAGCGAGTGCCTGACGGGGGATTGGCGTGGCTCAGCCACAAGGTCGGTGACCGACGCGAAGTCCTCGTGGCCTCGGTGACCCTGTGTTGGCTGGAGCTTGTAGGATCTCGCGGCCGATGGCATGTCGATCTTCTGTGACCTGCTGGTTCTGTGTTGTCTCACTGCGATGTCATGTCACCCAAGATCAGTCTCAGAGCGATGACATTTTCTCGGCGGAACGATGAGTCTGCGGCTGGGCCACCGAGCACGAGGACTCCATGCGAGCTCAGATCGCGCACCGATGAGTTTCCCGCGCCGCGTCGGTCTGTACGTGTGAGACCGACTCGCGGAAGGCTGGCGCCATGCGGAAACTGATCTACGGCATGAACCTGACCCTGGACGGCTACATCGCCGCGCCCGGCGACGACATCGGCTGGAGCGCGCCAAGTGACGAGCTGTTCCAGTTTTGGTCCGACCAGTTGCAGGCAACCGATCTGTCGCTGTACGGGACAAAACTGTGGCAGACGATGAGCTCCTACTGGCCGACCGGCGACCAGCAGCCCAATGCCACCCCGTCGCAGATCGAGTTCGCGCGCCGCTGGCGGGACATGTCGAAGGTGGTGTTCTCCTCGACGATCGAGAAGGTCGACTGGAACACCCGCCTGGTCACCGGCGACGCGGTCGCCGAGATCACCCGGCTTAAGGCCGAGGACGGCGGCCCGATGGACATCGGCGGCGCGACGCTCGCCGGGGCGGCCATGCGGGCCGGGCTGATTGACGAGTACGTGCTGGCCACCGCGCCGGTCCTGGTGGGCGGCGGCACGCCGTTCTTCACCGAGCTGGACAGCTGGGTGAATCTGAACCTGTTGGAGACGCGGACGTTCCCCGGCGGCGTGGTGCTGACCAGGTACGAGACGAGACGCTGAGCGCCCGTCACGCGACTCGACCGCCCGCCTGCCAGGGTCACACGCGAACGTGAACGCCACCACTGGGGTGGACAGTCGGCAATGCGGCTTCGCATCCACTACTACTGGACCCTGCTCAGTGGTCAAGATGTGATCCGGGATGTGCTTGCGGGCCTGCCCCTCCACAACGGCCTTCAGCAGGAATGACTGGGCCACGCTGCCGCCTACGGACGGAGCGAAGTCGGCAAAGAGCAACCGCGGCGGCTCAGGCGTCGACCTGGCATGAGGCCGATCAACGACGAGTACATCGCGGAGTCCGGGCTGATCGCCGTCGACGTCGTGGCAGCGGACGACGAAACGGCCCTCGCCTTCCAGTAAGCGCTGGTCGGGCGCTGTACGACAGCCCCAGCGCCCGCACGACCACGACACCGAGCGAGCCGGGGGTGCGGCTGCGCTGCAATCTCGACCTGCGCCAGGAACGCACATCCGCCGCCGACCCCGCTGATCACGCCAGGAGCGCGAGCGGCCCGTCAAAGCCGTCAGGCCCGTGCCCTGTTGAGAGAACTGGCAGGTAAACGCCCCCTGCCGGGCGTTGTGGCCCGTTCGATGTTGGTGTGCGGAACACGAAGCCGTTCAGGGAGGCCGTTGCTGAGACACTGGCGGAACTGGCCCGCCGGGGTTACGTCGCGCCAGCCACGGTGCGACACCATCGATAGCCAGATCACCGCACCGGATGAGAGGTCAGCCGGAGCGCGACCGGCCGCGACTGGCAGGCCCGCATGGCCACGATCGCTGAGATGCGGCCCGACATCACCGAGTGGTTCGACCGCGATGTGTGGACCAAGGCCGTCCACGACACCGGATTCACTCTCACTCGCCGCTGACCGGAAACCGCACCGCACCCCCGAACAGCTGCCTCCCAGACGGCAGACGCAACTGAGCCTGACCACGCCGTAATGCGCCGCTGCTCCGGGAGCAGCGGCGCATTACCAGATCGGATGGTGCGCGTGGCGGTTGTAAACGGTGTGAGGAAGGATTCAACTGCCGTTCCACACAGGCGAGTTCGCCTGCGGTCAGGGCGCGGCGGGCGCATCAGCCGGCCGAGCACGGCCGTCTGGTTACGTCACGATTCGACGCTCCGTCGCCAACGGCTGGCGCGTACATCCCGTCGTGACAGTGCCAACCGTGTCTGGTCGGCGCTATACGCCAGTGTTGCCATCGATGCGTTCCCGGAGCAGGTCGGCGTGGCCGTTGTGGCGGGCGTACTCCTCGATCATGTGGACGTAGATCCAGCGGAGGCTGACGTCCTGCTCCATGAAGCGACCGGTGTCGGACAGGGCGCGGTCGGCGCAGCATTCACGGGCTTGGGCGATTTCCGCGTGCCAGGTGGCGAGAGCGTCGTGCAGAGTGGCGCCCTCGGCCAACTCGAAGCCGCCGTCGGGGCCAGACGGGTCAGCCTGCTGGTCGTAGATGGGCGGGGCCTGTTCTCCGGCGAACACGCGGCGGAACCAGTTCCGCTCCACCTCCGCCATGTGCTGGACGAGGCCGATCAGAGTGAAGCCGGACGGGGGCACGGACGCGACGGCGGCCTGCTCGTCGTCCAGGCCCTCGCACTTCATGGCGAGTGTTGTGCGGTGAAAGTCGAGCCAACTTTCGAGCGTGTTGCGCTCGTCGGCGTTCAGGGGCGGCACAGGGCGTTCGACGATGCTCATCGGTCGATTATCGCCAGCAGTCGAACCCGTTGGCAGGCGCGCCTCACAACGGGGCGAACGTTGCCTGAGGCGGCACACAGGAAGCGACCATCAACCTCTTCCTGCCCGCCTGCGTGCCCCCGCCTGCTTGCCCGAGGTCGCCGATCTACTGGAATGCCATCCGGTCCCAGTGCGCGGCCGTCCACCGTTTCGAGAAGGGCGGCCTGGCCGACCTGACCGATGCACCGCGCCCCCGACGCCACGCGAAGATGTCGAGCAGGTCTCCCAGTGCGGCGCGGGCGTCCAAAGCTCAGGTCTGCGGCGGGGGTGACCTGGAGTGCGGCGGCCCTGCGTGACTGGCTGCGCGAGGCTGTGGTCAACGGGTGCTACAGGGGTCGCTGATCCAGGTCGCGAGGCGCGGAGGTGGAGTGGCGAGGTCGCCTCGGAGCGGGAGGCGGGGGCGCGTGTGAGCGTCGGCTCCGACTACTCCGCGATCTCGGTCCGCTCCCACCACTCGTAGACAACCAGTCGGCCTTCCTCGGTTTCCCGGTGCCTTGACGTGGCCTTGAAGTGCTCGTACCCGCCACAGAACGGGATCTTCAGCTCGCCTCCGGGCGGAATGACCGGCACGATCCGCTCGGGCAGTTCGTCCGGTCCACCTTCGAGGAATGCTCTGACAGCGCTGCTCATGACCCCAGTCTCCCCACAGAACCTCATCTATTGTCCTTCGGCACGCCGACGCACTCCCTGATCGCGGGAGCCTCACCCTCCAATGGAGATCCGAACTCAGCAGACTCCTTAGCGCTGAGTGGACAGTTGCCTGGCGAGGGGTGCCGGCGGGGGATCGGCTGCACCATCCTGGCGGAGCCGGGAAACGGGCGCAGGGGCTCTGCTATGGCGAGCCCCTGCGATCGGTTGTCCAGAGTCAGGTTCACGAGTATGCCGATACCTGTCGCCCTGCCCCCGGACGGGTCCTGTTCTGTGCCGAGGCAGCGGGGCGGCGTGGTCGGAACGTGCCTCACGGTGAAGTCAACGGGCATTGCACACAGGTTGGTTGTCAGGCGTGCGCTATTGCGTCGAAGTGTTGGACGTCCCGGGCGGTCACATCGTTGGCGCAGCAGTACCCCGCGATTCCTTCGAGCGCTCCGCGGGCGGTCACGCGGCGCATCGTTTGGCCGATCACGACGGCGAGTTCCGCCTCGTGCTCGACCCGTGCGGATTCGGCGGGCAAGACGATGGCCTGACCGTTGCCGATGACAGCGCTGGGCGCCTTGAGGAAGATCTGGGGCCTTCGGGGTGCCGGGCGTCTGAGCTGGGCCGCATGGGCGGCGTAGTTCAGGCCGACCCCGATGATCTTCCCCGGACGGGAGTCCGGCGCGATGCGGGTATCCGTGGGAATCACCAGGCCCCGGTGACGGGACCGCGGTCGGCCGTGGGCCTGCTCTGGGCGATCCCCGCCGCGATCCGGTCGAGTACGGGCAGGGCATGGGCCAGGAGGTGCTGCTCGTCATCGTTCAGGCTGTCAGCGATTGTCCGGGCGAGCAGGCTGACGCGGTCACGGCGGTCAGCTTCGATCGCGCTCGTCCCCTCCGGAGTCAACGCGAGGATCCTCTTGCGCGCGTCGGCCGGGTCGGGGCCGACGGCCAGGAAGCCGGCCTCGGTGAGCTCTTTCACGGTGGCGGCCATCGTCTGGTGGCGCACTCCTCGGCTGGCCGCGAGTTCAGCAGTGGTCATCGGTCCTTGCCGGTCGAGCAGGTCCAGGACCGTCGCCGGGATCGAGGCGAGGCGGTCGGAGGACCGCGTGGCGCGGACGAGGGCGCCGACCGTGGTTCTCAAGGCGTCCGCGAGGCGGTCGGGTGACGGCACGGGCTCTTGGGGCTGCTTGGGCATGCAGTCACGCTACCAGGAATGCAGGAAGGACTGTACAGTCCACACTGCATATATGACGGAAGGGAAGTTCCGATGAAGCTGACCAAGCATGTGCATGCCTGCGTGACCGTGACCAAGGGGGACGCGAAGATCGTCATCGATCCGGGCACCTTCACCCCCGACGCCGCGCAGGCGGTGGCAGCCGCCGATGCCGTGTTGATCACCCACGAGCACTTCGACCACTTCGACGAGGACCTCATCGCAAGGTCGCTGGAGACCAGGCCCGAGCTGCGGGTCTACGGACCGGCGTCGGTGGTCGAACGGTGGCCGGCCCCCCGCGGGCAAGTCACAGCCGTGGCCGCGGGGGGTAACGTCGCAGTCGCTGGTTTCGACGTCTCGGTCTTCGGTGACCTGCACGCCTCCATCCACCGCGACATCCCGCGGGTAGCCAACGTCGGCTACCTCATCGACGGCCGCCTCTACCACCCCGGAGACGCCTACCACGTCCCGGACGCCCCGGTCGACACCCTGCTGCTGCCCACGAGTGGGCCCTGGACAAAGCTCGGCGATGCGGCCGACTACGTCAGAGAGGTCGCGCCCAACAACCTGATCCAGATCCATGAGGTCATGCTCGGCCCGATCGGACAGCAGTCGACTGCCCGTTTCCTGAGCCCGGAGATGCTCACCGAAGTACCCCTTGTGATCGTGCCGATCGGAGAGACCATCGCGATATGAGCCTTGGTGTGTTCATGGGCGGGGCGGCCGCGGCGGGAGGGCTGCCGCGCCGCCTGCTGTCGGCACGGGACTGCCCTTGAGTGACCGGGCCGTAGGGGGCGTGCTGTTCACCCGGCACATGCGATCAGGTCGGCGAGGGTTGGCGGTGCCCCTGGGGGCGACCGGCGGTCCTTGATGCCGGCCTATCTGGCCGCCGTGACCAAGGTGGCGACCACGACCTGCTGAGCCGCTCATGGATTCGCGCGGCCAGGTCCGCGCAGCACCACCGATTGAGCAACTGCCTTTACTTGCCGGGCAGTTGATCCATCCAAAGCTGACGCACACTTGCCGGTGTTCGCACAAGCTCCCGGAGCGCGCCATGCCGGGGCTGCTCTCAGCCGCAGCCGTGCCAAGAGGTTGTTCCCCTCCTGGGAACGCAGGTACAGATGTTCGCGACCAGTCGGTACAAGGAGGGGAAAATCATGAAGAAGACCATGGGGAAGGCAGTTGGTGTCATCTTGGGGCTCGCGCTGGCGGGCGCCCTGGGAGCCTCGGGGGTGGCCGAGGCCGAGGCTCAGCCGTCGGTCCCGGCTCCGGCCGCGGCCCCGGCCGCCAGCAGGGCGAGTGCGGACGGTTCGGCCGTCGAGGCGCCTGCCTCGGTGGTCGCGGAGCTGAAGGCGGCGACGAGCAGAGCCCGCGCTTCGCTCGCGCCGAACGCCCGGGTGATCTGTTACGCCGCCCACGTCCAGGACATCGGCTGGCAGTCGGCGGTCTGTGACGGCAGCGTGGCGGGGACGACCGGCCAGAGCCGCCGGATGGAGGCCCTGGCGATCTCGACCAGTGGTGTCGGCGGCGTTTGTGCCAACGCCCACCTGGCCGACATCGGCTGGCAGGGGTGGGCGTGCGGCCGGGACGGCGACGTCGTGACGGTCGGCACCACCGGGCAGTCGCGGCGCATGGAGGCGCTGGGCGTCCAGGTCGGTACGGGCAGCGTGGGGGCGCAGGCACACGTGGAGGGCTACGGCTGGCTGGGCTCGGCCAGTGGGAACCCGGTCTACGTGGGCACCACGGGACAGTCACGACGTATGGAGGCCGTACGGATCTGGGTGTGACGCGGGGTAGGCCGACGCAGATGCCTGACGCCTAACGCCTGACAGGGGGTGGTGCCCGCCCCCGGATGGACGGGCACCACCCCCTGTCGCAAACCGTCGCGGTGTCGGAACTCGCCAAGCTGACGCGGACCACATCACGACATGTAGTCAAGGGGGACTTGAGCCACAAAGGCAATCGTGTTGTGCGATGCCACCCTCACCACTCGGGCCTCAAGTGAGGGAGAGTAGAGGGGTGTTCACCTCGACCGTGACTTCCGCGGCGAGGCCGAAGACGCATCGCGTACGACATCGAGCGCCGCCAGGGGTGGCTGCCGGAAGGAGCTCTGCCGTGTCCCAGCCCTCCAGTGACCAGCCGCCGGGCGGCGCGGGTGGCGGAGCGCCGCACCTGCCTCCGGCGCAGCCGGGGTACGGCTTTCCCCTGACTCATGGCACTCATGGCTATGGGCCGCCTCCTGGGGACACGTATCCGCAAGCGCAGGGGGGAGGCTTCGGGCCTCCCGGGCAGCCGGCCGTCCCGCAGTATGCGGCGGGCGGGAGTCCGTTCGGGGCGCCTGGGCCGCCGGACAACGACAAGAGACGCACCGTCGTCGTCGCGATATGCGCCGCGATGGCCGTGCTGATCGCCGCAGTGGTCACCGGCGTGATGGTCCTGCGCCACGACGGGAACGGCGGCGACAGAGCCGACGCGAAGCCAAGTCCCTCCGCCTCCGCTCCTTCGGCCTCGCCTTCCGGCTCCTTGGGGCCGGGCGGGGTGAAGCCGACCATCGCGGGCTGGAAGGTGGTGGTGAATCCCGCTCACGGCACGGCCTTCGACATCCCGCCGGAGTGGGAGGTGGAGGCTCCCACCGTCTTCAGCGGCTTCTCGGAGCACGGGAACCCGGACAAGGCTCTCATCGGACACACGGCACCCGCCTTCTACAAGTCCCAGTGGTGCCGCATCGACGCGGACGGCGACGGCAAGATCGACGACTTCGCGCTGGCCTCGGTGGGCACCAAAGGCGCGGACGGCGCGAAGAGCACCGACGAGGTCGCCGAGAAGTCGGCTCCGACCTGGGTGTACGCCGCTTACACACAACCGGACAAGTCTGTCGTCAAGTGGGACAAGCCCGTGAAGTACACGACCAAGGCCGGTGTGGAGGGCAGTTACGTCAGGTCGCACTCCGAAGGCGCCAAGAAGCCCAACAAGTGCACCGGCGACGGCCAGGCGATCGTGTTCGGCTTCAAGAATTCCAAGGGCGATTTCGTCGCCTGGGACTTCTACGGCAGGACGGGCGTCCCCGGTGCCGTCGGCGATGACGTCATCATGCGAATCCTCAGCACCGTCCGGCTGTCCGGAACCCCCACCGGACAGCCGCAGTTGTGACGTGGATTCGAGCGGACATCGATTGATGGCGAAGAACAGGCACGTGAAAGATCCGGAGGGAACACCGCTGTGACGCAGCCACCCCATTCCCAGCCACGCGGTGATCAGCCTCCGCAGAAGCCGGTACCGGGCAACCCTTACGCCCAGCCCGACGGCGGGTACGAACGGCCGGACAGCGCATCGCCTGGCGTCGGTTACGGCTACCCGGGGCAGCCTTCGGCTTCCGGCGGCAGCCCCTATACGGCCCGGCCCCCCTACCCGGGCGGCTACAGCGGTACGGGACAACCATCTCCCCCTGCGGCACCCCCGCCGGGCGTCGGTCGGCGCCTCTTCCGAGGCAGACGTGCCGTACTGGTTTCCGCGCTGACCGCGGGCCTGCTCCTGCTGGGCGGCGGCGTGTACGTATGGACCGGGAAAGTCGGCGATGGCCGCGAGAAGCCGGGCGCGAAATCCACGGCTTCCGGGCCCTCGTCGTCCCCCTCCGTCGACAAGGGCGACGGAAAGGGCCCCGGGGGCGGCAATGACGCGTACGACTTCAACGCAGACATGAAGCCGGGCGAGGCGCGAGTCTGGGTGCGCGAGAACGACACCCAATTGACCAAGGAAGGCGCGCTGCAATACGGCCCGTGGCGGGCTGGTGACGTCGTCGCCAAGGCGATGTACAAGGAAATCACCGGATACGCGGTGGCCGACGGTACGCAGAAGTGGAGCACGTCCTTGGAGACGCCGGTCTGCGGCGCGGCGCGCCTTCCCTCCGGCACCGGCAAAGCCATCATCGCGACGCAGGAGAACAACACCAAGGCCGCCCACTGCACATACCTTCAGCAGATCGATCTCGCCACGGGCCAGGTCGGCTGGAAGGTGACGGTGCCGCAGGAATCGTCGTACGACACCACCAATGAATTCACCCTCGCCGTCTCCGGCGACACCGTCGTGGTCCACCACGGCGCCTACGCGAGCGGCTTCTCCGTCACCGACGGCAGCAAGCGGTTCGGTTCGTGGAAGACCGCGGGTTGCAGCCCGTACGACATCGGCGGCGGCCCCAAGTTGATCAGCGTGGGTCTGTGCAGCTCCGATGACATCAACAAGGCCCAGAGCCTGGTCGAGGAGCTCGATCCGGCGACAGGAAAGTCCAAGTGGAACTACAAGTACCAGCAGGGCTGGAGCGTCACCGCGGTCCTCTCGTCGGACCCGCTGGTCGTGGCCGCAAGCAACACGGACAAGAAGACGTGGAATCTCACGGCGTTCGCCCCGGACGGCAAGGTCCGCTGGCAGGTGGAGCCGAACTTCAAGACCATGGGCGGGTGTGACGGCCACGACGGTCAAGGCCTTGACGGGTGTACGGCCGCGGCAGCCGACACCGGCACCCTGTATCTGGGAACGGAGGGTTCCGGTGGAGCCATCACCAGCTACCCGGAGACCAATGAGGTCGTCGCGATCGACCTCGGCAACGGCAAGGAGAAATGGCGCACCAAGGACCCCAAGGGCCGGGCCATGCGACCCCAGGCCGTCGAGGGCGGAAAGCTCGTGGCATACGTGCAGCCCGGCAGGGTCCAGGACGCGGCCGCCATGGCCACCTTCGCCCCGACGGGCGGAGCTCCCCAGGTAGTGCTGCAGAGCCCGGAAGCGGCGATCGGCGGCGAACGCGCCTTCTTCCTCAATCCGCACATGCTCTGGTCAGGCGGACGGTTCTTCATGCTCAACGGCCGAGTGCAGAGCCCGTCCGACAAAGGGAAGGATCACGCGCTTCTCTCCTTCGGCAAGTGAACGGTCCCGCCGACGCGAACTGTCTCGATCCCTCTGGCCGCCCGGGACCGCACCGGCCGCATCGTTTGCACGCCCCGGCCCTGGCTCATGTCGAGGTTGTGACGGTGCTGTTCACTCGGTTTGCCGTCGGGGAGGGTTGCGTAGTGCCCCGCTCTCGGCGGAGAATTGACAGTTTGTTACTCGCTACCACCGGACTCCCTGGTACTGCCGCCGAAACGGTCGAAACCAAGCAGGGCGCACATGCCCCATGCCTGCGAATATCGGACCGAGACGTATTGCGTTAGTGCGCACTCCAACTCCTAGGTTCGGGTGCATGCGATACATCAAACTCGGAACGACCGGGCTGGAAGTCTCCGCCATCACCCTCGGTTGCATGAGCTTCGGCGAGCCGGACCGGGGCGGTGAGCCCTGGTCGCTGGGCGCGGACGCCAGCCGGGACATCATCAAGCAGGCCCTTGAGGCCGGCGTCAACTTCCTCGACACGGCCAATGGGTACAGCGCCGGAAGCAGCGAGGAGATCGTCGGTCAGGCGGTCAAGGACTTCACCCGGCGCGAGGAGGTCGTGCTCTCCACCAAGGTCTGGATGCGGATGCGGCCCGGTCCGAATGGCGCCGGGCTGTCACGCAAGGCGATCTTCGCCGAGCTCGACGCCTCCCTGAAGCGGCTGGGGACCGACTACATCGACCTGTACCAGATCCACCGCTGGGACTACGACACCCCGATCGAGGAAACCCTCGAGGCGCTGCACGACGCGGTCAGGTCCGGGAAGGTCCGCTACATCGGCGCCTCTTCCATGTACGCCTGGCAGTTCGCCAAGGCCCTGTACCTGGCTGACCTGAACGGCTGGACGCGGTTCGTGTCGATGCAGGACCACTACAACCTCATCCACCGGGAAGCGGAGCGGGAGATGCTCCCGCTCTGCGCCGACCAGGGCATCGGCGTGATCCCGTGGAGCCCGCTGGCGCGGGGCAGGCTGACGCGGGTCGGGGACACCGCCACGGCGCGTGCCGCAACAGACCCGGGCGGCAAGATCCTCTACCGCGACGCGGACCAGGCAGTGGCCGAGCGCGTCCACGAGATCGCGGGCAGGCGGGGTCTTTCCGCGGCCCAGGTCGCCCTGGCCTGGGTCATGCGCAACCCGGTGGTGACCTCGCCCATCGTCGGGGTCACCAAGCCGGCCCAGTTGGCCGACGCGGTCGCCGCGGTGGACGTCGAACTCGACGAAGACGAGGCCGCCTACCTGGAGGAGCCCTACCAGCCACACGATGCCGCCTACCTCAAGGAGTCCTTCTACAAGCAGCGGCCTGTGGCGGGCTCCCGGTAGTCCGGCGTGCGGTCGCCGTATTGAACTCCGCGAGGGCGTCGCGGACGAACGCGGGGGCCGACGGGACGGCGACCGGGCGGCGGATGCGTGCTCGTCATCCCGCCCTTCGCATAGATCGAGAGCGTCCTCCCTGGTGATGCTGCCACCCCGCACTGGCCTTTCTCAGCCTCGTGCCTGCGGTTCGCGGGGCGCGCTTTTGGTAGGTGCGGCCGAGCAGGGCGAGGTCCGCGCGGGCTTGATTGCGCAGGTGCCGGGGCTCGTCCTGCTCGGTATCGAGCAGTGGGGTGGGTGTAGCGACCCATGGCGGGCGGGAACGGTTCGTCGATCTGCGGCAGGTCGACCTCGGCCAGGTCGATCAGGTCGTAGTCGGCGTCGCCGCGCTTCTGGGCCTGCTCCAGGACCCACCGTGCGACGCGTTCGCCGCACGTCCGGTGCGGGTGCTGCCGAGAATGATCGCCATCTTCGGCATCGTGCCTCCGGCAGGTGGAAGAAGCATTCGGCTCCCTGCCCAGGGCGCGGATCGGTCCCCCGGCCACGCGTGATCAACCGCTTGCCGAGGACAGCGCCGACGTCGGCACGCGGACGGGGAACCGGACGGCAGGGGTTCACTGGCCGGTAGCCGAGGCTCGGGTTCCTCCTGGATTGGCTGAGCGGTTCGGTGACTTGGGGGAGCGGTGGCTGTCGGGCCGGGCCTTACCGGGCTGCCGGGCCGGAGGTGAAGAACGCGACCATCTGCTCCAGGCCCCGCGCGCCGAACATCGTGTCCAGGTTGGCGGCGGACTCGGCGGCGGACGACTCGCTGCGCGGGAAGAGGGCCTCCTCGTACGCGGCCAGAGCGGCTTCGGTGTCGCCGCGATGTGCGGCGATGGCCAGGGCGAGTTCGGAGCCGTCGAACATGGCGAGGTTGGCGCCCTCCCCGGCGAAGGGGGACATGACGTGAGCGGCGTCACCGAGGAGCGTCACGCCCGGTACGCGGTCCCAGCGATGCCCGACGGGCAGGGCGTGAATAGGGCGCGGGGTGATCGTGTCCGCGTCGGCTACCAGGGCGCGCAGACCCTCGTCCCAGCCCTCGAAGTGGGTGAGGACCGCAGCCTTGGCGGCTGCCTGGTCGGTGAAGTCGGCCGTGTCCAGCCAGCCCTCGTCGACCTTGAGTGCCGTGTAGACGTGGAGACTGCCATCGCTCTCCCGGTGCGCGAGGACACCGCGTTCGTCCCCCAGGGCGATGAAGAACCCGCCGCCGATGACTGCGGCGCTGCGCGGGTGACGGGTGTCGGCGTCGAACAGGTCGGTCTCGACGAAGGAGATGCCGGTGTAGGCGGGCCGGGCATCCGAGACCAGCGGCCTAATCCGGGACCAGGCGCCGTCCGCGCCGATCAGGAGATCGGTGGTGATGGCCGAGCCGTCGGCGAACGTCACCTCATGACGCCCGTCGCCCAGCGCGCGGGCGCCGGTACCCTTGCGGCCCCAGTGGATCGTGCCGTCGGGCAGGGAGCCCAACAGCAGGTCCCGCAGGTCGCCACGGTCCACCTCCGGCCGGCCGCCGGTGCCGTCGTCCTCCTCGGCCACGTGCACCGTGCCGTCGGGGCCGAGCAGGCGCATGGCCTGACCACCCTCATGGACGATCTTGAGGAAGTCGTCGTGGAGGTCGGCGGCGTGCAGGGCCTTCTGCCCGTTGTTCTCGTGGATGTCGAGCATCCCGCCCTGCGTACGGACCGCGGCCGACGCCTCCAGCTCGAAGACCGCCGACTCAATGCCGTTGACGTGCAGAACACGGGCGGCGGTCAGGCCGCCAAGACCTGCGCCGACGATCGCGATCGGGAAATGGCTGGTGCTCATGGGGGCCTCCGAAAGCAGTAGGGGAACGCCTCTGGCCGCCGAGCTGGCCCCGCCGACACGGCCAAGCTCCCGAGGGAGGCCGGCGTACGCGTGATCGGCAGGCTATGGCGCGGCCACACACAAGACCGTAGCGAACATGTTCGTTGCGAACAAGTTCGATGCGGTCTGTGCGTCAGCGGCAGGCTGCGAGGAAACTGCGTTCAACCAAGCAGCAGCCGTCGGCAGGGCGGGCGGGCGGGCGAGCGCGCCCGGAACTCAGCCTCCTGCGCCCGGAACGCGCGTGTGCACAATGCCGTTGACCAGGACGTCGAAGCTCCAGCGGATCCTGTCCGACACCGAGCCGCCGATCAGGGCAGGCATGTGCGCGGTGATCGCCGGATGCGTGGCGGCGTCCACGGCGTGCAGCGCACGCACGGTGGCGTTCCAGTCGTCCTCGGAGGCGAGATCGTGCTTACGCGTCGAGTGCTCGGCAGCGGTGGCCGTCGCGTCCTGGAGCAGTTTGTCCACCCCCCAGGCGACCTCCTTGCGGCCGGCGCCGCTTTGTGACAGGAGATCGAGGATGCGCTCCACCAGGCGCAGGTAGTTCTCGCCGCTCGGGCGGGCGACGAGCGCCGCCCGCGCCAGCTGCGGGTGCTCGAACAGCACCTGGGTGTACGAAGTCATGACGGCGCGCAGCTGCTCGCGCCAGCCCTCACCTCCGTCCCGCCCGGTCAGGTCGACCCCGCCGAGCAGGGAATCGAGAACGGCCGCGTGCAGCTCGGCGGTGTTGGCGATGTAGACGTACAGTGACGCCGGGCCGGTATCCAGCTCCTGTGCCAGGCGGCGCATCGTGACCTTCCCCAGCCCCTCCGCCCGCATGATCCGCAAGGCGGTATCCACAATCCAGCGCCGGGACAGGGCGGGCTTCGCCGGACGCTCCCGGCGGCTGATCGGCTCTCTTCTCGCAGTCATAACCGGATCGTAACGAACATGTTCGCAGTGCGGGATTGCCCGGTTCGCTCTCGGCCCCCATGGGCGGGCGGTCTCACAATTGCCAGTTGTGCGAGTTCTGCGAGACCCCCAAAGGCGGTGAAGAAGAGGCGTGTGAGGGCGCCTTCGACTCCGGTGCCGGTGAAGTATTCGTCCTTGGCGAGGAAGTGGACCGGGCGCGGGGCCAGGAGAGCGATGACGATGCTGTCGATGAATGACAGGTGGTTGCCGGCGAGAATGACCGGGCCGCGCCGCGGGACGTTGCCGCGGCCGCGGATGACGCGCCGGTAGATCAGTCGCAGGAGCGGGGCGAGTACGAGCCGGGCGAGGGAGTGGAGCGCTGTCTCAACGGCGGACACGGCGAACATCCGGCGGCCATCGGGCACGGGGCCGTGGCGCAGGTGGACGAAGAACCGGCCACCAGGCACCAGCAATGCTGCGATCCTGGCCATCGCCCCTTGAGGTCGGCTGGCCCATCGCCAGCGGCATCGTTGAAGGATCCGCACGCCATCTGGTGGCCGACCGTCTCGACATCACCGGCAGCAGATGGAGCGCTCCCGGCGCCGAAGCCGTACTCACCCTCCGTGCCCTCATCAGCAACGGAGACTTCCCGCAATATTGGATCTTCCACACCCAGCGGGAACGCGCACGCCTCCATCCCCACCCCGACCAGCACCACTACGAACTCGGAGCCTGACCCCCAAGCTCACTCAAAAGGAGCCGCACCCAAGGCAGTTGTGCCAGCGTCGCCGGATTCCCAGGACGGGCATCGCCCCGGGTTCTGCAAAACCGGCAAGCCTGACGGTGTGTCACCTGTCGTGCCGTGAACTGGGTTCGGGTGATTGATAGTTGGCTTCTTCAGGCTAGAGGGTGGGAAACGGGCCGTTCGGCTTTGAGGGCGTGGCTGGGAGGTTCTGTACCTATGTCGGCTCGGGTCAGTCCGGGTTGGGGACGAAGGCGGGTAGCGCGGCGAGGCTGTGGCTCACGGCCTCGCTCCCGTACTTGAACATCTGCCGCTCGTAGTTGTCGACCGCGGAGAGAAGGTCTCGACGGCCCTCGGCGGCCTCAACCAGGCAGCGGCTCAGCAGGTCGGCATCGCGCAGGGCGGTGTTGGCACCGTTGCCGCCGGTCGGAGAGGTGGCGTGGATGGCGTCACCGAGCAGTGTGACCGGACCGGGCGCCCAGCGCTCACCTGGCTCGACCACCCCGATGGACAGCAGGGTGCTGTTGTCCGGGTCGGCCTGCTCGATGAGCGCCTGCAGGTCCGGGTGCCAACCTTTCATCCTGGCCAGCGCGGCCTCCTGTGCCGTCAAGGTGCCGAGAGAGCCGTTCGGCGGGAGGATCATGGCCCAGCGCACGTAGTCATGGATGTCAGGGAGCGTTACTTCGGGTGCCAGTTTCTCCGCCGCTTCCTTGGGCGGAATGGGGAACCGCATCGCCCCGAGCAGCAGACTCACTCCGCCGCCGACGATCTTCCCGCCGTAGGCCCGGGACAGGCCGACGAACTGCTCCGTCAGTGGGGTGCGGCCGATGACGAACCGCACGCCGGTGTCGGTCGGGGTGGTCTGTGGCGTCAGCACCTGGCGAACCGCGGAGCCGACCCCGTCCGCACCGACGAGCAGATCAGCGATTGCCGGATCGCGTTGCGCGAACCGGGCTTCGACCTTGCCGTTGTCCAAGACGTCGTAACCGGTCAGCGCAGCGCCGGTGTGCACGGTGAGTCCGGTCAGCAGCAGGTACCGGAGTACTTGCCGGTCGACCGCGATCCCGCTCCTGGCGGGGCCGAGTTCGCCGATCTTGTTGAGCTGGGCGTCCAAGGCCAGTCGCTCAACGTAGGTGTCACTGACGACCGCGTCCAGCAGCGGGTGCCAACGCTGTGGCAGACAGCTACGCAGCGCCGCGAATCCGACCGGATCCAGTACGAGCCGATACCCCTGGAAGCGTGCGGTGATGGCTGGGTCCCGCTCGTACACGTCGACCTCGATCCCGGCACCCCGCAGGCCCTGCGCCAAGCACAGACCCCCCAGACCGGCTCCGGCCACGGAAACTCGCATCACATACCTCCAGAGGACTCTCCGAACCCTGCTCAGGACCTGAGCAGGGGTCCGCCAGCCACGCAGATACGAACTTAGTTCTGCATGGACGATCTAAGTTCTAGAAGGCGAACTTAGTTCGTGTCAAGCTATGCTGGTCAGCATGCCCACCCCTCCCCGGCAACGCCGAGCAGCCCGTCGCGCCCAGTCCGCTGGGGAGCCCTCAGCGGCCCGCCCGCGCAAGAAGCCCATCACAGTCGACCGGATCACCGACGCCGCCCTGCAGGTCGTGGCCACCGAGGGCTACGAAGCGCTGACCATCCGTCGCGTCGCCGCGGTGCTCGGTACCGGGCCGTCGTCGCTGTACGCACACATCGTCAGCAAGGAGGACATCGACGATCTGCTCATCGGCCGGCTCTGCCGCGAGATCGTGCTGCCCGAGCCGGACCCGGCCAGCTGGCGCAAGCAAATCCTCGACGTGTACGCGCAGATTCGCGACCAGTACCTGAAATACCCCGGAATCTCCCGTGCCGCGCTGGGCGTTGTCCCCACCAACCTCTCCACGTTGCGGGTGAGGGAAGGGCTTTTGGCGATCCTGCTCCGCGGCGGAATCGAGCCGAAGACCGCCGCCTGGGTACTCGATGCCCTGTCTCTCTACGTCAGCGCCTACGCCTTGGAGCAGTCGCTGGTCCTGCAGCGGCGCAGAGACCCTGACCAGGAATGGGTCCTTGGCCGCGAGGAGTTGATCCGCCGGTTCACCGAGCTGCCGGCCGACACGTTTCCGCAGACCCGACGCTATGCCGCTGAGCTGACCTCCGGCACCGGACACGACCGGTTCGAGTTCACCCTCGGCCTGATCATGGACAACCTCACCCAGCCCCAGCCGACACCGGCATCCGACGCCGCCGAATGAACGCCGCGGCCCGAGGCGGGTCCGTACCGGTTCGGACGGCGACAGGACGTGCGTGGCGCGGCAGCGCCCCGCACCAGCGGCAACTCGTGCTGCACGCCGCCCTCGAAGTCGATCGTGCGGTCGCCGACGTGCATCGCGGTCGGGTACTCGGTGTTGGTCCCGGCGGCGCGGGCGGGCGTACCTCCGGCGTAGGTTCACAAAAACCGTGGACGGTCGAAGTACGCGTCAGCTGACCCGAAGACCGACCGCCAGCGTCAGCTCAAGGACCCGGTGTGGCGACGCGAGATCCGGAAACAGCTCCCGCAGCTGCGACAGCCGGTACCGGACGGTCTGGGGATGGACGAACAACGCCGCCGCCACCTCGTCCCGCCTGCCCTGGTGCAGCAGCCACGCCCGCAATGTCTCCTCCAGCCGCCGTGCGGTCGCGACAGGCAAAGTCCGCAACGGTGCGAGGGCTCGGGCACGCAGGTCTGCGAACGCGTCCCCGTCGGCGCTCAGCACGAGCTCGGGCAGGTGCTCCTCGGTGTCGCGGATATCGGAGGAGAGGGAGCGCGCGCGTGCGGCTCGTGCGTACGAGGCGGACGCACGAGTCCATGGCCGGGCCGGGCCGACCACGGCGGTGCGGTCGGTCAGCTGCCGCAAGAGATGTGATCGGTCGGCATCGGGGACGAGCAGCACACCGAAGGCGTCCGGCAGATCGTCGAGGACGAGGGTGCTCGGGTCGAGCGCGCGGTAGGCAGGCCGGGCCTGGGCGGCGGGCAGCAGGACCGCGGTCAGTGAAACCGGAGGCTGCCACCCAGCCCGTTGGACAGAGGCCAGCAGCACGTCCGGGCTCGCGCCGGCGAGGAGGTCGCGGGCCAGGTGTTCCAGGTGGCGCTCGTGGTCCCGGCCGCGGGCGGCCAGTTCGTCGGCGTGGCCCGCGGCGCTCGCGGCGGAGAGCTCGTCGATGTAGGCGAAGGTCAGCTCGGCGAACTTGGCGACCTCGGCGGCGGGCAGACCTGCGGGTACGGCACCGGCTGCCAGGCATCGCCAGGCCACGCGGGCGCCGACGCGGTAGGCGCTGAGCAGGGCGTCCATCGAACGGCCGTCGCGCACCTCGCCGCGGCCCAGCTCGTAGGCTGCGTCACCGGCGTCGCCGCCTGTGGCTTTCCCGCTCGCGAGGTCCAGGTAGTGCCCCAGGGCGGTGCGGACGGCTCGGCGGATGGTGGCGCCCATGCGGCCCGAAAGGGCGTTGGCGTAGGGAGGGACCTCGTCGATGATCGCCTGGACGACCTCGTCGGCGGTGGTCTTCAGCGCGGCCCGAAGTGCGGTGACCGTCGTCTCATCCAGGGCCAGCTCGCTGGCCCTCCGGATTGCATGGCTCATGTTTTTGTTCCCTGCGAACAATTCCGCCGACCAGATTCACATCCTGCGGTCAGGACTTTACGCCTTGCGGCGCAGCAAGCTGGAGTCATGACGAGTACAGCCCTTCGCAGCAGGGCGTGGAAACTGCTTGAGATGGTCACGACGCCGCTGCTGCCGTCGGACTACCTCGACCTGGTCAGCCCGCTGCGTGCGGGCGCCGACCTGCGTGGGCGCATCGAGGCCCTGCACCCCGAGACGGGTGACGCCGCGACCATCGTGATCAGGCCGGGGCGGGGCTGGCGCGGTCACACGGCCGGTCAGTACGTGCGGATCGGGGTCGACGTGGACGGAGTGCGCCTGTGGCGTGCCTACTCCATCACCTCGCCGACAAACCGCCAGGACGGTCGCGTCACGATCACCGTGAAGGCGATCCCGGGCGGCAAGGTCAGCAACCACCTGGTCCGCAGGGCAAAACCGGGCACCCTGATCCAGCTCGACCAGCCGACCGGTGACTTCGTGCTGCCGCAGGCCAAGCCCGCCAAGGTGCTCTACCTGACGGCCGGCAGCGGCATCACGCCCGTGATGGGCATGTTGCGCGACATCGAGTTCGACGACGTCGTCATGGTCCACTGCGCGCCACAGCCGCAAGACGTGATCTTCCGCGACGAACTGCACGACCTGGTCGCGGACAAGAAGCTGCGGCTCACCGAGGTGCACACCGACACAGACGGCAGACTCGACATCGCCCGTCTCGACGAACTCGTGCCCGACTGGGCCGAGCGCGAGACCTGGGCTTGCGGGCCCACGGGCCTGCTCGACGCCGCCGAAGAGCACTGGACCGAGCACGGCGTACAGGGGCGTCTGCACACCGAACGCTTCCGCCCCGGCATCGTCGTCGCCGGTGACGGCGGCGAGGTCACGTTCAGCGCCACCCGCAAGACCGTCGACGCGGACGGCGCCACGCCGTTGCTGGACATCGGCGAGCAGGCCGACGTGCTCATGCCCTCCGGGTGCCGCATGGGCATCTGCTTCGGCTGCATCACGCCGCTCAAGGCGGGCGCCGTCCGCGACCTGCGCACCGGCGAGATCACCGAGGCCGAGCCGGGCGTCCTCATCCAGACCTGCGTGTCCGCCGCGGCGGGCCCCTGCGACATCGACCGGTAGGAGCACCTTGACCGCCATCGACCCCACCGCCCACCTGACCGCGGAGCAGATCGAGGAGCTTGGCCGCGAGCTGGACGCGATCCGCGACGAGGTGATCGCCAGCCGCGGCGAGAAAGACGCCGCCTACATCCGTAAGGTCATCTCGGCGCAGCGCAAGCTCGAGTTGGTCAGCAGGGGTGTGCTGCTGTTCTCGATCTTCCCGCCCGCGTGGCTGATCGGCACTGCCGGCCTGTCCGTGGCGAAGATCATGGACAACATGGAGATCGGCCACAACATCCTGCACGGCCAGTGGGACTGGATGCGGGACCCGAAGATCCACTCCACCACCTGGGAGTGGGATCACGTCTCGCCGTCCGACCAGTGGAAGCACTCGCACAACGAGCTTCACCACACGTACACCAACGTGATCGGCAAGGACAACGACCTCGGCTACGGCATCATGCGCGTCGACGAGGACCAGAAGTGGCACCCGTTCCACCTCGGCCAGCCGCTGTGGAACTTCATCAACGCCTGCTTCTTCGAGTACGGCATCGCCGCGTACGACCTGGAACTCGGCAAGAACCTGCACAAGCGCCGCCGCAAGAACCCGGAGTTCCGCGCCCAAGCCAAGGCTGTGGGCCGCAAGATCCGCAAGCAGGTGCTCAAGGACTACGTGATCCACCCGCTGCTGTCGGGCCCGTCGTTCCTCACCACGCTCGCCGCCACGTTCACCGCGAACCTGGTCCGCAACATCTGGACCCACTCGGTGATCATGTGCGGGCACTTCCCCGAGGGCGTACAGGTCTTCGAGCGCCAGTCGATCAAGGGCGAGACGCGCGGCCAGTGGTACCTGCGCCAGATGATGGGCTCGGCGAACATCAGCGGCGGCAGGGCCATGCACTTCATGACCGGCAACCTGTCGCACCAGATCGAGCACCACCTGTTCCCGGACCTGCCGAGCAACCGGTACGCCGAGGTCGCGGTGAAGGTGCGAGCGCTGTTTGAAAAGTACGAGCTGGAGTACGTCACCGGGCCGCTGCCCAAGCAGGTGTTCTCCGCGTGGCGCAAGGTCTTCCGGCTCTCGCTGCCGAACAAGAAGCCCAAGGCTACAGGCGCGACCGGCGGTAGCTCGGCAGACGCAGCAACCTGGAGCCTGACGTTGGCGGGCGAAACGCCGCAATGATCCTTTCCGTCACCTCGTAGACAGGCGAACATGCGAGGTCATGGATATCTTGCTCGCGGTCAGTGCGTTCAACAGCCTGTCACAGCGCATGCACGCGGAATTGTCGGACCTGGGGCACCGGGTGGACGTCGTTCTCGCGTCCCACTGTCCCGACGCCGTACGTGCCGCCGTATGCGAATTTCGGCCGGAACTCATCATCGCGCCGATGCTGAGGACGGCGCTGCCCGAGGACGTGTGGCGGGAGCACACCTGCCTCATTGTTCATCCGGGGCCGCCGGGCGATCGCGGCCCCGCCTCCTTGGACTGGGCGATCGCCGAAGAGGCACCGCGCTGGGGAGTGACGGTGCTGCAGGCCGAGGCCGCGATGGACGCGGGGGACATCTGGGCGACCGAGCCGTTCACCGTCTCGCCCGTGGGCAAGAGCGACCTGTACCGCAACGAGGTGTCCGACGCCGCTTCGGTCGCTGTACTGGAAGCTGTGCGGCGGTACGCCGAGGGTTCGTACAAACCGCGGCCGCAGAACGACCCCGCGATCGACGTGGTGTGGCGCGACTTCTTCCGCCAGGAGCGGCGAAGGATCGACTGGGAACAGGACAGCACCCGGACGGTACTGCGCAAGCTCCGAGGGGCCGACTCGCAACCGGGCGTCCTCGATGAACTTCTCGGTCGGGAGGTGTTCCTGCACGGCGGGTATCCCGAGGACCGACTGCGCGGACGGCCCGGCGACCTGCTCGCCACGCGGGCGGGAGCGGTCTGCCGGGCCACCCGGGACGGCGCGGTGTGGATCCCGGAACTGCGCCCGCGCAAGACATCCGGTGACCCCGCGCCGTTCCGCCGCCCGGCGGTTTCCGTGCTCGCCGGCTTTCTGGACCCGTCCGGCGCCACACCGACGGGAACGGGCCCTGGCGCCTCATCGCTGTCGCTGCCGGAGGACCCCGCCCCGCTTGAACTGCCTGCCGAACGGGGCACCTGGACCGACATCCGGTACCGGCAGCATGGCGACATCGGCTTCCTAGCCTTCTCCTTCCCCAGCGGGGCGATGAGCACCGACCACTGCATCCGGCTGCTCGCCGCCTACCAGTACGCCCTCGCCCGCCCCACGTCGGTGCTGGTCCTCGACGGGGGGCGGGACTTCTTCTCCAACGGGATCCATCTGAACGTCATCGAGGCAGCCGCCGACCCCGCCGGCGAGTCCTGGGCGAACATCAATGCCATGGACGACCTGGTCGAGGCGGTGCTGCGCACCACCGACCGTCTGGTGGTCGCGGCGGTCGGCGGCAACGCCGCGGCCGGTGGCCTCATGCTTGCCTTGGCCGCCGACCAGGTGTGGTGCCGTGCGGGTGCCGTGCTCAACCCGCACTACCGGCGGATGGGCCTGTACGGCTCCGAGTTCTGGACGTACACGTTGCCGCGCCGCGTCGGAGCGCGGGCGGCGCACCAGCTGACATACGAGGCGCTCCCGGTGAGTGCCGCGCGCGCTGCCCGGATCGGCCTGGTGGACCGTCTGGTACCGGTCGCGGCACAGGAGTTCACCCCCGAGATCGAGAGCATGGCGGCCGAACTTGCCGGCACCCCGGACCTCCGGCGGCGCATCGCCGCGAAGGCCGCGGCACGCCGGGCGGACGAGGAAGTACGGCCGCTCGCGGAGTACCGGCGCGGCGAACTCGCCCGTATGCGCGCCATCTTCTTCGACCGCGAGGCCGAATACCACGCCCTGCGGTCGGCCTTCGTCCGGAAACTTCCCGGCCACTCCGCCCGGCCACTGACCCTGGTGGCCGGGGAACCCCGATGAACGCGCGTGTGCTCGTGGCGGGTGTCGGCAACATCTTCCTCGCGGACGACGCCTTCGGCCCCGAGGTGATCCGCGCCCTGGAGCGCCGCCCGCTGCCCCCCGAGGTGCGGGTGCGGGACTTCGGCATCCGTGGCTTGGACTTGGCGTACGCATTGCTGGACGGCTACGACATCGCTGTCCTGATCGACGCGGCCGAACGGGGGCACCCATACGGCACGCTCTCCCTGATCGAGGCGGAGGTGCCCGACGCCGACCGCGCCGCCCCGCCGGAGGCGCACGGCATGGATCCCGCGAAGGTGCTGGCCCTGGCCGCGCACCTGGGAGAAGGGCCGCTGCCGCGCGTCCTCGTGCTCGCCTGCGAGCCCCAGCGGTGGCCACGCCCGGACGAGGACATCGTCCCCGGCCTCAGCGGGCCGGTGCGCGGCGCGGTCGAGCGGGCCGCTGAGACCCTGCACCGGTTGGTCCCCGTGCTGCTGGCCGACCCTGCGGCCACACCTTCATTGAGCCGCCCGGAGGAATCTGCGGACCCCTCCGCGGCCGGTCTCGCCGGACTGGTGGCCGGTGGCCCCGAGGATCGGTGACGGTCCACCCACCTTGGGTTCCTACTGACACCCACAGCGAGGAGCAGCGTTATGTGCGACGAGTCCGTGGACGTCACGCAGGCCGTGCTGGCGAAGAACGACGGCCTGGCGGCGAACCTGCGCAGGGAACTGGCCCGACGCGGGGTCACCATCGTCAACCTGCTCTCCAGCCCGGGCAGTGGCAAGACGGAACTGCTGGGACGGATCCTGGCTCGTGCGGTGGAGCGGGGCATCCCGGTGGCCGCGTTCACTGCCGACCTCGCGACGGAGAACGACGCCCGCCGTCTCGCCCGTTCGGGAGCACCGGTGAAGCAGCTGTTGACCGACGGTCTGTGCCATCTGGAAGCCCGGCAGCTGCGCGTCCATGTGGAGAACTGGCTGCCCGAGGACACCGCCCTGCTCTTCGTGGAGAACGTCGGCAACCTCGTCTGCCCGGCGTCCTACGACCTTGGTGAGAGCCTGCGGATCGTCCTGATGGCGGTCACGGAGGGCGAGGACAAGCCGTTGAAGTACCCCACCGCTTTCGGCTCCGCCCATCTGGTGGTGCTCACCAAGACCGATCTGGCCGAGCCTGCCGACTTCGACTCGGAGGCCTTCGACGCCTGTACGCGGCGAGTGAATCCCGGGGTGGAGGTCGTACGGTCGTGTGCCCGCACCGGTGAGGGTGTCGACACCGTCCTGGAGCGGGTGCTCGCCGTGCGGGACGGTGCGGCCGTCCACCGGCCGCCCCTCGCGCCGCACCCACACGGCCACGTCCATGAGTACCCGCACGAGGACACGGGCCTCGCGGCCGGCCGACTTTCGTGACGGCGCCCGCCGCCCAGGCTGTTCGTCGCCGGGTCACGGTGCGCGGCACGGTGCAGGGCGTGGGATTCCGCCCCTACGTGCACCGCCTGGCAACGGACCTGACGCTCACCGGGTTCGTCAGCAACACCGCGGCCGGAGTGCTCATCGAGGTGGAGGGCCCCCCGGCTGACGTCGACCGCTTCTGCGACCACCTGACCGCCGAGTCTCCGCCGCTGGCCGTTGTCGCCGGCATCGGCGTCGAGAACATGCCTGCCACTGGTGCCGACGACACCTTCACGATCCGCTCCACCGGGCAGTCCCTGGGCCGCACCCTGCTCCCGCCCGACACCGCGCCCTGCGCCGACTGCCTGCGTGAGCTGGCCGATCCGGCAGACCGCCGACACCGGCATCCCTTCGTCACCTGCACGCACTGCGGACCTCGCTTTACCATCGCCACCGGGATGCCGTACGACCGCGCGGTTACGACCATGACCGACTTCCCGATGTGTTCCGCCTGCGCCCTGGAGTACGGCGACCCCGTCGACCGCCGCTTCCATGCCCAGCCCGTGGCATGTCCCGACTGCGGTCCCCGGCTGCGTCTGCTGCCCGCGCCTGGCAGCGGCCTCCGGCCCGCACGTGACGCCGAGGCCCTGACCGCGGCGCGGGCACTGCTGGCCGCCGGACGGATCGTCGCGGTGAAGGGCCTCGGCGGCTACCACCTGGCATGCGATGCCACTGACGCCCGGGCCGTGGACGGGCTGCGCGGCCGCAAGGAGCGCGGCGGCAAGCCCTTCGCGGTGATGTGCGCGGAACTCGGCGACGTGGAGCGGATCGCCCAGGTCTCCGCAGTCGAGCGCGCAGTCCTCGTCGGCCCCCGGCGTCCCATCGTCCTGCTGCGTCGGCGCACGTCGGGTGCCACCCTCCGGCTGGCGCCCGGGGTGTGTCCGGGCAGCCCGCACGTCGGCGTGATGCTGCCGTACACCCCCGTGCACACCCTGCTGTTCGGGCTGCCCGGCGATCCGCCGAGCCCGCGGGTGCTGGTCATGACGAGCGGCAACCGCTCGGGGGAGTCGATCGTCACGGACGACGACGAGGCGCTGGTCCGGCTGGATGGACTGGCCGACGCGTGGCTCGCCCACGACCGGGTCATCGCCTCCCCATGCGACGACTCGTTGCTGCGGGTGCGTGCCGACGGCACCGAGCAGGTGCTGCGCCGCTCCCGCGGATACGTACCCCGCCCCCTGCGCCTTCCGATGGAGCTTCGCCCGGCACTCGCGGTGGGTGGCGATCTGAAGAACGCGCTGGCCATCGGCGAGGGCGAACACGCCTGGCTCGGCCCGCACATCGGTGACATGGGCGACCTGACCACCCTGGAGGCCGCACGTCGGGCGGAGCTGCACATGCGACGCCTGACGGGCGTCAGCCCCGAACTGGTCGCCGCCGATCGACACCCTGGGTACCACTCAAACCGGTGGGCTCGGCAGCGGGCCCTCCAACTTCCCCGGTCCACGCCTCTGTTCGTCCAGCATCACCACGCCCATATTGCCTCGGCGATGGCTGAGCACGGCCTCACCTCCCCCGTGATCGGCGTCGCATTCGACGGCACGGGTTACGGCGACGACGGCACCGTCTGGGGCGGCGAGGTCCTGCTCGCCGACTACAGCGGCTACCGGCGCTTTGCCCACCTGACGCCCGCGCCGCTCCCCGGCGGTGACGCGGGAGTGGCCAACCCATGCCGTCTGGCCCTGGGCAGGTTGTGGGCCGCCGGCCTGCCGTGGGACGCGGACCTGCCCAGCGTCGCCGTCTGCACTTCCGAGGAACTGTCTGTGCTGGAACGGCAGTTGACGCGTCAGGTGGCCTGTGTGGCGACCTCCAGCATGGGACGGCTCTTCGACGCGGTGTCCTCCCTCGCGGGCGTGTGCCACCGCGCGGGTTACGAGGCCCAGGCCGCCCTGGAACTGGAGGCGGCTGCTGCTTCGGCCTGGGAGGACGACAGCACGGCGTACGCCTTCGCCATCGGTCCTGCCGGATGCGATCCGGCGCCCGTGCTGAGGGCGGTGGTGGCCGACATGCGACGCGGGATCCCGGCCCCCGTGATCGCTGGGCGTTTCCACCGCGGCGTAGCACGGGCCGTCGTGGAGATCTGCCGGCACGCACGCCGGGACACGGGTCTGGCCACAGTGGCCCTCAGCGGCGGAGTCTTCGCCAACGCGCTCCTGGAGCAGGAGTGCACGGCGCTGCTGTCCGACGATGGCTTCGCCGTGCTGCGGCACGGCGAAGTCCCGCCCAACGACGGCGGGTTGGCGCTCGGCCAGCTGGTGATCGCGGCATACGGACGACAGAAGGAGTGACCCATGTGTTTGGCCGTGCCCGGCAAGGTCGTGTCGATCGACGACAGAGCCGATCCACGCACCGGACTGATCGACTTCGGAGGAGTGCAGAAACAGGCGTGCCTGGAGTACCTGCCCGACGTGCGGGTCGGTGAATACGTCATCGTGCACGTCGGTTTCGCGCTCCAGCGTCTGGACGAGGAATCGGCGCAGGCCTCCCTGAAGCTCTTCGAGGAACTGGGGCTGCTGGAGGAGGAGTTCGGCGACGCCTGGGAGCGGGCGGCGAGAGACGCCGGAGTCGCTGCGGTGACCGAGGAATCCCGAGAGAGTGAGGTCCGGTGAAGTACATCGACGAGTTCAACGACCCCGAGCTGGCACGGCGACTGCTGGACGACATCCGTGCCACGGTCACCCGGCCGTGGGCGCTGATGGAGGTGTGCGGCGGGCAGACCCACTCGATCGTCCGGCACGGCATCGATCAACTTCTGCCCGAACAGGTCGAGTTGATCCACGGCCCTGGCTGTCCCGTCTGCGTCACCCCGCTGGACGTCATCGACAAAGCGCTGGAGATCGCCTCACGTCCCGGGGTGATCTTCTGCTCCTTCGGCGACATGTTGCGGGTACCGGGCACCGACCGCGACCTGTTCCGGGTCAAGGGCGAGGGCGGCGACGTACGCGTGGTGTACTCGCCGCTCGACGCCCTGGAGCTGGCCCGCCGCAACCCGGACAGGGAAGTGGTCTTCTTCGCCATCGGGTTCGAGACCACAGCCCCCGCCAACGCGATGGCCGTGCACCAGGCCCGCCGTCTGGGCCTGACCAACTTCAGCTTGCTGGTGTCCCACGTGCGCGTTCCTCCGGCGGTCGAGGCCATCATGACGGCCCCCGAGTGCCGGGTGCAGGCTTTCCTTGCCGCCGGGCACGTGTGCAGCGTGATGGGCATGGCCGAGTACCCCGCGCTCGCCGAGCGGTTCCGCGTACCGCTCGTGGTGACCGGCTTCGAACCGCTGGACATCCTGGAGGGTATCCGCCGGGCGGTCCGCCAACTGGAGCGCGGGGAGCACCGGGTGGAGAACGCGTACGCGCGTGCCGTACGTGAGGACGGCAACCCGGCCGCCGTAAGCATGATCGAGGAGGTGTTCGAGGTCACTGACCGGAACTGGCGCGGCATCGGGCCCATCCCGCTGAGTGGCTGGCGGCTGGCCGAGGCCTTCCGCGCGTACGACGCCGAGTGCCGCTTCGACGTCACAGACATCCGCACCGAGGAGCCCGCCGAGTGCCGCGCTGGCGAGGTGCTCCAAGGGCTGATCAAGCCGATCGAGTGTGCTGCGTTCGGCACCACCTGCACCCCGCGCTCCCCGCTCGGCGCGACCATGGTCTCCAGTGAGGGCGCCTGCGCGGCCTACTACCTGTACCGCCGGATGAACGACCCGGCGGCGAAGGCCATGGGGGCAGCGCGCGAGGAGATGAACCCCGTTGCCTGAACTCGCCGACACGACGCTCGACCCCGCGACCTGGACCTGCCCCGCACCCATTCGCGACCAGCCCGTCGTGGTGATGGGGCACGGTGGAGGCGGCGCCCTGTCCGCCGAACTGATGGAGCAGGTCTTCGCCCCCGCCTACGGCAACCCCACCCTCGCCGCGCTCGCCGACTCCGCCGTCCTCGAACTGGGCGGCACACGGCTGGCGTTCTCCACCGACGGCTATGTGGTCCGGCCGCTGTTCTTCCCCGGCGGCAGTCTGGGCGACCTCGCGGTCAACGGCACCGTCAACGACCTCGCGATGAGCGGCGCCAGGCCCGCCTATCTCTCCGCCGCCTTCGTACTGGAAGAGGGCGTGCAGCTGAGTGTTGTCGAACGGATCGCCCGCGCCATGGGCACGGCGGCCGAGGCGGCGGGGGTCGTCGTGGCCACCGGCGACACCAAGGTAGTGGAGTCCGGGCACGGCGACGGCGTGTACGTCACCACCGCCGGGGTGGGCCTCGTCCCCGCCGGCGTCGACATCCGCCCTCAGCGTGCGCGGCCCGGCGACGCCGTCATCGTCAGCGGTCCGATCGGACTGCATGGCGTGGCGATCATGAGCGTGCGGGAGGGGCTGGAGTTCGGCGTCGAGATCGCCAGCGACACCGCGCCGCTGGCGGATCTGGTGGCGGCCATGCTGGCGGTCACCCCGGACATCCACGTCCTTCGGGACCCCACCCGCGGCGGTCTGGGTGCGTCCCTCAATGAGATCGCCCGAGCCTCGGGCACCGGTGTCCGTTTGCGGGAGCGGGCGATCCCGGTGCCGGACGCCGTGGCCAACGCCTGCGGTTTCCTGGGCCTCGACCCGCTCTACGTCGCCAACGAGGGCCGGCTGGTTGCCTTCGTGCCCCCGTCGGCGGCCGATGAGGTCCTCGCGGCGATGCGTGCCCATCCGCAGGGGGCCGGTGCCACGCTGATCGGGGAGTGCGTCGCCGAGCACCCCGGCATGGTCGTGGTCTCGACCGGCCTCGGCGGCACCCGGGTGCTGGATCTGCCGCTGGGTGAGCAGCTGCCCCGCATCTGCTGATCCGCATGCACCGGGCCCCGCCCGAGCAACGTGCTCGGGCGGGGCCCGGTGCATGTCAGTCGATCCCGGTGATCTGCAACTCCCGGCCGCTTCGCAGCTCGGTGGAGGGCTGATCGCAGCGCGGGCACCAGAAGAACGGCGGCATGCCCACCGCGAACTCCTCGGCGCACGGGCCGCAGTACGCCTGCGCGGGGACCTGCTCAACCACGAGCCGGGCCGCGGCGAGAGCGGTGCCGTCGCGGGCCACCTCGAACGCGAAGGTCAGGGCGTCGGGAACCACCCCCGCCAGCTCGCCCACCCGGACGGTCACGGCCGAGACGCCATCCGCCCCGCCCGACCGGGCGAGCTTGCCGGCCTGCTCGATGATCGCGGTCGCGATCGACAACTCGTGCACGGTCGGCTTACGGGTACCGGCGGCCCGCGCGCAAGCCGCCGGCCATCCGCCAGATTCGCAGCTCGCGCCGCAGGCTCGGGAGCTCCCGGATGAGCAGCACCAGCACCACGCCGCCCACCAGAGCGGCGTTGGCCATCAGCGTCCGTTGCGTCGTCTCCCCGGCTTCTGAGGCAGCCGATCTCCTTGTTCGTTGGCACTTCATTCAGACGACTCCCTGCTGTCCCTCATCGCGGTTCTTCATCCCGGCGGGATGTTCGGCATGACGTCCAGCAGGGCGTCGTGCCGCTTCCAATGGATCCCGGTGGAACGGCGCGCGTCGGCAGTGCCGTCCCGGTGGTGCCCGGTCTGGTGCTCGTACGGTCCCCGGTTGCCCTGGTGCATGCCGGGCACGTGCCCGGTCGAGTCGGGCTTGGCGTGGGGTCGGCCGACCCTGATGTTGCCCATGGGTGCTCTCCTTCCTCGCCTCCGCGTCGCGGAGTGCGTGGCTCATGACCGCTCGGTGAGGTCCTCGAAGAACCGCTCGACGGCCGGCCAGACCCGACCGCCCCCGGACAGGCCACGCCATTCCCGGCGTACGACGGCGACCATCCGGTAGCAGTCGTCCACCGGCACGATCCAGTGGTGGTCGAGGCCGTGGACGGTGTTGACGAGCAGCGCCTCTACATCGGTTTCCACCGAGGCGAGCTGCGGGCACGCCGCGACCATCCGTTGCCAGGCCGCCGCGTCGACCTCCCATCGCATCGCCCCGGCCGGGCTCGGGCCCTCGGCGGTGACCGTGCCGTCGGCCCGGGGCACGAAGAAGACCAGACCGACGGGCACGCCCAGAACCTCAGTGTCCACCTTGGGGAGCCTGATCCGCCTGCGGGGAATGAGCCGGTAGCGCCCGTCGCCGCCGACGCCGCCGGCGAACAGCACCGAGCAGGGGCCGCAGGCGCAGCGCGCCTCCTTCTCTTCGGTGTCGTAGAGGTGAGCGTGCTCGTCGGCCACCGGCGCGGCGCACAGGTCGCACCGCTCCGCCGCGGCCGTCGCGGTGGCGTCGGCCGAGGAGCGGATGAGGCGGGCCAGCGCTCCGTCCGTGGTCACTGTTGGCCTCGGTGCGTGAGCGTGTTCAGTGGTACGAACGCCGACGGAGTCACCTGCTCCGGTTCCACCGCAGCCAGCTCCGGGGCGACGGCGAGGACCGCCTCGCGGACCGCGGCGGTGACGTCGGTCGTCCCGCCCCCGCTTCCGCACCCGGAACCGCAGCCGCCGCCCGCCGTCAGCCGGACCCGGCCCACTTCTCCCTCGACGCCTGCCCACTCCACGTCGCCGCCGCGTTCCTGCATGGCGGGCCGCAGCCGTTCGACCGCGCGGGCCGCCCGGCGTTCGACGGGCTCCGGGTGAATGGCGTGCAGCACCAGCAGATGCCCGAGCAACTCGTCGTCGGCGAGGCGTTCGGCCAGCTGCCCGTCCGCGTGGTCCATGACGCGGGCCAGCGCCTCGCCGTAGACCTCGGTCAGCAGCCGTACGGCCTCGACCGCGGAGCGGGTGGTGGGGCCGGGTGCGGACTCGATCCCCTCCAGCACCTGGTCGAGGCGGGCGAGGCGGGACTCGACGGCGGGGTCCGCGAGCCGCTCGGCCGGGGCCTCGGCCTCAGCCATGGTTGGCTCCGTACGTCGGCGAGTGCAGGGTCGTCAGGGTCTTGCCCTTGCCGACGTACATGTGCACACCGCACGGCAGACAGGGGTCGAAGCTGCGGACGGTGCGCATGATGTCGACGCCTTTGAAGTCGTCCGGCCCGTTCTCCTCGAAGATGGGCTGCCCCTGGACGGCGTCCTCGTACGGGCCGGGGGTGCCGAACTTGTCGCGGGGGCTGGCGTTCCACGGGGTGGGCGGGTACGGGTGGTAGTTGGCGATCTTCTTGTCCTTGATCACCAGGTGGTGGGAGAGGACACCGCGCACCGCCTCGTGGAAGCCGCAGCCGATCGCCTCGTCCGGCACCTCGAAGTTCTCGAACACCTTGGTGTCGCCCGCCCGCACCAGGCCCATCGCCTCTTCGAGGAACTGCAGGGCCATGGCGGCCGCGTAGGCAACGAAGTACGGTCGGGCGCGGTCGCGTTCGATGGTGTTGCTCCACTTCGGGATGCGCCACTCCAGGGTCGTCTCCGGCAGCGACTCGCCCTTGGGCAGCGAGATGCGCACACTGTGGCCGGTGGCCTTGATGTACGGGGTGTCCACCAGTCCGCTCAGCGCGGTGGACCAGAGCCGGGCCAGCGGGCCGCCGCCGGTGTCCAGGGCCAAGTGGTCACCGGTGCGCTTGTCGAGCCAGCGCGGGCTCATCACCCAGCTGTACTTCTCGTCGAAGTCGCGCTTCTGCGGCACCGGGACGGTGGTCTGGTTCCACGGGTGGCGCATGTCGACCGGGTTGCCGAGTGGGTCGTGGGTGACGAAGGGCTCCTCGTTGACCCAGTCCTCGTAGTAGGAGCTGCCGAGCATGATGCGCAGGCCGAGGTTGATGTCGACGAGGTTGTTGGTGACCAGTTCGCCGTCGACGACGATGCCCGGGGTGACGTACATCGCCTTGCCCCAGGTGTTCATGTTCTCGTAGCGGTAGTCGACGACGTCGGGGTTCTGCCAGGCGCCCCAACAGCCCAGCAGGATGCGGCGGTTGCCGACCTGCTCGTAACCGGGCAGCGCCTCGTAGAAGAAGTCGAAGACGTCGTCGTTCATAGCGACGGCCTTCTTGACGAAGTCGATGACCCGCATCAGCCGGCTGAGGTAGTCGGTGAAGACGGTGGGTTGCGGGAGCGTGCCGACGCCGCCGGGGTAGAGCGTGGAGGGGTGGACGTGCCGCCCCTCCATCAGGCAGAACATCTCGCGGGTGACCCGGCTGACCTTCAGGGCTTCCTTGTAGACCTCGCCCTCGAAGGGGTTGAAGGCCTTCATGATGTCGGCGATCGTGCGGTAGCCGTGGATGTCACCGCGGGGCGCGGCGGTGCGTTCGGCGCGAGCCAGTACACCGGGGTTGGTGGCCTTGACCATCGCCTCGCAGAAGTCCACGAACACCAGGTTGTCCTGGAAGATGGTGTGGTCAAACATGTACTCGGCCGCCTCGCCGAGGTTGACGATGTGCTCGGCCAGCCGGGGCGGCTTGACCCCGTAGGCCATCTGCTGGGCGTAGTCCGAGCACGTGGTGTGGTTGTCGCCGCAGATGCCGCAGATACGGGAGGTGATGAATCCTGCGTCCCGAGGGTCCTTGCCTTTCATGAACACCGAGTAGCCGCGGAACAGGGACGAGGTGCTGTGGCACTCCACGACTTCCCGGTTGGCGAAGTCGATCTTCGTGTAGATGCCCAGGTTGCCGATGATCCGAGTGATCGGATCCCAGGACATGTCCACGATCTCCGGCGACTTGCGTCCTTTGGACCGGGCCTCGGTTGTGGTCATCGCTGTTACTGCCCCTCGTTGTCGGTGTTCCGTAGGTCCGTGTCGGGATGCGCGTGCGTCAGGGGGTGCGTGCTGTCAGGGACGCCAGTGTGGGTCGTATCCGCTGGTGAGCGTCCGCTTGTTGTGACGCCACCTGGGCTCGTGGTTGACCAGCTCGTTCGTGAAGCCGCGCAGGCGGCGGATGACCGCCCCGTACGGCTTGATGGCGAGGGACGACAGCGTTGCGCCGGGTGGCTCGTCCATGAAGGGCATGAAGGCGTCGGGGAAGCCGGGCATCGTGCAGCCGATGCAGATGCCGCCGACGTTCGGGCACCCTCCGATGCCGGCCATCCAGCCGCGCTTGGGCACGTTGCAGTTGACGACCGGCCCCCAACAGCCCGTCTTGACCAGGCACTTGGGGGAGTTGTAGTCCGCGGCGAAGGTGGCCTGCTCGTAGTACGAGCCACGGTCGCAGCCCTCGTGGACCGTCTTCCCGAACAGCCACTGCGGGCGCAGCATGTGGTCCAGCGGGGGTGGGGGAGCGGAGCCGGCGGCGTGGTAGAGAACCCAGATCAGGGTCTCCATGAAGTTCTCGGGCTGGATCGGGCAGCCCGGCACGTTCACGATGGGCAGGCCGCCCTGCGACGTGAAGTCCCAGCCGAGGTAGTCCGCAAGTCCCATGCTGCCGGTCGGATTGCCGGCCATCGCATGGATGCCGCCGAAGGTGGCGCAGGTGCCGGCAGCCACCACCGCCCAGGCCTTGGGGGCCAGTTGATCGATCCAGTGATTCAGGGTCTGCGGCTCGCCGGTCTCCGGGTCGTTGCCGAACGATGTCCAGTAGCCGTCGCCCTCGATGATGTTCTGGTTGGGGACCGACCCCTCGATGACGAGGATGAAGGGGGCGAGTTCGCCGCGTGCCGCCGCCCGGTAGGGAGCGAGGAAGTCCTCGCCGCCCAGACTCGGTGAGAGCACCTTGTTGACCAGATTCACCTTCGGCAGGCCCGGGATCAGACCGAGCACCAGGTCCTCGATGGAAGGCTGGTCGGCGGCCGTCAGGGAGACGGTGTCGCCGTCGCAGCTCATGCCCTCGGAGATCCAGAGGATGTGGATCTCGTCGAAGCCCTTCCGGTCCTCGCCACGGCCGGTTTCGCCACTGACCTCGGTGGTACTGCTGTGAGCGGTCATGTCATCGGCCTCCGCTGCGGGGGGTCTCGGAGTGGGTCGGATGCCGCGGGACCGCGGCGCGAGCCGGACTCGTCGGCTGCTCCTGGGAGCCGGCGGTCTCAAGGGGCTCGAGTTCATCGGGTCGGAAGTAGTGGAAGCGGCCGTACCAGCTGTTCAGTTCGGCTGCAGGGTCGTCGTCGAGGGTGACAGCCAAGTGCGTGCTGCCGTCCACGTCGTGCAGTACGGCAGCCACCTGGGCGGTCCGCCCGGCCAGGAACATGTCCTGGGCGTCGGCGCCCCGGCCTCGCGGGCACAGCCTGACGTGGCTGCCTCCCCGGAGAGGCACACCGTCGACGAGCACGGTGTCGGTGGTCGGGGACAGTCCGGCGGCGGCGTCCTCCTGCCACCAGGCGGGTCGTTCCGTGTCGGAGGCGATCGGCGTCAGCGAGCGGACAGCCCCGTGCAGTCGTGCGAAGACTTCCGGCGGCATGGTCTCGACCCGGTCGAGGATCGCGGCGGCCCGTGGGTCCGTGGCGCGCGCCTCGAGCTTCTCGGCGTCGGTCATCAGCATCGTGCGCAGGGTGAGGATCTCGTCAATCTCCGCAGCGTCGTGCAGATCGCCCGGGCTCTCCGGTGCCACCTGGGGGTGGTCGGGCAGGATGATCGGCGATGAGAGCATGAGGTGCCCGGTGACACCGGTACTGGTCTCTTCTGCGGGGGGCGCGCCGCCAAGTACCGGAAAGGTGAGTTCGTTACGGCAGGCGCGGGTACACGCGCGCAACTCCACCGGCGGATCGAGCAACGAGGCGAACTCCAGGCCCTCGCCGCTGATGAGAGTGTGCGTAGCGATGAGGGCCCGGCGCAGAGCCTCGTCGCGAGGGGCCTCCGGATCGGATGCCGACCCGGTGTTCTCCGTGCGCACCCGGAGTCGGCAGACATTGTCGGAGAGTCGCTCGGCCACGAGCACGGTGTCCGCCAGGACCTCTTCGCGTCGCCGCACCACTCGTCCGACGTCCCTGGGCAGCGGCTCGACGTCCGTACCCCCCGGCGCTCCGACCGCGACGGTGTGCTGACCGTGCAACAGGTCATCCAGCGGGACGGTGACCTCGGTCTCGTGCGGTACCGCCTCGTCGAAGGTCAGATGTGTCACGCCGTCGGCGGCCCGCAGCGAGGCGACTGCTCGATGGCTGCCGTTCAGGCCGGCCTCCTCCACCTGCTTGTGCTGCATCTGCAGGTACCGCACCCTCAGCCGTACGACAGCGCCGGGCCGCTGGACACGCAGCAGGCACTCGGTCTGCTGGTACCAGGAGTCCGTCGCGCCGGAAACACCCGGGACGACGGGCCCGGCCGCCTCCACCCAGTCACGGGGGAAGAGCACGCCGAACTGCCACCTCACGCGGTTCTTGGCCGATGACCGACGGTACGGGTAGAGAAGGTATCCCTCGTAGAGGACGGCGTCGGCGACGGCGCTCAGCTCCAGGAAGCCGCATCGGACCGGGCCGGGGGCCAGGCGCGTGCCGCCCTCTGGAACAGCAAGCCCCGTGCCGGACTCGGTCAGGCCCTCTGACATCCCGCCTCCTCGGATTCGTGCACGCGCCCATGCCTTCCACCACGATCACACCGTCAACGCACCCCCGCTCTTCCGGCTGAGCCGCGCTGAGCCATTCAGGCGATCAGGTGGAGTGGCGACAGGGGCCATCTGCTGGTGCACTGCGATGCGCACACGGCCCGGCAAGCCCGGCGAGCCGGGCCGCCGTGGTCACCGCGAGACGCGTCTGTCCACCACGAATCTGCGTGTGGGGGCTGAGGAGCTGAAAGGCGACGACTGTCCTGCGCCGTTGGTATGGCCCGGTATCGCCCGGCAGCCGATCTCCACACGGCCAGAATGAACCAAGCCTTCGTCCCCGCGCGTATTTGGCCACGGTGCGTCGGTTCAGCCCCAGCTCACGAGCTATGGCGCTGAGCGAGCGGCCGCTGTCAGAGACCGCGTACACCGCTTCGAACAGCCGCTTGGCGTGACGGCGGGCGGGGGCATCGGCCGTCTCGTGCCGGTCCGTCGGCGGTGGCAGGGCCGGTTCAGGCTCGGGGACCGCGCCGGGCTGGCGGCCGCGGTGGGGGGGCGATGTCCGAACCCGTTTCGACAGCCCCTGCCAGGGGTGGAATCGGTCGCTGGCCTGCACCGCATCCGGGACCCCGTCGGTGATGCCCTGCCGGGAGACCAGCGAGCCGTCTCGGCAGACCACCTCAACTCCGGGGTGCGTACGCAGCCAGGCGGCCAGTTGCTGGGGGACGGGCATGGATGCAGGACGCGGGTTCTCGACGGCGGCCGACGAGGATGAGCCGCAGGCAGGTGCCAGGAAGCGTCGTTGGACGCACGAGACCGGGCCGACGCCGAAATGGCCTCCTTCGGGACCGGAGTGGATGCCTGCGGCGAGGCCGAGAGCCATGGGGGTGATTGCGCTTGATCCCAGCCTGGTTGTGGAGGCGGTGGACCGCGTCCGGTGCAAGTCGACGTTCCGTCGGAGGAGTTGGAACCGGGACGGCGACTCGTGACACCAGAGCGAACGCCCTCATGTGCGCAAGCCGATTGCGGGCCTCGGAATCCGCGCCGGGCGCGCATTGGGGGCATCGCCGATTTTCAGAGGAAACCCAGAGCTTTGAGTGGCTGGCGGCCCCCGTGATCCCGCGCTAGACCGGAGGTGTCGTGTACGCGTCGGAAACCTGAAGTTCGCCGCCAGGTTTCCCCGGACCTGAGGAGTAACCCCCATGCACTTCTCGCCAGCAGCGGTGTTAGGCACCGTGCGCCCGTTTGTGCAGGCCGTCTTTCGCGCGGTGACCGGTTTCCTGTTCGCCTGCCATGGCGCGGCTTCCTTGTTCGGCGTCCTGGGCGGCGCCCATGGCGCGGGCACGGTGCCCACCCTGCAATGGCCCGGATGGTGGGCCGCGCTCATTGAACTCGTGGGTGGGGCTCTCGTGGCCCTCGGCCTGTTCACGCGGACGTCGGCCGTCATCTGCTCCGGGGCCATGGCTTACGCCTACTTCACGGCCCACCAGCCGAACGCGCTGTTTCCGATTGACAACGGGGGTGAGCCGGCCGTGCTGTTCTGCTGGACGTTCCTGCTCATCGCTTGTCTGGGCCCCGGCGCCTACGGAGTCGAGACGCTCCTGAAGAGAGGGACGACCACCACGGTGGATGACGGCGCGGCGCCGGTGCCCGCTTCGTAGTCCTCGCTCCTGCGTCGGCCAAGTCTCGGACAAGGGGTACGGGGAGCCCTTCGACGATCACGAGGGGCTCCCGTGCCCCTGCTCCTTCCAAGGCCTGATGTCTCGGCCCGCAATCCCAGCGGATGGAGGACTCCTCCGGGCTGGGCTGTGGGCGTCGGCACCGGGTCACGATTCGCGCTTCGGCCCCGTCGCAGTCTTGGAATAACCGTCGTGCCAGGCGGCCTTTGCTCCCGAGTCGCCGATCCGGTAAACGTCCACAACCGCCCCTGCCGCAATGGCCAGTGACAGCAGCCCCACCGCAATCCGCACGGGCAGGGCGGACCAGCGCCTGCCGCTGCCCTGACCTGGCTCCGCCGAGGCGTGCCGGTGTGCCCACCACACGACCACGGCCAGCACGAACAGACCCAACGCCCAGGGCAGCAGCCCGTCACCGAGCTCGGTGTGCCGCCGCACCAGGGCGTTGTCGTCCACGTGCCGTTCCAGCCACTCTCCCGCCTGTGTGGTCAACGGCACGCTGGCCAGGGTAACGAGAGCCAGCAGTGGCAGCAGCGGGCCCAACCGCCGGGCGGCACGTGGCCACACGGCTGCCGCCGCCAGGGCGAGGGCGGTGAGAGGTATCAGCACGACGACTATGTGCACCAGCAGGACATGGGCGGGCAGACCGTTGATCAGACTCATCCAAGCGCTCCTCGACGTGGCGGGGTGCCAGCCTTGCAGGGCAACCTCTGAGTTGCCTCTGGAGAGGACGCAGAGGCCCGAGCTGGTCGAGGTCACGCTCGATTCCTGGCGGATCTTCCAGCAGGGCGCGCTGCAGCCCCAACGGGCTCCCCACCACAGCCGAAGCCAACCTCACCCTCGAGAGCTACCGCTGAAAGCGCTCAGTGTCTCGTGTGTCCAAGATCGGGGGGGCAAAGCCCGTGATCGCCTGGCCCAGCATCTCGACACCGCCTTGGCTTTCGCGCGGGTGAGTCTGGTCACGCTGCTTCCGGCGTCTACTACACACGGTCGTGGATGAGAAATGCCGCCACGTGCCATGGAACCGGCGCCGTGGTCGAGCCTCGCTACGAACCTGGGCCGTACCGGGACCATTGTGATCAGGCGGCGGTACGGGCTAACCATGACCCTGTCGTGTCGGCCGCCGATGGCACGCTTCCCGGCGGCGCCCTTTCCCGACGTGGGTATGTCGAACCCCGATCCGGTCGTGCCACGGCCTCGTGCGTGACCCGAATACAAGGAAGAAGGTGCCCCATGTCCAGCGTCGTCCTGCTCGCCCGTCCTGTGACCGGCGCCGCGTCGGCCGGAGTGGCCAGCCGGATGATGGCCTTCCTGGATTACTTCGCCGGAGTCTTCACCCTGCTCTCGCTGACCGCCGTGGTGACATGCGGGCTCGCCGCCACCGACCGGCTGGTGTTGACTCCCCGGCTGCGGGTGGCCGTGCAGTCGGTGCACCGGGCGAGCGCCGTCGCGGCGCTCGGCTTCCTGGCCACCCACGTCGCGGTCAAGGTCTTCGAGCGGCACGCCGCTCCGCAGACCGCCGTGGTCCCCTTCACCGGCGGCACCGCCCTCGCGGTCGGCCTGGGCACCATCGCCACCGACCTGCTCGTCCTGATCACGGCCACCGGCGTGCTCCGCGGCCGGTTCGCCGGTAGCCGCCATCCCTGGCTGTGGCGGGTGCTGCACTCGATGGCGTACCTCTGCTGGCCGGTCTCACTGGCGCACGGGCTGACGGCGGGGCGCAAGGCGCACGCGTGGGTGCTCTGGGGATACGGCCTGTGCGCGGCTTTCGTGGCGCTCGCACTGATGGTCCGTGTCCTTTCCTACCTGGGCCGCCGCCGGACCCTGAGCCGACGGCGGCGTGGCGCCAAGGCATATCGGCCCGCCACCGTCCGTCCGGCCGCGCTGACCGCCCTGGCCACCCGGTCAGCAACCGGCATCCCCCCGACCGCCTGGGCTGCCCAGTCCGCTGCAGCGACGACAGCGACTCGCCGGTCCGCTCAGAGTGACGGCCTGCCCAGGCAGCCCAAACACGCGAGACCAGCGCCCAGGCCGCTGTACCTGGCTCAGCCGGGGGGCAGCGAGTGAAGAACGCCCCGCTGGAGCTGCCCGAGGTGCGCTGGCTGGACACTGCCCGGCTGACCGCCGGCCTGGACAGCTACCAGCGCCTGGACCTCGCCGCCCACACCCGTGTCCACCCGCTACTGCGCCAACTGGACAGGAGTGGTCTGCTCGCCCTCGCCGAGTCCATCGAGTTGTCCGGCCGCGGCGGCGCAGGCTTCCCGTTCGCCCGCAAGGCCCGGGCAACACTCGCCACCGCCGACCGCACCGGCGCGCCGCCGGTCGTCGTGGTGAACGGCGCGGAGGGCGAACCGGCCAGCGCCAAGGACAAGATGCTCCTCGCCCGCACGCCTCATCTGGTCCTGGACGGCGCCTGCCTGGCCGCAGCCGCGTTCGGCGCCGAGGAGATCGTGATCGGCGTCGCCGCGGGCAGCCCCGGCGAGATATCGGTCCCGGCAGCCCTCGCCGAGCGCGAACTTCCCTGCAAGGCCCGGACCGTATGCCTCCCCGAACGCTTCGTCTCCGGCGAGTCGGGGGCCCTGATCCGGGGCATCAACGGTCTGCCGGTGGCACCGGCGCCGCTGAAGGCCCGCGCGGCCGACGGCGCAGCGGGCGGGGTGCGTCGTCGGCCGACGCTGCTCTCCAACGCCGAGACATGGGCCCAACTCGCCATCGCGGCCCGGCTCGGACCCAACGCCTACGCGGCCGTCGGCACCGCCGCCGAACCCGGCACCATCCTGCTCACCGTCAACCGGCCAGGTACCGATCCGCTCGTCGTCGAGGTTCCGACCGGCACCCCGCTGGGCCAGGTACTGGACGCCTGCGGCCTCAGGCCGGGCATCGGCGTGTTGGTGGGCGGCTACCACGGTGCCTGGCTGCACCCGTCGGACGCCGTCGGCGCGCCTCTCTCCCGCGCCGGACTCGCCGGCCTCGGTGGAACCCTCGGCGCGGGCGCCATCGTCACGCTCCCCGACGACACCTGCCCGCTCGGCGAGTCCGCCCGGGTCGCGGCCTGGCTGGCGGCCGAGTCCACCGGTCAGTGCGGACCGTGTAAACGCGGCCTGCCCGAAGCCGCCGAAGCCCTGGCCATGCTGGCCGCCGGTGCTGCCGAGCCCGCAGCACTGGAGGACGCCCGGCGAGCCCTCGGCGCGGCCCAGGCCGGTGGCGCCTGCTCGCACCCGGACGGCACGGCCCGCTTCCTGCTCACCGCGCTGCACGTCTTCTCCGAGGACATCGACGCCCACCTTTCCGGCCCCGGCTGCGGCCTGCCCGTACGCGGAGTACTGCCCCTCCCGTCTGCGAAGGGCGCACGGCTGGAGGTGGACTGGTCCCGCTGCGTCGGCCATGGTCTGTGCGCTGTTCTCACCCCCGACCTCATTCGCCTCGGCCCGCACGGCTACCCCACTTCCACCACCATCCCGGTCGCCCCATGGCAGGAGCACGGTGCCCGCCGCGCCGTCAACCAGTGCCCGGCCCTGGCCGTGCGTCTCCGGCATCGCGGGTGACTCCTCCCTTGAGGACAGGCACCTGCACCACCTGCCGCGCGGCGCGGGCAAGTCTGAACTCGCGCTGATGCTGTACATGGTGAGGGACCCAGCACCGCAGGCGGGCGATAGGGCGTGCCATGAATCAGGTGGGCACCCGCTCAGAAGGGACCCCTGATGGACACGGAGAACGGTCACCTGATCGAGGACGCTGACGGCGTGTCGGTTGCGGTGCGGGACGGCGACGTTGACGTGCCGGTGTGGCATCGAAAGCAACAACCCTGAGCCGCCAGGCGGCGGTCCGCGCACGGGCGCTGGCCAACGCCTTCGTCCGTAAGGCCGCCGCCGAGATCCCCACATATCAGCGGCGCTGGAACTTCGACCTGCCCGCCAGCTTGCGCGACGACCTGTCCGGCGCCGCACCGGCGGCCGCCGAGTTCGCCCGCATGCTCGACACTGTCTTCGGCCCCGTCGCCGACGACGAACACTGGTACGCTGGCCTGAACTTCTACCTCAACGCCATCCGCGACGTCGACCGCAGCATCGACCTCGTCCTCGACGCCCTGGAAGCTTCCGGCCAAGCCGACCGAACCGTCGTGGCCTTCACCTCCGACCACGGTGAGATGGCCGGTTCGCACCGGCTGCGCCAGAAGGGCAACCTGGTCTACGACGAGAACTTCCACGTGCCATTCATCCTCAGCCACCCCGACATCACCGGCGGGACGCGGACAGGTGCGCTCGCCTCCGCCGTCGACATCGCGCCCACCCTCCTTGCGTGCGCCGGTCTGGACCGCGCGGAGACCAGCACCCGCTACCCGGCCCTCAAGGGCCACTCATTGATGCCTGTCCTGGACGGCGGGACGGTACGCGAGGGGGTGCTCACCGCAGTCGAGTCCGTGATGGCCCTGGACGCCGACCTCTGGTTCGAGTTCGCCGACCCCGACGCACCGCGGCGCATCCAGGCCGGCGAACTCCGTCCCGACTGGCACAAGCGAGGCTTCCTGCGCGGCTACAGCGACGCCCGCTACACCTTCGGCCGCTACTTTTCCCCCCTCAAACCCAACCGGCCCGCCACCACCCACGCCCTGCTCGCGGACAACGACGTCGTTCTGTACGACCGCGCCGAAGACCCGCACGAAACACACAACCTCGCCGCCGACCCCGCCCACCGAGAGCTCCTCGAGCACTACCGCGCCCTCCTCGAAGACCTCATCAACCAGGAGATCGGCACCGACACCCGCGGCTGGGTCACCGAACGCCCCCGCCTCCTCGGCTGGCCCACCTGGCACGGTGACACCGACCACCCCGCCACCGCCCCGGCCGCCGCACGGCACTGACACCACCCAACCCCCAGCCACGACGCCACCGATCGCACGACCGGTGCCGGGGCTGCTGGCGCCGGTGAGCCGGAAGAACGGCTGGCAGTTGGCGGAGTACGCAGGTCATCGTGATCCCGCGGGGCTGCAGCATCTACTGAACGGCCCCCGGTGAGACGCGGACGCGGTGCGGGACGACGTGCGCGAATACGTCGCCGAGCACCTGGGTCCGGACGGTGCACTGATCATCGACGACACGGGATTCCTCAAGAAGGGCACCACATCAGCGGGAGTGTCACTGCAGTACGCCGGAACTTCAGGAAAGATCGATAACTGTCAGACGGGGTGTTCGCCGGCTGTGCTGTTCGAGCAGGCGGGCCTCGTGCTCAAGGCCCAGATACTTCATCCACCCCCCACATTGAGCAGTTCGGCGAAGCCCCAGCCTCCGCCTTTCGCCTCGATCAGCCGGCGCACCGCCTTCTCAGGCCCGTAGTCGGTGGCGAAGATGCCGAGTTCGAGGATGTCGGCCGGATCCGACTCGATGATTTGTTTCTCCACGAAGTGACCAGATGCCTGGAACAGTGCGGCTATGTAGTCCTCGAGCGCTTCGCCCTTCGGGTTCTCCGGCAGGGCCACGACCTTGTTGCCCATCAGCAACCCCGCTTTTTTGCCGTGCGACCCTACGGGCGCAACGTACTCACAGCCACGCTTTTCCGGCGTGTGCCGGGACACGGTAGTTGCCACCAGGTGCCCGACGGCCTGGCGCTCGACGGCGTGCGGGACACGCTTGTTGTCACCGATGAGACAGCAGCGTTGTTGTCACGCCGGCACCGAGGCCAGGACACCTGCCACCGGCCCCGCGGCACCGACCAGCCTGTCCCGTCGCAGCGAAGTTGGCTGTGGATCTTGTTCTGAGCTACAGGTTTGTCAGTTGGTGCGAGACTGCCGTGGCTCGGGATTCTCACCGCACCTGGCTTCTGCGGAAGTCCAGCGTGACGTGGTCGTGCGTTAGTCGAAGCCGAGGAGGTCGTGCTCCGTCTTCGGTGGTTCTTGACTGTCCGTCAGGTGGCGTCGGCGGAGGCGAGTGAAAGCGGTGGGGCTGGGGCGGTGCGGGAGGAATTCCTTGATCCGCTGTGCGCATTCGCGTGGGCCTGCTGTGCTGGTGTCGCACTCCAGGTCGTAGTCTTCGTGGACGTGGACCAGCTCATATTGGTGCGCCGCGAGGCCCGGAGGACGATCGCCCCGGGCCAGCTCGCGGCGGACGAGCTCGTCCGGCTGGCAGTGGACGCCGACAAACAGTACGTCCTCGGGCGGCAGCACTGTCAGGCAGTCGAGCAGTCGCCACGGCTCGCTCAGCACATGGTCGACCACGATGTCGTTGCCCACCTCCGCCATGGCCGCGATCGAGCGGTGGAAGCCCATCCTGGTGCGCCGCAGTGCGGCATCGAGTTCCTCCGCCCCGAGTTCCCGCTTGCTGCGCATCGCGTTGAAGCTGTCGACTGCCAGGTGGAAGAACACGCCGTCGTCCAGGACGTCCAGAAGCTCCCGGGCGATGCTCGACTTCCCCGAACTGGAGGTGCCATTGAGGAAGATGATGCGACCAGATGTCATATCGGCATGGTCACATGGTGTCGCTCAGGCTCCGCTTTGAGGGGGCTCCCCGTGGATCTCGGCGCCCGGAAAGACAGCAGTCCTGGACGCCGCAGGGTCGCGGGCTCGTGGGTCATCAGGTGGAAATGGCATGGAGCTTGTCGCGTGTCCGAAGGCTGATCAATCGGGTGTCTGGGCTGCGAAGGGTTGCGGAAGCGCTGCCGGCGTCACCGACGTCGAACTCCGACCCCCGTGCCGCGGGATGAACGGACCGGGAGGCCGTGCCCCTCGTCGTCTGCCTGTCTGGTCCCGCATCGTGGGATGTGGAGGCTGGGATGCCCGTGGAAGAAGTTGGCTCGGTTCTTCTCATATTCGTCGGCGCTAGAGGGGGCGTTGGTCGTTGGCGGTCGGGTGGAGTCGGTGTAGCAGGAGGCGGCAGTTTGCGGTGACGTTGTAGAGGCTGCTGGGGCGGGGGTAGCGGTAGGTGTGGTGGTGGGTGGACCACAGGCCGGCCCAAGTGGCGAGGGGGGGTATGGCGTCTTCCCAGTGGCTGGCGGTGAGCCAGGTGTGTACCGGGTCGGGGCACATGAGGACCTTCCAGGCCAGTCGGCTAGTCCGGGTAGGAGCCGGCCGGTGGAGGTGGCAGAGACGTCCGCTGTGGTGCGGCGTGACCGTTTCTGCTTACTCCAGCCGTAGATCGTGATCTCCATGCCTGATGTGACTCAACGCCTCTGCTGGCGGATGAGCACTCGAGTTGGCGAGCTGTGCCTTCCGATTGGCAGGGCAGGGCCTGCAGGTGCTCTGCAGGCAGGACTTGCAGGGCCACAACGACACTTGACCTCAATCAAACTTGAGCTTTTAGGGTCCTTCCAGAGCCGCGGGATCCGACCAGCGGTGCCTTTTCAAGGAAGTTCGCCATGACCGAGCGCACAGACCACATCGAGATCCCCGACCGCTACCGCTATGCCGTGATCCCGCACATCATGGTCGACGACGCCGCCGCAGCGATCGATTTCTACCAGCGGGCGTTCGGCGCCCGTGAGGGTTTCAGGATCGACGCTCCGGGCGGCGGGATTCTGCACACCGAGATCACCATCGGACGGTCGACCCTGATGCTGGGCGACGCCAGCGTGGACGAGGCGGAGGCCGCCTCGTTCGCCGCGCCGACCTCGCTCGGCGGAGGTACGTCTGTCACGCTGCATGTCTTCGTGCCGGACGTCGACTGCCTGGCGGAGCGCGCAGAAGCCGCCGGCGCTGAGATCCTCCAGCTGCCGAAGGACATGTTCCACGGTGACCGCACCGTCATCCTCAAGGACCCTTCAGGTCACATGTGGGTATTTCTGACCCATGTGGAAGACGTCTCGCAGGAGGAGCTTCGGCGCCGCCTGGCCACCGCCGGGTGGACTCCCGGCGCCGAGCGACGTGCCGCGCAACCAGGCGCGGCCTAGGCTGGATCTCGGAGATCTCAAATCCCCTGTCACATTCCAGTGCCGTGACCTGTCGGGATTTCGGTGGTCATAGCGAGATGGCCACGTGCCTGTCTCAGGACTGTGGCCATCTTCCCGTACGAACCGATTGAGCCTCGATCGGACCGGTCGCGGTCGGCCTGAGTGCAGGCCGACCCGGGGATGCGCACGCCCACGCGCAGGCACGGGAGCTGATGGCTGCCGAGTGAGATGAGTAAGAGCGGCTGTGCGCCACCCATCTTCGGGCCGTGCGCGGTGGGGGTAGGGCCAGGGATTCGGTGTTTCGGTAATCGGTTCAGCGTTCGTACGTGCCGGTGAGTCGGCCGCGGCCGAGAACGGGCGCGGTGAGTGAGGACAACAGGGCGTGGGGCCGGGCCTTGTCCACTGATGCCACGTCCACGGGGCTCGCGAGGGCGAACAGTTGGAAGACGTAACGGTGCGGACCGTGGCCCTTGATGGGGCTGGGGCCCTGGTAACCGCGTCCGATGGTGGACCGCAGCGGCCGCACGCCCGCGGTCGGCTGCCGTGCGCCGAGGGCGCCCGTATCGAGGTTTTCGAGTGCCGGGTCGATCAGCGCGACGCAGTGCACGGCGGGCTTGGGCAGCGGCACGTCGAGGTCTTCGACGACTAGTAGTACCTGACCCGTGCCGGGCGGGGGCGGGCTCCAGGACAGCTGCGGGGAGAGGTTGCCGCCGCCGATGTTCTTCGCGCCGTGCGCTTTCGGCATGGCCTCGCAGTCGCCGAAGCCTTCGCTGGTGAGCTTCAGCAGCTCGGGGCCCTGGAGGTTGGGTTGATTCCATGCGGTGTGGGTCTCGCCGGCGCGGCGGTTGCGGAGCAGTCGGCCAAGGAGTGTCATCGGGCTGCCTCCGTACGGGTGTTGAGTTCGGCGGTGATCTCGGCGACGGTGGCCCGTTCGCCGAGCTTGGGGAAGACGCGCTCGATGCTGTGGCGGTGGGCGTCGGCATCCGGGTCGCTCATGGCGTCGGTGGCCAGCACGACGTGGTAGCCGTGGTCGGCGGCGGAACGCGCGGTCGACTCGACGCCCGAGCTGGTCGCGATGCCGGTGAGCACGACCTGGGTGACGCCCAGATCCCGCAGCAGCGTATCGAGCCCGGTGTCGTGGAAGGCGCTGCGCCGACGTTTGCTGATCAAGTGGTCGGCCGGCCCGACGTCGAGCTCGTCGACGAGCTTGGCCCAGCTGCGCGGCAGCGTGCCGTCGTCGGCGGACCGGGTGGTCTCGGTACGTCCCGGCGCCCGTCCGGTGACGTTGACCAGCACGACGGGCAGGCCGTGCTGCCGGAACTCGGAGGCCAGTTGCGCGCTGTGCCGCACGGTGGCGGTGGTCTCCGGGCCCGGGTGACCGGAGACGATGCCCTGCTGCAGGTCGATGACGACCAATGCGGTTGTGGGGTCGATTGCGGTGAGTGTCATGGTGACTGCTTCCGTAGGGATCCGTGGGGAATCACAGGGAATGAGTAGAGGGATTGAGGCTGTCGACTACTTGCCGGGCTCGATGCCCGCATCGCGCAGCAGTGAGGCGATTGCGGCGAGGAAGGCGAGGGTGGCGCCGAAGGCGAACACCACGACGAGGCCGGAGTGGAAGGGCCCTGAGATCAGGGTCGGGAAGAACTCGTGGCCGGTCAGGGCGTGTTGCTGCGCCGCCGTCAGATGATGCAGGGCCCCGCTGGGCTGGAGCAGGTGCTGGATGGGGTTGACGCCCAACTGGGCTGCGAATAAGGACGCCACTGGGGGAAGGTGGCCGATCTGGGTGCTGATGTCTGCCGGCACACCCTGCCCCTGCAGGCCGGTGCTGAGAGAGTGCGGAAGGCTGTCGGCCAGTCCGGCGATCATGAGGGAGAAGAACACGCCGATCGAGACGGCGGTGCCGGAGTTCTGGAAAGTGGCGCGCGTCCCCGAAGCCACGCCGCGCAGCTCCGTGGGCACGCTGCCCATGATCGACGAGGAGTTGGGGGAGGCGAACATCCCGCTGGCTATCCCGTTGATCGCGATCAGCATTGCGAAGATCCAGTAACTGAAGTTGATCGGCAGGACCATCAGGCCGAGGAAGCTGGCGCCGAACAGCGCCGCCCCGCCGGTGGCCAGGCCCCGGGAGCCGAGGCGATCCGACAGATAGCCCGACACCGGCCCTGCGGTGAGGAAGCCCGCGGTGAGCGGCAGCATGAAGATGCCCGCCCACAGCGGGGTGTCGACGTAGTCGTAGCCGTGCAGCGGTAGCCAGATGCCCTGCAGCCAGATGACCAGGAAGAACTGCATGCCGCCGCGGCCGATCGAGATGGCGAGGCCGGCCAGGTTGCCGAAAGCGAAGGCCCGCCGGCGGAACAGGCTCAGGTCGATCATGGGGGCCTCGAAGCGCCGCTCGATGACGACGAAAGCAGCCAGCAGCGCCAGCCCGCCGAAGATCAGCGTGTCGACCAGCGGGTTGGTCCACCCCATGGTGTGACCCTGGTACGGCTGCAGCCCGAAGGTGACGGCGATCAGGACCGCGCTGAGGCCCACCGCGAAGGTGATGTTGCCCCACCAGTCGATCCGGCCGCCCCCGCGCTGCCCGGTCTCGCGCAGGGTGCGGTACGCCCACACGGTGAAGAACACGCCGACCGGCACGTTCACCCAGAACACCGCGCGCCAGTCCCAGGCGGCCAGCAGACCCCCGGCGACCAGGCCGATGAACATGCCCGCCAGCCCCGCGACCTGGTTGATGCCCAGGGCGAAGCCGCGCTGCTCCCCGGGGAAGGCGTCGGTGAGGATCGCCGCCGAGTTGGCGGTCAGCATCGACCCGCCGGCGGCCTGGATCACCCGCCAGGCGATCAGCCACATCGCCGCGTGCCCTCCGTCGAAGGGGTCGAAGGACAGCAGGACCGAGGCGAAGGTGAAGACCGCGAAGCCGCTGTTGTAGATCCGGACCCGGCCGTACATGTCGCCCAGCCGGCCGACCGTGACCACCAGAACGGCCTGGACCAGCCGGTAACCCATGATCATCCACAGCAGGTACGCGATATTGCCCGGCGCGAGCGGATCGAGGTGGATGCCACGGAAGATCGCCGGCAGCGAGATCAGCACGATGGAGCCGTCCAGCGCGGACATGAAGACCGCGGCGGTCGTGTTCGTCAGAGCGGTCCACTTGTAGCGGTCCTCGGACGCCCGGCGAGGGGTGCGTATTCGGGAAAGAACTGTCATACGGGCTTGCTCCCTCATCGGCCGACAGGCGTCAGATACTCCGTGCGAGCCGCTCGAGCAGCGGTGCGACCGCGGCGAGCTGCTTCAGCTCGGCCCGGGTGAAGTCGCCACTGCTGAGGGCGCGGGAGAGGAGTTCGGCGCGCTCGTTGCGCTTGTCCTGCAGTGCCTGTCTGCCGGCCGCGGTCACCGACAGAACGACGCGCCTGCCGTCGTCGGGATCCCTGCGGCGCTCGACCAGCCCGCGCTCCTGCAGCACGGAGAGGGTCGCCCCCATGGCCTGCGCCGTGATCTGTGCCTCCCGGGCCAGCGCCGAGGAGGTGGTGGGGCCCGTGCGGTCCAGCCGGGACAGGGCGCCGCGCTCGGGCATCGACAGGCCGCTCCCGGTCGGGATCTGGCGTACGCGCCGCACCAGCACGCTGATGCTCGCGAGGAGATCGGAGGCGACTCCTTCGGAGTCCAGTTCGTCCATCACAATACTAAAGCTAACTTATAAACCCGCCTTAGTAAATTCCGGTGTGCCGTGCGTAGGTCGGTTACGGCTCCGCGGGATCGCACAGGCGTCGTCGGATCCTTCACTCGCCGGGCAGGATCGATCGAGCCGATTGGTCCATTGAAGGTCTCGGTCGCGCCTGACGTACTCCAAGGGGTGAGCGGGTTGACCAGGGAGGCACATCCGTGGCCGTTCGGCCACGGACTGGCCATTGCTCCTGTGATTCGGCCACGGGATTTGAGATCCCAGAGGATCTCCGATCAGAGAGTTCGTGGAGTTTTTATATGTCTAGTCCTGTTTGGTCGGGTGTGATCAGTTTTGGCCTGGTTACTTCTCTGAACCACTGAGCAACGATCACCGGGTCCGACGGCACTCCGGAGGGGCGCTGGGGCCACCGCTGGGAGTGCCGTGACGCCCCGATACTCTCCTCGGATGAGCGGTACCGCGGAGATCGTGGACATTCCGGAGTACGTGGACTTCGAGCTGGTCGCGGGTGAGCAACTCGCCCGCGAACCGGCCTTTTGGCTTGCCCACCTGCTGGTGACGATGGGGGACTGCTCGGCGGACGCGGAAGAGTACGGTGTCGCGCAGTCGGCGTACGAGGCAATGCTGGATCGCCTCAGCGATGCCGAGCAGCCGTGGCCGGTGATCCGCGTGCCTTTTGGCGGCGGACACACAGCCTTCGCCGTGTACGCCAACTTCGAGGACGAGAGCACCGTCGAGTTCGCCGTACGCCACCCGGCATGGGATCGCCTCGGACATCTGGGGGAGTGCGGGCCCGAGTCGGCCGGCCCCGGACTGTCCTGGGCAGAGCTGACTGTCATCGCCGCGAGCCTGCCGGAGAGCGCGTCGGACCTCGATGGTCTCGTCGATCAGGCACAGCGCCTGCTCCTCCTGCTGCCCATGCTCGGAGACCCAGCCACTCCAGAGGAGGCGTGGGCTGTCGTGGCTCGGGCCCTCTCCCGCTGCGGAATACCAGGAGACGTGGCTCCCCGGTTCGCGCGGGAACTGCTCGGGACTGATGCGGACGATCGGCGTGTGGAACCGTTCTGGACGGTTGCCGTGGACAATCCGGTGCCCGTCTGTTCCTCCCAGTACAGCCCGCGCCAAGTCCCGATCGCCCTTGGTATCACCCTGAATCAGGCCCAGGCCCTGGCCGACGCGCTCCGCGGCGACGGCCAGTCATCTTATGAGCTTGATTGGACGTAGTCACGAGCGCTCAGCGTCGTTAAGGGACCCAGTACGAGAGCCGGCACTCTGTCGTCCGCGCCTCCACCCACGCCTGGTACGCGGCCGGTCTAGGTTCCGCAGTTTCGTGAGCAATTCCTCGTGATCACGAGCACCGATCGAGCATTTCCGCGTGATCATGGGCAGTCGTGACGTTCAGTGGCTGTTCGCTCGTCACTGCTTTCGGACCGGAGGTCGAAGCGCGTGGCCTTCGTGGGGTGACACCGCGACGAACGTGTCCGGCGCCAATCTCCGAGGGGTGCCTGCCGTCAGGCGCCGGCTCCGCCATCCACGGGGAGCACCGCGCCAGTCACCATCGAGGCACGGTCGCTGAGCAGCCACGCGGCGGCCTCCGCGACCTCGCGCGGCTCCGCCATCCGCCCCAGCGGGACTGACTTGGTCACCTGCGCCTTGATGCCGGGGGTCGACGCCTCCCACGCATCGATCATCTCGGTGTCGGTGCCGCCCGGGGCAATGCCATTGACGCGGATACCGTCACGGGCCCAGCTCACCGCGGCGGTCTCGGTGAGACTGTTGAGCGCCCGCTTCATCGCGCCGTACGCCGGCAGGGCCGGGTTCGCGCGGCGGCTGCCGATGCTCGACGTGTTGACGATGGCGCCACCGCCGCCACGCCGCATGAGGGCCGCCTGCGCGTTCATGGCCGTCCAGTGCGCACGGAAGTTCACGGCGAACTGCTCGTCGATGTCCTCGTCGCTGGTGGTGTCGAGCGGACCGGGATGCTGGATCGCCGCACCGTTGTTGAAGGCACCGTCCAACCTTCCGTGCAGTTCCTCGACCCGGTCAACGGCCGCGCGAATACTCACGCGGTCGGCGAGGTCCATGGGGACAGCGTGTGCGATGCCGCCTTCCGCATGAAGGTCGGCGACGAGCTCATCGAGGGCGCTGGTCCCACGAGCCGCGAGGACTGCCGCCGCTCCCTCGCGAGCGAAGAGCCTGGCCGCCGCGGCGCCGATGCCACGGCTGGCGCCGGTGATGAAGACGACCTTGCCGGCGAGCAGACCAACAGGGGGGAAGTCCTTGGAATTCGTCATGACAACAGTCTTGGACCGGCGGCCGCACCGGATACAGGCACAAGCTGTACCAGGATCCGCCGGCGTGCTCCAGACACACTGGGTTCATGGACAAGCAGGAGCTGGGCGCGTTCCTCCGCAGCCGCCGCGAGCGGCTCCAGCCGCAGGACGTCGGTCTGCCTGTCGGACCGCGCCGACGAACCCCCGGGCTCCGCCGCGAGGAGACGGCGGTCCTCGCGCACATCTCCACTGAGTACTACGTCCGGCTGGAGCAGGGCCGCGCCCCCCGGCCGTCGGGCGAGGTTCTCGCCGGGATCGCGAGCGCACTGCGTCTCACTGACGCCGAGACCGACCATCTCCACGTCCTCGCGGGCACCGCGCCGACCCGGAACAGGCGACACAGCAAGGATGTGCGGCCGAGCATCCTCGCACTCCTGGAACGGCTGCCGCAGACGGCCGGCATCGTCGTGTCCGCCACGTTCGAGGTGCTTGCCTGGAACGACCTCGCCGCCGCCCTCATGGAGGACTTCGCGGCCATCACCCCCGAAGAACGCAACCTGGCCCGCCGCGCCTTCCTCGGCGCGGACCGCCCCGGCCGTCCCGTGTACGGCGTGTCCGACGTTTCCGAGTTCCGGCTCCATGTCGTGAGCGAGCTGCGCGCCACCGTGGCCCGCTTTCCGACGGATCCCGAGGTGCTCGTCCTCGTCGACGAACTCCGCGACGGCTGCCCGGACTTCGCCCGCCTGTGGGAGCGACACGACGTGCAAGCCGCCCCGACGCTTACCAAGACCTTCCACCACCCGGTCGTGGGCCCGGTCACCGTGAACTGCGACAACCTCGCTCTCACCGACCGCGACCAGCACCTGGTGCTCTACAGCGCACCGCTGGGATCACCCGACGCCGAGGCGCTGGCCCTGCTGAACGTGCTGGGTACTGATGCCATCGACTACAGGTTGTAGCGAGTACCCCAACCTACAGCGCCAAAAGCGACCCGCACATGTGCACAACGCGCCAGCCATCAACTGCGTGACCACGCCTGCCGCCCCTCACTCGAGGGGTGACGACCACGGCATCGCAGTGGTCAGCTGCTGCAGCAGCCCGCCTTCGCCGGTCAGCTGCAGACCCTCGCTCCGGGCCTGCGCGACGAGCTGGCGATGAGCTTCTGCTCGACCGTCGCGGCATCCAGCGACGGTTCCGCCTGGTCATCGACGGTCACGGACTTGGTCACGGTGTGAGTCGCTTGATGTCTCTTCCATGATCATCAATCACACCGGTGAGAGGGGCACCCGTCGAACGAGGCAGGGTCTGTACGCGTTCCGTCCAGAAGGACGAAGTCCGGGTCGTGCGCGCGCAGCGTCTTCAGTAGGCCCGGCGCCTGCTCGGCGAGCAAACCGGTGACCGCGGTGACGTAGGCGCCTGCGGTGTCGACGGATATCCCGAAGGCCGTGGCGATACGGGCGAGAGTGTCGTGGCGACGCAGATACCCGAGTGCGCCCAACGCACGGCGGTGCGGCGGGAGTTTGCACCGCCGGTCACTCTCACGGGTGACGATGAGCATCGTGACCCACTCGACCAGGGCGTGAGGCAGGTCGAGTGAGGCTGGATGCGGAACCAACAGGGCTCCCGCGCTGCGGAGTTGAGAACACCTCTCTCAACGGCACGGCAGCCCTGTCGTTGCGCACCCCGACCCCACACCACTCCGTCACCCGATCAGGCGCCACGCTGAAAACGCCCATGGATTGAGCAGTGGAACCAGGACCCCAAACCCTTCACCTGGACCAAGACCGCTGACGAGATCCTCAACTCCCTCGCCGACTAGCTCACCAAAATCAACCCACCAACCACCCATATATGAAAGCTACTCAGACCGTGTCCTACATGGTCAGTTGAGCGTTGTCCTGGCATGGGGAGTGGGCGGTGGGGATGGATTGTTCCCGGTTGTCTGCCGCTTCGACCAGCAGGGCGGTGTCTGCAGGGCCGCCATTTCCGGCGCATCACACTAGGAACCGCCTTCTCGCCGAGTGCTCTTGGGCCGGAAGCACTCAGCCGACTCTGCGGGGAACTCGGTCCCTTGAGTCCCGTCGGCCGCGGGCGAGAATGCCCGACCCGGGCCCTGCATCCGGCCAGCGCATCTCACCAGGATCCTGTTACGCGCTCTTGGCGGCGTCCACTTCCTGCTTCTCCTTGCGCTGAGCGTCCTGCAGTCGCTGAGCCTGCCTCACGATGATTTCTTGCTGATACGCAGCGCTGACCAGCGCGATGGTCTGCAAGTACTGAGTCTGGCGCTTGCACGTGACATCCGCGACGGCCACGGCGATCTCAGCGGGGGACGGCGGGGGCAGTGTCGCTCCTGGCGGAGTGGGCAGTCCTCGGCCGAGAAGACTCCGGTCGTGCGCGGGCGCTGCCGGATCTGGGTAGTCGAAGCCGGCGCTCTTCATGCAGGCACTCCACTTGGAGGTCACCGACTTGACGCGGCTGTCCCGGTGAGCGGCGCTGAGCGCCTCTGATCGGAGGTCCTGCAGAAGCACGAAAAGCGCCATCTCGGCGTCGCCGCCGAGCTTTTTATGCGCCTCGCCTTGGCATCCAATCTGACCTGTCTTAGGGTTATCAAAGTAGGCCTGTGACACCGCCTGAGTGATCTTTTCGCTGTCTTTTGGCTGGGACGTAGACGCAGCGAAGCTGACTGGATCCCGATAGCCGAAACTCTTGGCGCCGGCCATGTCGATCACCCCGTAGAGGACGAATGGCGCGGGTGGCTGTGGTCCGGTATTCCGCACAAGAGACGGGGGAAGCTCAAACCCCTTGCTTCGCATGCACTGCTGCGCGAGCGCAGTCTCAGCATGCGCAATCACTGCCTTATCATCTGCCGAGTCATACAAATCCAGCGGCAGAGTCATGGAACCGTCAGGTCTGATGACTGCGCCGCCGTCTTTAAAATTGATCGACTTGGCGGGATCGCCACTGGGTTCCGTGATAAGCGATGGAATCGAAGGCTCTGGCCCAGAGATATCGGGGAGGGCGTAATTTTGGGTGGATTTCCCCCCTGTGGAATTCACAGAACTACTGCATCCTCCGATCGCAGCAATGGTCATCAGTACCACGCCCGCCACCTGCACAGGCCTAGATTTACGGATCACTAATATATCCCACTCGAGGCGATAGTTGATTTAATAGCGGTCTTCGGTGTGTGGGGCGGTGCTACTGCTGTTCCAGCAATGGGACGGGGCCTCGATGGACTTCCTCGTGCAGGCGCCAAGTCGGTCATGGGGGTGAGGAAAGGTCGCGAACTGCATCAGGCCTGAGAGGTTCCTTCGATGGGTGCGGAAACAAGCGCCTGAACCGTCCTTATGGTCGTTGTTCCGGAACTGCCCCGTCAGTACGGAAAGCTGGCGGGGAGTGCTGGACGGTCTCGTGGCCACCGGCGGAAAGGGGCTGCTTAGCGGAGGATTAGTGCGGACGGATTCCATCCATGTGCTGTCGTTATCGCACTACCAGAACTGACGGGAACTGGCCGAAGATTGCCCGAAGGCAGAGCTGGATGCGGTGGGGCAGCCCCGCCGAGCCGGACTGGCTAAGCATCCAAGCGCTGCTGTATCGGTCAAGGCACCGCCCAGGCCGGATCGACGACCCCCGCGTTCTCAAGTTCCGGAGCAGGCATGGGAGGCCGGCGGATGGATCACCGCGGGCGGCATCAGCCGGTGGACGTGGTCACAGTGGCCAAGCAGCCCGACAGAAGGCATGCCGGAAGCCGTGCCCGGCCCGCCGACACGCCTCTTGCCTGCGCCCCGGGGCAGCCTGTACCGCGCTTCGCCCCGTCGCAGGGCGACGGGGCGAAGCGTTGGTATCCGACCTAGCCGACGGCGCCAGGTATTGGGCGGCGCCTACCCATCAATCAGTGCCAGCGCTGGTTGTGGTCCGAGTTTCCGACATCGTTGGAGTTTGCGTAGACATCGCCATGTCCGTCATCATCCAGGATGTAGCCAGTTTCCCTGTTCTGGAGCTTCCACCCCGTCGAGGTAGAGATCTCGTACCAGCGCTCCCACCAGTTCGTGCCGTCAGTTCCATAGTTGCAATTCTCGGTGTAGACCTGCCGGTAATATCCGGTCAGACACTGCGCGTTATACGCGTTCACTTCATTCCAGCTGCCATCGCTGTTGCTGATGTCACTCCACACGTTTTGATCGTTGGTGAGGTCGCTGTCCCAAACGCTTCCAGCTTTGTCCGCGAGAAGGTAGTAACCAGTCTGGCCGTTCTTCCAGGTTACCCCGGTGCCGGCGGACGCCGACCCGGAAGCCGCCATAAGTAGAGTCGGAATCACCGCCGCAACCAGAAGCGACTTGGCTATATTCATCTTCTTCATATCATTCTCATTCATTGCTTCGGGGGGCCGACGAGTCAACATGCAGTGGGCATATCGCCCTGTCGATTTCAAATCCGGAGCTTGTTGTGCCACTCGACGGAGGTGTGTCGCCCGGACGCCGTCTCGTCCGGAGGGATTAGACCAATGTGCCGGGTATAGACGCTACCCGCATCTCTGCTATTCACGCACCCCCTTTTTTGGCATGCTTCAAGCGGCAAGAAAAATCGAAACTTGAAAGGAATGCCCAGGGAGGTGAATGTATAACTCGGAACCCGGTAATCCGATTTTTTCGGATGTCGGAGATCGTAGCCGCGAGGGCGCGTCCGCGCAAGATCGAACTAAGTCTCTGGATGGGCTGTGAAGGAATGGGACGCGCAATACGTAAGGTTAGTTGATCTTTCGGTGCTCTCGGGTAAAATCGGCTCGAATCCCCTTGAAAGGGGAACCCGCCTGACCTTTGCTAAAGCTTGGATTCGTGCCGTCGTAGAGGCCCCTTGAGCCGGAGATCGGTGACGGAGTCGTAGGTCGCTGACCTTTTCTGGGAGTAACTGCCGTCTCTGTAGGCTGAGTTGCTGTACTTGCTGGATGTCTCGCCGCAGGCCGCTGCCGAGGAGTGTGCGGCGGAGTTCGGCGATCGGTTGGAGGAACTGCTGCTGGAGGCCAGCCGGTTCTACCCGCGGGTGGAGCCCCCCCCCGGATTTGTTCGGACGGGCGGAAGCGCGGCCGCGACCGGGGGAACGTGTCCCGCCCGCGCCATTCGCGCGGAGCCGTAGGTACGGGGGAACCCCGGCTCTTCTGCGCCGCCGATGACCAGTCGGCTCACTGATTCGTAATGCGGTCTGTCAAGCCGCCTGGGCAGTGGGTGGTTCGGCCTCGTAGGGCCGTCCGTCTCGTAGGAGAGCCCAGAGGACGTTGACCCGGCGGCGGGCCAGGGCCGGGACGGCCTGGATGTGGCGCTTGCCTTCGGCGCGCTTGCGTTCGTAAAACCGGCGGGAGTCCTCGCAGTGACGGATGCTGAACAACGCGGAGATGTAGAAGGCGCGTTGGAGCCGGCGGTTGGAGCGGCGTGGCCGGCGAAGGTTGCCGCTGATCCTGCCGGAGCCGCGGGGAACAGGTGCGACGCCGCCGAAGCCGGCAAGGCGGTCCGCGTTGCTGAAGAAGCTCATGTCGCCGCCGGTCGCGGCTAGAAACTCGGCACCGGGGATGACACCCAGGCCGGGCATGCTGGTGATCACTTTGAAGTCCTGATGCTCGCGAAACCGGGCTTCGATCGCCTTGTCAATGTCGGCGATCTGTTGGTTGAGGACCCTCACCTCCGCCGCCAGGGTGTGCACGAGCTGGGCGGTCAGTTTCTTTCCGGGCAGGCTGGTGTGCTGTCGGCCAGCGGTTTCGACGGCTGTCCCGGCGAGTCGGTCGGCGCGAGGGACCCTGCGTTTGCGCAGCCAGGTCTCCGGCCGTTTGACCCCGATCCGCCGCATGGCGGCTGGGGTCTGATAGCCGGTCAGCAGCACGAGCGGACCGGTGTTGGTCAGGGCTAGTGCCCGCTCCAGACCTGGGAAAATATCGGTGAGTTGGGCGCGGAGCCGGTTGACGGTGCGGGTGCGGTCGGCGACCAGGTCCGTGCGCCTACCGGTGAGGATCCTGAGGTCGGTGACGGTCTCCTCGCTGGTGCGTAAGGAGTGCAGGTCGCGGCGGATGCGGACCTGATCGGCGATGACGGCGGCGTCCTTCGCGTCGGTCCTGCCTTCGCCGCGGTAGCTCTCGGAGGCGCGGTGGATGGCCCGGCCGCAGATGTAGTGCACCGACTGGTCGTGGTTGAAGAGGACGCCGATGGCCAGGGCCGCTCTGCCGTCGGCCAGGTCGATTCCCCAGGTCACCTCGTCACCCAAAGCGAGGACGTCGGTGAGGAGTTCGAGGAGGTCGGGTTCGTCGTTGGCTACGCGTCGTGGCAGCAGCCGGTGGCCGCTCTCGTCGATGGCAACGCAGTGGTGGTGGGTCTTTCCTGCGCCGATTCCGGCCCAGATCATGGCTATGTGGTGCCTCGCGTGCGGTGTGCTGCTGGTACCTCCCGGCGGACGACCTCGCTGTCGATTCCCTACTCAGCGATCAGTCGCAAGTCCTCATTGGCAGCCGAGTCGTCGTGGGGCGCCGGGCGGCCAATCACTGAAAGCCATCAACGGCAGAGCCTTTTGAACCATACCCGGCACCCCTGGGTGGGTGACCCATACGAGGAGCTCACCACGTCCCGCAGAACAACGTAGGAAGCTCTTTCACGTGGGCCATCGATCGGGTGACGCCGACGGTGGTGTGTGGGCGGCAGAAGGGACGAGGCTCCCGGGCAGTTGAGGGAGGTATCCGACGTCTCATCTCGGTTGCCGGGGAGCCCCGTTGATTACGTATCCAGCCACGCTGGACCTGCCGCACACGCTCGTGGAGACGGTCACGATGCCGCCGGGTTAGGGGAGTGCTCCTGGCAAACCCCTGCGGGCAGGCGTCGTGCGTGCCCGTCTCCGGGCCGATGCCGTGGCGGGGAGCCCGAGCCACATTGATGCCATGAGACGAACTCATCGCATCGCCTCCGGAACGCTCGCGATCCTGCTCTCCCTTCCGCTGGTCCTGCCGGCCGCCTCGGCGCAGGCGGCCACCCCAGCCCCGGCCGTAACCGCTGCCGTCGGCACGGACGTCCACCTGACGCTGCCCCGCCCCACCGGCCCACACGCCGTCGGCCTCAGCACCCTGGACCTGGTGGACGCCCACCGCCAGGACCCGTGGGTGCCCTCCGCCGGCGCGCGCCGGCTGATGGTGTCGGTGTTCTACCCCGCACGGCCCGGCAACGGCAGACCCGCGCCCTACATGACCACCGAAGAGGCCGCGCTGCTGCTGCAGAAGCAGGCGCCGGGGGCCGGCATCCCGCCCGGCACGCTCAGCGGCACCCGCTCGTGGGCCCGGACCGGCGCCCGCCCGGCCCCCGGCCGCTTCCCGCTGATCGTGCTCTCACCCGGCTTCACCCTGCCGCGCCCCACGCTCACGAGCCTCGCCGAGGACCTGGCCAGCCGCGGCTATGCCGTCGTCCTCGTCAACCACACCTACGAGGACTCCGGAACCACCTTCCCCGACGGCCGGACGCTGACCTGCACCATCTGCGAGACCCTTCCCCGGCGCGGCTGGGTCGCCGTGAACGAGAGCCGAGCCAAGGACGTCTCGTTCGTCATCGACCAGCTGACCGGCCGTCATTCCCCGTGGCAGTACCACCGTACGATCGACCGGAGCCGCATCGGCATGGCGGGCCACTCCGCCGGTGGCAGTGCCGCCGCCTCGGCCATGGCCGCCGACCCGCGGGTGCGCGCCGGTGCGGACATGGACGGCACCTTCGACGTCCCTCCACCAGCCGCGGGCGTGGGCGCCCGGCCCTTCCTCCTGCTGGGCACCGAGTCCGAGCACGCGCCGGGCAAGGACACCTCCTGGGACCAGGCATGGGCGGACCTCGGCGGCTGGAAACGCTGGCTGACCGTCACGGGGGCGGTCCACTTCAACTTCACCGATCTACCGGTTCTCGCCTCCCAAGCGGGCTTCCCCCTCCCGGGCGAGACCATCGCCGCCGAGCGCGCGGCGGCGATCACCCGCGCCTACGTCGGTGCCTTCTTCGACCTCCAGCTGAAGGGGATTCCGCAGCCCCTCCTCAAGGGCCCCTCTCAGGCCTACCCGGAGGTCACGTTCCAGCATCCCTAGTTGCCGCTGAGTCGCCCAGTCCGGGGGCCAGGGCCCTTCTCTCGGCTCAAGCCCGGTCCGAGGAACGACACTTCCCGGCCGGCCCGAGTGGGGCCTGGTCCGCGACCGTCCCCCGGGACGAAGACGCGACTGCGATGGCCAACCATCTCTGAAAAGGTGGCCAACCACCGATTGCCACCGACCGCTCATCCGCGAACCTCCAGACGTCTCCGGCCACCCATCACTGGTGGTCACACCGCGGTCCTGTGGGACCGGCAACAGACGGGGTACTGCCACTCCCTCGTCGGGGTCGGCGCGGCCCCGCCCCGCGTGAACGCCTCCGTCCCAGCCCGGCCTTCGACCCTGCGGCCGCGGGCGCCGTGCACGGCTGTGCAGCGGCCGCGACACCAGCGGTCGGCCCTGGCGGCTCGACCTGGGTAGTCCCCGCAGGGGCCCCTGCACCGCTCCGCTCGGGTCACTGGCGGCAGCAGACGCAGGCACTCCTTCGTGTACGTGTCGTCCCTGACGGTATGGATGCCAAGCAGCCGGGGAGTGTGTTACGTGTCTACCCATAGGAGAACTTTATGAGAGTACATACCACTTTGATCGCTGCTGTACCGGCTGCTGTCGCCGTCCTGGCCACTGTGGGAGCAGCTGCCGCAGACGGGAACGACGACGCCTCCGGCACCATCACCCAGACCGCTGACTCGGGTCCGGGTCCCGACCAGGGGGCGAGCCCCCTGAGGTGAGCGGGGGCCGGGGATGGGCAGGCGGCAAGCCGCCCCCTGGTCGTCGTCCGGCGTCCGACGTGCCGGGCGCGCCCGGCGCCGGTGCGGGAAGGAAGGGACTGAGGTCCGGCGCTCTGGGGCTGTTCTCCTCCGTGGCCATCGGCATAGCCTCCACTGCCCCTGCCTACAGCCTGGCGGCCACGCTCGGTCTCATCGTGGCGGCCGTCGGCCCCCAGGCGCCGATCGTCACGATGCTCGCCTTCATCCCGATGCTGTTGATCGCGTATGCCTACAGGGAACTCAACGCGAGCAACGCCGACTGCGGGACCACGTTCTCCTGGGCCACGCGTGCCTTCGGTCCGCGCGTCGGCTGGATGGGCGGCTGGGGCATCATCGTCGCGGACATCATCGTCATGGCGAACCTCGCCGAGATCGCCGGCATCTACAGTTTCCGGCTCTTTGGCTACGACACCCTCGCTGAGAACCGGGTATGGACCACACTCGTCGGGGTTCTCTGGATCGGTGTGATGACCGCGATCTGTTATGTCGGTATCGAGATCTCGGCCGCCGTTCAGTGTGTGCTCCTCCTCCTGGAGGTGGCCGTCCTGCTGCTGTTCGCCGGCACCGCCCTGGTGAAGGTCTATACCAGCAACCCGGAGACGGCGTTCCACGTTTCCGCCTCCTGGTTCAATCCGTTGCACGTGTCCTCCAGCCGAGCCCTGACTGCGGGCATCCTCGCCGCCGTCTTCATCTACTGGGGCTGGGACACCGCCGTCACGGTCAACGAGGAGACCGCCGAGAGCACGCGCATCCCCGGGCGCGCCGCGGTCATCTCGACCGTGCTGCTGCTGTTCACGTACGCCCTGGTGGCGACCTCCGTGCAGGCGTTCGCCGGAGTCGGCACCACCGGGATCGGGCTGGGCAACCGGGACAACGCGGAGGATGTGTTCTTGGGGCTCGGCTCCGCCGTCTTCGGCACCCACGGCTCGGGGGTCTTCCTTGCCAAGCTGCTGATCCTCATGGTGCTGACCTCCGCGGCGGCCTCAACCCAGACCACCATCCTGCCCCTGGCCCGGACGGTCTTCTCCATGGCCGCGCACAAGGCCCTTCCCTCCCGCTTCGCCCGGGTTCACCGCAGATTCCTCACCCCGACCTGGCCGACTGTCGGCATGGGCCTGGCTTCCATCGCGTTCCTGGTCCTGCTGACGATGATCAGCCATGACTTCCTGGCCGACTCCATCGGCTCGATCGGCCTCGCGATCGCGTTCTACTACGGGCTCACCGGCTTTGCCTGTGTCTGGTACTACCGACGGGTGCTCACCCGTAGCCGCAGGGACTTCCTGTTCAGGGGCCTGCTGCCGGGTCTCGGCGGGCTGATGATGCTCTCCCTCTTCTGCTACGCCGCCTTCGACGTCTACGCCGATCCGGGCTACGGCAAGACGTCCTTCGACCTTCCACTCATCGGACCGACGGGGGGAGTGACCGTCGTGGGCATCGGCGCCCTGCTGATCGGCGTCGTGCTGATGTTGATCGTCACCCATGAGCACACCACGGCGCTCAGACTTCAGCGGAGCCTGCTGCCCGACAGCCTGCCGCCGCACAGCGCCGTGGAGCTGGCGAGCCGATACGTTCCGGCCGACAACCGGACGGGGGTTGGCGGCGACTGGTTCGACGCGATCCCCCTCTCGGGCACGCGCGTCGCTCTGGTCGTCGGCGAGGTGATCGGCCACGGCCTGCGCGCCGCCGCCACCATGGGACGCCTGAGCACGGGTGTACGCGTCCTCGCCGGCCTCGATCTCGCCCCGGACGAACTCCTCTTCCGCCTGGACGACATGGTCCGTCAGTCCGCCCAGGAGCAGACAGCGAAGCGTCGCGCCCCGGGCGCGGTCGGCACGAAGCCGGCGGACGAGGCGGCCCTCGGGGTCTCGTGCCTGTTCGCGGTGTACGACCCGGTGTCCGGGTGGTGCACCATGGCGCGCGCCGGCCAGCCGATGGCAGCGGTCCTCCCCCCGGACAGCGCCATCGCCACGTATCCGGAACTGCCGGCGGGCCCACCCCTGGGTGTGAGCGGTCTGCCGTACGAAAGCACGGAATTCCGGCTCGCCCCGGGCAGCATCATGGCGCTCTTCACCGATGGCCTCGTCCAGTCCGCCGACGACGGATCCGGCACGGGACTCGGTCTGCTCGCCGAAACCCTCGCCCAGTCCTCCCGGCCGCTGGAAGAGCTGTGTGACCGCGCGGTCGCGGCCCTCCTGCCGGGTCCGGTGAACGACGATGCCACCCTGCTGCTCGTCCGCACCCGGATGCTCGCTGAGGACCAGGTGACCGCGTGGGAACTGCCTCCCGATCCCGCGAGGGTCGGCGATGCACGGACCGCGTCCACGGAACAGCTCGTCGCATGGGGCCTTGACGACCTGGTGTTCACGACCGAACTCATCGTCAGCGAGCTGGTCACCAACGCCATCCGCTACGCCGCCGGACCGGTCCACATCCGGCTCATCCGCGATGAGACGCTCATCTGCGAAGTGTCCGACACCGGGCACACCTCACCCCATCTACGGCACGCCGAGACAGATGACGAGGGCGGCCGCGGCCTGTTCATCATCGCCCAGATGGCTCAGCGGTGGGGCACCCGCTACACGGCCACCGGCAAGACGATCTGGGTGGAACAGGCTCTGCCGTCCGGCTAGACAACGCTCCGGGGGCAGGCGGGCGCCATGCCCCGCCCCGTTCAACGGTCACCGCCCACCAGGCGGAAATTGTTCTCCTGCAGCCGTCGCAGGACGGCACCGCCCCACGCCTGCGCGCTCCTCGGCCACCTCCGACTCCTGCACACGGTGCAGCGTCCGGCCGATGCTGTCTGCCACCCAGCTGGTGTGGATCGGCCACATCTACTCGTTCATCATCGCGGGCCTGCTCGTCTCCGTGGGACGGCCTCGGCGACCGTATCGGCCGCAAGAAACGGCTGCTCACCGGCGCTCGTTGAGGGAGTGCAGGGCGCACGCGAGCGCAAGCGCCGCAGCCGGAGAGCTGTCCTTGCCGAAGGCGGCGGCGCTGAGCCAACGTCCGGACTTCAGCGGGCATGGCAGGACTCCGTCGCTGGTTGGCCGACGGCGCTGGCCAGCGTTCGGGGGCGGGGCACCGTGGGCAGGACGAAGCCGAGCGGTCAGCCCGCGCGGTCCTCATCCAAGAGCTTCTTCGCCCATGCCGGTTCGGTACGAACGCGCTGAGGCAGCAGGGTATTGAGGACGAGGCTGGACTGGAGGTGGAGCGCGAGCGGCTGGCGGACGGCCCGTCGGGCGGAGTGAAGGTGACCCGACACGGTGAGCTGCGCCTGGAGGCCGGTGGGATCGTCCAAGGCGGCCCGCGCATTCTTAACGCGGACGCGCCCGAAGGCTCTGCCACGGAAGGCTGGTGGTTCTCAACCGGAGATGAGCGCGTGTCGATGGCATACGGATTCATGATCGGAGCAGGAGGCGAGTTCGGGATCCGCGCCGAACGCTGGACACTCCTGAGGGCGAGGCGGGCGCCGGCTGGCCGCCGTGGCTTCTTCGCCTCGGCGTCCGTGTGATGTGTCTTGCCGGGAACAAGCCACCCGGCGGCGGCTGTTGGTCCGGGCGCCATCAACCGCGGTATTCCTCGTCGGGAGGGCTCTCATGTCGTCGTCGAACATGTCGTCTGCGAAGCCGGTCGCGCCGGTCACCGGTCTCGAGTTGCCGATCTGTGTCACCTGCGGTGTGCAGTATGACGCGCCCCGCTCTGACTGCCCGGTCTGTCTGGACGAGCGGCAGTACGTCGCGTGGGCGGGCCAACAGTGGACCTCGCTGGCCGAGTTGCGCGCGAGTGGCCGCAGCGGTCGGCTCCGCGAGGAGGGCCCGGGTGTGATCGGGGTCGGCGTGGATCCGTCGGTTGCCGTCGGCCAGCGAGCACTGTTGATCCGCTCACCGTCCGGCAATGTGCTGTGGGACTGCGTGGGCTACCTCGACGACGACCTGGCTGCCGAGATCGAGGAGCTGGGCGGGATCAGCGCGATCGCCGTCAGTCATCCGCACTTCTACGGCGTCATGACCGAGTGGGGCCGGGCCTTCGGCGCCCCGGTGTACATCCACGCGGCGGACCGCGACTGGGTGGGCCGGCCCGACCCGACGATCGAGTACTGGGACGGCGACATCCAGCTGATCGCGCCCGGCATGACTCTGATCAACGCGGGAACGCACTTCGCCGGCGGCACGGTGCTGCACTGGGCCGACGACCCCGAAGGGCGCGGGGCGCTGTTCAGCGGCGACATCTTCATGGTCGTGATGGACCGCCGGTGGGTCAGCTTCATGTACAGCATCCCCAACTTCATTCCGGAGCGCCCCAGCACGATCCGCCGCGCGCTCGAACTGGTCGAGCCCTTCGACTTCGCCTGCATATACGGCGCGTTCTGGGGGCGGGTCGTCACTGCCGACGGGGCAGCCGCACTGCGGCGCTCCGCGGACCGCTACCTGCGCTTCGCACTCGACGACGAGGCGTAGGCCGATGTCCCGCTGACTGCTGGCAACTGGCTCCTGGCTGGTCGTCGCGTCGGGCGGGAAGGACCGGCACCCGGACTGGTCCCTGAACTCGATGGGGTCCCGGACCGGGCGTTGTTCGAACTGCCCGGCCGCGCCGGCACCCGGTGCCGCTGGAGAACGCTCCCTGGACGCCCGCGAAGGCGAGCCGGTACATCGTCGGCAAGCCGGGGGAGTGGAGCCACCGCCTGGACAGTGACCGGGAAGCGAACATCACCGAGGTGACCGTCTGCTGGCTCGGGCCGCGCTCACCGACGGCGGCCGCCGGATCAGCGTCCATCTCGCCGACCAGGACCACCAGGCGCTCATCCTGACGCGCGAGGGTGGGCGTGTTGGTGTACGGGGTGGCGGCTGGTCTGGTGTGTTGCTGGTTCGCTGAGAGGCTGGGTGGGGGCTTCGGCGGGGAGGCCGGGGCGTGTGAGCTGGGGCTGTGTGTTCTGTGGTGAGTATGGCTGGGTTCGTTGAAGGTAGTTCTGAAGCGAAAAGGCTCGGCTGGTGTTTGTGCTGGTCAGGGCTGTTCTGTCTGCTCGGCGGCTGGGTTGGCGGCCTCGGCCTTGGGTGGGGAGGTGGTGGGTTTCGGCGAGGTGGTCGAGGCGGATGGCGTCGAGTGATTGCTTGGTGAGTGACGTCGGAGCCGGTGTAGCCGGGCAGGTGCTGGCAGAACAGCGCGTTGATGGTGCCGAAGGCGCGCTCTACGATGCCTTTCGCCCCGGCGGCTTTCCCTGGGTCGACACCAGCAACAGTGAAGCTCGCTCCTTCCTGGAGAACGCGCCCTTCACCGATGAGCAGAAGGCCGACATCGGCCACCGCAACTGGGACCCGTGCTGTTCGGGCTCGCCTACCCCACCCCACCCAGGCTGCGCGCGATCCTCGGGTCATCGGCGGCCGGAACCGTCCCGGTCGCGCATCATGTTCGGCCGCTCGCTCGGAGCGAGGCGGCCGCATTGCTGGGCGCCGACGGGGGAGCGCTGTGAGGCAACTCCCGTCACCTCGCGACCGCGTCAGGATGAAAGGCCCTCACGGCTGTCAACGCCCGCCATCCGACGGCTATTTGCGCGACCGCATCGTTGGTTAAGGTGGCAAGAAGGGACTGATTCTGATGCCTTTGACCAAGGTGAGGTGCCGGCTGGCGAGTTCGGGGCCCCGCAGGCTGACGGCTCCCGCGCACGCCAAGCCAGAGACGACGGGGGACTGTTGGGGAGACGGCGTCAGCAGAAGCCGATGGCCACGTCGGGCGGCGGCAGTGGCGTTGGATCGCTTGGCCGGAGCGGGCCTGGACATCGGTCCAGCCCAGTTCGCGCTTGACGTGTTTGCAATCTCGCTCGGTCCAGCCGCGCGCAGCCCGTGCATCTGACGATCCCGGCCATATCGGCGGGAGGCAGCCGACAGTTCGCACGAGCACGGCATCGCGGTAGCGGCGGGTGACATGGAGTCGGCCCCGATGGGAGGGGGAGGTGCGTCGCATCTGCCGGATGGTCTGCGACGGTGTGCGGGCTCTTGCTCGTCTCGGTCATGAGTGGGGGGTTCGGCTCGACCGTCACCACGGAGGGGGCCGCGGCGCGGTCGAGTTCGGCGGTGAAGCATGGGCTTCGGCCGTGCGTGCAGAGGCAGTTGGCGACCGGGGCCCAAGACGCGATGCGCGCGGCGCGGGCTCGGACCGCAAGGTGGGCGGCCAGTTGGCCCTTGGCGTGAAAGGCCGGATCCGCAGGCCCTCGGGGCAGGGTGGGAGCCCGCGGCTGGTCGGGCACGGTGAGCGGCGGGTAGCACACACGCTCATCGGCTCGGGCCGTGACGGCTGCGCCAAGGCCGTCCCCGCCTCGTCCGGGGGAGCCGAGGTGCTGCCGGGCCACAGAGGCAGTGACATACCCGGACTTACGGCCTCGGGAGCCGTACGGAAACAACGCCCCGCCGTTGTGGGGCGCGGTCGCCGACGCGGGCATCAGCAGGTCGATCCGCCGAGTGTCGACCGGCTCGTGGTCTCAGGGGGGCCGGGACGCAAGCCACTGCTGCGGGTGGCAGGCAAGAAGGTCACCGAAAGCAGGCCGGGCAGTCTTCAAGAGGGCCTGGAACAGGGGAAACAGGAAGCCGCCGATGTATGGCTGTTCACCGGCCGGATGAAGGGCCTCGCCCCCACCCTGCCGCAAGGAGTCAAGATCCGGAACACCCTCCACCGATCCCGGCGAACCACCCCGGGCCGACCTGACGCGGTGGGCGTGTGACCGGGCGGCCCGCGCCCGCGGCGCTGCCCCCGTCGCTGCGCGCGCGGCTCGGCCTGATCGCGGCGCTCGCCGCGCTGGTGGTCGTCGTACTCGGGGTCCTGTACGCGGACGACGGCAGGCCCGGCCCGGTGGACGGGTGGATCCAGCCGGCGGTGGACGGCGTGCGGCCGCCGTGGCGCCAAGTCGCCCTGATCACGGACTTCTTGGGGGAACCGGCAGGAGCGGCGACGCTGGTCGTGGCCATCGTGACGGGCTGCCTGCTGCTTCGGCGCCCTCGGGCAGCGGTGCTCGTCGTTGCCGGCGTCGGCATGAGCGTGGGGACCGCGACGCTGCTCAAGCATGTGGTGGGGCGCACCATCCACGGCGACGGCAACCTGTCCTATCCGAGCGGGCACACCGCCTTCGCCACCGCGCTCGCCCTCGTGGTGGCCCTGCTTGTGACCGGCAGGACCGGCCTTGGCAGGACGGCCGGCACGTCGCTCGTGCTCGCCGCGGCGCTGGTGGCCGGCGCAGCCATGGGCTGGGCCGAGGTCGCCCTGGGCGCGCACTACCCGACCGATGTCCTCGGCGGCTGGTGCACCGCGTTGGCGGTGGTACCGGCGACCGCCTGGCTGGTCGACCGGATCGCCGACGCCCTTCAGCCAGAACGCCGCTGACGTCACGTCATGCCAATTGCCGGAACACTGGCTTCACCGGTCGCCCCGCCATCCAAGGGGTGGGGTCGGCGGCGTCCAGTGCCTTGCGGTACACCGCACATGCCTGGGCCACCACGTCGACGGTGTGATCGATGTCGGCGTCGCTGAGCGTGCTGCTCACCACGAACGACGGGGCAAGCACCCCGCCCGCGAGGAGCCGGCGCAGGAACAGGGTGCGGTACCGCTGCGACGGCTGCCCGTTCTCGTCGAGAGTGGCGAAAACCAGATTGCTGGCCCGGCCCCGGACGACGATGTGGTCGCCGACGCCCATGGCGGCCGCGGCGTCGCGTACACCGGCGGCCAACCGCTCGCCGAGAGCGTGCAGCCGCGCGGTGATGCCCTCCTCGACGTAGGTGGTCTGCACGGCCATCGCGGCTGCCAGCGCGTGCGTTTCTGCACCGTGCGTGGTGGACAGCAGGAACACCCGCTCGCCGGAGTGACGCAGCCCGCCCAGTTCCATCAGATCGCGGCGCCCGGCCAGCGCGGATACGGCGAATCCGTTGCCCAGCGCCTTGCCGAAGGTGGAGAGGTCGGGAACGACGCCGTACAGGCCCTGGGCGCCCGCCTCGGACCAGCGGAAGCCGGTGATCATCTCATCGAAGATCAGTACGCAGCCGTGCCGGTCGGCCAGTTCGCGCAGTCCTGCGAGGTATCCGGGCGGTGGCTCGGTGTGGGTGGCGGGTTCGAGGATCAGGCAGGCGACCTCGTCCTGGTACCGGGCGAGCAACTCCTCCGTGGCGGCCAAGTCCCCGTAAGGGAACGCCACGGTGAGCCCGGTGGTCGCCGTCGGAATCCCGGCGGACATCGGCGTGGTGCCGATGAACCAGTCGTCGACGGAGAAGAACGGATGGTCGGCGCAGATGGCCACTCGCGGGCGTCCGGTGACCGCGCGGGCGAGGCGCACCGCGGCGGTCGTGGCGTCCGAGCCGTTCTTCGCGAACTTCACCATATCGGCGGTCGGCACCGTGGCCAGGAAGCGTTCCGCGGCCTCGACCTCCACGATGGACGGCCTGACGAAATTGCTGCCGCGGTCGAGTTCCCGCCGTACCGCCTCGATGACGCGTGGGTGGGCGTGGCCGAGGCTGACCGACCGAAGGCCGGAGCCGTACTCGACGTAGCGGTTGCCGTCGATGTCCCACACGTGGGCGCCGCGGCCGTGGCTGATCACCGGGGCCAGGTTCTCGGGGTACTGGTCGTCGCCCTTGGCGTAGGTGTGCGCGCCACCGGGGACCATCGCGTGCAACCGCTCGTTCGCCAGCCGCGACCGGGGCAGGAGGAACTCTTCGGTGTCTTCGGTGTCCAATCCGACCCCAACTCTCCTTGTGAATAAGGGATGTTGCTTGATGACTGTCGCTTCATGACTGTTGCTTGAGGGCCTCGGCGAGGCTCGGTGCTTCCCGGTCCCGCCGGGACATCGATGTGACCGGCAGCGGCCAGGGAATGGCGAGCTCCGGGTCGTCGAAGGCGATCGTCACGTCCTCGGCCGGATTGTGCGGTCGGTCGATCCGGTACGAGGTGTCGGCGGTTTCGGTCAGTGCCTGGAAGCCGTGCGCGCACCCCGCCGGGATGTACAGGGTCGTCTGCGTCTCGCCGGACAGCTCGAAGAAGGCCCGGTTGCGGTAGGTCGGCGAGTCCGTCCGCAGGTCCACGACGACGTCGAAGACCCTGCCGTACGAGCACCGCACCAGCTTGGCCTCGCCGGCGCCGGAGCGCAGGTGCAGGCCGCGCAGCACGCCCCGGACCGAGCGGGACAGGCTGTCCTGGACGAAGGCGTCCGGGTTGAGGCCCACCGAGCGCACCACGTCGGCGTCGAAGGTGCGGCAGAAGAAGCCGCGCTCGTCGGCGTACGGCGTCGGCTCGAACAGGTAAGCGCCGTCGATCGCCGGGACTTCGGTCGCCTTCATGGAGCCTCCCGCAGGGCGTGGGTGTGATCGGCCGCCGGGAACAGGGCCGCGGTCAGGGCGGTGAATTGGTCCTCCAGGCGCCGGGCGGCGATCGCGTTCCGTTCGGTGAGGATCCGGCGCAGCTCCGCCGATCGCCGCTCCAGGGCCCGGAACTGCTCGAACAACCGGCCCGCGTCGACCTCGCGGGCCGGGTGGCAGTACGCGCCGAGCCCCATCCGCCCCATGAGAGCGTCGCTCTTGGCCGCATAGCTGAGGGCGAGTGTCGGCGTGCCGGCCTTCAGCGCGCAGATCAGGTTGTGGTACCGGGTCGCCACCACGGTGTCGGCAGCTGCCATCTCCTTCATCAGGTCGGCCAGCGAGGACACATCGGCAGCGGTGACCAGCGGCGAGTCCACCGCGTCGAGGATCGCGGCGACCACCGGCCGGTCGACCTCGTCGCCGGTGAGCAGCCGGACCGGCCTGCCGTCCTCGACCAGCGCGCGGACGAACCGAGTCGTCCCGTCGAGGTAGCGGCGGTGGATCTCCTCGGCCCGGGTGCGGTCGTCGTTGCCGCCGTGGAAGTCCATGACGCCGACGCAGACCGGTCCCTGCGGGCCCGATGGCTCTTCCCCAACCTCTCCGACAAGCTCCGAGCAGGGGGTGCCCCATTCCCGCGGCGCCGGCAGGGCGAAGGCGAGGTCCGGGTAGACCTCGTCGCGCGCGGTGTCCACGCCCATCGCCCGCATCGCGTCGCGGGACAGGGCGTCCCGGTACGACCGGTACGTTGCCAGTCGCGCCGACCAGCGCACCAGGGCTCGGGTCGGCCGCCGGACGATCGCGGCGGCTCCCACGCCGACCAGCGCGACCCGGGTGCCGAAGAGCCGGCCTGTCGCGCAGAGCAGGAACAGCGAGTACGGGAAGCCCCACGGCCGCAGCGGCAGCGTGGCCTCCAGGACGCCCATGCCCGGCACGATCACCACGTCGTGCCGGCGCACCCAGGCGGCGGTGCGGACGGCGTCGACGAGTTTGCCCAGACCCTTGGCCGCGATCGCGCCCGCGCGCGACGCGGTCCGGTACTCCCCGCGGTACCAGTGCAGCCGCGTCGCGGGGATGCTGTACCGGGCCGAGACGATCTCGGGCCCGCCGCACAGCGCGTCCACCACCGCCGCCGGGTGCTCGGCGCGGAGGTAGCCGAGCACGGCCTCCAGTGACCCGTCGTTGCCGAGGTTGCCGGAGCCGAGCAGGCCGAACACCCCGACGCGCACCGGAGTTTGGTCCGCGGACGTCATGCGTTCCTCCCCTCCCGCCCTGCGACGAGGGCGTCGACGGAGACGCTGAGCAGTCCCGGGTCGACCGGTGCGCGGTCCTCGACCCGCTCGCCCGCGCCCGGCCGGACCCGGCTGGCCATCCAGGCGGCCAGGTGGCGGTAGCACGCGCGCCGGTCGGCAGCGGACAACGGCGCCCGCCGGATCGCCGCGAGAAAGCCCCCGACGTACTCGGCGAGCAGTCGGGGCGTCGGGTGCAGCGGGCCTGCCCGGCGCGGGTCGAGGTTGACGCACCGGGAGCGCTTGGAAGGGTTCGCCCGCTCGGCGCGGGTGGGGTGGTCGCGGCGGAAGTACAGCAGCTCCGGCACCTGGTGGAAGGGCCCGCGCAGCACGATCTCGGCGACGAACGTGCGGTCCGCGTGGTGATAGCTGTCGTGCGGCTTCACGCGGCGCAGTACGTCGGCCCGCATCACCCCGTAGAAGTCGTCACCACCGGGCTCGAACAGGAAACTGCGAAAGCGCTCCGGCGCGTGCGGCGAGTCGGTGGCGATCCCGTACTCGTACGGGACCTTCACCTGTCCCTCGCCGTCGATGACCGCCTGCCCGGAGTGCGCGAGGACCACGTGCGGCCGCTCGTCCAGCGCCTCGACACAGCGCTGCAGCAGGTCCCGGGCGTACAGGTCGTCGTGCGACGCCCACTTGAACAGCTCACCCCGGCACTCGGTGAACACGTGGTTGTGGTTCGGCGCGGCGCCGATGTTCTTCGGCAGCCGGAGGTACCGGATGCGCGAATCCCGTGCGGCGTACTTGCGGCAGATGTCCTGAGTACCGTCGGTCGAGGCGTTGTCGGAGACGACCAGCTCGAAGTCCTCGTAGGTCTGGCCGAGCAGGGCGTCGAACGACTCGGCGAGATACTCCTCGCCGTTGTACACGGGCAGTCCGATGCTCAGCCGGGGGTGGGCGGTCATGACGTCCTCACTTCGCGGATGGGTTTGTGGTGGCGCTCGCGCAGGGCGGACCTCAGCTGCAGCCACCACACGGCCGAGCCGCTCAGGGTCGCGGCTGCGACGCCCCAGGCCGAGCCGGCCGTGCCGCCCGTGGCCGCCCCGCCGAGACCGCCGATGACGTAGCAGGCGGAGGCGAACAGCTGGCTGCGCAGGCTGCGGCGGGCCGCGGCGAGCGCGCGAAGACCGGCCGCCGCGCCGGTGCCGAGGCCCGCGCCCGCGACGCCGAGCGTGACCGGCACGATGAGCTGCGAGGCGGAGTTCCAGACATCGCCGAGCACCAGCTCGCCGAGCCGGTCCGGCACCAGCAGCAGCGCCGTGCCCCAGAGCAGCGCGGCGACGGCCTGCCCGCCGCCAAGGAGGAGGCAGAACCCGCCGAGGCGGTGCGGGGCCCGCCGCAGCACCCGGGCCGCCTCCGCGACGGTGACCAGCGAAAGACCCATCAGCACGGCCATGAACGGGCCGAGCAGGAGCTCCGCGCCCCGGACCACGCCCACCGCGCTGACCCCGACGATCGCGCCGAGGCCGTACGCCCGCAGCTGGCTCGCGCCGCTGACACCGACGTTCTCGACCAGGTACCGGTAGCCGAGGTCGCGGTGCCCGCGAAGCCACCCGCGCGCTCCGGTCACCCGGGGCCGGATGCCGGACTGGAAGCAGCCGTACACCCCGGCCACCGCGGCGGACCCGCCCCAGGCGAGCACAAAAGCGGCCACAATGCCCACGCGGGCCGCCACCACCATGGCCGGGACGAGCGCGACGCCCCACACCAGGTCGTTGACGAACGCCTTCCGCCCCGTGCCGGCGGCGAAGAACGCGTACCGCCACGCATCCTGCAACAGCAGCCCCGGCAGCATGACGCCGAGGCAGGCGAACGCGGGCCCCACACCGCCGCCGAGGGCGAGGCCGACCGCCAGACACGCCGCGCCGATGGCGGCACCGACGCCGAGCGCGGTGCCCGAGGACCGGGTCACCGCCCCGCGCCATGACGCGTCCGGCACGCCGCTGAAGCGCACCACGAGCGGGTCGGTGGCAAGGCCGCGGGAGACGCTGAGCACCACGCCGTAGGTCACCCAGGCCAGACTGAACACGCCGAACGCGGCCAGCCCGAGCGAGCGGGCCACATAAATCCCCACCGCGAAGTTGGACACGCTGGAGGCTGCCTGGTCGGCCAGTCCCCAGGACAATCGGCCGACGATGGCCCGCCGGGCGGCTCCCGCCGCGGTCGTCGTCTTCTCCCTCTCGGTGGTCATCGGCGTCACGCCTTGATCAGCCCGGCGCCGTGCAGGGCACCTGCCGCGGTGGCGACCGTGTCGAACGGCAGCCCGGACCGCTCGGCGACGTCCAGCAGACTGTGCTCGCCGTCGGAGAGACTGAGCACCCAGAGCATGGCCATCTCGGCCTGCTTCGCGTCGCTGCGCCCGCCGAGCGAGTCGTACAAACCCCGTCGGCCCAGCTGTGGTTCGCCGTAGGGACTGAGGTTGACGTACCGCCGGTTGCGGTCGAGCACGGCGAACGCCTCGCGGCAGACGGCGAGCGTGTCCGCCATCGCGGCCGGGGAGACGAAGTCCAGGTTGTCCGCCGAGGTGTGGTATTCGGGGTAGCCGGCGTACGGGGTCCGGCTGAGCGAGCCCACGCCGAGATCGAAGCCGGGCGAGCAGAACTGCCGCTCGTCGTAGCCGTACGGGATGAACTCGGCGACGTGGTGCGGGCGTTCGGATGCGCTCAGCACGTGCCGAAGCACCCGGTCGATCTCCGCGTCGCCGCGTCTGCTCTGTTTGTACGTCAGTCGGCCCGGGTCTCCGGCGCAGGCCAGCACGAGGCCGTGCTTGACCCGCTCGACCCGCTCCGCGTTGCGGGCCAGCCAGGTGATCGCCCCGATGGTGCCGGGCGCGAAGATGAACCGGTAGGTGTAGTAAGGAGTTTGCTCCGCCAGCGCCCGCGCCAGGAACGCCGCCACCGCGACGCCGGCCAGGTTGTCGTTGGCGAGTGAAGGGTGGCAGACGTGGCAGGAGACGATCACCTCGTCGGCGACCTGCCCGGGGACCACGTGCTCGGCGTAGGTGAGGTGGCCATCGGTGAGCGTGGAGTCGATGCGTACCTCGTACTCGCCGTCCGGCAGCGCGTCCAGGGTGTCCTGGGCCAGGCAGAACCCCCAATCCCGCTTGTAGTAGCTGGTCCGGTACGGCACCCAGGACGGATGGTCCGACAGGGTGTGCAGGTGCCCGCGCAGCTCGGCCAGCGGCATCCTCGCCGACACCGGCACGCTGTAGCCGAGCACGTGCAGGTTGGACGCGGCGAAGTCGACGACCCGGTTGCCCGCGGTGTCCGCGATGTACGCGTCCCGGATGTTCCACTCCTGCGGCACCGTCCAGTCGAGCACCTGAGTCCCGGTCGGCACCTCGTGCACCCGCAGCGGGACGTACTCGCCGACGATCTCCAGGGTGGCGCGCACACCGTCGCCGGTGATGCTCCGGCACAGCGGGTACAACCGCTCCACCAGTGCGTGCATCTCTTCGCCGACCGCGGTCATCGGCGCCACCGCAAGGTGTCGTCCACGATGCCGGCGTCGGACGCGGCGCGCAGCACGGCGAGGCGCGTGAAGCGTCGCTCGAAGTCCTCCCGGGTCAGCCCGAACTTCCGGTAGGCGTCGGCGAGTTCCAGCGCGCCCTGCTTGACCGTCCACTCGCAGTCGAAGCCGGGCACCGCGGCCCGGAACCGGGAGAAGTCGACCCGGTACGACCTCGGGTCGGCACCGGTCTCCCCGGTGATCACCACCTTGGAGCCGGACACCGCCTCGGCGACCTGTCCGGCGATCTCGGCGACCGTGACGTTGTTGATCTCGCTGCCGATGTTGAACGCCCGGTCGTGCACCGCTTCCCGCGGCGCGATCAGCGCGGCCGCGAAGGCCCGCGCGATGTCGGCGGCGTGCACCAGCGGGCGCCAGGGCGTGCCGTCGGAGAGCACCAGGACCTCACCGGACAGGAGGGCGTGGCCCACCAGGTTGTTCAGCACGATGTCGGCACGAAGCCGGGGTGAGTGGCCGAAGGCGGTGGCGTTGCGCATGTACACCGGGCTGAAGTCGCCGTCGGACAGCGCGTGCAGGTCGTCCTCCACCCGCACCTTGGACTCCGCGTACGGCGTCACCGGGCGCAGCGGGGCGTCCTCCGCCACCAGTTCATCGCCGCCCGCGGCGCCGTAGACCGAGCACGTCGACGCGTACAGGAAGCGCCGCGCTCCGGCGTCGCGGGCCAGCCGGGCAAGGCGCACGGACGAGTGGTGGTTGATGTCGTAGGTGAGGTCAGGCGCCAGCGATCCCAGGGGGTCGTTGGACAGGGCGGCCAGGTGGATCACGGCGTCCACCCCGGCCACGTGTTCGGCCGTGACGTCGCGCAGGTCCACCCGATGCCCCCGCGGGTCCGTGGGTATCGGGCCCAGGACGCAGTCGGCGAACAGGCCGGAGTCGAGCCCGACGACCTCGTGCCCGGCGGCCGCGAGAACCGGGGCCATCACGGTGCCGAGGTAGCCCTGGTGTCCGGTCAGCAGTACGCGCAAGGTTCATTCCCCCAGGTCGAGAGTGAGTTTGGTGACGGCGAACGCCTCGGCGTAGCGCGCCTGGCATTCGATGCCGCGGATGCGTGCAAGACCGAGGAAGGCTTCCCGGTCGTACCAGGGCCGGTGCCGTTGCGAGGGGTAGTGCTCCTGCAACAGCCGCGCCTTTCGTTCGGCGATCTCCGGCGCGAGCGGCTGGTACGCCGCCGGACAGCCGAGATCGCCGTCCCACTTGACGATCTCGTAGCCGAGCACGAGGTGGTCGCGGAACGCGGTGGGTATCAGCTTCGCCAGGCCGCGGTGGTCCTGGTGCGCGTCATCGGTGCGCGGGGCCAGCACAAGATCCGGTTCGGTCCCCGCGCGCAGCTCCTCGACCGCGGCCTTGGCCTCGTCCCAGTACGCCGGCAGCCGGCCGTCGGGCAACTTGTGCACGGTCAGCCGCAGTTCGGCACCCGGACAGAAAGCGGCGAGCGCGGCCTGCTCCTCCTGCTCCCGCTCGCTGCCACCACCGGAGAGCACTAGCGCGTCGATGCGGATGCCCGGCCGCGCGAGACACAGCGTGAGGAGCGTGCCGCCTGCGCCGATGGCGATGTCGTCGCAGTGCGCGCCCACCGCGACGAGCCGGTCAACGCGCCCGGCCCTGAGCCGGATCACGCGGTCCTCACCGCACTCGGGCCCGCGACGGCCCGTTCCCACACGGCCCACGGGCGGTCGCCCCGGGCGTAGGCGGCGTCGAGCGCGGCCCGTTCCTTCACGGTGTCGGTCGGCTTCCAGAAGCCGCGGTGCTGGTGGGCCACCAACCGCCCCCGCTTGGCGAGTTGGGCGCATCCGTCGGCGACCAGGTCCCCGTTCTCCGGTATGTGCTCGAAGACCTCCTGACGGAGCACGAAGTAGCCGCCGTTCTCCCACAGCGGCAGTTCGCTCACCGCGGTGATGCCCCCCACCAGGCCGTCCTCGCCCAACTCCACGCAGTGGAACGAGGACTGCGGCGGCACCACCATCATCGACGCACCGGCGTCGCGCCGGGCGAACCGGTCGATCATCTCCGGCAGTGGGGCGTCCGTGAGCACATCGGCGTAGTTGGCGAGGAACATCTCGTCGCCGTTCAGATAGTGGCGCACCCGGCGCAGCCGCTCCCCGATCGGGGACTCGACGCCGGTCTGCACGAACGTGATCGTCCAATCGGAGATGTCGGTGGATAGCAATTCGGTCCGCCCGCCTCGTAGCACGAAATCGTTGGACGTCGTCTCCTCGTAGTTGAGGAAGAAGTCCTTGATGTGGTGGGCCCCGTACCCGAGACACAGGATGAACTCCGTGTGCCCGAAGTACGCGTAGTAGCGCATGACGTGCCAGATCAGCGGCCGCGGGCCGACCATCGCCATCGGCTTGGGCACGTCGTCGGAGGCTCCGTTGCGCATACGCAGTCCGTATCCGCCGCAGAACAGCACGACCTTCATGGCTTGACCTCGACAATGCTCAGTTCCGGGATGGGAAAGACAAGTCGGCCGCCCCAGGCGTGCACGAACGACAACTGCTCGATCAGCTCGGCCCGCAGGTTCCACGGCAGGACCAGGACGTAGTCCGGTTTGTCGGCGGCTATCCGCTCGGGCGGCAGGATCGGAATGCGGGTGCCCGGGGTGAACCTGCCGTGTTTGTAGGGGTTGCGGTCGACCGTGTAGGGGAGCAGGTCGGGCCGGATTCCGCAGTGGTTGAGCAGAGTGTTGCCCTTGCCGGGGGCGCCGTAGCCGACCACCGTCTCGTCGCGCTCGGCCGCCTCGATCAGGAACCGCAGGAGGTCCCGGCGCACCTTGGCCACCCGGGCGGAGAACTCGGTGTACCCGGACAGCTCCCGCAGCCCGGCGGCCTTCTCCCGGTCCAACACCTCAGCCACCCGTCCCGAAGCTCCGGGCCCGGATTGACCGGGGGACACTCCGTCGGCCGCCTCGGCCGGCCGGGCCCACAGCCGGATGGAGCCGCCGTGCGTGGGCAGCAACTCGACGTCCACGAGCGCGAGTCCGCCGCTCGCAAGGGCCCGGCTCGCGGACGCGACCGTGTAGTACTGGAAGTGCTCGTGGTAGATCGTGTCGTACTGGTTCTCCTCGATCAGGGTCAGCAGGTGCTGCACCTCGATGGAGACCCAGCCGTTGTCGGCGACCAGGGCGCGCAGCCCCCGGGTGAAGCCGACCACGTCGGGGATGTGCGCGTACACGTTGTTGGCCACGACCAGGTCCGCCGGGCCGTGCTCGGCGCGGACGGCCGAGCCGACCTCCGGGTCCAGGAACGCCGTGAGCGTGGGCACGCCCGCGTCCCGCGCCGCGGCACCGACGTTCACCGACGGCTCGATGCCGAGGCAGCGGATCCCGCGGTCGACCACGTGCCTCAGCAGGTAGCCGTCGTTGCTCGCCACCTCGACCACGAAGGCGTCGGAGCCGAGACCCACGCGCTGTACGGCGTCGGCGACGAACGTGCGCGCGTGCTCCACCCAGGAGGTCGAGTAGGAGGAGAAGTACGCGTACTGCGTGAACGTGTCCTCGGGAGTGATCAGCGGCGGGATCTGCGCGAGCCAGCAGTCGGTGCAGACCCGCAGGTGCAGCGGGTAGGCGGGCTCCGGTTGATCCAGTTGGTCCGCGGCGAGAAAGCTCTCGCACGGTGGTGTCGCTCCGAGATCGACAACGCTCACCAGCGTCGTCGATCCGCAGAGTCGGCATCGTGTCATTTACTGCCCCCCATTGATTCCGACCGACCCGCGATCGCGGTGCGGTACTCCTCCACCAGGTGCTTCAGCCCGACGGCCGGGCTGAACCCCTGCTCGTAACGGCGCCGGGCCGCCTGGCCCATCTCCCGGTTGCGGGCCGGCCCGGCCGTGATCCGGCGCAGACAGGACGCGAGCGAGGCGGCTTCGCCCGGCCGGTGCAGCAGCCCGGTCACCCCGTCCTCGACGAGCTCGACGAAGGCGCCGTGACCGGCGGCGACGGCCGGTACCCCCGCCGCCATCGCCTCCACGACCACCAGTCCGAACGCCTCCAGCCATGTCGAGGGAGCCACCACGGCGACCGAACGCGCGATGGCCTGTCGGCACTGTGCGGAGTCGTACAGGCCGGCGTACCGCACGTCGTCCCGGCCCGCCGCCCAGGCGGTCACCTCTCGCTCCAGTGGCCCCGCGCCGGCGACCACGAGCGGCACGCCCACACCGCCGTCGGCGGCGATCTCGTCCCACGCGGCCATGAGCAGCCGCACGCCCTTGGCCTCCGCGAGCCGGCCGAGATAGAGCAGGTGCTCCCCGTCGCTCTCTCGGCACGTGCCCGGTTCCGGCACGAAGTTGTGCTTCACCGCAAGGCGTTCGGGCGGCATGCCGGCCCGCATCAGGACATCGCGCTGCGCCCCGGAGATGCAGAAGAACCGCTCCACGCCGGACCACCACCGCCGCCGGTTGACCGACAGGCTGACCGCGAGCGGCACCGTCGCGAGCCGGGAGCCGCGGTAGCAGCCGTGCCGGACGGCGGGCAGGGGTGCCGCTCCGACGCACTCGGTGCACGGTCGACCGTCCCGCTGCAGCGTGCCGGGCGGACAGACCTGGGTGTAGTTGTGCAGCGTGGCGACGGCGGGCACGCCGGCGTCGGCACAGGCGGCGAGCACCGCGGGCGACAGGAGCGGGAAGACGTTGTGGACGTGCACCACGTCCGGCCGCTCGCTGCGAAGCCGGGCGGCGAGTTCCGCGCGGACCCGCGGGTTCCACGGCACCAGGAGCGGCACCGCCGCCTTGGCAAGGAGTGACCGGGCGGCGATGTCGTCGCTGCGCCGCTCGAACACCTCGACCCGGTGGCCGGCCGCGCGCAGCAGCTCCACCTCCTGGTCGACCACCTTGTTCTCCCCGCTCGGCTGCGCCGAGGAATAGCGGTTGTGCACCACGAGGACGTGCATGCTCAGGTCACCTCCGATCTCCGGGCCCAGCGCGGGATGTGTCGTCGAGGGTCTGCGGGCGGGGGGAGGTGCGTCGCCGCAGGTGTCGCGAGGAGCGAGGCGGCCACGGCCAGATGCAGCAGATACGGCGAGGCGTCGCCGAGCCCGGCCTCCGTGTACGACGCGATCGCGCAGTAGCTGATCAGGAAGATCGCGCAGGCCCTCGGCAGTGACGGCGGCCGCAGCAGCGCGACGCCGGCAAGCACGATGATGATCGCCGCCACGAGGGCGATGCCGACCAGACCCTGCTCGTTGTAAACGGCCAGCCAGCTGTTGTCGATCGGCAGCCCGCCGAACGACTTGTCGCCCAGGCCCACTCCGAACAGCTGCTCCGAGGTCGTCCGGGGTGCTGCCAGCAGGGCGTCCCAGACCTTGGCCCGACCGGTGAGGTTCGAGAAGTTCTCCTGGCTCTGTCCGCGCAGGAACCACGCCTGTAGCGCGGAGCTGAACCCCACCGCGGCCACCACGGCGCACAGCACCGTCCAGCTGAAGAACCGGCGGGCCGCGGCGCTGGTCAGGATGAGCGAGCCGATCGCCAGCGCGAGGCCGGTGAACAGTCCGAGCGTGGCCGTGCGGGTATGGGTCAACGCGAGCAGGACGAGTGACGGCACGATGACCGCCGCCGCGCCGGCCCTGTCGGTCCGGCGGCCCAGCACGAGCAGCACGGTGAGCCCGATGATCACCGCGGCGTACTGCCCGATCTGTGGCGGCGTGAGCGGCCACAACGCGCCGACGAGGCGCCCGCCGTAGAGGTCGGGCATGGCCGCGCCCGGTGAGGCGACCAGGCCGGCGGCCACCGACCCGAGTACCGCGAAGTACATCCGGATGTGGTGCCGCACGAACGTCATGCCGCCGTCCCACCAGCGGCTCAGGAGCCACAGCGTGCCGGTGAAGAGAGCCAGACGGACACACCGGAACAGCGCGCCGAACCCGGACTCCAGGTGCGCACTGGAGATCACGCTCGACACCAGCAGCAGGGTGAGCAGGAACAAGTAGGCGCTGGCTCGGACGCGCAGCCGGAGATTGAGTGCGAGCGCCAGCGCGAACGCGGTGACCAGCGCGCCCATGGTGGCTATCTGGATGAGGGAGCGGGGCAGCGGGATGATGGTCTTCGCCCCGGCGGAGCCGAGCGTGTTGAGGATCAGCAGCCCCCAGACGATCCCGACGATCCTCGGCGTGCCGGCCGGGCGTGGTGCGGCGCCGGGCTGCGTGCCCGCCGTTTCCGGTCCGCCCGGCAGCCAGCCGCGCCTCAGGTCCCCGTCCATCTCAACCACCGGCCCGTGGGGCGAAGGTGCTGCCCGCGTCCTGCTGGTACGGACTGCCCTGCCACTGCCCGGAGTCGAGCACCCGGCTCGGGTCCTGGGCGACGAATTGCCATGCTCCGGCGTAGACGTTGTCGTGCCAGCGGTTGTCCTGCTTGAGGGTGATCGCCTCAGCCACTCGCTCGCCCTGGTACGGCGACCAGTTCGGATAGGTGCCGTAGTTGGAAAGCACCGCCATGCGGTCGCACTTCGCCGGGCACTTGACGACGGCCTTGTCCAGCACGAAGCGGTTGTCGTGGATGTCCACCCGCTGGGTCTTCCACCGGCAGTCGGCGTAGAGCGGAGCGGTGGCGATCGCCGGCCGCGCGCAGCGGTCGGATTGCCGCACCAGCAACGTGCAGTCGCCGGAGGAGGTGTTGGCCGGGCTGTTGCAGAACCGGTCGGCGTTCTCCCACAGGGTGATCCCGTTCCAGTTGTTCTCCAGCACGTTCCGATCGATCTCGATCTTGTCTGTACGGGCTCGGATCCGTGGTTCGCCGCCGGACTCGGACAGATAGATGGTCGCGAACGGGAAGGTGTCCCCGCGGTCGGCGTACTTGCGGCCCTCGACCCAGTTGTTCCGCAGGATCGTGTTGTTCCGGATGACCGCGTTGTAGCTGGTCTCGTAGATCAGCGCGGCACCGTCGTTGGCTTCGAGCACGTTGTCCTCGATGCGGAAGTCGTTGTTGTTCGTGTCCGCCCACAACCCGGCTCCGCGGTTGTCGTGCACCCAGTTGCCGCGTACGTCGGCGCCGTTGACGGCCCAGAACTTGACGCCTCCGGTGCAGCCGCAGCCCGGATCCCGCCGCTCCCAGTCGTCGGTGTTGTTGGCCACGATCTCGTTGCCCTCGACCACCAGGCCGCTGACCGGGTCACCCGTCTTGTACGCGTTCATGCCGTACTGACCGTTGCCGCGAAGGCAGTTGGCGCGGATCTGCTGGCGGGCACCGGCCATCAGGCCGGCGCCGGAGTTGTACTGGATCGCCGCGTGCTCGATCACCCAGCCGTCGGCCGAATCATGGTTGACCACGCCCTCGTTCTGCGGCGCGACGAATCCCTGCACGGTCAGGTAGCGGATGGTGACGTTGCGGGCGGTACCGCCGAACGCGTACTGGTTGGTCTTGCGGCCGTCGAGCACCGCGCCCGGGGCGCCGACGTAGCTGTCCCCGTCCTTGGGGATGATCTGGGCGTAGCGGTCCGGTTCGAGCGTGTGCCTGCCCGGTCGTAGCCAGAACGTGGTGTTCGGGGGGCTGCTCTTGGTCTTCGCGGCCAGGTCACCGGCCACCGCGGGGTCGACCGTCACCGCGCCCGCCGGCGCCTTCGCCGGCCCGGCCGGGGGTTTGGCGCACACCCGGGCCACGGACGTGGCGGGCGCCCCGGACGCGGATGGCGTACCGGTCGGCTCCGCCGGGGCGTCCGACGTGCTCGTACAGCCGGTCGCCGCCAGCAGGACCAGCACCAGCGGTGCCGCCGCCGACGCCCAGTTCCGCGACTTGATCCCCACGCGTCCTCCCTAGCCGCGGAACCTGAGTACGGTGGTGAAACCCGCCGCGCCGTCGGCGAAGCCGGTGCCGACCAGCGCTGTGGCGGGTTCCTTGCGCCCGAAGCCGGCCGAGTACCAGCCCAGCGGCGGATCGGTCTCGCCGCGATGCGCCCGCCAGCGCAGCTGCTCGGGCAGGTCGAGCACCGCGGAGCGGCCCTCGCCGTCCCGGACCCAGGTGAGCACGGCCCGGTTCCCCACCAGGTCCGCGGCGACCGTCGGGCCGAGGTGGAACGCCAGGCGCACGGCCCGGCGCGGGCCGTGCACCTCGTCGACCACGCTCAACTCCTTTGCCGCGGAGGTCAGTTCCACCCGGCGGCGGTGCACGGAGTTCTGGTATCCGTCGTGCTCGGCGCACCAGCGGGCCACACCCGTGTGGGTTGTGTCCGCCACCAGGACACGGCTGCGGGCGTGCCGGGTCCACAGGAACGGTCCGCCGGAGACGGACTGGTCGGCGCCATCCAGTTGCAGGGTGTTGTGGCCGAGGGTCGAGCGGAAGTACTGCCGCCACTCGGGCTGCCCGTGGTAGCAGAACGTCCCCGGGTCAGCGAGCACGTCGACCCCGTCGTGCCGGACCTCCACGGACAGCGCGTCCGCATGGGCATGCGCGGCGATGGACAGGAAGCCGTGCGGACCGGCGTCACACCGGCACCAGATTTCTTCCGGTCCGCGCAGGATGGTCATGCCCGCGTCCGCGAAGTGGCTTGGGCGGCTTGCCGGGCGGGTCACGGATGGCGCGGTGCCATCCTTCGAGGACGGCCGGATGAGCGCGGCAAGGAGCGGGGTGCGCACATCGGTGCCGGTCACCGCCGGCCACCAGGCGAGCCGACCGAACACGGCGTCCCCAGTGGCAAGCAGCGAGGCCCACCGGTCGGTGCCCGCGCCGTCCACGATCAGTCCGTGCCCGTCGTCCGCGTCCCCCTGGCGCGGCGGCCGCAGCCGGCTGTCCACGATGGCCGCGAGCGCGTCGGTCATCCGCAGCAGCACCAGCCGGATGGACACGGGGACCGGCACACCCGCGGCATCCGCCTCGGCCACCGCGGCCAGGGCGAGCTCCAGCACAAGTCCGTGGTACTCGGTGGCCAGCTCGCGGTTGAGGCCGGAGGCGAAGGTGTTGCCGCGCAGGTTCCGCTCCAGCGACCGCAGCGCGTCGGCCCGCCAACGCGCCGAGGAGGGGAACCACCCGAACGCGCAGGCCGCTGCGAACTGCCCGGCGGCCTCGGCGATGACGTGGTTGTTCGCCGACGACCCCCGGCTGGGGAAGGCGGCCAGCCAGCGCTGGTGGTGCCAGATCTGCTTCCGCGCCACCGGGTTGTCCTCGAACAGCCCGGCCACGCCCGGCCAGCCGTCGAGCAGCCGGCGGATCCATACCCAGGAAAGCAGCCGGATGCCCAGCTCGATGCCGCTGATCCAGTGCGCGCCGCGCAGCGGCGGGTTGGCCGACCACCATGACCGCAGGTGCTTGGCCACTCGCTCGGCGTACCGCTCGTTCCCGGTGATCGCGTAGGCGGCAGCGAGCACGGTGAGGTACTGATGCCGGGACAGCTCCCAGATCTGCTTGATGTCCCCGACCACGTCCTCGTTCCGGTACGCCACGTCGAAGGCGTAGCCCCACGGCGCCCGGCGCCCGGTCTTCGGGTCGCACCACCAGTCCGGGTCGGCCATGTCGTAGCGGGCCACCCCGAAAAACTCGGCGTGACCGTCCATCAGCCGGTCCGCCTGCGCGATGAGACGTTTCGCGGCGTCCGGTGACACCGTGGCGATCGTCCCGGCGGGCAGTGCGGCGGTGAACCGGGCGCCGGTCACGCTCGGGCACTCCGGTCGCGCGGACCGCCATCGTCGCCTGCGCACCGCGTCGCCCACCCGGCCGCCAACCTCCCGCGGTCCCATCCGGGACAGCCGCCGCAGGTACCAGCCCGCACTCGCTGCGTTCACCGTCATCGCGCCCCCGCCAACGTCACCGGCGCGCCGCCGACCAGGCCGGCCTGCACGGCGAGGGTGGCCGCCGTAGTGGCGACCAGCGACTCCAGCGGCACCGGCATCGGTCCGCCGGTCCGCACGGCCTTGATGAACGCGGCCAGTTCGGCGGCCTGGCCCTTGTCCCGGGCCTTGGGCAGCCGCGAACTGACCCACCGCTTGCGGCCGTAGACCGCGGCACGGACGAAGTCGTCGAGCCGCAGCACCTTGCCGTCCGCGACCAGGTCCAGCGTCTCCTTGGGGAAGCCGGGCGCGCCGGAGGTGACGTAGCTGATGGTGGCGGTGGACCCGTCCGGGTAGCGCAGCACGACCTGTAGGTCCTCGTTGCCGGAGGCGGCGACCGCGTACACCGAGACCGGGTCGGCCGCGAGCAGCCAGCTCACCGTGTCGATGAAGTGCCCGCCCTCCCCGGCGAACCGCGAGCCCTCGGTGCCCTGTTGGAGGTACCAGCTGCCGTGGTCAAGACGGCCCGCGTTGACCAGGTAGCGGACGCTCGCCGCTCCGGTCCGGGCGCCGAACCGCTTCCTGGCCTCCTGCAGCAGCGGCGCGAACCGGCGGTTGAAGCCCACTTGGAGCCGGTCGTTGCCGGACTCCTCCACCGCCGCGAGCACGCCGGCCAGCTCGTCCTCGGTGAGCGCAAGGGGCTTCTCCACGAACACCGCCTTGCCGGCGAGGAGTGCCCTTCGGGTCAGTTCGGCGTGCGAGCTGTGCCGGGTGACCACGAACACCGCGTCGATGGACGGGTCGCCGAGCACGGCGTCGAGATCGGTGGTCGCCCCGGCGAACCCGAACTTCCGCTGCGCGTTGGCCGCGGACAGCGCCGTCGTGGTGACGACGGTCGACAACTCGACGCCGTCGCGCTGTGCCAGGTGCGGCAGCAGCATCGACGTCGCGTAGTTTCCCGCGCCGACGAAGGCCAGCCGCACCGGCGCCCCGACGGGCCGGGCCGGGGCGGACACCGGGCCGCTGCGTCGTTTCACCGCGGGCACGGCCACTGCCGGGGCCGCCGCCTCTGCAGCCCGGTCCGGGCGGTCGGGGTACCGGAACAGCACGGCCACGGCCTTCAGGTCGCCGTCCTTCAGACGCTGGTACGTCTCGACGGCGTCATCGAAGTGGGCCGTGTGGGAGACCAAGGGCTCCACGTCGATGCGGCCGCGGGCGAGGAGATCGAGGAAGCACGCCAGGTTGCGGCGCTCGGTCCAGCGCACGTAGCCGATCGGGTAATCCCGCCCATCGAGTTCGTACTCCGGGTCATAGCGCCCGGGGCCGTAACTGCGGGAGAACCGGACGTCGAGCTCTTTCTCGTAGTACGCGTTCCACGGCAGGTCCAGGCGGCACTTGCCGATGTCGACGACCCGGCCGCGGTCCCGGCAGAGCCGGGCGGCCAGCTCGACGGGCTGGTTGCTGCCGCCGCCGGCGGCCAGATACACCTGGTCCACGCCGTGACCACCCGTGAGTTCGGCGACGGCAGCTTCCACGGCCGCGGACGCGGGGTCACCGCAAGCCGCGGCGCCCAGACGTTCGGCGAGCTCGCAGCGCACCGGGTCGGGGTCGACCCCGACGACGCGGACCCCCGAGGCGGCGAGGAGTTGCACCACCAACTGCCCGATCAGCCCGAGGCCGATGACCAGCGCCACATCGCCGAGCTGTGACTCGCCGCGGCGGACCCCCTGCAACGCGATGGACCCGACGGTGCCGAAGGCCGCGGGCCGCGACGCCAGGCCGTCCGGCACTGGGGCGTAGAGGTTCTTCGGCACCCAGTTCAACTCGGCATGCAACGCGTGCTCATTGCCGGCGCAGGCCACGAGGTCGCCGACCTTCACATCGTCTATCCCGGCGCCGACCTGCTCGACCACCCCGCACAGCGAGTAGCCGAGCGGCGTGTAGGAGTCCAGCTTGCCCATCACCTTGCGGTAGGTGGCGCCCACCCCGTTGGTGGCCACGCTCTGTGCGACCTTGGCCACCTGGTCCGGCCGGGAACGGGCCTTGCCCAGCATCGACATGCCGGCCTCGGACACCTTCATCAGCTCGGTCCCGGTGGATATCAGCGAGAAGGCGCTCCGGACCAGTACACCGCCCGGCTTGCACCCCGGCACCGGCACGTCGAGCACCGCCAGCTCGCCACTCTTGTAGTTCTGCACAACCTGCTTCACCCGAACTCCTCTTAATTCCTACGCATGGTCAAGCGAGGCCGGACCCGGAGGTCGCGCCGCGATACCAGTACTCGAGGGTCAGCACATGCCACAGATGCTTGGAGAAGTCCCGCCGCCCGGCGGCGTCCTCGGCCACCATCCGCGCCAGCGCGTCGCGGCGCAGGAAACCGGAACGGACGAGCACGCCGTCGTTCACCACTTCGCGCACCAGCGGTGCCAAATCCCGGCTCATCCAGGCGCGCAGCGGGGCGCTGAACAGTCCCTTGGGCCGGTACACGATCTCCCGGGGCAGGATCGAGGTGGCCGCCTCCTTCAGTACGGCCTTGCCCTGACGTCCGACGATCTTGCGATCGCCGGGCACGGTGAAGGCCGCCTTGACCACCTCGACGTCCACGTACGGCACCCGCACCTCGGTCGACGCGGCCATGCTCGACCGGTCCGTGTACGCGAGGTTCAGGCCCGGCAGAAACATCCGGGCATCTCCCAGGCACATGCGGTTGACGAAGTCGTCGAGGTCGTTGTCCTGGTAGATGTCCGCGTGCTCGGTGAGCACGTCCTCGACGGTCCCGGCCAGGTCCGGATTGACCAGGGCGAGCAGGTCGTCCTGGTCGTACATGGTGTAGCTGCGCCGGAACGCGGTCTCCTCCGGCAGATCGGCGAAGGAGAGGAACCGCTTGGCGAAGCGCACCGACCGGTACCCCCGGCGGGAGGTGGCGACCGGCAGCCGGTCCACGGCCGCGGACAGGCCGCGCCGCAGGGGGCGCGGGATGCGCTGGTAGCGCAGCGCGAGCAGGTTGGCCACATGTTTGCGGTAACCGGCGAACAGCTCGTCGGCGCCCATCCCCGACAGCATCACCTTGACCCCGGCCTCCCGGGCTGCCGAGCAGATCAGGAAGGTGTTGATCGCGGCGGGGTCACCGATCGGCTCGTCCAGGTGGTACGTCATCTGCGGCAGCAGGTCGAGCACATTCGGAGCGATCTCGATCTCATGCAGGTCGATGCCGAAGCGCTCGGCGACCTGTCTGGCATAGCGCAGGTCGTCCGGCATCGCCTCGAACCTGGCGTCCTCGGTGCGGAATCCGATCGTGTAAGCGGAGATCCCGGGCTGGTGGCGGGCCGCCAGCGCGGTCAGGTAGCTGGAGTCGAGCCCGCCGGAGAGGAAGGTCGCCACGGGTACGTCGGAGAGCAGATGCCGCCGATTCGACTCCTCGACGATGGCAGCCACGTCCGGCTGCTCGCCGCCCCGGGCCCGCTCTGCGGCCTCGGCGGCGACGTCACGGAGGTTCCAGAACCGGGCGCGCTCCACCCGGCCGTCGGGCCGGCACCTTAGCCAGCTCCCCGGCGGCAGCTTCTCCACTTCGCGAAACGCGCAACGGGAGTCCGGCACCCAGTAGTACAGCAGCGAGGCCACCAGCGCCGCATCGTCCACTCGCAGCGACCCGCCGGTCACGGCGGCCAGCGCCTTGAGCTCGGAGGCGAACACCAGACCCTCGCCGCGCCGGAGCAGGAACAGCGGCTTGATGCCGAGCTGGTCACGGGCGAGCACCAGGTCACCGGTCTGCTCATCGAAGATCGCGAACGCGAACATGCCGCGTAGCCGGGGCAGGCAGTCCGTGCCCCAGCGCCGCCAGGCCTCAAGGAGTACCTCGGTGTCGGAGGTGCCGCGAAAGCGCACCCCAGCGGCTGCCAGCTCGGCACGCAGATCGGGCGCGTTGTACAGCTCGCCGTTGTACGTCAGGGCGAGGCCGCCCGAGACCATCGGCTGGGCGCCGGTCTCCGACAGGTCGACGATGGCCAGTCGGCGGTGGCCGAGGTGCACTTCGCCGTCTCCGGCGGGGTGGCTGTACCGGCCCGCGCCGTCCGGACCGCGGTGGGCGAGGGTATCGGTGAGCCGGTCGGTCACTGCCTTCCCGTCCGGCCATCGGTACGTTCCTGTGATCCCACACATCTTCTACCGCGCCTCCTGGTCGCTGTCCGGGACCCGCGCGGCCGGCATCGACGGCCGCTCCTTGCGCAGCCGGCCCGTCCCGTTCTGCCGGACCGACAGCTCGTGATGGCCGCGCAGCGCCGTGTGCAGCCCGTCCCACAGCGTGCCGTCGGTCCGGTCACGGGGATCGGGGTCGATCAGCACCACACCGATCACCGGAATGCGCTGGTCCGCGAGTTGGCGCGCCACGGTGTGCAGCCATGCGGCGCTGCCATGCCCGGCACGCACGACGAGCACGGTCCGGCTACCGAGGTACTGGAGGTCGCTCCACGCCGTGCCGGGGGCGACCGAGCCGACGCCCAGCCGGCGCACCCGGTGCGGCATGGCCGCGGCACGCTCGCCGCTGACCACGGCCGGGCCTCCCGGCTCCTGGCGGCTGTTGGCGAGCTCCGCGCCGGGAAGGCCGTCGATGACGACCACTGGCCCGTCCGCCGCCAGTGTGCTGGCGACGTCAAGGGCGATCACACTCGTGCTGCGCGCACAGCCCAGTTCCAGCAGCGACACCGGCCCCGTGGAGCCGCGCACGGTGCGGGCCAGGGTCGTGGTGAGCCGTTCGCCCGCCGCCCGGACCTGTCGGCGCTGCCACAGCCCGGCCGGCCGGCGGGGCGCGCGGCGCAGCTCCGCGATGACCGAGGCGCCCAGGTTCGCCGCGATCTCCCGGCGCAGCACGGGGCGGTCCGCCACCACCGTGCCGACCGCGGCCAGCGAGAGCCCGAGGACGAGCCCGAGGACGAGCCCGATCGCGGCGTTGGTGAGAGCGGCCCTGGGCAGGGAGTGCCGCACCGCGCTCGGGGCATCCACGATCTGCGTGCCGGCGATGAGTTGGGGCGTGCCGGTGCGCGCCTCGGCGGCGCGCTGGTCGAAATCGGTGATCCGCGAGCTGAGTTCGGCCCGCCGGGCGAAGAGTGACTCGATGCTCGCCGACGCCTTCGGATCGCTACCCGGCGCCCGGTTCCCGATCTCCTTGTTGACCTGGGCGAGTTCGCCCTGCAGGCGGTCACGCTGGTCGAGCAGGGCCTTGGCCTGGGCATCCGAGGCTTCCTGAACCCGCCGCACGTGATTCGCGACGAACGCATCGGCCAACGCCTTCGCGCGAGCCACCGCTTGCGCATCGCTGCCGCCCGTCACGGTGATCTGCAACAGGTTGTTGGTCAAGCCGGTGCCCCCGTAATCCCGCATGAAGTCCTCAGGGCGTTCCGGGGACTTGAGGGACTGCAGAGCCGCGTCGGCGATCCGGGTGGTCTGCAGCAGCGCGACATCGGTGCGGATCAGCGTTCCGGGGTCGTTGGGCTGGTCTCCCTCGTGCGCGACCAGCACCTTGGTCACCGCGGTCGGCGGCGGCGGCAGCAGGACCGCCACCGCCGCGCCGACCAGCAGCCCCAGCAGCGCCAGGGAGCACCAGAGGCGACGGCGCCTGCGCACCGCCACCACCAGGGCGTGCAGATCAAGGAGGGGAACCGAGGACACCGACTCCGAATTCCTGCTCGTCGTCACACGGAACCTCCCCACGCCTGGCCGCGAGCCGCGAGCGTCAGGGCGCCGCCGTCCGGGGGCTGTTCGGCAGACCGCGCCGGACGGGCCAGGACCGGGCCGGCGATGACGATGCCGACGACCTCGTGCCTGCCGTCAGCACACGCCTCGGCGATGCCCGCGAGCTCCTCAGCCGTCCAGCTGCCCGCGCTGAGCACGACCAGGGCACCGGACTCGGTCTCGCGGTCCGGCACGATCGGCTGGGACACCGAAACCCCCACCACCCGCAGCTTGGGGTATCCCCTGCTCGAAGAGCTTGGGGAAGGACCAGCGTCGGCCTCGGCGACGAGTTGCTCGGCAGCTTGCCGGGCGATCTCGTCGCCGTCCGGCACGATGACCAACAGCCGCCGAGAATCGGGCAGTTGATCCCGGAGGTGAGCGCACACCCGCCGGTAGCGGATCCGCCTGCCGGCCTCGTCGCCGGACGTCTGCGGGGTCGGTGTGTCCCACCGGGTGTCGACGCCGAGCAGCCGGCGGATCCAGGCCCGCGCGCCCCGGCCCTTCGGGCGGTGCGGGTGCCGTTCACCAGGTACATCGACGGTGCCGAGCAGCACCGAGCCCAGCGCTGCGGCGATCTCCGGTTCCGAGCGCAGCCGACGATTCATCCGGGCGGCGACGAGATGGCCGATGACTGCGAGCAGGATGAACAGCAGCGCCCCGGCGCCGATGAGCTGCATCCTCGTCGGCGGTGCCTGGCTGGTCGGCCGGGCCGCGGGCCCCATGACGACCATGCCGGCCTTGTTGGCCGCCGGGTCGGCCTTGTCCAGTTTCTTCATGGCGTCCGCCAGCCCGGTGCGCAGCTTTTCGAGCTCGGTGCGGGCCTGCACGCTCTCCACGGTCTGCCCGGGATCGGCCGCATTGGCCAGGTCGGTGATGCGCTGGTTGGTCTCCGCCACCTGCTGCCGCAGTGCCCCGGGCCCGGTGGCCGCGCCGGGGTCGGTGCTGTCGCCCGCGATCCGCGCGGCGAACGTGACGAATTGCTGGGCCACCTGGTCGGAGAGCCGCTGCGCGCGCTCCGGGGTGTCGGCCGTGCCCGAGATCTTGATGATGTTCCCGTCGGTGGCGCTGGCGCTCACTCGACCCAGCAGGTCGCTGCCGCTGACGCCCGTCCAGCCGAGCGCGGCGGCCGCGCGGTCGACCACCGCCGAACTGGCCGCGATCTCCGCCTGGGTCAGCAGCTCGCGGTCCTCCCACTGCCCCGGCAGCAGTACCGATGCCGACGCCGTGTAACGCGGTGGGAACAGCACCGAGGTGCCATAGCCGACGAGCGCGCCCACCAGGGCGAGGATGGCGAGAAGCCGCCAGCGCCGGCGGAGAATCCGCCCGATCGTGACCAGGCGTATCGTGTCATCGCTCAACGGCGCGGCCACCTCTTGTTCCGGGCCGGGTCGCCCGCCGACACCGGAGCGTGGTCACGGCAGGCAGCGGCGTACGCGGCGAGCAGCGACGCTTGCGAGTTCCGCCAGGAAAGCGGTCCGCCGATCCGCTCCTGGCCGATCTTGCCCATCCGGGCCCGCTTCTCCGGATCGTCCAGCAACAGCGCGATGAGCCCGGCGAATTCGGCCTCGTCGTTGGCGGTCGCATAGAGGGCGGCGTCACCGGCGGAGACCCGTGCCTCCCGGAGGTCGAACGAGACGATCGGCCGGCCCATCGCCATGTACTCCAGGACCTTGTTCATGGTCGACACGTCGTTGAGCGGATTGCGCGGGTCGGGGGAGAGGCAGACGTCCGCGGTGGACAGGTAGCGCACCAGATCGGCGTCCGGAATGCGCCCGGTGAACTGCACCTGCTCGCGGAGCCCGAGCCGCCGGGACAGCTCCACCATCGCGTCGAACGCGTCGCCGGCGCCGACGAACACCGCATGCCAGTCGGTCCGCCCGAGCTCGTCGCGCATTTTCGCCAGGGCCCGCAAGGCGTAGTCGACGCCGTCCTGAGGGCCCATGACGCCGAGGTAGCACAGAAGATGGGGCTTGCCGCGCTTCAACTCCGGCTCGGGCGGCACCGGTTGGAACCGGTCGGTGGCGGGCGCGCTGCGCACCACGAAGACGTCCGCCGGCCGCTTGCCGCCACGGCGCAGCGCGACGTCCCGGTAGCTCTCGTTCGTGGCGAGCACGACGTCCGCGGCCCGGTAGGTCAGCCGCTCCAGCGCGCACACGGCGCGGTGGAGCAGGTCCTCGCCACGGTCGAACCGGGAGAGATACAGCTCGGGTACCAGGTCGTGCTGGTCGAAGACGAACCGCGCGCCGCGCCGCTTGAGCCACAGGGCCGGCAGGAACAGGAGGTCGGGCGGGTTGCAGGCGTGGACCACGTCGACCGGGCCGACCTTGCGGGCCAGCCGGGCCGTATGCCACAGCGCCGTTCCGTACTCCCGCAGGTAGCCGGCCGGCCCTCCGGTGGCCGCGTGCAACGGGTAGCGGTGGATCCGCACCCCGTCGATCACCGCCTCCGGCTCCGTGTCCCGCGTGCGCCCCCGGGGACAGATGACGTGCACCTCCCAGCCCGCGTCGCGCAGCGTTGTGCACTCCTGCCACACTCGCCGGTCGAACGGCACCGACAGGTTCTCCACCAGGATGAGCGCGCGCCGGCCCTGCCGGTTCCCGCTGACCGTGTCATCGAACGATGTGTCACCAAGCAAGGCCCATGTACCCCGGTTCGGCCCGGCGCGCGTCGGCGTCGGGAAGATGGATGAGGTCGATGAGCACCGGTCCTTCGCCATGGGGCAGCGCCGACAGCACGGCCGGATCCCTGGTCCCGACCAGACACACCTCGGAGTGCTCCAGGACCTCCTCGACGGAATTCGCGAGCAGCTGCGCGAGGTGCGGCAGCCGGGTCTCGATGTACTCGCGGTTCGCGCCGAGCAGCCGCGAGAGGCTCACGTTGGCGTCGTAGATCCGCAGGTCGTAACCCCTGCCGAAAAGCGTCTCCGCCAGCTCGACGAGCGGGCTCTCGCGGAGGTCGTCGGTGCCGGATTTGAAGGACAGCCCGAACAGGCCCGCCCGGCGCTTGCCGGTTCGCTCCACCAGCTCCACCGCGCGCTGCAGATGTGCCGAGTTGGAGGGCAGCACGTGGGCGAGGATGGGCACCGAGACGTCGGCCCGCTGCGCCGCGTGGACCAGGCTGCGCAGGTCCTTGGGCAGGCAGGAGCCACCGAAGGCGAAGCCGGGCCGCAGATATGCGGGGCTGATGTTCAACTTGCGGTCGGCCAGGAACACATCCATCACCTGGTGCGAGTCCACCCCGAGCGCCTGGCACACCGCGCCCAGCTCGTTCGCGAAGCCGATCTTGAGGCCGTGGAACGCGTTGTCCGCGTATTTGATCGCCTCGGCTGTCGGGATGGGCACCCGGAACACCTCGCCGGGCAAGCCGTCGTACAGCGCGATCACCGCGTCGCCGCTTGCCGGGTCGAGTTCGCCGATGACGCTCTTGGGCGGGTCGAAGAAGTCCTGCACGCTCGTGCCCTCGCGCAGGAACTCCGGGTTGACCGCGACCCCGAAGTCCGCCCCGGCCGTGCCGCCGACGTACTTCTCCAGGATCGGTACCAGCAGGTTAAGACATGTGCCCGGGAGCATGGTGCTGCGGAACACGATGGTCTGCCGCCCGCCCCGCTCGGCCAGCACGGCGCCGATCTGCTCGGTGACCCGTTCCAAGTACGTGGTGCACAGGCTGCCGTTGGGCTCCGACGGAGTGCCCACGCAGACCAGCGACACCTCGCTGCCCATGATCGCCTCGCGGACGTCGCCGGTGGCGCGTAACGCTCCGGTCCGCACCACATCGGAGATGAGTTCCCCGATCCGTTCCTCGACCACCGGGGCCTTGCCGTCGTTGACCAGGTCGACCTTCACCTGGTTGACGTCCACACCGATGACCTCGTGCCCCATGCCGGCCAGGCACGCGGCCGACACACAGCCCACGTAGCCGAGCCCGAAAACGCTGACCTTCACGACCCGTCCCTCCCCCCAGGCAGGCCCTGCCGGCCTGCGGTCCGCGCGCCTGCGGGACCGTTGAGTTGCGGCCCTCCGCACATCAGTAGGCCCCCTGCCCGTAGAGCACCGCACGCAGCGTCTTCCACAAGATCACTGTGTCCAGGGCGAGCGACCAGTCCTCCACGTACCGCAGGTCCAGGCGCACCGCCTCGTCCCACGGCAGGTCGCTGCGTCCGCTGATCTGCCACAGGCCGGTGAGTCCCGGCTTGACCAGCAGCCGCCGCCGGATGTCCGGGCCGTACGCAGCGGACTCCTCCGGTAACGGGGGCCGCGGACCGACGAGCGACATCGATCCGGTGAGCACGTTGAAAAGCTGTGGGAGCTCGTCGATCGAGTACCGGCGCAGCACCGCTCCCACCCGGGTCACCCGCGGATCCCGGTGGAGCTTGAACAGCAGGCCGGCGCCCTCGTTGAGATCCATCAGTTCGGCCCGTGCGCTGTCGGCCCCGGCGACCATGGTGCGGTACTTCACGATGGTGAACTCGCGGCCGTCCTTGCCCACCCTGCGCTGGCGGTAGAACGCCCCACCCCGGCTGTCCAGGAGGACGAGCAGCCCGACGAGCACCATCAACGGCGCGAACAGCATGAGCAGGATCGCCGCGCCCAACCGGTCGACGACCTCCTTGACCGCCCGGCGACCCCCGGTGAAGGTCGGCATGCTCACCCGCAGCAGCGGGATCCCGAGCACCGCGTCGACATGCAGTCGCGGACCGGCCACCTCCATCAGTACGGGGGCCACGACCATCTCCGCGTCGCTGCCTTCGAGGTTCCAGGCCAGCCGCTGAAGCCGGTCCGGTGACCAGTGCGGGTCCGGCGTCACCGCGACGACACGGTAGCCGTCGCGGCGGACGTGGCCCGCGACGTCCGTCAGGCGGCCGACGACCGGCACTCCGTCCAGGTGGTCGCCGTCGAGCCCGGGGCTGTCCGTCGTGCACACCGCGTCCACCCGCCAGCCTAGGTGCGGGAACTTGCGGGTCCGGGTGATCAGGTCGCGCACGGTGGCCGGACTCCCGGCAGCGAGCACCGGTCGCAGACACCGTCCTTCCTTGCGCTGTTTGTGCAGCCAGAGGCGCAGCAGATACCGCTCCGTCATGGTGATGAGCGCGATCGCGGGGATCGCGACGAAGATCCAGAGTTTGATGTTGCGCGAGGTGAGGGCGATCCCGCCGAGCGCCAGTACGACGGCTGCCGTGGACAGTGAGCGTCCGAGCCGGCGGAATTCCTCGGCGCCCTGGCCGAGCACGGCCGGAGCCCACGCCCGGCTCACCGCAAGCGCTCCCAGCACAAGCAGCTCGGTGCCGAATGTGAGGATTCCCCACTTCTCATGCCAGTTGGCCGCGTCCCGGGCCCCGAAGAAGAGGCCGATCGCCACCACCACGAAGGAGGTGGTCAGGGTGTCGCTGGTGATCACGGTACGGCGGTACCGCTGCTCCCAGTCGATCGCGGGTTGGCTGATTGCCCCGTTCGCCAGACGTCTTCGCGCCGACGGAGACGGGCTGACTAAGCCGCCATGCCGCACAGGACCCCCCAGGTCGCCAGTGGTTCGACGTGTTCGCCTAACACTGTTCCTCCCCCCGGGAGGCCCCGCCCCCCGCACTGTTTCTCCCCTCGGGAGGCCCCCGCCCCCCGCGCATGACATCCCGGCCATTCCAGTGCCGCTTAACACCCCACCCCTGGGCAGCAGCGCACTCGCGCATGCCCCGCCCGACTCTCCAGGCGCCCGGGAACCCGTCGAAGCCTCGGATGTTCCCCGCACCCAAGACCCCTGTCGGGATCAAGAATTGATCACCCACACGTCTGTCGCCGGGACGCGATTTCCGGCAGTCCGTAGCGCTGAACCTATTGATCATTTTTGGTTCTCTGGTGCACGAGCAGCTGAAGCACGGACAACCTAGACCATCGGAGCCAAAATGTAGAGAGGATGTGTGTAACTTGTGCTCAGCTTTGAGACTGGATTCGCCGATCGGGACCGTCTGCGGGTGGCTTGATGTCACCGCGCGCTCCAGCCACTCGCCGGGCTCCCTCCGGGGCCCCGCCCTCACGTCTCGGGTGCATGCCCCGATCCGTCCCCTGCTGATGGAGGAGCCGCCAACAACGGCAGTTGGTGCGAAGTCTCTGCGGGGGTCTTGTGGCCGAGTCCGGAGCGGAGGCGCTTTTGATCGGGAAACATCTCGATGCGGCAGACGATCGCCCGGTGGGAATGTGCGCGTATTGGAAAGGCAATTCGGTGCACGAATTCGGGCTTGAGGGCGCTGAAAAGCTATTCCGTCATCCCGTGGCCCTTACGGCCACCGGTGCGGGCCGAATCACGTCTCAGGGTTCTGCCGTCAGTTTTCCGGGGGTCGCGGCGCAGCTTTCAGCCCGTCAAGGGTGAGGTCGAGGAGGCGTTCGGCCTGCTCGCGCTGCTCGGGCCTGGCCGAGGTGAGGGCGATGCCCGCGAGTGCGGCGAACATGTCGGTCGCCCTGATGTCGGACCGGATCGTTCCGGCAGTGGTACCCGCATCCATGAGGGAGGAGAGGGCCGCCTGAATCATCTCGCGGCCGCGGGTTCCAGAAGTCGGGCGCCAGCCAGTCGCGGTGCTCGCCCCCACGACCCGTCGGGGCTGTCGGGGAAGAACGCGCCCGGGGCCATCTCGGCCGAGCCGTAAAACTCTTTGATACGGGTGACGGTGACGTCACCAAGGGCGATCTGCTCCGGATGCTGATCCATGTGGTCCGTCCTCAAGGCCTGGGTACTTGGCCGATTGAGACCAAGCCTGGGCACGTGGACGGGCTCGCGCCACTCCCGTGTTGTCCTACCCCTCGCAGGGTGTGGCTGGGATCCGGTGGCGCACCGAATACTGGGGTGATGAACGCACCCGGACCGCTCGGCGCCTTCCTCCAAGCCCGACGCGCGCGCCTGCGACCCGAGGACGTCGGCCTGCGCGATCTGGGACCCCGCAGACGGGTGGCCGGGCTCCGGCGCGAGGAACTGGCCCAGCTGGCGGGCGTCAGCGTCTCGTACTACGCACGGCTGGAACAGGGCCTGTCCCGCGGGGCCTCTGCCGAGGTGCTCGACGCGATCGCCCGCGCTCTCCTGCTGGATGTCCACGAGCGCGAGCACCTCGACCGGCTCGCCGGTGCCGCCCGCCACGCTCCCCGGCCGCGCCGCCCGCGACCCGAGAAGCTCGCCGACGAAACACGCGACCTCCTCCGCGCCGTCGAGGGCATCCCGGCGATCGTGCTCGGGCGCCGCACCGACGTGCTGGCCTGGAACGCCCTTGGGCACGCCCTGCTGGCCGGCCACCTGGACTTCCTCGGCCCGAGCGACCCTGCGCGACGCCCGAACATGAGCCGAATGCTCTTCCTGGACCCGCACTGTCAGGAGCTGTACGCCGACTGGAAGCGCAAGGCGCGTGCGGTGGTCGGGAATCTGCGCATCGCCGTCGGCAGGCACCCGGAGGACGCGCTGCTCGCGGAGCTGATCGGCGAACTGACGATGAAGAGCCGGGAGTTCGTCGCACTGTGGAAGGACCACCGGGTGGCCCCGTGCGATGCCGCGTCCTACGAGCTGTACCATCCCGTCGTCGGCGCGGTGACGGTGACACAGCAGGCACTGTCGATCGCTCGTTCACCGGAGCAGGTGCTCACAGTGTGCACAACCCCCGCCGGCTCCGCCTCCGAGGAGGCCCTCGCGCTCCTTGGGCAGGCGAGCGGCAGCCGAGCGCCCCAGGCGGACAGCATCTGCGTTCCCGAGAAGTCGTCTCGACAGTTGTAGCCAGGCTCCTCACCATCCATGGGTGCAGTGTGATGGGCGATGGAGCGCGCAACACGGCTCACCAGCGCCGGGGCCACCGTGTCAGTCCCGCCAGCGGGTGGCGGGATGGCGGGGCGGAGCCGCCCGTCCCGTCAGGCGGTGCTGAGCGGATGGCCCGCTGTGGCGGAGCGCGGGGGCCACGCGCGGGGGGCGAGAATGCCGAGCACGTAGGCGCGGGCGACGAGGGCGGGGCGGGTGTCGGCGCCCAGGAGTTCCCGCAGGCGGCTGAGGTGGTAGTCGACCGTCTGCCGGGACAGCTTCAGCGAGGTCGCGATGTCGCCGTTGCTGCTGCCCGCCGCCAGCAGGGAGAGGATGCGGATCTGCGTCGCGGTGAGGGACGGATGGGCCTCATGCGGGAGACTTTGGTGGGTGACGACGGCCCAGACGTGCCGGACGCGGGCGCCGGAGTGGCCGACCGCCGTCAGGTGGAGCTGTGTACGGCGTTGCCGTCCCTGGGCGTCGACGAGGAGCGCGGACGTCTCCACCCGTCGCGTGCGGCGCGCTATCAGACCGTTCCACCTGTGGTGCAGCCGGTCGAGGCCGGGCTCGGGGGCGAGCAGGGTGTCCGCGCGGCGGCCGACCAGGTCGGGCAGGCTGAGGCCGAACAGCTCGGCGGCCGCCGCGCTCGCCCTGACCACGCGCCCGTTCGCCGACAGCAGTGCGCAGGGCAGGCCGCTGTGATCGCGCAGGGCCCGCAGGCTGTCCTCGGCCTCCTGCCGCTGGACCGTGGCGCGCAGGTGGTCCGTGATGTCCACGTAGATCCCGGCGACGCAGCTCCGTGCGTTCTCCCGCACGGGGAACCGATGCCCCACCGCCTGTCCCGCGCTGCCGTCCGGGCGCCGGTAGTCGAGGGTGTGGCGCACCGGTGCACCCCGGCCGAGGATCTCCTGGTCGAGGGCGCGGAACTGGGCGGCCTCGGCGGGGGCGTCGAAGTCCTCGATGCGCTTGCCGATGAGTTCCTCCGGAACGGTGCCGTAGAGGTGAGCGTACGCGTGGTTGGCCCAGAGGTAGCGGCCGTCGCAGTCACGGATGAAGGCGGCGGCGGGGGCGAGGTTCACCAGGCCCGCGAAGGCGGCGTACCGGCGTGGGGTCTCGGGGCGCGCGTCGACCTCCACGGCGAGGCCGCGCGTACGGCCGTGGACGCCCCTCTCGTCCAGGGGCCAGCTCACATCGAAGGTGCGGCCGTCGAACCTCGTCTGCCAGCAGTCCTCCCGCGCCGGGTGACCCGGGGCCGAGAGTTCCTGACGCATCCGGTCGAGAAAACGCTGCGCCGTGCCCGTGTCGGCGAAGGCGCCGCCTCCTCTCTCCCGTACCTGCCACGGCTCGTCGACCTCCCACCAGAACACCGGAAGGTGTTCGAGAAGCGCCTTGAGACTGGAATCGTCCACAGCGGTCTCTCCGTCCCTATGCAGGCCGTACGCAGCTGACTGACGCACAGTCACATCGCGATGGGTATCCCGTCCCCGGCCCGCGCAAGCTCGGTTCTCGGCCGAAGTGGAGGGCGGCCCTCAAGCCCTCCCGGCACCTTCCGCGTGCCCCAACTGGGCCTGGTACTCAGGCATTTGCCTGAACCGCAGCCGTCCTGCGGGGCGATGTGAGCGCCAGTGGCGTGGTCCTCTTGAGTGTGCGGGTGAATACGCCCTGACACGTACATCGGGACATTTCCCGCACCGGCGCGCATCACCGGTCAGCACGGCGACGCGTATGACACGTACGACGGCCACGGCGCGTATCGACACGGACGAATGGAGACGGACTTCAGTGAGCAAGGTGCTGTTAGTGCATGCCAAGGGTGGTCCGCCGCTCGGTCACGTCCTGTCCCGGACGGCCGCGAGGGCGGAAGTGCACCTGCTGGCGCTCAGCGCTCTTCCTCCCGTCGTGGCAGGTTCCGCCCGGAGACTGTGCGCCTCGGTCGTGACGCCCGCCGACGCGCAGCGCTCCGATCTGGTGTCTCTGATCGTCTCCCGGGCAGAGGCCGTGGGCGCGGATGCGGTGCTCACCTTCTCCGAGTACGCCGTCGTGGCCGTCGCCGAGGCGTGCGAGGCGCTCGGTCTCGCAGGGGCCGGCGGCGCCGCCGCGCTCGCCCGCGACAAGCGGCTGATGCGCCGCACCTGGCAGGAACACGATCTGCCGCAGCCCGAGTTCCGTGCCATCGCCACCGAGGCGGACCTGTACGAGGCGGCCGGTGCCCTGTCCTTCCCGCTGCTCCTCAAGGCGGCCTGGAGCGCGGGCTCCACCGCGCACCAGATCATCCGCTCCCCGCACGAGGTGTCCGCCGCTTGGCGGCGCTCGCGTGAAGTCATGGCCGAATCGGCCCAGTTGGGATACGCCGAACTCCACGTCGCAGAAGCGCAGGGCCACTTCGTGGTGGAACAGATCGTGACCGGCAGTGCGTCGGACTGGTTCGACGAACCCGGCTGGGGCGACTATGTCAGCGTCGAGGGCATCGTGGCGGACGGCACCTTCCACCCGGTCTGCCTCAGCGGCCGGATGCCCACGGTCGAGCCGTTCACCGAGCGCGCGGGCATCACCCCCGCCCCGCTGTCCCAGGACGCCCAAGACCGCGTGGTGGGGCTCGCGCGGGAAGCCGTAGACGCCCTCGGCCTGCGCGACTGCGGGACGCACACCGAGATCAAGCTCGGCGCGGACGGCAGCATGTGGCTGATCGAGACGGCCGCCCGGTTCGGCGGCGCGATGACGGTGCCGCAGATCGAGGACGTCTTCGGACTCGACCTCATCGGCATGCTCGTCGACCACCTCGTCGGCCGCCCGGCCCAGTGGCCCGAGCGGGCCCGCACCCCGGCGCAGGCGCGCGGCGCGGCAGGCTCCCTCGTCGTCCTCGCCGTCGACGGCGAGGGAGAGGCCTGGCGGGACCGCAAGGTCTGGGACTTCCCGGCCGTCGCCGAAAACGTCTCTCTCAGCCGGGGCAGCGAGCTGTCGGTGGTCGCGGAGAGCTCGCTCGCCGACGGCAGGGTCGTACCGGTCTACAACCCCGCGGCGGGCGCCAACACCATGGCGGCCCTGTGCCTGCTCTCCGCCACCGACGCGCGGACGGTGCTCCGGGACTTCGAGACATTGGTGGACGCCCTGCCACGGGTCCTGCCCGCAGCGCGGCCCGAGGAGGTCTCCGCGTGAGCGCCCAGCCGTTCGCCGATCCCGCCGAGTCGGCCACGGACCGTACGGTCGTCGGTGAGAACCTCTCCCTGCCGCTCTTTCGCACCCTCTCCGGGGTGCTGGCCGGCCACCCCTATCTCAAGGTCGTCGTCGACCGTGCCAACGACACCTGGCACCTGCTCGATACGGCGGCGCACCCCTTCCACGTCAACTACATCGCCACCCGCGTCCTCGGCATGGAACTCGCCGAACTGGACGCGGACCTGGACGCGTTCAACGCCTCCGTCTACACGGACCCCAAGCGTCGCTTCTTGCTCGGTGTGCTGTCCCTGCACACCGACCGGGACACGGAGGGCCGCGAACGGACCTTCCTCGTCCTGGAGACCACCGAGGCCGACACCATGAACGGTGAACTCCTGGAATTCTTCTATGAGTTCGTCACAATGAGGGTCGACGGCAGGCTCCCGGTGCTGCTCAAGCCCGCCAACCACAGGCAGGAGGATGAACTGGCGGCGATCAGCGAACTGCGCGTGCCTCGCATTCTGAGCCACGAACTCTTCGGCTCCCGCGTCCGGACGCCGCTGAACCCCGGTGAGGCCACCGGGCGGCTGCGGTTCTTCCCGACGAACGAGGAGTACGCGGCCGCGGAGGCCGGGCTCGGCTGGGCGGACATCGTCGCCATGCCGTGCCTGCCGGACGATGTTCCCAGGGTGGCCGGATTCCTCAACACCGCGCCGATCACCCCGCTCTCGCACACCAACGTCCTGGCCTCCGGCTGGGGGATACCCAACGCGATCGTGCGCGATCTGGAGCAGCGCGTCGAGAAGGATGGCCTGGACGGCGCATGGGTCCGCTACCGGGTGTGCGAGGACGAGATCTCGCTGGAACGGCTGGACCACGAACCGGTCCTGCGGCCGCCGGCCTGGCACCAGCAGCGCATCCGTCTCGAACCGCCCCTGCTCGAAGACGCCCCTGTGCTGGCCCTGCACCGGCTGCGCAGCGCCGACCGCGACCGCTACGGCACCAAGGCGGCCAACCTCGGCGAGCTGCACCACGTACTCGACAGCCGCACGGCAGACCTGACCACCTTCTACGGGCGGCCCCGCCCGCCGCGCGACGACCTCTACGGGCACCTCGCCGCCCGGCTCGGCCTCGACGCGCCCTCCCCGGCCGAACTCCGCGCCGGCGCAGCCGACTTCGTGGCCTCGACGGTCGGCGCCCCCGAGGGGGTCGCGCTCCCCTTCGCCCTCCAGCAGCGCTTCCTCGCCTCATCGCCCGCCCTCCAACAGGGCATCGGCAAACTCAAGATGGCACTCGAACTCGACGCGACCGACGTCCTGGACCCACTGTGCCTGCAACTCCAGCACCTGATCCGGCACACACCCGTCCCCGAGTCCGTCACCCGCCGGATCAGCCAGGCCTTCCCGGCCCCGCCGACCGCGAGCCGGCGCCTGGTGGTGCGCTCCTCGTCCAACGCCGAGGACCTTCCGGGCTTCTCCGCGGCCGGCGTCTACGACTCCGTCACCATCGTCCACGGCACCAGTGAACTCCTGGACGCAGTACGCCAGGTGTGGGCCTCCCTGGTGTCGCCGCGCAGCGTGCGCCTGCGCCACCAGGTCGGGATCTCCCTCGACGACACCTACATGGGCGTGATCATCCAGGAGTACGTGCCCGCCTCGCTCGGTGGCGTCCTGGTGACCTGCGACCCGACCCGCCGCGCGGACTTCCGCAACGTCTACCTGAACTGTTCACCCGGCTCCCCGGAACAGGTCGTCGACGGCTCGGTCCTGCCGCAGCAGTACCTGTACAACGTGGTGGAGGGCGGCGGCCGCACCGTCGCGCTCGGCTCCTGGGGCGACGGACTGCCCGCCGCCACCCGCGTCCGGCTCGCCGACCTGTCCCTGACCGGGCGGCTCCTTCAGTCCCACTTCAGCGGGGCCGACCTCGGCGGGACTCGAAGCGAGTCCCAAGCCGACGGCCACTCAGCTGGGTCGGATGTGGACAAGCCGCTGGACATCGAGTGGCTGATGACCGAGCGGGGCGACTTCCGGCTGGTCCAGATCCGCCCGTACGCGCTGTGAGCGCGCGCACCGGGGCGGCGGAGATCGGCGAGGGGGTGCTCACGCCCACCGCCCACCGGCTCATCCGCCTCAGCTACGGCTTCCAGCTGCTGTTCAACCTGCTGTGGTGGATGCCGGTCTTCTACGCGTACCAGAGGGAGGCCGGCCTCTCGGACGGGCAGATCTTCGGCATCCAGAGCATCTACTACGTGGCCTTCTGCCTGTTCGAGATCCCGACCGGGCTGATCGCCGACCGGATCGGCACCCGCAACTGCCTGCGGGCGGGCGCTGTGGTGATGACGGCGGCGAACCTGGCTCCGGTGGTCAGCGCCTCCTACACCGGCTTCCTTCTCCACTTCCTCGCCATCGCCCTGGGCCGTTCACTCGCGTCGGGAGCGGCGAGCGCCTACTTGTACGACGGGCTGCGGGCCGAGAAGTGCGACCAGCACTATCTGAAGGCGGAGGGCACCGCACGGGCCCTGGGGCTGGCGGCGAAGGTCGTGTGCTGGCCGCTGGTCGGGCCCCTGATGACGGTCGCCCACACGGCCCCGTACGTGCTCAGCGCCGTCAGCGCCGCGGGCTCCCTCGCCTGCGCCGTCGCGCTGCCACGGCTTACCGGAACGGACGGCCGTACGGGGGAAACGGCCGCCGGCCGCGCGGACGGAGGGCGCAGGGGCGGGGCGTTTCTGCGGGACGCGGGTACCGCGTTGCGCTGCGTGGCTTCGTCGCCGTGGCTGGGCCTGGTGATGGTGCAGGGCGTGGCGGTCTTCACGCTGTCCCGGATCTGCCAGGTCAACCTCTTCCAGCCGATCCTGCTGGACCACGGCATCGGGGAGGCCTCCAGCGGCGCGGTGCTGGCCGCGATGACGATGGCGGAGGCGGTGGCCTCGGCCCGCCCTCAATGGCTGAGCCGTTGCCTGACGCCGGTGGCCTGGGTGTCGATCCTCAGCCTCGTGCTGGCGGGCACCCTGGCGGCCATGGCGCTCGGCGGACCCTGGGCCGTCGTCGCGCTGCTCTGCCTCTTCGCGGCCGCGACCGGCTTTGTGTACCCGGTTCAGCGCAAGCTCGTGAACGACGCGGTGCCCGCGAACGCTCCGCGGGCCACACTGCTGTCGATCGAGAGCATGGTGGACCGCGCGGTGTGCGCGTTGGCCGCGGTCGCGGTGGGCGCCTACCTCTCCGCAGGTCACCTGGACGCCCTGCTGCTGCACAGCGCACTTGCGACCGCGGTGCTGCTCGGGGCCGTCCAACTGCTCCTGCGCAGCGGGGTGGTGGAACGGGATGGCGCCGGGTCCTCAGCGGAAGCCGCCGGGGCCTGGAACCCCACGGCCGCCGGACATCACACCGGAGAATCGGCCCGGCCGACCGAAGGCGCACGCCGCGGACCGCCGTCGGACACCTAACCGCGGCACGGACGAATAACAGAAGCGCGGACGCTGAGGCTCACAGGTTCACTCCGCGCGACCTGCGTCGGGCGCGAGGAGTCGTGAAGCGGGCGGTACGGGGCATCCCAGGCTACGTTGATGAGGACTTGGTGCAGGTCCACGAAGTCACATGTCGCGAAAGTGTGGCAGCGAGGTCGGAGGCGAAGCCGGCACCGACGAGGTCAGCGCGACTGGCAGCAGCAGGCCGAACGAAGTCCAGGCACGTGCGCTCTTGTCGGCCACGATGCGCCGGACAAGCCCGGAGCGGGGTGCCCCCATATTGTCGAGCCCCGCGTGAGACAGGCCTTCGTACCTGCATGTGGTCGAACCCGCCAGTGGGCGGGGCCGGTGTGCTGATGGGGTTCGTGTACGGGTAGATCCGGCCGGTTCGCTGTTTGGGCTCAGGCCGCACGGGTTAACCGGATCCCATGCGATTCCTGTCAGTGAGGTCGGCGCCAGCCGGGGTGGGCTCCCCGGGACGAGGCCACGGGGAAGGGCGTGATGTCACGGCTCAGAGCCTGCTCAAGGCTCTGGACGCGCTCGGTGACGCCAACCAGCTGGACAAGATCACTGGTCCGCTGCAGAGGGCTGTCCGTGCGTTGCCCCTGGGTCCGTACCGCGCTGTCCTTCAGGGGCGGCCGATCGGACATCCGCTGCACCCCGTGCTGGTACAGGTGCCGATCGGTGCGTGGACGTCCGCGGCGGTGCTCGACCTCGTGCCGGGCGCAGGGCGCAATGCGCGTCTGCTGGTGGGTATGGGGGTCGTCTCCGCCGTTCCGGCTGCTTGGGCGGGGTGGGTGGACTGGGCGGAGCAGCCCGAGCGGCAGTTGCGTACCGGAGTGGTGCACGCGGTGTCGAACGGCGTGGCCATCGGCCTGTATGCCGGCTCCTGGGTGGTACGGGGCCGAGGCAAGCCGGTGTTCGGCCGGCTCCTGGGGTTCGCCGGGCTGACCGTGGCCAGCGTCGCCGGAATGATCGGGGGCCATCTGGCCTATCGGCAGGCGGTGGGTGCCAACAAGACTGAGCCGATCGACCACCTGGTGGAGCCGGGGTGGCATCCGGTGGGCAGCGCCGCGGAGTTCTCCGAGGGGCAGGCGGTCCGGCGGATGCTGGGCGGGGTCCCTCTGCTCGTGGTCCGGGAGCGGGACGGCGCATTCCACGTCCTGGTCGACCGGTGCAGCCACATGGCGGGTCCCCTGTCCCAGGGCAAGGTGGCCGACGGGTGCGTCGAGTGCCCGTGGCACGGCAGTGTCTTCCGCTTGGCGGACGGCCGGAACGTTGGGGGCCCGGCCACGGCACCGCAGCCGACCTTCGAAACCCGGCTGACGGAGGAAGGCATGCTGGAGGTCAGGCTGCCCGGCGCGGTCTGAGCACCGGCGGATCCGTGGGTGACAACAGAGCTGTCACCGCCCTGAGTGTGGCAAGGCGAAGTAGGTCAGCCCGGAGCGGGGGCGGCCCCTCAGTGCTGCGCGCGCAGCGCGGCGAGCGCACGGTCGGCGTGTACGCCCATCCTGATCTCGCTGCGGATCACCTCGATGACCGTGCGGTCCCGGCCAATGACGAACGTGACGCGCTTGGTGGGCGCGAGGGAGAAACCCCGGGCAACGCCGAAGCGCGCACGCACCACGCCGTCGGGGTCGGACAGCAGCGGCATCCCCAGGGTGTGGCGCTCTGCGAACTGCTGCTGGCGGTCGACGGGGTCGGCACTGATCCCCACGGGGTGTGCACCGACGGCGGCGAACTCCGCCGCGAGATCGCGGAAGTGGCAGGCTTGGGCAGTACAACCGGGAGTCAGCGCCGCCGGGTAGAAGAACAGCACCACGGGCCCGTCGGCCAGCAGGTCCGAGAGGGCGCGCGCGGTACCGGTCTCGTCGGGGAGCGTGAAGTCTTCGACTGTGTCTCCGACTTCGATACGACGGCTCACGACCGGCCCCCCTCGTTCTTCGCCACGCCCAGGGCCCACCGGACCAGCGGTACCTGCAGCGGCAACCGCCCCAGTGCGACCGCCCTGAAAGGCGCGGGGCGGTGCCACCAGTCGGCGGCCATCTGCACGTTGGCCGGGAACACCGCGACGAAGTACCCCGCGGTGGCCAGCGCGGCGGCACGGCGGGTCCGCGGCGCGGTGAGCCCAACCGCCAGCGCCAGCTCGACGGCGCCGCTGGTGTAGGTCCACATACGAGGAGAGCCCGGCAGAGCCCGCGGTACGAGCGAGTCGAACTGCTTCGGGACGGCGCAGTGCGCCACCGCTGCCCCGGCGAGCAGTCCGGCCAGATACAGCGGGGACCGATTTGACGGTGCCGTGACGCCTCCTTCGCTGACGCGGTCACCTTACTCCACAGTAGGTTCGGGACCAGAGCTGGGCGGAGACGGATGCTGGGTGCGCTTTCCTTGCCTCGCCGACCAATTGGGCGCGCTTCTTTCGGTATCGCCGGGATCGTGGCCGCCGAGTACTCCTTCACCCGCCGTCGCACCACCGCCAAGGAAGATCCCATCGACCGCGCCGGCCGGCAGAACTGGCGGATGCCCCCGCTGGAGACGCTGACCACGCCCACCATGTCCACCGCCCGCAAGCTCGGCATGGGCGCCCTGCCACCTATTTGTTCATCGCGATGAAACTGGTGATCGTCAAGATCGTTCAGATGGCTCTCGGCCGCTGACTTCCCGCGATCCGGGGGAAGTTGACCGCCCACGGCGCCCATCCCCGCAGCCATGTGCGGGGCTCGATCCACCAAGAATGTCCCCCGTGGACGGCCCCACCTGACCGCCGCTGTGGTCGGGTGGTTCAGCTCAGGGGGTGCGGCGCAAGGACGGTCAGCCACAGCAGCACGATGGTGGCAATGCCCATCAACGGGGTCAGTATCTCGGTCTCCACCTTGTTGCCGCTGCGTTTGATCAGCACGATTTCGTACCGGGTCTTGAGCGGCCACAGCCACGGCGCGCCGCGTTTGGTGATGGAGTCGCCGAGTAGATGGGCCAGGCAGCCCAGGCCGATGGCGTAGGGCAGCCAACCGGGCGTGGAGGGGATGAACTTGGCGATCGCCGCGGTGCCCAGGGCGGACATGGCAACGATGGTGCCCCAGGCGTGGAAGCCGTGGCCGGGTGGGCACAGGTTGAGCGCTCGCACAGCCAGGGCGAGCAGGAAGAAGGTGATGCCAAGTGTGAACGGCCGCCCCAAATAGGCGATCCCGGCCCAACTGCCGAGAACCATGGCGGCGATGAAGAACAGGGAGTGGGTGGCGTGGCGGTGACCGCCCGAGATCCAGGCGACGAACCGGCAGAGCTGCCGGGAGACCGGGCCGAGGAAGTTGGCGATCGTCCCGTCGTGATGGTCGAGGTCGGGCAGCAGGGCGGCGCCGGCGCACAGCACAGTGCCCATGAGGATCTCCTGCGGCGCCAGATGGGTGTGGAGCACCATCGGCGGCAGGTAGGGTGCGGCGCCCGCGAAGAGCAGCGCGCCGCTGACGGCATGGGAATGACCCATCATGGTGTGGTTGTTCTCCCCCGGTTCGGCGCCATTGAAGGGGCGCGCGTCACATGGCCGTGCGTCAGATATTGGTGAGGCGTTCGCCCTTGCGGTCCTCCATGATGTGGTCCACACACACGGCCAGGATGATCAGCAGTGTCGCGTCGGGCTGGCTCATCACGTCGACCGCGTAGGCGTCGCGGATGGTGAACCAGCGGCGAGAGATGTGACCCAGGGTGGTGCCGTCGTGCTGGATGTCGAACTCGCGATCCCAGAGGTTGCCCGTGATGCGCAGCCTGCGGCCGTCGTTCAAACGTATCTTGAAGCGGTCCCCGAACATACGGAACGCCCGCTTGCTGATCACGCCGACCATCTCGCCGTCCTGCTTGATCAGGATGGTGTGATGCAGTGTGAGGGCCTTCTTGACGATGCTCGCGACCTGGTTGCCATGGGTGTCCACGAAGTCGAACGTGGTTCGCAGACGCAGCAGTTTGCGATTGACCTTGAACAGCTTTTCCCGGTGCTCGGTCTCTACCCACGCTTCCTCGTGGAAAGCCAGCATCCGGTCGCGTACCAGATATCGCATGGAGTGTCCCCGTTCAGGCCGTTCATGATCCTCAGTGGTGCCGTTGCGTGATGGCCACCCGGCTGGAAGAGAACGTGAGGGCCTCGCCCCGGCATCATAGTTGCATGCTTGCGCAATCCAAGACATGGGGTGCCCGCGGACGTGGGGGGGGGTGAACGGCGCGCGGCGGCGGGCTGGTTGGATGGGGTGTGGTCCGCAGGGTCGGCGCGCGCCGTCTCGATGGGGGAGTAGTGGATGCGGGGCGCGGCATCGGCCGCACCGGGCCGCAGGACCGAGCCCGGCAACCAACTCTGGCCGGGCTACTGCTCGCGCTCGCCGTCGTTCTGATCCCCGCCACCTGCACTTGCATCCGGACCCGCGCACGCTGCGAGCGGCACCGGCGCAGTGACCGACGCGCTGGAGAAGAGCCCCGTGTACGTCGATCCGCGGGCCGAGCGCCAGTTGCCGAAGTCCGACGCCGATGCGCTCGTGAAGAAGATCAGGGACGCGGGCAAGCCGGTGTGCGTGGCGGCTCTGCCGCAGAGCGCCGGATTCCCCCCGGCCGCCGTCCTGAAAGACGTGCGCTCGCTCACCGGTCTCACCGGTTGTCTACGCGATTCGTTGCCGCACGGAGGACCGGACTCGTGATCACTGCTCTGGCAACCCAACAGCCGTGGCGCTGGGCGCTGTCAGCCCAGGAAGTCCATCAACTGGTCATTGAGGGGGCCTGGATCGGTGAGCGGCAGGGAATGGTGGGTGGTTCCCGGGAGCAGTGTCACCTTGGCCTGTGGGAGCGTCCGGTGGGCCTGGGCGGCGACCTTGACAGCGTGGTGGGTGCGGCTGCGCTCCGCGAGTAGGACAAGGACCGGCATGCGCAGGCCGTCGGCTCGGGCGCGGCCGCCGACGATGAGCTTGCGGCCGGGAACGGTGGTGGCCAGTGCATAGAGGCGCTGCCAGGTCTCGTCCGGGTGGGTGCCTGCCGTCTCCCAGGCCAGGAAGGCACGGGCACGGGCTTGACTCGGGCGGATCAGGGCGGGCAGCGCGCGTAGCAGGTAGCCGGGGCGGAACCCGGCGAAGACCTGGGTGGGGTCGATGAGCGCGAGACGGTCGATGCGCTGCGGCGCATGCAGCGCGTACTTGACGGCCAGGCAGGCGCCGTAGGAGTGACCGCACAGATGCGTACGGGCGAGCCCGAGTCCGTCCAGCAGCGCGTCCAGCCACGCTGTCAGATCGTCGGCGCGCTTCAGCGGTGTTCCCCCTCTTTGGGTGCGGCCGGCGTCGCCCAGGAGATCAACCGCGTGGACCCGGTATCTCGCGCCGAGAGCCGGTGCGTTGGCGAACCACACCAGGCCGGTGGCCGAGCCGCCGGGCAGCAGCACGAGTGGAGTGCCGCCCTCCGGGCCGTACACATGGACTCGACTGCGCCCGTACGGCGTGGCGATGTCGCGTTCCTCAGTTGTTTCGGGCCAGCGCGTCCGAAGGGCGTCGTAGGCAAGGTCGAAGGAGGAGAGTGGCACTAGCATACCTCTCGCTGATCGATAATCTCGGTCAACGAGATATTATTGCAGGAGCCCGAAGGAGTTGTGAATGGACGATCAGAGCCCCACGATGCGGCTGGTGCACCTGCTGCGCGCGGTCACGGTGGAATTCGATGGACTCGGCGCCGAGTTCGCCGCGCGCCACGGGCTGCATCCCACTGATGTGCGGGCGCTGATCCACCTTCTGGACGCGGCACGGTCCGGTACCCGGGCCACGCCCGGCTGGCTCGGCGAGCAACTGCGCCTGAACTCCGCCGGGACCACCGCGTTGGTGGATCGGCTGGAGCGGCTCGGACTGCTCCGGCGCAGCAGGGACACAGTCGACCGGCGACGCGTGCTTCTGGAGGTGGAGGAGAAGGCGACGGAACTCGGGTCGGCCTTCTTCGGGCCGGTGATCGGCGAGGTGGTGTCCGTCGCCGAGGGTTTCGAGGCGGGCGAGTTGGAGACGGTGCGTCGCTTTCTGACCGCCGTACTGGAGTCCACCGCGCGGGCGCGTTCCGTCTGACAGGGCGTCGGTGCGGGGCCTGACGGTTCCGATGAAGTGGGGCGGGGGAGCGGGCCCCCGCCTCCGCCCGTTCTTTGAATCCGGCTGTCATTGCCCGGGGGCGCCCGGAGGGACTGCGGCGGGCGCACACACTGGCCGGGGGTCTGCGGCCCGGCCGTTGCACCCGCCGGCGGTCCAGGAAGTCGACCGTCCGGGGGCGCCGCCCAGTTGCGCATGACGCATCAGCCCGTCGACGCACTGGAAACCCCATTGTCTGCTGAGGCGAGGCCGTCGGTCCGGGGCCCGGAAGCCGGGGTCCGGACCGACGGACTGGGCGGGCCGATGTGCGCAGGGCTGTACAGGCCCGGCTCGGGGCGTCCGCTACCTGAAGAGGCGGTCGCCGCTGGTGGCCATGCGATGGGTGGAGCTGTGGTGGTTCACCCAGTCGCGTACGAGGTTGATGGCGTTGGCGCACTGCCAGCTGTTGTCGTACTCGCGAACTCCGGTGAAGGCGCCGTAGCCCGCGATGATGCCGTCGACATGTGCGTCACCCAGCAGCTTGTCGACGTACCAGGGGTCGTTGTAGGTGGTCGTCCAGGAGAACGTGGCCGCGAGCTTTCCGGCGGCACGGTCCCCGGCGCCCTTCTTGAGTTCCGCGCACGTGTTCCAGGTGGCTTCGGTGCAGTTGCCGAACCCCTTGGTGATGTCGCTGTCGCCGTAGTCCATTGCCCGGTGACCGGCCGGGAATCCGGAGCCGGACCGGTTGAAGGCGCCCTGAGCCTGGTCGCGGGTCCCGGTCGTCGTGATGCCCTCCAGCGGGCCGAGTTTGCCTTCGAGGCTCTTCCAGCCCCTGCCGCCGACGTCGGGGGTGCTGCCGCCGTGGTACTCGTAGAAGCCGTAGAGCACCTGGATCCCGGCAGCCGTCAGCCTCTGGGCCTTGTCGCGCAGACCGGCAACGCTACAGGTGCGGTTGGGTGCTTCTCCGCAGTAGTTGGGGTCCTTGATGTCCAGCCAGACCAGCGCCAGCCGGCGTCCGGTCTTGGCATTGGAGACGATGCGGTCGATCATGCTGTCGAAGCTGGGGCCGTACCGGTTCTCACCGGCCGAGGAACAGTCGTGATAGGCGCGCCATTCGTTCGGGTTGTACCAGGCACACACGTCGATCTCGATGCCGTTGGCACCATGGTTGAGCGCGGCGTCCACACCGTCCAGGGTGTCGACCCGGTGCGCGATGGCGTAGATCGCGTGACGCTGATCGGCCGCTGCCGCCGGGGTCGTACCGAGTATGGTGGCGCCGATCATCCCGCACAGTGCCGCCATCAGGGCTAATAACACCCGCGGGCGGGCGCCATGTCGAAGCTGAGTGGTCAAGAACGTTCTCCTTGAGGTCGGTGCCCTGGAGCGGACACATGAAGTCCGCCCCGCCCCGCTTGCGAAGTGCGGCCGTCGGAAGATCGGCGTGACTCAACGGAAGGTCGAAGTGGCAGCGGGGGAGGGGGACTTGACGATCTCCAGCTTGCGGGTGGATCCGCTCCGGGCGCCACAGAGCAGGGCCAATTTGGGACGGTGGAACGAGGAATATGCTCTTGGCTTGGGGAAATGTAAGCAGCCTGGAACGCTGAAATGGGACGTGCCGGACGTGACGGCAAGCGAGCCTTGGTCTCCGTAATGCACGAGTTCGTCATCGCGCTCCGGCACGGCCTGCGCGACAAGGCCGCCTGTCGCGAGCTCGGCGCGGCCGCCTCACCCGCCCCCGATTCCGAGCGCGTCGGCGCCGCATGGCCAGGGGAGCCAACAGCCTCGGCCCTACTATCCGCTGCGAGCTCATCCCTACCGGTCGAACCGGAATCCCCACGACACGTATGTACTGGCCCTCCGGACGGGCCCCTCCCGGGACGGGGCTTCCGGGGGTGTCAGATCATCAGCAGGAGTCGGGTGTGAGCCACGAGCTTCCGGTTCACGCTGGTGCTCTGCACGAAGATGGTGAAGTCGTCGTTGTGGTCCGGCTTGACGCGGGCCTCGGTGTTCGGCAGGCCGAGCAGGGCGCGGGCCTCGGGGCCCGTGTACACCCGGTCCGTCTTCTTCTCGAGCACCGCTATCTGCTTCTGCGCCTGGATCTTCTCCGTCTTGCTCAGCTGGTAGAACGCACAACCGGTGCGGTAGGCATGCCCGCATTCGATGACCCAGTCGCGGATCGCCGCGTCACGAGCCACCGGTATCAGCTGGTACTCCGACGGGTCCACGGGGGTGAGACCGGCCGCCTTGATGGTGTCCTTGTTGACCGCCTCCGAGCCCGTGGAGAACACCGCCCGCGATCCGCGGATGCCCTGGGTGCGGCCCACCATGAAGTTCTCGGTGGCCTGCCGGATGACCTGCCCGGCCTCCTCCAGACCCCGGGTGCTCGTGGCGTCCCAGATGGCGATGTTGTCCTTCGGGAACCCGCACTGCATGGCCTCGCGCTTGCCCATCTGGTCCGGCACAAGGACGGCCAGCGTCCAGTTGTCGTCCTGCGTCGCGATCATGTCGGAGACGGCCGCCACCAGTTCACGCGGATTCTTGGCAGGTGCATCGGGGCAGCGATGGCTTGCGTTCTCCTGCCCGTCGGTCAGGACGAACGTCAGGAAGCTGTGGTCGCCGTACAGTTGAGCGGTCTGCGCCAGCTCTCCCTGCGATTTCAGCGCGGCCGCCAGCAGCGCCGTCATCCCACCGACCCGGTACAGCTGCTTCAGCGACGGCATCCGCAGCACGTCCTTGTCGTAGATGACGCACTCCACCTTGTCCGCGAAGACGTACACCGTCACGCGGGTCTCCTGGTCCAGCTCCCCCGATCGCCGGGCAAGGTACGCGATCTGCTGGTCGGCGACCTCGACGACCTTGCTACTCAGGTGCGACATCGACGAACTGGCATCCAACACGAGAGCAACGTGGTTGATGTAGTTCTGGCTTCCGGACATGGCAAATCCCCCTCTTGTTCTTTCCGAACTCGATGGATCCACCGTCTCACCCACCACTGACAATCGGACCTGGCTCCCAGACCGGTGAACGGGCCATCGGACCGGAGTGAGCCGGACCTCGACGGCCCAGTGTCCGAGACGGCCTGTGCCCTCATGTCCTCGGTATGTGAGGACAGGCCGTTGCCGCGATGGGCTCGTTTGGCACATGACAACCGGCACGCGCGGGGGAGAGTCGCCTCTCGCGTGGCGGACACGCGACCGTTCGTCCGCGCCCAGTCGGAGGGCCTGGAGTGAAGAGTGCCCGCAGGCGTACGGACCGGGGCAGGCTCAGTGCCCGCCCTTGACCGGCTGGCGGTCGATGCACGCCGAATTCGAGGGCGGCTCCTCCGACTGCTGCCCGCCCTTGATATGCACCTGCGCGCCGAGCCTGACAGCGTCATACACCGGCTTGCCCGACGCGGGCGCGACTCCGACAGCACCGAAGATGTGATCCTCGCCGACGTCGGGAAGGTCGGCGGCGGTCAGTTCGAACAGCAGGAGCCGCTGCTGGTGGTTGTGGTCGGTGAAGGTGACGGCCCAGTTCCTGGAGCCCGCCCGCCCGACTCCGACAACGCCACGTGATCGGGGCTTGGTTCGGGCACGAGCCGCGTCGCCGTCTCGCCCCGAACCAGGTCCCACCAGTGCCGTGCCCGCCGCCACCGGCTCATCGCCAGGCGATGAGCCACCGTGCGCAGCCACGCCTCGGGAGCCTGGTCGCCGGACAGGACCGAGGCACGCCGGTCCCAGGCTCGCACGAACGCCTCCTGCACCACGTCCTGAGCCTCGGCGTGGTCGCCCGTCAGGGCGTACAACTGGCCGATCAGACGCGGATAGGCAGCCGTGTAGAAGACCTCGAACTCGTCCTCGGTCACCTTGTCGTGCTCTCCTCTTACGGCTTTGGGCGCGGGGTGTGCGGTGGTGCGGTGAGGCTCATGCGGTCGCGGTCTCCCCGGCGGCGCTCTGCGCCAGCCACTGCTCCCAGGTCAGGTTCCAGTCGCCGTAACCGTTGCCGGTCGCGACGATGTCCTTCTTGCCTCCGGAGACGGTGACAACGTCGCCGACCCGAGCCTGGTCGTAGAACGTGCGGGCGGTCCCGTCGGTGGCCAGCCCGACACAGCCGTGGGTGACGTTGTGGCGTCCTGCCTCTGTGTCCGCCCGCTCATTCTGGTGCACGTACGTTCCTGATGCGGTCAGGTGGACGGCCCAGAAGTAGTCGCCGTTGTACGCGTCGCCGAGGCCCACGGTGCGGGAGTCCATGTGCACCTTGGGCGCCTTGTCCATGACGACCATCGTGCCGTTCCAGGTGTCCAGGCCCGGCCGTCCCGTGGTGACCGGGATGCGCGTCGTCCTGCCGTCGGCGCGAACCGTCATCATGTGAGCGTCCACGTCGATCGAGGCGATCAGAGACCGGCCGATGGTGAACTGGCGCGTGGTCTGGGAGCCGACATGGAGCGTGACCTTGGTGCCGGGCTGCCAGTAGGCGGTCCTGGGGCGGAAGTCGACGCGTTGGCCGTCCCGCAGGTTCTGGCCCTTCACCCAGCTCCAGGCGCCCGTCGTGCCCGTCGATGTCTGCACCCGCAGCAGTCTCTCCACGGCCTTGCGGTCGGCGGTGGGGACCGGCTCGGGAAAGGTGACCGATATCGGCATACCCACACCGACCGTCTGCCCGTCGGCTATGTGCACCTGGGCCTTGGCGAGCGCGGCGGGCTCGGGCGTCGACGAGGCCGCCGACGCGTCCGGCGCTGCGCCCGGTGCGCCGCTGTCCTTGGCATTCGCCGGCGCCACGGAAGCCCGGGAGCCGGGCTCTCCCGCAGTCGCGTGACCGCCGGAGCTCGCCGAGCAGCCCACGACGGGGAGCATGACGAGGCAAACCGTGACGGCGGCGCCGATCCGACCGCGGGCCCGGCCGACAGAGCGATTCTGGTGCATGAAGTCCCCCATCTGAAGTGCGATGTCGCCTCCTATACGCGTGGGACGGCAGCACGGCTGCACCCGATCCGAACCTTCCTGCGAGCCTCCCGCTTCTCTCCGCCGCACCGGCCGCCGTGAAGCTCGGCGACGGCTTCCGCCAGGGCATCCATTCGGGCCCGCGGACACTGCGACGGGCGATGACTCAGTGCCGGCGGTCCTCGCGGTGCCAGAGCCGACCCGCTTATGCGATCTTCCGCCGTAATCGCACGAGCACGTCGGTCTCCAGCCCGCCCGCGATGGCGCGCAGCGCTGCCACGACGGTCGGGGACTGTCCGGGGTTCTCCAGTGGCGCCGTTGCGCTGAGCATGTTCTGGATCACGATCCGGCTGAGCTAGGGGCACTGGGACTTGAAAGTTTCCGCGTCACTCTTCCACTGCGTGAACCCGGCACTGAACGCGTCCGAGTAGACCTGGGACTGAGCGGGATCCTTCTGGTCGATCGCATCCTGGAATTTGGCCGAGCTGTCGCTCATGGACCGGCTGTCATTGGCAAGCGCGCGGATCGCGGTGCGCGCCTTGGGGTCGTGCGCGGCGTCTGCCGCCGCGTCGAGGTTCGACGCCAGGGAGCTCAATGAGGCGGTGGATGCCTTGTCGAAGGTTACGTTGTTGCTTCGTATCGCCGCGTGTGCCCGCTCACAGCCCGGGTCGGTCGTCCTCGTCTCGGTGGGGAGCACACCCGTGTTCGCATCCGTACCGGTCGGGGACTTCGCCGGGTATGTCAAGGCTGGCGTCGCGTGCGCCGCCGGCTTGCCGTCTGACTTGACCCAGTCGAGCACCTTCTGCGGGCCGATGACGAGCACCACGATGACCCCGATGCCGACCAGCCAGCCAACCGCCGAGGCTCCCGAAGTTCCTTGCTTCGCTGGGGGTTTGGCGCCTCCTGCAGCCGGCCTGGCCGTGGGCTGGGTGGTGGTCTTGGCCTTCTTGGCCCCGCTGGTCGCCCCTGCCGGCTTCGCCTTGGTGGCGGACTCCGCTTTCGTCTTGGCGGTCTTCCCGTACTTGGCCGTGCCGTATCCGGCCAGCGACGTTACCACCGGCTCGGGCAGCCAGGACCCGGCGAGGCTCATCGTCTCGCCCTGGGTCTGGCGGCGCGCGTAATCCACTATCTCTCCGACGGGAGGTCGCTTCCCGGGCTTCTTGGCGAGGCATTGCTCGACGATGACGCGGAGCTCGGTGGGGCAAGTACTCAGCTCGGGTTCCTCGTTGATGATTCGGTAGAAGAGGGCGTCCGGATTGCCCTCGCCGAAGGCGGTACGTCCCGTCGTGGCGAACACCGCGAGATTGCCCAGGGCGAACACATCGGTGGCCGGGCTCGCGGAGCGGCCGCGGATCTGTTCGGGCGCCATGAACGCGGGCGTACCGATGCGCACATGGGTACTGGTGAGGGCCGTGGCATCCGCGGCGTGGGCGATGCCGAAGTCGATGACGCGAGGGCCGTCCTCGGCGAGCAGGATGTTGGCCGGTTTGAGATCGCGGTGGATCAGCTCGCATGCATGGATGGCCGCGAGCCCCTCGGCCACGCCCGCGAGGAGGCGGAACGCCGTGAGCATCGGGAGTGGGCCGTGCTCCATGACGGCCTGGTGTAACGAGGGCCCCGGCACATAGGCGGTGGCCAGCCAGGGCAGACTGGCCTCGCTGTCCGCGTCCACGACGGGCGCGGTGTAGAGGCCCTGTACGCGCTGCGCGGCGTCGATCTCCTTGCGGAACCGGCGGCGGAACTCGTCGTCCTCGGCATAGTCGGGCCGTACGACCTTGACTGCGAGGGCCCGGCCGCCGGGGGTGAAGGCGAGATAGACGCGCCCCATGCCACCGGCTCCGAGGCGGGCGCGTAAGCCGTATCCGCCGACGGTCTTCGGGTCGTCGTCAGTCAGTGGTTTGAATCGGCTGGTCATCCACGCCCCCGTGCTGCCTGGCACCTGATTTGGATAACCGAAATATCCCACGGCGATCGGTCGATTCCCATGGGGCAAAGGGAACTTCACATGCCGGTGCCCAGGTGGATCGCTGCGGCAGCACTTGCCGGGCATCTCACCGCTGCCGACGCCTGCGTCGCTCTGCCCTGCTCATCGTCAGGTCGGTGAACCCACAGCCGGTTCGGCGCGGGCGCGGTGAAGTTACGGTTGACCAGGTCCGGGGCGAGGGTGGCCTTCGGGTCGCGACGTGTGAAGCCGCCCCGTCGGGGGCTGATCCCGGCGAGGGCGGCCTCGCGCATCAATCGCTCGACCCGCTTGCGGCCGACCCGAGCGCCCTCCCGTTTGAGGACGGCGTGCACGCGCGGCGAGCCGTAGATCCCGCCGGACTCGGCGTGGATCGCCCGGATCTGTCCGGTCAGCTCCGCGTCGCGGCGCTGGTGTTCGCGAAGAGGGTGGGGGCTTGGTGTGTGGGTGCCGCGGGGATGGGCGCCGTGGGTGTGGTGGTTGCGCGGGCCGCCGGGGCGTCCGCGCGATGGAGCCCGGCGGTCGGCGCAGCACAGAGCCCCGGGAGTGGGGGCTGTAGCCGTCCCGGGGCTCGTGTGCACTTCACTTGACGGCGGTTCAACGACCCGTCGTTCACGCGGTCACCGTGTCGTCAAACCCAGTCCACTCCCAACGCGGCGAGCTGGGCGAGCTGTTCGCCGCTCAGTTTGTCGCGGCGGCTCATTCTGGTTCGAGACCCATACTCCGAGGCGTACGTCGTGCTCCTGGCCCTCGACCAGGATCCGCTCGGCGTGCTGACGCGGAATGACGGTCCGCTGCTCACGCTCGACGTACTGGGCGGGCGCGGCCAGGCCCCGCCGGAACGCCTCAGCACCCCGCGGCGCCCCCGCCGCCCGGGTCTTCGTTCCGCTCGACGCCGGCACCCGGGCCGAGGTGGTGGCCGCCTCGACGCCAAGCTCGGCGAGCCGCTTCTTCTGCCGCCAGTTCCAGCGAAGAACTGCGCGAGCACGAAGTCCGCACGGTGCTGGTGGACTTGCTCGCCGAAGCCGGCACCATCACGGTGACCGAAGCCGCCTCCCGGCTGGGCTACAGCTCCGGCCTCTGCTCATTTCACCTACGGCAGCTCGCCGGTGCCCCGGATCACAACGTCAACGTCGTGGAGCGTCACGCCGTCGAGGTGACCACGGTCTCCGAGCGCCTCGGCAGCTTCACGTCGGGCTAGGGGCGCCTTGGATGACACAGACCCTTTCCTCAAGCAGGCGCAACTGAGGGTGCGGCGCTGACCGCGGCAGAGGAAACATGGGAACGACAACCGGCGACAAGTCCGGGGGTCATGGGGCGTCCTTCCTGATGGGGGCAGTGCGGGTGCGGTAGTGGGCGGTGGGCCACAAGGTGAAGATAGTCTCAACTTCACTGTCCCCAACGTGCCCACAGCATGATGGATTCCTCAACTCAGGGAGAGGTGAGCACTGTGCCCGAGGCACCCCAGCGGCCGCCGCTGCGCGCCGACGCCCGCCGTAACGTCGAGAAGCTGCGCCAGGCCGCGGCGGACGCCTTCTCCGCGCACGGGCTCGACACGCCGCTGGAGACGATCGCGAAGCTGGCGGGGGTGAGCGTCGGAACGATCTATAACCGCTTCGGCAGCCGCGACGCGCTGCTGGACCAGGTCGTCAACGAACTCGCCGACCGGCAGGTGAGCGCGGCGATGGCCATCGCGGACAGCACGGTGGGCAGCGCGTGGGAGAGGCTGCTGGCCTACGTCGAGGCTATCTGCCAGGCGCAGGCCGACGACCCGGCGTTCAACGACGCGATCTCCCGCCGCTACCCCAACGCCCCCGCCCTCAAGGCGGTCTGCGACCGGTCCCTGGCCTTCGCCACCGAGCTGGCCTCCGGCGCCCGCGCCGAGGGAGCCATGCGTGAGGATGCCCGGATGGACGACATCGCCCGCTTCTTCCAGGTCAACGGTGATCTCGTGCGCGTCGGGGACGACGCCGGCCGCCGCCGCGTTCTCGCCCTGCTCTTCGAGGGCCTGCGCGCCCGCACCGGCAGTCGCCCGTTGCCCGGCTGAGCACGCATGGCCGGGAACGACGACGGGGCCGACCCCGCCGGGCGGGACCGACACCGTCGTCGCGCGCGACTACGCGGCGCGGGCCGCCTTCGCGGCGGCCTCGAACGCGTCGGCCCGCGACTGCTCGCCGAGTGGGACCAGGTGCTCCATGGCCGGGATGTGCGCGGCCAGCGTCAGGTCCGCGACGATGAAGGCCGTCTCCATCTCGAAGATCACCGACAGCACCGACTCCAGGTAGTTCAGCACGTGCTCGTGCGGCGCCCGGGGCGTGCCGGGGGCGTAGGAGCCGCCGCGGCTGGTCACCACCGTCACCGGTGTGCCCTTCACCTTTGATTCCGGCGAGCCGGCGGTGCGGCCGATCAGGATCACCTGGTCCAGCCACGCCTTGAGACTGGAGGGCACCGAGAAGTTGTACATCGGTGCGCCGATGACCACGGCGTCGGCCGCCTCCAGCTCCGCTATCAGGGCCAGGCGCTCGGCGAAGGCCCGAGCCTGCTCCTCGGTGTGCTCCGCCGGGTCGAGCGACCCGGCGGTGTGGGCGTCCGCGGTGATGTGCGGCACCGGCTCGGCGGCCAGGTCCCGATAGATCACCTCGCCACCCGGGTGCTCCTCCAGCCACGTACGGCGGAAGGCCTCGGTGACGGCCCGAGAGGTGGATGCCTGGCCCGCGAACGCGGACGAGTCGATGTGCAGCAGTGTCGCCATGGTGCAACTCCGAAAAGGGGAGAGGGCGTGCGTACCCTCCCGCCGCAGGCGGTGGGACGGTCGCAGCGGATAACTTGAACCGGCCCTCAACTTTAGCCCAAAGTTGAGGGTAGGTTCAAGTTGTTGTCGATGTACGCGCTTACTGATGAGCTCTGTGTGATGTCCCACGAATCCCTGCTCGGCAAGGTGCTGGGCATGGATCAGCGATAGCGCCGGGGAGAGGGAGGTGCTATCAGCGTTACCGTTCAGGTGTTGCCGTTGGAAGTTTCGATGGTAACGTTGGAATGGTTCCATTGGTATCAATGTGAGGGGGGGCGTCATGCCCGACCGTCTGAAGATCATCGGAGTGGAAGAGACCGTCGTCGTACCGGCCGTCTACGAGGCGTACCAGCGGGCCGGATCGCCGCAGATCTTCTCGCGCGGCTTCGGGGACAGCCCGATCGCGAAGAACCTGCACGAGGTTGGTGAGCAGCGGCTGGCACACATGGACGACCAGGGCATCGACGTCGCCGTGCTGTCCCTGTCGTCTCCGGGCGTGCAGGACCTTCCCGAGGCCGACGCCGTCGCGGTGGCCCGCGACGCCAACGACCAGCTCGCCGGGATCGTCGCGTCGCGGCCCGACCGTTTCCAGGCGTTCGCGGCGATCCCCACCCAGTCGCCGGCCGCAGCCGCGGCCGAGCTGGAGCGCGCGGTGGTCGAGCTGGGCTTCCCCGGCGCCATGCTGTACGGCCGTACCGGCGACAAGCTGGCCGACCACCCGGACAACGACGAGCTGTACGCGATGGCCGAGCGCCTCGCCGTGCCGCTGCACTTCCACCCGCAGACACCGGTCCAGCCCGTCATCGACGCCTACTACTCCAACCTCCCCGAGCCCATGGGGCCCGTGCTGGCCGGAGCCGCGCTCGGCTGGTACTACGACCTCGGCGTCCAGTACCTGCGCATGATCTTCTCGGGGGTCTTCGACCGGTTCTCCGAGCTGCAGGTGATCGCCGGACACTGGGGCGAGGTCGCGCTGTTCTACCTCGACCACACCGGCTTCTTCGGCGAAGCGGGGCGCCTGCGCCAGCCCCTGGCGGACTACTTCAAGAACAACTTCTGGGTCGCCGGCAGCGGCACCAACAGCCCCCGCTACCTGCGCTGGACCGCCGAGGTGATGGGCCCCGACCGGATGCTGTACTCCACCGACTACCCCTTCACCTACGGCTTCCGCCCCGGCGGCTTCCCCTACGTCGACACCAGCAACGGCGAGGCACGCTCCTTCCTGGAGAACTCGCCGTTCACCGACGAGCAGAAGGCCGACATCGGCCACCGCAACTGGGAGCGACTCACCGCCCGCGCCAAGGGCGGATTCAACTGATCGTCGCAACACCTCGTACTCGGAGGTGACGTGATGGGTGTTGGTCCGCAGCAGCGCAGGGCCCGTGAGTACCGGTGGCAGATGCCGTCGCCGAGGTCGGCCGGCGGTCGCGTGGCGTGAGGATCGTGTCCGGTACTGGGCAGCCATCGCCAAGGGGCTGCACCATCACGCGGGACGCCCCTCGGGGGCGGTGTGTCGCCTGCGGCCGGGACCCGCTGGCTTCGCCACGCCGGCGGCGTGAATCCGAACGTTTCACCGACCGCGTCAGGACGCTACCTGTCGTTCGCCGGGCGCGAGGACATCACCGTGTGGCGGGCGCAGGATGTCGGAATCCGTGAGATCGCGAGCCGGCTGGGCCGGCCGCCGTCGACGGTCTCGCGAGAGCTCCGCCGGAACGCTTCCACGCGGACCTACCGTGTGGAATATCGGGCGTCCACCACGCAGTGGCACGCAGAGCGGCGGGCCCGGCGGCCGAAGACGGCGAAAACTGGCCCCGGACGAGCGGCTGTGTGCGTACGTGCAGGACCGGCTCGCCGGCGTGATCCATGCCCCGGACGGGACGCCGGTGGAGGGGCCGGTCACCCCCGCGTGGAAAGGGCGCAACAAACCCCGGCGGCAGGACCGGTGGTGGTCAATGGCGTGGAGTCCGCAGTAGTTCGCGCACCGGCTGCGGCTGGATTTCCCCGATGATGAGTCCATGCGCATCTCGCACGAGGCGATCTACCAGGCGCTCTACGTCCAGGGCCGTGGTGCTCTCAAGCGGGAGCTGGTCGCCTGCCTGCGCACCGGGCGGGCGCTGCGCGTCCCGCGTGCTCGCACCCGACAGCGTCCGGGCGGCCATGTCGCATCCGAGGTAATGATCAGCGAACGGCCGGCGGAGGCCGAGGACCGCGCAGTCCCCGGGCACTGGGAGGGCGACCTCACCATCGGCCTGAACCGCTCGGCGATCGGCACCCTCGTGGAACGAACCACCAGGTTCACCATGCTGCTGCATCTCCCGGATGGACGGCTACGGCGTCGAGCCGCAGGTGAGGAACGGTCCCGCGGCGGCCAGCCGCGGCGCCCAGGCCGTGAAGGACCCGGTCGCCGCCACCATCACCACGCTGCCCGAGCAGCTGTGCCGGTCGCGGTCTTCCGACGGGCGACCCGCTACAACACCCGACGAAGGTACTCCCGCCTCGGCCAGATCAGCCCGATCACCTACGAACAACGATCAACTACGTCGGCCACCGCCGCACAGCAATCGGTGTCCATGGCCAAGGGTGAAGCCCCAAACATGGTCCGCCCCGGGCCGGGGGCCCGGGGCGGGGGGAGGGTTCAGGGCGTGATCTCGAACTCGGGTGGTTCCAGGGTCTTGAGGCACTGGGTCTTCGGGGCGTCCGGGGCGTCGAAAAAGGTGACCGCGACCTCCTGGGCGCACTTCGAGGTGGCGAACACCACGTGCGGCTCGTAGGGGATGGTGACGACCTTGGCCCTGGGCAGGGTGCGGGCGACGTATGGTCCGTTGTCCGCACCGGTCTGGGAGTCGAAGCTGCCGGACATGGCGAGGGTGGGGATGTCGCCGCGTGTCACGTCCCGGATCGAGCGTGGTGCCGCGGGCACGTTCCAGGCCTGGCAGTCCGGACGGAGGAACGTGAGCTGCGGGGCCTGGGCCTGCACTGATTCGGGGAAGGACGGGAAGGCTTCCTGCCCGCCGCGCAGGGCCCGCTCCTGCGTCTCGTACGGGATCCACTCGCTGCAGAAGACGCCGTAGCTGAGACCGTGCGCGACGCGGCCCACGGCCTGGGGGCTGAGTCTGCCGCCGGCCCACTGCCTGGCGATGCGCTCGGGCTTGCCCTTCGCCAGCTCGTCGAGGGCGGCAGGCACTTGGGTCGCGATGTGGGTGGCGGAGGTCATCCAGTTCACCAGGGCTCCGCCGTCGAGGACGACCTTCACCGGCTTGTCGTTGCCGGGGAGGGTGACGGTGGTGGTGACCGGCCTGGATTCCAGGCCGCGGACGAGCTTGTCGAAGGTGGCGGACAGGTTCGGATAACGCTTGTTGCACGCCGGCTGCTCCGCGCACGCCTTGAACAGTGCGTCCCAGCCCTGGCGGGCGCTGCTCCAGGTCAGGGCCGAACCGCCCTTGGAGGGCGGCAGGATGCCGTCCAGGCCCACGGAGCGCAGCCCCTCGGGGTGCAGCCGCATGTACACCAGTGCCAGATGGGTGCCGTAGGAGATGCCGTACAGGTTCCACTGCTTGATGCCGAGCGCGCTGCGCAGGCCCTCGTAGTCGGCGGAGCTCTGGGTGTCGTTGTACGTGCCGAGGTCGATCCCACGTCCTGCCAGCTGGTCGCGGCAGGCCTTGGTGGCGGCGACGTGCAGGCGTTCGGTCGACGGGGCGTCGTAGACGAGGCCGACCGACTGCGCGTTGAACTTGTCGATGTTGGGGCACAGGACGTTCGGTTCGGCCGAGTAGGTGCCGCGCTGGGACATGAAGATTACGTCGCGGTCGCGGTTGAGATGGCCGTCGATCGCCATCTTCGCCTCCCCGACGGCGTCGTCGCCGGGACCGCCGGCGAGCCACACGATGGGGTCGGACTTGGGTGTGCCGGACGCGGCCGGCACGATCGCGACACCGAGTTTGATCTTCTTGCCGTCTGGTTTGGTGTGGTTCTCCGGCACGGTGAGGGTTCCGCAGCGGGCCCCGTCGAGAGCTTGGACCGGTTCCGGTGTCCTGGGACAGCCGCCCGGTTCGTAACTGGCATCACCGGCTGCACCGGCGGCTGTGCCGATCGGTGTCCCGGGGCTGGGACTGGGGCCGGTGCGGGACTGGGCCTGGGCGGGCCCGGCGAGCAGGCCGGTGACCAGGAGGCCGGTGGCTATGCCGGACGTGGTGGTCTGGAGTCGTCGTTCGGTACGCCGGCGACGGGGCGCGTGGTCGCGAATCATCTGCCCTCCCGGTCATTTGGGGATGATCGTGAACGGTTGGGGCTTGAGACCGTTCACGCAGGTGGTGTCCGGCGCGGTCGGGCGAGCGAGGAACGACGCCAGCACGCGCTGCGCGCACGACGACTGCGGGACCACCCAGTGGCCGATTCCAGGTACTTGTACGGCGGTTGACCGGGACTGATCGCGGATCACACCCTTCGCCCAGCTCACCCCGGTCTTTGCGTCGAAGGTGCCGGAGATGACGAGCGAGGGGACCGAGCTGACGGTGGCCACGCGCTGGCCGGCGGCACGGTCGGGCACCTTCCAGATCCCGCACGCCGGATACTCGTAGGGCAGCTGCGGCACCTGGGCGAGGACCGTGTCGGGCCAGCCGGGGAAGGCCTTCTTCCCGGCCTCAAGCACATCGCGCTCCGAGGCGCCCGGCGCCCATTCGCTGCACGCCACCGAGTTCGTCAGGCCGTGCGCGAACATGCCGACGTGCTGGACGGAGCCGGCCGCGCGGGCCGTCGCGAAGCGCTTCGGGTGGCCGGCCGCGAGTTCGGTGAGTGCCGCCGGCAGGTCCTCGGGCCGGACACCGAAGGCGACGATCGTGTCCAACAGCGCGCCCCCGTCGAGGACGACCTTGACGGGCTTGCCGCCGTGGGGCGGTGTTGCGTTGAGGGTCAGCGGCTTCGCCTCGAGCTTGCGGACCTGCTCCGTCAGGGTCCGGGCGGTATCGGGGTAACGCTCTTTGCAGGCCGGCTGGGCCGCGCACGCCTTGAAGATGTTGCCGATCCCCTCGGCGGCGCTGCTCCATCCCCACGGCAGGACAGCGGACTGCGGAGGCGTGATCGAGTCGATCGCCAGCGCTCGGATCCCGTCGGGGTACAGGCGCAGGTAGGTGAGGGCCAGATCGGTGCCGTAGGAGTAGCCGTAGACGTTCCACCGGCGGATGCCCAGGGCCGTGCGCAGGTCGGCGAAGTCGGCCGCGTTCTCCGCGGTGTTGTAGGCGCTCAGGTCCACGCCATCACGCGTGAGGCGGTCACGGCACTCCTTCACCGCCTTCAGCATGAGCTGCTGGGCGGGCTGCGCGCCGAAGCGCAGGCCGACGGCCTGCGCGTTGGACCGGTCGATCTCCGGGCAGGCGAGGTTCGGCTGGTCGTAGAGGTTTCCCCGCTGCGCCATGATGATCAGCTCACGGTCCTTGTTGAGCCCGGAGTCGACGAGGAAGGGAATGTCATCGAACGCGTCCGCGCCGGGGCCGCCCGCCAAAAACACCACGGGCTCCGCGGCGGGTTTCGAGGAGACGGCCGGGATCCTCGCCACCGCCAGCTTGATGGTCTTTGCGCCATGGCGGGAGCGGTTCTCCGGTACTTGCAGGGTTCCGCACCGTGCTGTACCCAGGGCATCGATGGGCTCGGGCGTCTTGGGGCAGGGACCGGGAACGAAGTGAGGGGCGGCCGAGCTGGGCCCGGTCGCCCCGGCAGACAGGGCCACGGCACTGCCTGGTGTGGGGCCGTACGCAGCCAAGCAGGCAAGAGCGGCCGCGGCCGTCACCGCGTGGATGCTGCGCTTGGGCATGGGATCTCGTTCCTCTGCCGACATCAGCGGCGGGCACTGACACAGGCCGGGCCGCAACGGTTTGGGCGGAACGCGCGGCTTCCAGGCTAGCGAGTGGTGCGTTCGGGTGCACCCGGAGCGGTCACTACCCGTAACCATGGAGCACCTTGGTGAAGGACGAGGACGGCCTTCACCAGGGCGGTGATGCGGTTGGTGCTGCAGTGGAGGAGTCTGGACGTCACCGGCCCTGGCTGACATTCGGTGGTAACGGAGGGTAGGCCTATCCGAGGAGGATGCGGTGGCGTAGGAGGGTGAAGCCTGCGCGTCCGTGTATCTGGCGCGCGATGCGGTTGGTCTTGGTGTTGACGCCTTCGGTGGGGCCGTTGCTGTACGGAAGTGTGAGTCCGGCGATCACGGCGTCGAGGAATCGTTCGAGACCCCGGGTGAAGGCATGGAGATGGGGTAGATCGGCTGTGCGGACCTGGCTGATCCAGTGTGAAAGCCTGTCGGTGTTTCGTTCATGAGGTGTACGGGGGCGGGCGAAGTCCCGGATTCTGCAAGGGAGTTGGGTCATTTCGAAGCGATCGGCGGTGAGCCGGGCCAGAAGGTCGTGATGTGCGTCCTTGATGAGGCTGGCGGCGACGATCCGCTTGAGGTTGGTGACGAGTGGGGGAGGTGTGGCGGGGGCGCCCACAGGTACCACTTCCTGGGGTTCGACGGCCGCGATTGCGTGTCGCCATACCGTAGGAACCCGCAGGTCAGGAGCGTATTTGATGGTGCATCATAGTTCTCTGACCGGATGGACGCGGGGGCACCATGTGAGACCTATAGGCGCTGGTTCGAGAGCTATTCAGTCCCCGAGGAACCGCTCATGGGGTGCCGTGGACCTCGAGTGAGGCGCGTACGGCCGATTCGATCGCTCCCTCGATCCAGGCGGGTTTGAGGGAGGTGTGGTCGCCGGCGAAGTGCAGGGGGCCCTCGGGAGAGGCGATGTCGTGGAACAGTTCGGTGTGCTGTCCGGGCAGGAGAACCGACGCCTCACCGTAGGCGTAGGGGTCGCGGGCCCAGCTCTGGGTTCGTCCCGCGCCGGTGTAGAAGACCTCGATGCGCTGGCCGTAGATCTCCTGGAGTCCGGACAGGGCGTGGGGGTAGCGGGCGTCGTCGTCGAAGGCGTCCCAGCGCATGGCGTCGTCGGCCCAGGTGTAGGAGGCGAGCACGACTCCGCCTTGGCTGCCGGGCACGGGGTGGGAGGGGTTGAAGGTGAACCGGTTCGGGTTGTCGCTGACCGACCCTCCGCCGAAACTGGCCACCGCGCCGGGCTGGTCGCGCGAGACGGAACGGTATGCGGCGTAGTGGGCGCGCTGGTTCTCGGACAGGCGCTCCCCGGTGACGGAGGTGTGCCGGCCGAGCAGTCGGCCGTCGTCGGGGGCAAGACCCTTGCGGTAGGAGTCGTGGAGTCCGGGCGCGATGGTGGCGAGTTCTCGTTCCCAGTCCGCCTCGGTGAACTCCCACCAGCGCCGGCTGAATTCGAGGACCACCTTGGTGGCGCTGTCATAGTGCAGTTCGGTGACGGCGCGGCGCTTCCCGTAGGACATGAGAGGGGCGACCTGGACGTGCCGCAACCCTGAGAACGGCACGGTGACGACCGCGAGATCCGCGGTGAACTGCTCGCGCACGGGCGCCTCTTGACGCCCCTCCGAGACGGTGTCGACCCAGACATGGGGCCCCGCGGCACTCACGTGGGCCGCGTCCGAGTGGGGACGGCTCGGGCTCCAGTACTCGATGCGCGTGACGCGGCGGTCGAAGCGCACCGCCGGCCCGACTTCCTTCAGCAGCGCGTCGGGCAGCGCCGCGGTTCCCCCCTTCAGCTCCCAGAAAGTGGTCTGGGGGCTGATGAGGGCCGCGTCGAGGAAGCTGTGGAGGAACGAGAGGGGGAGGCGGGAGGTGAGGTCCTCCAGGCAGCCGACCAGGTCGATGGTGGCCTCGTCGAGCTTCGCATACTCGCTCAGATAGCGACGCATGGACCAGTCGCCGAAGCGTTCGATGACCCGTGCCCAGCCGGCGACCAACTGCCCGGCCGGCTTGTCGGTGCGGCGCCCGTCGGGGCCCTGTGCGCTGAACTCGTCCCGGACCGGCGCCAGGGCATCACTGAGGATCTTGCTCGACGGAACGTCCCACAGCGCGCGGGGAACACCGAAGGAACGGTTGACGCGCTGCGGGTTGCGCGCGTACTCGGACTTGCGGACCCGTAGACCGTTGACATGGATCCAGGTCTGCTGCGCGGGGCTTCCGTCGGCGTGCTCGTCCACGAGGCGGAACTTCTGCCGTCGCACCCCCAAGTGGTCGATGAGAGCCATGACCAGAGGGTGGCTCTGCGGGATCCGCATGGCGCCGGCCTCCGCGTACTGCCGCGGGTCGGCGAACGGCTGCTCGGCCTGCTCATGGCCGCCGGTCCTGAAGGTCTTGATCCTGCCGCCCACGCGGTTGCCGTTGGCCTCGATGACCGTGACAGTGTGCCCCGCGCGCCGCAACAGCAGTGCTGTCACCAGACCTGCCGGGCCGGCCCCCACCACCAGCACCTTCTTCGACCGACCGGCCGACCGGGGAAGGCCACTGCCCACCAGCACCTGGAGGTAGGACGGCAGCAGCTCCTTGCCGTCCGGTCCGCGCAGCAGCAGGACCCGCGCCACATCAACGCACCGCTGGGACTGAGAGGTTCCCGCAGCAGCGGGCTGCGCGACGGCGGAGGTCCCGCTCGCGGCGGCGGGCGCGGCCGCGCCCGCCGCGACTGTTGCCGCTGTCGCTGTCGCACCCAGGGCAAAGCCGCGCCGGGACAGGGAGGTGCGCCGGGGCGGAACCCCGGGATTTTCAGGTGATCGCATGGCCCCAACCATGCAGCCACGCGCACCCGTTGCCGCACCGACCACGCGTGAGCGCCTCGGCGGCATTGGCCCGTACGGCCCACGCGGGCCGGGGTTTTTAGCGGTGGACGAGTATCCGGTCGGGTCGTCGTGCGAGCCGCCGGATTCATACCTTCGGGTGAGGGCGACTCGTACCTCTGGGTGAGGGAGACCGATTTCGGCGCTCCCTTCGGCCGGTCCTCTCGCCGTGAACGGCGCGGTGGTCGTCGACGGGGTGCCCGCGTAGTCATGGGGGAGGGCGCGTGGTGCGGTACATGGCGTCTCTCTGGCGGCGCCTGCGATACCGGTTCGACAGTCTGGTGTACCGCAGCAGCTCCGCACTCATCGGCTGGCTCACGCTCATCTGCCTGTGCGTGGTCGTTCCGATGAGCGTCCTGCTGGTGCGGGCGGACCGTCGGGCATCCGAGATCTTCACCGGACAGCTGGTGGCGGTGTGGGTCAGTGTCGGACAGACCTTGACGCAGGACATAGAGGCACCCCCCGCTCGGGATCTCCTGGTCGAGGGCACGGAACTGGACGGCCTCGGCGGGGGCGTCGAAGTCCTCGATGTACTTGCCGACGAGCTCGTCCGGAACGGTGCCGTAGAGGTGCGCGTAAGCGTGGTTGGTCCACAGTTGGTGGCCCTCGCTGTCCCGGATGAAGGCGGCCGGGGCGAGGTCCACGAGGCCCTCGAACGCGTCGTACCGGCGCGGGACTTCGGAGGCTTCGGGGTGGGCGTCGACCTCCACAGCGAGGCCGCGCGTACGACTGGGGGCGCGGCTCTCGTCCAGGGGCCGGCTCACATCGAAGGTGCGGCCGTCGAAGCGGGCCTGCCAGCGGTCCTCCTCCGGCGGTCGCCCCGGTGTCGAGAGTTCCTGACGCATCCGGTCGAGGAAGCGCTGCGCCGTGCGCGTGTCGGCGAGAGCGCCGCCTCCCCGCTCCAGCACCTGCCACGGCTCGCAGTGGCGCCACGACGTCCTCACCGCCACGGAGCGCGCGGCCCTGAGCCCGCCTGGCCCGGACCCCGGTCCCGCGCCCGACCCATCATCGGGGCCCTACGGCATCGACACCGACACCCTCGAACAATCCCTCATCGACACCCTCACCCCCGACGCCCGTCTGCCAGCTGCCACCGTCGCCGCACACAGCGGATATCCCGAGAGCACCGTGCGCCGCCGCCTCGCGCGCATGTCCGCCCAGCACCGCCTGGCCACCCAGGTCCTGATCGACCCACGCCGCCTGGGACTGGCCGTCGAGGCCAAACTCCTCTTCCGCGCAGCCCCCCGACCGCCTCGCGACCGCCGGACAGGCACCGGCCGACCACCACGCCGTCCACGGCGCGTTCGCAACCTCCGGCCCCTGCGATCTGCACGCCGCCGCGTACTTCCCCGACCTGACCGCGCTCTATGAGTTCCTCTCCCGCGACCTGACCGGCCTGAGCATCACCCACGTCGAATCCGCCATCGTCAGTCGCACCGCCAAACGCCTCGCCCCACCCGCCCCCAACCGCTGACGAGGCGGACTTCGTAGGCCACCGCCGCGTTGGGTAGCCGCATCGCCGAACGCTCACTCAGATGACGGCAGTTCGTCCGCGTGGCAGAGGCAACCGGGCAGTGCTCGCATATCCAGTACTGGCGTGCAGGGGCGAGAGCGCTCTTTTCAGCAGGCAATAGCCGAGTACCTGCAATGGGTCATCGGCGGTTCCATAAGCGGGCCTTGGGCTTACCTAAACGGATTCCCCAAGAATGTGACCTTGGGCGAGAGCGTCGACACGCTGTGCAATTGCACACAAGTGGAGCTACTCACTCCATGATAACGATCTTCCTAAGTGGCGCCCCTCGGGTTTGCCATCCATTGGAATGGACCTTTGGTTCACGTGCAGTCAAATCCCGTACAGGGAAAGGAACTTGGGGGCCGCGTCGGCTGGTCCCGCGCATTGTTCCGCAGTGCACGCTCCCATTCCCCGCACAAAGAGGCCCTGTTAGTCCGTGCATCCGTTCTGGCACACTTCCGGCCAACCACAACTCCCCCACAGAAATGAGGTGTGGCCTTGTCCGGTCGCAGAAGACAGGTTCAGCAAAGGCGGCGAAGACGCGGCATTCTCGTCGCAGCGGTAGCCGTCACGGCGGGAGCACTCGTCACTACAGCGGCGCTCGGTGGCGTCTTCGACCACCACTCGTCCCGACCTGAGATCACCGCGGCGCGGGCCGCCGTGGACGGTCCCGCTCCGGCACCCGCACACGACAAGACCCCGGAACCGGTGGCCCGAATACCCAACGAAGACCGCAAGCGCGGCCTGGTCTACAAGGGCCTGAGTTCCGCGCCCAAGGGTGACCGTTGCGCCGGCGTCCTGCGCACCGCCGACGGCCGGTGCACGCACGGTCCCGACAAGCCCCCCAAGGGGGTGGACATCTCCAAGGACACGCCACCCGCCGTGAAGACACAGGGAGCGGCCGGAACGCCAAGCCGCCCCGCCACCCAAAAGCCCTCCACGGAACAGCCGTCCTCCGGCACCACGGCCTCTGTGGACGCCCGCCAGGCGGGCACCGCCGCCAAGACGCCGCCCGCCGCCCCCACCCAGGGCACCGGAAGCGGGAAGGCGGCGCCGGGTGGTCAAGCGGTGCAGTGCGACGGCGACGGGAGCACGGGCAACCGGGTACAGGTGGTGTACGCGCACGATCCCGGCAACGACCGGTACGGCGAGTACCTGGCGTCGTTCCGCAGGTGGGCCGCCGACGCCGACACCATCTACTTCGCCAGCGCGCAGGAGACCGGGGGCGTACGGCACATCCGGTACGTGACCGGAGCCGACTGCACGCCGTCCGTGCTCGACGTGGAGGTGGCGAGTTCGGCACTCGCCGAGTTCGGTGCGCTGAACTCCGCACTCGCGCAGAAGGGTTTCGACCGGCTCGACCGCAAGTACATGATCTTCGCGGACGCCAAGGTCTACTGTGGCATCGGTACCTTCAACGGTGACGAGCGCCCCGGCGCCGCCAACCTCAGCAACTTCGGCCCCTCCTACGGCCGCACGGACGCCGGCTGCTGGAGTGGTTCCACCGCGGCGCACGAGCTCGGACACAACCTCGGTGCGGTGAACAACAGCGCACCGAACAGCAGCGGAGGCGCGCACTGCACCGACGAGTGGGACATCATGTGCTACTCGGACACGCCGTACTACCCCACCATGCGCATCGTCTGTAGCGAGCAGAGCCACGACGAGCGCCTGGACTGCAACCACGACGACTACTACAACACCAATCCACCGGCGGGCAGTTACCTCGCCACGCACTGGAACGTCGCGAAAAACCAGTTCCTGATGACCGGCGGTGGAACCCGGCCCGACCCGGACCCGAGCCCCACTCCGACCCCGAAGCCCACGCCGACGCCGACCGGCAGCACCGGACCGACGACGGGCCCCGTCCCGGTCCTCGGGCAGCTGACGTCCGACTCGGCCGTGGTCAGCTGGTCGGCGGCGTCCTCCGCAGCCTGGTATCAGCTCCTGCTCAACGACAGCCACCTGGCATGGGTCCAGCCCAATTCGGCGCGGGTCTACAACCTGCAGCCCGACACCGACTACAGGCTCGCCGTCTCGGTCCGCGACCAGGCCGGCCGCGACTCCGGACCCGGCCGCGCGCTGTCGTTCCACACCCCGCCCGTCGGCGGCACCGCTACCAAACCCGGCACGCGGTACACGCTGACCAATGGTCACACGGGGCTTGCGGCTGAGATCTGGGGCGGCGGGAGCGCGGACGGCACCGTCCTGGTCGGTTCCCAGCCCAACGGGTTCACCCCTCAGCAGTGGTACTTCGATGACGTTGCCGGCGGCAGTGCGCGCCTTCGCTCGGCCGTGTCGGGCAAGTGCCTGCAGATCGGCGGTGCCGCGGCCCCCGGCCAGTGGGTCGCCCAACAGCCCTGCTCCGGCAGTGACGCCCAGCAGTGGCGACTCACCAAGTCGGGAACCGGCCTGCGCCTGACCGCCAAGAACAGCTCACTCGTCCTGGGCGTCGGCAATCGCCCGTACTACGGAGCCTGGCTGCTCGAACTCCAGGACCCGGACACCTCCAACTACCAGAACTGGGCCCTGCAGAAAGCATCCTGACCCCCCACCAACGGCAGGGGCCGTCCTCGTACGGCCCCTGCCAGCCCCCTCACACCGGAGCCACCCCCTCATGCCCGATCGCCGCTTCACGGCAGTGACCACCGCCCTCACCGGCCTGCTCCTCCTAGGCTCCGCGGCCACGGCACACGCCCACGGCGACACCATCCATCTGACCGTCACGGGCGTGTCCGCCGGCCACCCCGTCACCAAGGCGACCTGGGAGGACGACGGTCACCCCGTCGACGAGAAAGTCGCCGGCACCCTCACCGCCACCTCGGCCGACGGCACCAGTGTCGGGCCCTGGCGGTTCGTACCGGTAGCCGGTGAGCCCGGAACGTTCACCACCGCCGAGGCTCTGCCCGCCGGTCGCTGGACCATCACGGCACAGACAGCCTTCCCGGCGCTCGGCCGCGCCGAGTCCCAGGCCGAGGTGGCCCCCGCGTCGGTCGCCCCGTCGCCCGCCGCGCCGGCAGCGGCAACACCTCCGGCGGCAGCACCTCGGGCGGCAGCACCTCGTACCGAATCCGACGGCGGACCGGGCGTAGGCACCCCGTTGGCCATCGGCGGCGCCGCCCTGTTCGTCGCCATCGGTGGCTTCGCCGCATTCCGAGTGCGGCGCCGCCGGAACCGCCCTTCCTGATCAGGACGACCGCCTTGATCAAGACAAAGGAACCCCCCATGCACAGATTCCGCAGGACTTCCCGCATACCCGCTCATACGCCGACCCGCAGGCCGGGCGGCAGAAGGACACTCGCGTCCACAGTGGCCGCCGCCCTGTCCGCCGGCCTCCTGCTGGCCGTCGCCCCGCAGGCCCAGGCCGCCATCACCGGAACAGTCGTCGGCGGCCAGGGGAATTTCGCCACCGTCAACCAGCGTTCTCTGCCCACGCTGTCCTCCAACATCACCGGCAGCTCTCCGGTCGGCGACCACATCCCGATGGTCTGCCGGACCACCGGCGACGCCGTGGAGAACAACTCGCGCTGGATCTGGTCCGGCGCGTACTACCTCGCCGACGCATTCATCCGCGAGGACACCGGCAGCCTGCCGGTCTGCAGCTCCACCCGGCCCACCAGCTGGACGGTCCTCAACATCGGCATGCAGAAGCAGGTCCAGAATCAGTGGTGTTGGGACGCCTCGGGCCTGACCATCGCCAACTACTGGGGATACACCGGCTACACCCAGTACGACTTCTGCCGACTGGCCGCCCAGAACAGCTGGCTGGACTGCAACAACCAGCCCGCCACGCTCGACGACATGGCCAACGCCCTCAAGAACATGGGCTTCCGCAACAGCGGCACCGACCTCTACCGCAGCGCGTCCTTCAGCGAGACCCAGAACGAGATCGCGAACGGGCGCCCGCTCGCCGTCCGCATCGGCTGGACCTCCGGCGGCGGCCACATGAACGTCATCTACGGCTACGACAGCACCAGCAACATGGTGGCAGTCGGCGACCCGTGGCCCAGCACCCAGACCTACACCTGGTGGGACTACTCCACCTACGCCGGAAACAACTCCTTCCGGTGGACCCACACGCGCACAGGCATCCACGGCTAGGGGACCCACCATGCACCGTACAACCACACGCGCCGCCATCCTGTTCGCCGCCGCTGCCGCCACCCTGTGCGCGGGCGCTCCCGCGCAAGCCGCCGACCGCCCCACCGCACCCGCCGCGACCGACTACACCGCCGCTCAGCAAGTGCTGCGCTCCGGCCAGGTCCACGACACCGTTTCCCGCTTCCTGACGGCCGCCGAGCACCGTACGCCGGCCGCCGGCGCAGACGGCGGCACGGCCGGCAACCCGCGCGGCCTCGTCCAAGCCCCCACCACGTCACCCGGCTTCGACCTCAAGAAGCCCGTGCCGCTCTACGAACTCGCACCCGAGTTCGTCACCGGCAAGACCAAGCCGACCGCCGCCTCGGCTCTGCGGCTCTCCTACCTCGTCTCCCGTGTCTCCGCGGCCAATGGCCACCAGGCCGCCGTCCTGCTCGCCCAGAAACAGGGCGGCCACGCCTGGGAGCTGGCGGGGATCCGCGACGGCGACGCGGATGTCAGCACCGCCGAGCGCGGCACCGATCAGGAACAGACCTTCATGGAACCTCAGATCCACGCCTGGTACCGGGTGACCAGCAATGGCACCGTCGAACCACTCAACAAGGAGGCCGGCGTGGCCCTCCAAGGCAAGCAGCACGTCACCCTCAAGGCCTACCAGCAACTCGTCGCCAAGCGCTACAGCGACAAGCTCCCGGGCTCGGCCTACGACCGCAAGGGCCTCGCCGGCGGTTACGCCCCTGTCGAAGACCGGGCCCCCACCACGACGGCCGCTGCCGCCGGTTCCTCACGTCCCTGGCTCCCTGCCGCCTCCGGCGCGGCAGCCCTGTCGGCGGCAGGCGGAGGGCTCCTGCACCTGCGCCGCCGACGGCGCTCCTGACGTACAGCGCCGCCGGGACGAGCTCCCGGTCAGGGTGCAGCGGGTGAGGCGCCGGGGTCGGCCAGGGGCGAGCGCCGCCGCGCCGACGAGCCCGGCGTCTTTCCGGGCAGCGCCGGGACGAGCGTGAGGCGGGCCGCGAACGGCAGGGCCGCGTAGGTGGCGAGGTGACGTTGGCGGGGGAGTGAAGAAGACGGCACCGGCCTGGGCGACGCCGCCGCCCGGTTCGATCCCAGCCGGCCGGTCGCGGCCCTGCTGCACGGCGTGCCGCCGTGGATCGGCGACGACCAGCAGGTGGCGAACGTCGTCGCCGCACTGCGGGAACGGCTGCCGCCCGGCAGCGCATCGGGACGGAGATCTTCGGGCGGGCCGACCCGGGGCCCGGGTCCGACCGTCACCAACGCGTTCGCCCCTGAGAAGACAGACGGCTCTCCAACGGCCGGCAGAAGTCCGGCCTGTCGCTTCTCCGGCATTTCACCGGGGACTGGCCGGAGGCCATCGAGGGCTCCGAACATGGTGAGGTCGAGTATGAGCTCACGCGGGCCGGGTGGGAACGGAACCGATAGACACAGCCGGGCATGTCTGCCGGCGCCCAGCGTCCCGGGTGCCGGCGGACCGCTCAGCGCCGCAGGTAGGCGAGGACCGCGAGGACCCGGCGGTTGTCCTCCGCCGACGGGGCGATGCCGAGCTTCGCGAAAATGCTCGCGGTGTGCTTGGCGACGGCGCTCTCGCTGAAGTGGAGGGTTCCCGCGATGGCGGCGTTGGAGCGGCCCTCCGCCATGAGTTCCAGCACGTCGCGCTCGCGCGCGGTCAGGGCGGAGATGGTGCCGCGAGCCTCGCCACGTGCCAGCAGGCGTCCGATCACCTGCGGGTCCAGGACGGTGCCGCCCGCCGCGACACGGCGTACGGCGTCGACGAACTGGTCGCTGTCGGTCACCCGGTCCTTCAGCAGGTAGCCCACCGCGCCGTCTTCGCTCGACAGGAGCTCGTTCGCGTAGAGCTGGTCGACGTACTGTGACAGCACGAGCACCGGGAGCCCGCGGTGGCGGCGCCGGGCTTCGAGCGCGGCCTGCAGGCCCTCGTCGGTGTGGGTCGGCGGCAGGCGTACGTCGACGACTGCCACGTCCGGCCGCTCCTCTACCAGCGCGCGCAGCAGTCCGGGGCCGTTGTCCACAGCGGCGACGACGTCGAAGCCCTGCTCGGTGAGCGTGCGGACCAGGCCGTCCCTCAGCAGGAAGAGGTCTTCGGCAAGGACGACGCGCACGGGATCTCCAAGGTGACGGTGGTCGGGCCGCCCTGCGGGCTGTGCAGGACGAGGCTCCCCTCGAAGGTAGCCAACCGCCCCCGGACGCCGAGCAACCCGGTCCCCCGGGAGGGATCCGCACCACCGCGGCCGTCGTCGGTGACGGTGACGCGCAGCCGCGGCCCGCCGGTGCCCATGTCCTCATGCACCAGCAGGACGCCCACGCGGCCGGCACCGGAATGCTTCGCCGCGTTGGCCAGTAGCTCGTTGACGGCGAAGTAGGCGGCCGACTCCACGGCGGCCGGCAGCCGTCCGGCCATCCGGACGTCGACATCCACGTCGAGGAAGCTGTCGAGGGCCAGGGAGCGCACGGCGTCGCCCAGACCACGATCGACCAGGACCGGCGGCTGGATGCCCCGGACCAGGCCGCGCAGGTCTTCAAGGGCCCGCCCGGACAGCTCGCGCACCTCCAGCAGCGCGGCCCGAGCGGCCGGCGGATCGTTCTCCAGCAGCCGGGTCGCGCTGTCCAGGCGCATCCCGAGGGCGACGAGGCGGGCTTGGGCCCCGTCGTGCAGATCCCGCTCGATGCGCCGCAGTTCGGCCGCCCGGTCGTCCAGCACCTCGGCCCGGCTGTCCGTCAGCTCCCCGACGCGCCGACGGAGTTCGGTGACGCGCGGGGCGGCGAGCAGCCGCTGTCCCCACCGCGCGTGCAGGCGCAGGACGGGCGGTGCGAGGAGCAGCCCCGCCGCCGCGAAGCCGAGACCCAGTAGGGCCGCCGCGAGCATCAGGCCGGTGCTGTGCACGGGCACGAAGGCGTACCAGTTGCCGTCGTCCAGGGGCCGCCACACGAACGGCTGCACGAGCACTCCGAACAGCCCGTACACGACCAGGGACGGTGGTCCGGCGACCAGCAGACCGCCCATCGTGGGCTCCACCCACGCCCAGGCCAGCTCCCGCCAGAATCCGGCGTCGGCCAGGACCGCGCGCGCCCCTGCGGCCCGCGGGAGCGGATCCGGTTCGGTGATCCGCACCCCCGACCACCGCGCCGCCCGCTGCCGGGCGCGGTCGGCGCAGCGACGCAACGCGGCCGCGGCGGGCGGCAGCAGGCGCAGGCCCAATCCGACGGGGAGCAGGAGCAGGGCTCCGACGACGCCCGCTCCGACGGCGGTCACCCGCAGGTCCAGCAGACCGGTGAGGTGGCAGCGGCCGACGGCGGCTGAGCGGCGGGACAACGCCGCACGGAGTGAGCGTGATTTCGAACTCATGTCCTGTGCAGGGTAGTCGCGGCGTGCACCGCCGCTCGCTCCGGTGCACGCCGGCCGCCGCTGAGTACGACCGCGATCACGGCCACCGCCAGGCAGGACAGCCCGAAGCAGAGCATGGGCAGGATGGCTCCGGACTCCTCGTCCAGGAAGAGGAGCAGTCCGAGGTTGACCAGGGCGTGGAAGCCGCCCGCGTACAGCAGCCTCCGCCACCCGCCCAGACCTTCGAGCGCGATGCCCAGGACCACCGACATCGCCACCGTGGCCACGAGGAACCCGGCGGCGTAGAGGGGCGCCTGGGCGAAGACTTGCACGTGCCAGGCTCCCCACAGCACGCCTACCGTCACCGAGGCGGCGATCGTCCCCAGAGGGCTGCGCAGCAGTGGCTGGAGGTAGCAGCGCCAGCCGACCTCCTCCCCACAGGCTCCCACCAGCTGCGCGACCACGATCAGCGCGAACGGGTGCTGCAGAGACCACGGCGACGTGAACGGCACCTCCCCGCGGACCGCGTAGTGCCCGAGCACGCAGAGCGCAACGATCAGCCCGGCCGCACCGAGCAGCACCGCACCGCCCAGGGGGCCGGGACCCGAACCCGCCCCGGCGGCGCCCCGCAGCAGCTCGAACGTCCGCTGGCGCCGGTACAGCGCGGCCGCGCCCACCGCGAGGGCCGGCCCGAACTGGGTCAGTTGCACGACCTCTTGCGGTATACCGGTCGCCGGCTGCACCACCCCCAGCGCCCCAGCCGCCACGGAGGCCACGACCGTGAACATGACCACCGTGCCCCATACTCCGCCTCGCCGCTCCGTCCGCCCCGCGAAGTCCGCATGCATGCGCCCCATGAGCACCTTCCTGTCCCTGGCGATGAATCAGTACGCGGACCACGATGCCGCCCGGCGCCCGGCGGACCATTGCACCTGGCAACCGGGCCGGGGTGGACCTGGATACACCCCTCTCCCCGTGTCCTACGGTGAGATACGCCTGGCCGCCCCGGACACCCCGGAGCCGTCCTCCCCACCGAACCGGGCCACCACGCCGTGCCCGCCGCGGCGGCGGTACGCCAGCCAGACGCCCACCACCGCGAGGGCGCTCGCCGGCCAGGTCGCGATGCTCAACGGCCCGGCGAGCAGCGGGTCGACGAGCGTGCCCGAGACGTGGCGGGTCAGCGGCAGCGCGAACTCGTTGAGCGACACGTGCGCCGCGACGGCCGCCCACACCGACCCGGTAGCGAGCCGGACGGCCGCGATCACCGTTCCGAGCAGCATCGCGGTCACCACCGCGACCGGTATCCCCAGCAGCACCGGATGGCCGGGGTAGCTCCCGCCGAGCGCGGTCATCGGCACGTGCCATGCCCCCCAGATCGCCCCGCCGAGCAGCAGTCCGCGGATCCGGCCGCGTTGGACCAGCCGGGGCAGCATGTAGCCCTGCCAGCCGAGTTCCTCCCCGAAGTACAGCGGCACGGACACCAGCGCGCTCAGCACGAGCGGCGTGACCGTGCCGGGCCTGGGTAGGTGCGCCGGGACGTACCAGCCGGCGAGGGTCGAGACGGCCAGTCCGACGGCGGTGAGGCCCAGCGGGACCGTGAGCGCTGCGCTCACGCAGCGCAGTTCATGCCGCCACGGTGTGGACCGCATGAGTCCGAGGACGCGCACGGCCTCGCGCGCCCCCCGCCGGTGCGCGGTGAGACCGAAGGCGGTCAGCGCTGGGACCAGCATCATCAGGATCATGCACAGCGCCGCCAGCGGCGGCGTCTCCTGCGCGGCGCTCGTCCGACGCAGGCCGTCGAGCCACAGCGGGACCATGGTCAGCCACGCTCCGGCGAAGCTGATCACCAGGAAGGGGACGAGCCCGGGGCTCGGACGTTCTCGCGAGTTCGCTCGTTTCATGATGGCGACGCTACGAACCACAGGGTGACCAGGGCGATCGTGCGCGCTCCCCTCAACATGGTGTAGCTGGCCCCACTGTGCCGGGAGGCCGGGGGAGGAAGACTGGGTGCGGTGATTGACCTATCAACGGCCCGTAGGCACGCGCTGCGCTCCGCCCGCGCCGCCGGCTACTGCGCCGCCGTGTCCGCCCACGGCGTGGCCCTCGTCGTGCTGGTACCCGTGCTGGTGTACTCCGCCGTGCTCTGCCTCGTCGGCGTGGGCCTGCTCGTCCTGCCGCTCGAACTCCGGCTGCTGCGCCGGCTCGCCGACGCCGAGCGCATCCAGCTGGGACGCTGGACGGCGACACCCGCCACGCCGGCCGGACCGCACCCCCGAAGCACCCTGATGGCAGTGCTGTCCGACCCGGCTGGCCGCCGCGACCTGCGCTGGGCGCCCTGCATGGCGGTCGCCGGAACCCTGCTCGGGTTCATCGGCGCGGCGATCTTCCTGCTTCCGGCGGCCGTCCTCGTCCTGATCTGTCTCTGGTGGCTGTTCCCCGCCGACGATCCGATCCGGCCCCTGCTGAATGTCCCGATCGACGGCTGGGGATCCGCGGTCTACGCCGGAGTGCCCCAGCTCCTGCTCAGCCTGCTGCTCGCCCGGTTCGGCCCACCCCTGATCGCCAGGCTGGCGGCGGCATCGAGTCGGCGGCTGCTCGCCCCCTCGGCCGCCGCGGCACTCGCCGAGCGCGTGGCGGCCCTGGACCACACGCGGACCGGGGCGATCAAGGCGCACGGCGACGAGTTGCGCCGCATCGAACGCGACCTGCACGACGGCACCCAGGCCCGGCTCGTATCCCTCGCCATGCAGCTCGGCCTCGCCGAACGGACCCTCGGCTCCGACCCCGCGGCCGTGGGCCCGCTGCTGACCCGGGCGCGGGAAGGCGCCGAGGAAGCGATGGCTGAACTGCGCGACTTCCTGCGCTCCGTCTACCCGCCGGTCCTCGCCAACCGGGGCCTGGCCGGCGCGCTCTCGGCCGTCGTCGCCCGCTGCCCCGTGCCCGCCACCGCGCACCTTGACGAACTGGGCCCGGTACCGGCGCAGGTCGAGGTCGCCGTGTACTTCGCCATCACCGAGGCCCTCACCAACGCGGCCAAACACAGCCACGCCCGCTCCGCGTCGGTCACCCTGGCCAGGGTCGACGACACGCTCCGCGCGGAGATCATCGACGACGGCCGGGGCGGGGCGGCCGAGGGCGGCGGCACCGGGCTACGCGGCATGCGCCGACGCGTCGAGGCAGTCGACGGCGTACTGCGGGTGCAGAGCCCGCTAGGCGGCCCCACCGTCATCATTGTGGAGTGCCCGTGCGCATCCTGATCGCCGAGGACAACGCACTCCTCGCACGGGGGCTTTCCGCGATGCTGGAAGCCCTGGGGAACGAGGTGCCCGCCGTCACCCAGGACGCCGACTCCTTCGTGACGGCGGCTCTCGCCCACCGTCCGGACGTGGCTGTGGTCGACGTCCGCCTCCCCCCGACCTTCACCGACGAGGGCATCAGAGCGGCACTCCGCGCCAGGGAACACGTCCCCGGCCTCCCCGTCCTCGTGCTCTCCCAGTACGTCGAGGACACCTACGCCCGAGAGCTCATCGCCGACGGCACCGGCGTCGGCTACCTCCTCAAGGACCGCGTCGCCCGCGTCGACGACTTCCTCGACGCCCTCCACCGGGTGGCGGCCGGCGGCACCGCGCTCGACCCCGAAGTGGTCCGCCAACTCCTGGCGACGGGCGCCAACCCGCTGACGCGGCTGACGGAGCGTGAACGCGAGGTACTCGCGATGATGGCCCAGGGATACGGCAACTCCGAGATCGCCGACCGCCTCGTCGTCACGGAGCGGGCCGTGCACAAGCACGTCGGCAACATCTTCGTGAAGCTCGAACTCCCACCCGAGGACAGCGGCCACCGGCGCGTCCTCGCCGTTCTCACCTATCTCGGCTCCCCCCACAGACCTCGGCGGGCGGTGAAGGCCGAGCCGGACGCTGTACCGCCGGACGGGCCGGGGCGGTCGCCAGCACGGACCGCGCCGTGGTCGGCGCCGAAAGCGTCCCGCAGACGGCCCGGTCGTCGGGCCCCCGACCGGTGAGGCGCGGCGGGCGTCGACGGCGAGTCGATCGAGCAGTTCGAGGCTGACCTGCGGGGCAACCGCTACAAGCGCGTGTCGTCGGGGTGCTACTTCCCGCCGCCGGTACGAATGGTGGAGATCGACAAGCCGGGAGGACGCGGGGGTCAGGACGAACGCGGCTTCTCCGGCGGGTACTCGACGCTGGCCCACTACATGCGACCCCTGAGCGACGGGGCATCGTGTCCGAGCTCGACAAGACAGACGGCCCCTTCCCGGGGGCGTCGTCCTTTGCGCGGCGCCGGGCGCTGCCGGAGCCGTCCTGGCGGCTGACCGGCAGAGTCCTCGGCGTGTGCCGATCTCACGTTGCCAGACGCGGAGTTGACCGGTGAGGAGGCCTGTTCGCCTTGGCCCACCTGATGTGCGGAGACACTTTCGCCCAGCCTCCCACCCCGCACACTCATCATCGCCCATCCCTCTTGGTGATTCCTTTACCCATCGGCCCGTTGTACCCGACGGTAACAGGACTTCATGCTGCTCTGAGGCGCCGAGGCGTTGCCCACCGAGTGCCTCAACTCGACGTCCGGGGCGGCCTGTCGAGAAGGAGCAACGGATGATCGGTCTTCTGTCGCGCTGCACCCTGGCCCTGGTCGTGACGGCCGGGCTCTTCATCAGCGGCTCCGCGCCCATGGCGTCGGCAGCAACCGCGGAAGCGGGCCGCTCGGCGAAGTCCCTCGCCGACTCCTGGACCGGGCCACTGTCCACCAGGGGCCACTACATCGTCGACGCCGGCGGCAGCAGGTTCAAGCTCAAGTCCGCCAACTGGGGTGGTGCTCAAGGAAGTTGGACCGGATCGGGCGACAGTGCCGACCCCGCCAACCATCATGCGGGCGAGGACTCCTTCAACATTCCCATCGGCCTGGACCGGGTGCCGCTCGCCGGCCTCCTCGCCGACTTCCACCAACTCGGCATCAACAGCGTGCGGCTGCCCTTCTCCAACGCGCTGGTCCACAACACCCTCCCCGTCCCGGACGCTGCCGTCGCCGCCAACCCCCAGCTGCGCGGCAGAACACCTCTCCAGGTGTACGACGCCGTTGTCGATGCCCTCACCCAGGACGGCTTCGCGGTCATCCTCAACAACCACACCAACATGGCGCGTTGGTGCTGCGGCCTCGACGGGAACGAACGCTGGAACACCTCGCAGTCGACCGCCCAATGGGTGGACGACTGGGCGTTCATGGCGGGCCGCTACCGGGACAACAAGCGCGTCGTGGGCGCCGACCTGTACAACGAGGTACGGCGCACGATCCTGGACGACCCCAACTGGGGCGGCGGCGACGACCACGACTGGTTCACCGCCGCCCAGCAGGCGGCCGACCGTATCCAGACCCAGGCCGATCCGGACCTGCTCATCGTCATCGAGGGGATCAACTGGACGGGGATCCCCGTCGACGGACTCCCTCATGGCCGCCCCACCCTCACCCCCGCCCGTACGCTCTCACACACCCTGCTGCGGTCCGGAAAGCTGGTGTACTCGGCGCACTTCTACGGCTTCACCGGACCGAACCACTCGGGCGCCTACGGCACCGGCGAGACCCATGACCCCCGCTACCAGGACCTGTCCCGCACCGACCTCTACGACGTGCTGCGGCAGGAGGCGTTCTTCGTCACCGACGAGGGACAGCACTACACGGCACCGCTGTGGATCAGCGAATTCGGCACCGGTGCCACGGAAACCGAGCCCAAGGCCCGCGCCTGGTTCGCCAACTTCACGGACTACCTCGCCACGAACGACGCAGATTTCGGGTACTGGCCGCTGGTCGGCTGGAGCGGACCTGCCGGGCAGGGCGACGACTACGCGTTGCTGCGCTACGACACCGCCGGGCACCGCTCCGGAGTGCTCGACGGGACCGACTGGCGCGCGGCCGGCTGGCAGAACCTGCTCAACTACCCTTCCCGTACCGGCCCGATCGCCGTGCCGGCGCGGTGGAACATGCTGGACCTCGACCACGCGGACGCCGTCCGGTCGCTGCGCATCGCGGCCCTCGGCGACTGGGACCCGGGCGCCCGCAAGGGGGCCTGCCCCGACGGCCAGCGTCTCATCGCCCTGGCCCACACCGGGGGCCGCGGCCTCTGCACCGATACCGGCACGGGCGACCTGCGAGCGGCGGGCGAGGGATATACCGTCGTACGGGACGAGCGGTACGTCACCCGCGGGGACTGGGCGAACGGTTACACCAAGCTGGAGTGCCCAGCCGGACAATTCCTGACCGGGTACGCGGTGCGCGGCGCGGCCCTTTCGTCGGCACTGTGCGTACCGGCCCGCACCCCGCTCGGGGCCACCGGCCGCACCGTGTGGTTCGACCGGGGCGACAACCGCCCCGCCGGATCCGCGGGCGGTGAATTCGCGTACGGCAGCTACAAGGGCCAGTGCGCCGAGGGCGAGTACGCGGCCGGGATCGCCTACACCGCCCGCGTGGGCTCCTCGTCCGCACCGGACGCGCTGCTGTGCCGAGCACTGTAGGTGTGGTGGGGCCTTATGGGGACGTACCCCATGGCGTCGGCCGTCTGCTGTGGGGACGAAACCCATAGCGTCGACCGTCTGTATGGGGCCGTGCCCCATAGGGGCCGGTCGTCCCCACCCCACCCGGCGACGTGGCCGCACCCGCGGGGCTCCCTGCCCGCTCCACGGGTGCGAGGGGCGGTCGCACGCTTCAGCGTCCGGCCAGCAGGGCGCGCAGGTTCGCCGCCAAGTGCTCGTACTCCTGGGGCTTGTTGTAGATCTGTCCGCAGATCCGGATGCCGCCCCCGCCCGGCCAGGGCCAGATCAGCACCCGGCAACCGAGCCGGGCGGCGATCGTCTCGCGCAGCGCGGCGGCCTCGTCGAGGGTGCGGGCCACCCCTGGCGGCAGGCGCAGCGCACGCATGGCCAGTGCGTCGTGGCCCGGCAGCGGAGTCAGTCCCGCGGTGCGGGCGAGCAGTTCGGCACCGTATGCGGCCAGGGCGCTGTTGTGGGCGCGAACCCGTTGGGCACCGAGCTGGGCAAGCAGGTCCAGCCCTTCGGGGGCGACGAGCCAGCCGGTGTAATCGATGGTGGCCCGGTACTCCACGGCACGGGGGAAGCCCCGGTGGTCCTCCCACGAGCGGACAGGCGCACGCACCCCGGTCCGGTGAGCCGGGGCCACCGCCAGCACGGCGGTGCCCGGCGGAGCGTACCCCCACTTGTGCAGATTGCCGAACCAGAAGTCGGGTCGGCCGGAGAGCGGTTCGGCCAGCATGCCGGGCGCGTGGGCGCCGTCCACGACCGTGGTCACCCCGCGCTCGGCGAGGTCGGCCAGCAGCGTGGGCGTGGCGATCTGTCGTGCGGTGGGCGAACTGATCTGGTCGAGCAACGCCACCGTCGTACGGGGCGTCACGGCGGCGAGCACCGCCTCGCGCACGGCGTCCTCGTCGGGCAGTGCCGGGTCGAGGGAGACGGTGTTCAGGCGGGCTCGGCGAGCCGCTGCCCGGACGACAGTCCCATAACCGTGGTCGGTCACCAGGATCTCGTCGTCCTGCCGCAGACGCAGCGCGTCCATCACGACATGGGCGGCCTCGGTTGCGTTGGTGACGAAGGCGAGCTCCTCCCGGTCGGCGCCCAGGTGATCGGCGACGCGACCGCGGGATGCGGCGAGGCGGTCCGGCGCGGCCAGAAAGAAGGCATCGGGGTCGGCGTCCGCCTCCGTCAGCAGGCGTCGCTGGGCCTGCGCCACCGGTCGTGGTACGGCGCCGAAGGACCCGTGGTTGAGGTGGGCCACCCGTGGGCTGAGCCCGAACAGTCCGGGACCGCCAGGGAACTCGGCGGGTGCCGTGGGCATGGTCATGTGAGGGCGTCCTCCGAGTCGTCGCCGGGCTGCCCCGGCGGGAGTTGAAGTGCTGCTGATTTCCTTCTGGCTCTGGACGCGGCGACGAGGTCGTCAGTCCGGGCACGCCCGCTTGGGGGCGGCATGCCGCCGAAGCCGCATACCCCGGAGGGGCGGCCCGGTGGGTCACCGGGCCGCCTGCGGGCGACGCCTGTGCGGGACAGGTGGGTCAGGACATGAGGGTCCATGTCTGCCCGGACGCTGCCGTATCGGGCTGGTCGAGGACGACGGGCGAGGTGGCCGTGGCCTGCGGGGCATCCAGTTCCAGACCGGTCGCCACGTTTGTGATGGCCAGGTGGCCGGTGCTGGTGTTCTGGACCACGCGCCATTTCTGGTACGGGCTGTTCGGGTCGTAGCCGTTGAGTACCCAGGCTCGTCCGCCGACCGAAGCGGGCCCGGTCAGCGTGCCGTGGGCCTGCGTGCCGGTGGAGCAGTTGTCGGTGATGTGCACGGTGCCGTCGGAGTTGGGGTCGAACCGCCACTGCTCCGAAGTGTGCGAACTCCACCAGGTGTTGATGTCGGTGGTCGAGCCGTCGGAGGCGCTGCAGGTGCCCTGGACCTCAAGGACCTGGCCGCCGGTGCCGCCGGCGCTGATGCCGTGGTACCGGCCGTCCCCGATCACGGCCGCAGGAACCGTGGCCGGCAGCGGCCTGAGCCGGTACAGCGCGACTCCGTGCGGGGCGACCGGCGCGCTGATCGTCCCGGTGACGTTGCCGGTGGCGCCGGTCCACAGCTCCTTGGAGGAGTAGCCGGGGCCGGTGAGGCCGAGCGTGCTCAAGTCGGTCGAAATGGTCTGGGTGTTGGACGGGTCCTGGTTGACCAGCAGCACGGCGGTGTCACCGTTTGCCAGGGGCCGCTTGAGGACGAGCGGTGCGGTACTGCTGCTCGGTGGGTTTCCGACCAGAGTGGCGGGCTTGGCGCCGTCCTGGTCGACGGCGATCACATCGGAGTTCTTGTAGATCGCCAAGGCGGAGTCGCTGATGCCGGTGGACCAGGTGACACCGTTGTATGTGTGCTGGGAGTCGGCCGGAGTACGTAGGTCCGCGCCGGTGATGAGTGGGGAGGCCATCATCGCCAGGACCGACATCTCGCTGCGCGACTCGGTGTCGCTCATGGGTTTGTGGCAGGTGCAGGTGTCGGTGACGCCGTACAGCCCGTAGGGGCTCTGCCAGCCAGCAAACATCATGTCCATGTCATTCCAGCTTCCCGGTCTGACATTGCCCGGGTAGCGCAGGGCGGTCTGCAACTGGCCGTTGTAGAGCACGCCTTCCAGGTCCGGGCCGCGGTCGCCGCCGATCCGGCAGAGGTTCGCCACCTGCCCGCACCAGACGCCGGTCGGGGCGTACCCCGGGGCCTGGCGCGCGGGGGTGCCCGTGGCAGTGATGACGGGGTCGCTACGGGCGGGGTCGTCCTGCGCCAGCAAGTAGGGCACACCGGTGTGCACCGGCTGCGCCGAGACGCTGAGCGCCACCCGCGGGCGCCCCTGCGCGGCGGACGTCGCGTCGAGTGCCCGCTGGAAGTCCTGGACCCGGGCATAGATGGACCGCGTCAGCTCCCTTCCCTCGCCCTGTGTGTAGTAGTTGTAGCCGTCCGGACCGGTGATCTGCGGACCGTAGGGGCAGTCGTCGTACTTGACGTAGTCCACGCCCCAGGAGACGAAGTCGGCGGCATCGACCGCCTCGTGCCCGAGGCTGCCCGGGTGCCCTTGGCAGGTGGTGTAGGTGTCGGTGGCGTACAGGCCGAACTTCATGCCTTTGCTGTGGGCGTACCAGCTCAGGTACTCGATGCCGTTGAGGGTCTTCCCGTTGACGGTGTGGGACGGGAAGTGGTCCGGGTCCGGAATGAGGTGACCCGTCGTCAGGTCGAATCCACTTCCGTCGGTGCCACTCGTGGGGTTGCGGTTGGCGTCGTAGAGCTGCATGGCGCCGTAGGAGTTCTTGACCAGGCCGGTGCTCTGGCCGTCGCGGTGGTTGACCGACCAGCCGTCGTCGATGGTGACGGTGTTGTAGCCGGCCGCCGCCAGGCCGCGCGAGGCCATGAAGTCGATCGTCTGGACGACCTGATCCTGGGTCACCGCGGTGCCCAGGGTGTTCCAGGAGTTCCAACCCATGGGAGGGGTGAGGGCAAGTCCGTTGTCCAGAGCCGCCGCCGGGGAGGACCCGGCGACGACGGCGGCGAGGCCCGATACCGCGAGCGACAGCGCGGTGAGCGCGTGAAGTGCGGCGCGGGGTAGGGGTAGGGGCACGGGTAGGCGTAGACGCATGGAGAACTCCAGGTGTGCGCGATTGCACGAACGAGGTGGCTTGTTGGGTTCTGTTGAATCCATCTCCAGAGATCGACGGCTGGAGGAATCTTCAAACAGAAAGCAACGCATGATAGCCAGCCGGGGAAGGCGACCTCAAGGGTTCGCGCACCGATCCTTCGCGACCACGACGGGCAGTCGGATCGCCGGGACCGGACGGCGATTCATTCTCAACTGCTCAGAAGTGCGGGCGAATTGATGGAGCGTCACTTCTACTGGGGGCCCCGGGAGGGGAGCGGGCTTGGGCCTTGCCCGCAGGCAGGCGATCCCGCTGAATCGTTGACGATGTGTCCGGCAGGCCCAAAGTCGGACGATGAGCAATCGGGGCAAATCGCCATCGACACGCGCACGGTCTCTTCCGTGCTCCCGCCCGCGAGGGGTCGTCGGAGAAGTGGGGCTGCCAACTCTCTTGACATCACAGTGCAATGGCACTGTGATATGTCACATGATGAATGAGCGTGTTGGTTTCTGAGAGTTTGACGGGCCCTCAGATATCACACGTTGTTGCCAGCGTTCCGCCTCAACCGCGCCACCGAGACCGTCGGTATCTTGCCTGCCATCAACAGCCGGGCTTGGCCAGATCCGTGTCACAACAACCGCGCTTCAAGCCCAACCGATCCTGATCATCTGCCGGTGTCGCACAGAGGGGTGTGCCACAGGGGCCACCCCCTGAGTGGTGGACACGCTGATACTGGGTCTGATTGATCCGGAGGAAGCGAGAAGACCGCCAATGGCGATGAAGGACTACTCGGACGAGTGCAAGGCCGATGCCGTGGCCCTGTACGAGTCCATACCCGGGGCGGTCTACAAGAGCATCGCTGCTGACCTGGGCATCAACCGGGCGACCTTGCGCGAGTGGGTGTTTTCTGGGGGACCGTGAACGCCGTGGCATCCCCAATGCTTGACACCAACATCGTCAACCGGCTCGCCGAAGTCGGAGCAGCCTGGAGCTCCGACACTTCCAGGCCGCCGCTGCCGAGGCAACTGCGCCCGGAACAACGGCTTCGTGCGAATCCAGGCGACCGCGGCCATCGGCGGCTACGCCAACATGGGCGGCGTCCGGATCGGCGGCCGGGCGGCAAAGCCGACCGGTGACGGCCACTACTTCCTCGTCAACCGCTCCAGCGGACTCTGCCTGGCCGTCGAGGATGGCGAAGCCGCCGACGGCGCCGCCATCGAGCAACCGCCGTACGCGTCACTGGCACGGCAGCAGCGGCAGATCATCGCCCTGTGACGAATCCCGGCGACGGGGGCGGGCGCCGTTAGGCGATGCCCCGCCGCCGGCTCCACATCTCAGTCGGTCAGGCGAGGCGGATCATATTCCAGGACAGCGGTTCGAGGGTCGCGCTGAGCGCGCCGTTCTCCAGCACGGTGCCGGTCGCCCCGTGCGGGGCGACGCGCTCAGGGTCGGCCAGGGTGTTGCGGGCCTCGGGGTTGGCGTCGGCCAGCGCGCTGTGCTCCACGACGGCCGTCAAATCGAGTCCCACAAGGGTGACTTCGAGCGGCAGGGCGTCGGTCTGGCTGCGGTTGACCGCGAACACCGTGACGGTGCCGTCGTCGGCTCGCACCGCCGTGGCGTGCAGGAGCGGGACCTCGCCGTACCTCTTCGTCTCGTACGTCGGCGAGTCGACCCGCACGTTCAGGACCTGCCCGCGGCCGTGGCGCGAAGCCTGGGCGAAGGGGAAGAACGTGGTCTGGCGCCAGGCGGGGCCGCCGGGCTCCGTGAGGATCGGCGCGATGACGTTGACCAGCTGCGCCAGGCAGGCGACGGTCACCCGGTCCGCGTGCCGGAGCAGAGCGATGAGGAGCGAGCCGAAGACGACCGCGTCCGTGACGGTGTAGTTGTCCTCAAGCAAGCGCGGGGTCTGGGGCCAGTCGAGGGCGCTGACCTCGGCCTCGGTGCGGGAGAGGTACCAGACGTTCCATTCGTCGAAGGAGAGGTTGATCCGCTTCTTCGACTTGAGGCGAGCGCCCACGTGGTCGCAGGTGGCGACGACGTTCTCGATGAAGGACTCCATGTCGACGGCCGAGGCGAGGAACGAGTCCCGGTCTCCGTCGAGTTCCTCGTAGTACGCGTGCAGGGATATGTGGTCGACGAGGTCGTACGTCTCGGCGAGCACCGTGGCCTCCCAGGCGCCGAAGGTCTCCATCGACTGGCCCGAGGAGCCGCAGACGACGAGTTCGACGGCCGGGTCGATCTGGCGCATCGCGCGGGCGGTCTCGGCGGCGAGGCGGCCGTATTCCCCGGCGGTCTTGTGGCCGGTCTGCCAGGGGCCGTCCATCTCGTTGCCCAGGCACCACATCCTGATCCCGAAGGGCGCCTTGTCGCCGTGTGCGGCGCGTAGGTCGGACAGTGCCGTGCCCGAGGGGTGGTTGGCGTACTCCTGGAGCTCCAGCGCTTCGAGGACGCCTCTGGTGCCGAGGTTGACGGCCATCATCGGTTCGGCCTCGGGGCCCAGCTTCTTGACGAAAGCGATGTACTCGGAGAGGCCGAAGCGGTTGGTCTCCGTCGAGCGCCAGGCCAGGTCGAGCCGGCGCGGACGGTCCGCCACGGGGCCTATGGAGTCCTCCCACTTGTACCCGGAGACGAAGTTGCCGCCGGGGTAGCGGACGGCGGTGACGCCGAGTTCGCGGATGAGGTCGAGTACGTCGCCGCGGAGTCCGGCCTCGTCCGCCGTGGGGTGGCCCGGCTCGAAGATGCCAGTGTAGACGCAGCGGCCCAGGTGCTCCACGAAGGAGCCGAAGAGGCGGGGGTCCACATCGGCGACGGTGAAGCCCGGATGGAGTGCGAAGCGGGCGATACGAGTCATGACTGCCTCAACTTTGTTCGATATCCCGGACGTTGAACGGAAGACCGGACAGACCGTAAGGTGAGCTGCGCCGTGGGTCAATGGGGCCCGGGGCAACGGCTGAGATCCGGCGGGGAGTTCAACGGTCACCACCGACGGCCGTCGGTGGCCATCTCCGATGCCGCGTGCGCGACGCGTGATCGGCGCTCCGACGTCATGGCCCGTTCCGGCTCGCCCTCTCCCCCTCCTCTTCCCGCACACGGCCTTGGACGGCAGCCTCGACCACCCCTCGCTCGTGGTCTCCACCATGGCCGGGGCCAACACCGGCAGTCTCGTCGACGGCAGGCGTTGGGCCCGGCGGACCCCGGGTGTCACCAAGTTCACCCAGGACTTCAACATGCTTGATATCGGCTCGGCGCGGCACGCAACGGAGTCGCTAATTTGGTAAGTGCCTTGACGAATTAGGGGTCGGGGCCGGGAGAATCCGTTCAGCTCAAGGTGCTTGCTGCTGCGACGTGCTGGCCTGTGAGGGGATTCGTCCATGGTGGTATCTGGCTCCGCCGCGTCCGGACCGGCCAGGGACGTGCATCCTGCCTGGCTCCCGGACGAGGCGCTGCGCGCGATCGGCTCGCGACGGTGCCGGGTCACGGGTACCGGCCCGCTCGTGGACACCGTGCGGTACGAGGTCGAGCGGGCCCGCGGGCTGCACGGAGGAGGCGGTGATGGCGAGTTGCATCTGAGCATTGCCGAGGGGACCCGACCCGAGGAGTTCACCCTCCACCGGACGCCCGAGTGCACGACCGTCACCGCCTCGACCGGTGCCGGGCTGCTGTACGGCTACTTCCACGTCGTGCGGCTCGGCGAGGCCGCGTTCACCTCGGCCCCGCCCGAGACCCATCGGCCCGCTGTCCCGCTGCGCATGCTGAACCACTGGGACAACGTCGACGTCCACCCCGTCATGGGCCAGGTCGAGCGCGGCTACTCGGGCGGCTCATTGTTCTGGCAGGACGGCGCGGCACGCGGCGACCTTGCCCGGGTGCGGGCCTATGGGCGGCTCCTCGCGGCCAGCGGGATCAACGCCCTCAGCGTCAACAACGTCAACGTCCATGCGGCCGAGGCCCGTCTGCTCACCGACCGCACCGACGAAGTGGCAGCCATTGCAGGCGAGTTGAGAGCGTACGGGGTCCGCACTCATCTCTCCGTCAGTTTCGCCGCACCGATGCTCCTCGGCGGTCTTGACACCGCGGATCCGCTCGACAAGGGGGTGCGTGAGTGGTGGCGGCGAGCCGTCGACCACGTGTACGCGCGCATCCCCGACTTCGGCGGCTTCGTCGTCAAGGCCGACTCCGAGGGGCAGCCGGGCCCCTTCGTGTACGGTCGCAGCCACGCCGACGGCGCGAACCTGCTCGCCGAGGCGCTCGCCCCGCACGGCGGCACCGTGCACTGGCGCGCCTTCGTCTACGACCACACCCAGGACTGGCGCGACCGCACCACCGACCGGGCCCGCGCCGCCTACGACCATTTCGCTCCGCTCGACGGGAAGTTCGCGGCCAACGCCGCCCTCCAGGTCAAACACGGCCCGATGGACTTCCAGGTCCGAGAACCCGTCTCCCCGGTGATCGGCGCCCTGCCCCGCACCCGGCTCGCCGTCGAGCTCCAGGCCACCCAGGAGTACACCGGCCAGCAGCGCCATGTGTGCGCGCTCGCGCCGATGTGGTCACAGGTGCTGCGGTTCCGGCCGCGAGGGGACGGCGGCCCGACCGTCGGCGAACTGGCGGGCGGCCTGGTGGCGGTGTCGAACGCCGGGGCCGATCCGTTCTGGATGGGGCATCCGCTCGCGCAGTTCAACCTGTACGCGTTCGGGCGGCTCGCCTGGAATCCGGACGCCGAGCCTGGTCAAATAGTGGCTGAATGGACCGAGTTGACGTTCACTCCCGATCTGACTGGCGACCCTGAGCGGCTGCGGGCCGGGATCCGCGCCGTCCTGGCCGGCTCCTGGGCCACGTACGAGAAATACACGGCACCCCTCGGCGTCGGCTTCATGGTGCAGCCGGGCCACCACTACGGGCCGAGCGTCGACGGGTACGAGTACAGCCCCTGGGGTACCTACCACTTCGCCGACCGCGACGGGATCGGCGTCGACCGCAGCCGGGCCACCGGCACCGGGTACGCGGCGCAGTACGCGAAGCCCTGGTCGGACATGTACGAGACGCCTGCGACCTGCCCAGACGACTTGCTCCTCTTCTTCCACCATGTGCCGTACGCCCATGTGCTGCACAGCGGGAAGACCGTGATCCAGCACATCTACGACACCCACTTCGAAGGGGTCGAGGAGGCCGAGGAGGCGCAGCGCACCTGGGCGTCGATCGCCGGTCTGGTCGCGCCGGATGTGCACGCCCGCGTGGCCGAGCGGTACGTCGAGCAGGTGCGCGGCGCCCGTGAGTGGCGCGACCAGGTCAACAGCTACTTCCTGCGCAAGTCCGGGGTACCGGACGCGAAGGGCCGGACGATCTACTGAAGGCGGTGCACGGCGGCGCCCAGCGGGGCGGGCGTGAACCTTTCGCCGTGCTCCACAGGCCTGTCGTGCGGGCCGCACGACAAGAGGCGTGCACCACGTCCTGGGAGTGCGCGCGCCCAGCGTCACCGCGCCGAGCGACGCCAACCCGCTGTGGGCGCGCTCCAGGATGGCGTCGGGCACGGTGACGTCGTAGGTGTCCGGGGAAAGTTGGAGTAGCGACATGTGGACACGCCGACGGTGAGCATGTCGGTCCCCGCCTTCGTGAACAGGCGGTGGTCCTCGCCCCAGACGTCCTTCGACCACTGCTCGGGGTTGTAGTCACCCCCGTACGGACCCATACGGAATCCGTTGGCCGCTCAGCACGTGAAGTCCTCCCGGGTCTCGGCTATCATCCGTCGGCTGCTGTGCAGCAGCGACAGCAGCATCAGCGAGGTGAGCAGCAACGGCAGCGCCTCCGTCAGCCACCACGTCCCGGCCGCCGCGACGACGAGCAGACTCGCCGCGCCCGCCGACGCCCCTCGCCGGCGCAGAAGGAAGTGCCCGGCGAGCCGCGCCGTGTCGACCGCGCGGAACGTGAACAGGGCTGTCAGGACAAGAGCGTTGGCACCCCACAGCAGCGATCCGCAACCGATGGCCGCGAGCAGCGCCGCCCACCAACTCGGCAGGCCGGTCGCCGCGAAGTGCGTGAGGGTGTAGGTGATGACCGTCATCCAGGCTGAAAGAGGCATCCATATACGCAGTGCGGCAACGGAATTCAGGTTCAGTCCGCGCAGGTAGGTTTGGGCCGGGTGGAGTTCCGCGAGGTCCGTGCTGCGGTGGTGCAGCGCGTATAGCGCGGCTGCGAGCGCCGGGCCCAGGGGCAGCAGACACAGCGCGGCCAGTGGAAGATTGGTCGGGGCGCCGCCGAGGAAGAGCAGGCCCGCGAGGCTCGGCGACAGCGTCGCCAGGAACAGTGCCTCGACCGTGAGCAGCGTGTGCACCAAGGCAGCGCCCCGGGACAGCGGGCCCCGGCCGAACGCCGCCCCGGCCGTGGCCTTCGAGCTCACTGGCCGCCTCCGAGCAGGCGCCTCTCGTCCCACCACGGAGGAGCTTCGTCCTCGACGGGGCTCAGCTCCACGAGCGTCACCTCGTGTCGCTCCAGTGTGAGATCGACCGTGACCTCCGACTCCCGTACGGGAAGCCGTAGATGGGAACGGGCGGGCTCCGCCGCTTCATGCAGCACGTCGATCTGGCTCGGGCGCGGGGAGCGCGGGCTGCCCATGCGCCGCCATGTCGTGTACGCGTTGCCGCGCTCCTCGTCGACGCTCGACCGGCGCAGGAACACCTCCCCACCCGTCATCGGCACGGTCAGACGGACGGTGTGCCCCTGTGATCCCGGCGTCGCCCCACTGGCATCGACCGGCGCCCACACGAGCACCGAGACCCGCCCGTCCGCGTGCCGCGTGACGAGATGGTCGTCACCCCGAGCCAGGACCTCTTCGCCCGTACGCGCCATGAAGGCGTACAAGTGGTAGGTCGGCTTCCGCACCTGGCGGTGCGTCAAAAGCCCGAAGCCGCCGTGGAACAGTGCCGTCGGCACCCCCACCTCCTCGAACATGTCGCTGAACGTCCAGTACGAGAAGGAGTCAACGAGGTCCCCGCCTTGGGCCACCACCGGCGCCAGGTAGGCGGTGTTGAAGGCTGTGTCGTGTATCGCGTTGTCCGGACGGTAGGACGAGTTGAACTCCGTGATGTGTACCGGAATCTCGGCGAGTGGCGTCCCCTTCAGCGCCTCGCGCGGCTGGGCGAACTGGTCGAGGAGGCCCCGTGCCGGTTCCAGGGTCTGATACCTGCCGAACGGCACCTCCTGGACGGGGCCCGAGGTGTACGCATGCCGCGACACGAAGTCCACCGGTACGTCACGGGCCGTACAGAACTCGGCGAAGCGGCCTATCCAGTCGTCCGAGCCCGGCGAGATCGCCGGGCCGCCGACCTGGAGCGAGGCGTCGACCTCCTTCACCGTGCGTGCGGTCACCTCGTACAGCTGGTGGTAGGCGGACTCGTCGGCGCCCTCCCAGAAGACGTCGAGGTTCGGCTCGTTCCACACCTCGATGGGCCAGGTGCGGACCTCATGGATCCCGTACCGGTCGATGAGATGGCTCAGTGTCGTCCGCACCAGATCTGCCCACTCGTGGTGCGAGGACGGCGGCGTCACGTTCCCCGCCCACCAGAAGACGGTCTGATCGCCGGATGCCAACTCGCGAGGCATGAAGCCCAGTTCCAGGAACGGGCGGATGCCGAGGTCCAGATACGTGTCCATGATCTGATCGACGTACGTGAACGAGTGGTGCACCCGCCGCTCGCCCTCCCACTCGTAGGGCCGGTGCACCCCCATCCCGTCACTGAACAAGCCGTGCCCGCGGATGTGCTGAAAGCCGATCTCGCGCTGCACCAGGGCAAGGGACTCCTGGTAGTCACGGCGCAGGGCGAGTTCGAGGCGTCCGGTGCCGACGCAGGTGCGCCACGGGGCCGTCACGCGTGCTTCTCCTTGAAACGATCGGCCGCCTTGTTGTGCAGATCGACGAGTTGCCGCATGTTTCTGGCCCTCAACTCGCCCTGGAACGTGTCCCATTCGGACATCGGCCGCTTGCCGAGCACGAACTTCAGCGCGTTCTGGATGGTGAGGTCCTTCAGCGGGGTGTCCCACAGCGTTGCCTGCTCCTGCTCGGCCGAGTCCAGCGGGTGCGGCGGATCGATCGGCAGCTGCCGCCGCTTCGCCATTGCGTCCTGGAACTTCTTCTCGTCCGGGCTGAACGACGAGGAGACCAGCTCCCAGCCGCCGCCGTACGTGAAGACGCCGTTGAAGAAGCCGAAGTCCTTCTGCAGGTCCCGTGGCGCGTCCGGGTTCGAGCCCATCAGGCTGATGCCGTCCTTGAGCCGGTACGTTCCGCCGGTCTTCGTGTACGTGACGCCCTCGACGCCCCACTTGCAGAACTCCTGGCCCTCGTCCGAGTAGAACAGCCAGTCCACGAACTGCATCGTGGCGACGAACGTGTCCGCCTTCAGTGCCTTGCTGGAGACCATCACGCCGTTCTCCAGACGGGCCCCGCCGAGGACGACTTCGCCTGCCGGGCCGATCGGTACCGGGATCATCTCGATCTTCGCACCCTTGACCTGCTTGTTCAGGTTGTAGCGGTAGTTCTGCACCAGCTCCTGCGGGTTGGCGCTGATGGCGAACGACTTCTCGGCGAGCAGCTTCTGCACTGCTTGGTCGTCCTGCTGTGTGAAGGACTCCGGGTCGAGCAGCTTCTCGGCGACAAGCCTTCGCAGGTAGTCGACCATTGCTTTGAAGGCGTCTTGCGTGGCCGTGAAGACGAACTTGCCGGCCTTGGTGTCATAGCTGAGGTTGTCGTAGCTCCAGCCCGCCTTCACTCCGTACGCCTGGCCGAGATAGCCGAACAACGCCCCGCACGGGAACGGGGTGTTGATGCTCCAGCGGTCCGTCATCGGGTACTTGTCGGGGTACTCCTCCTTGAGCGCTTTGAAGACGCCGTACACCTCGTCCCACGTGGTCGGCAGCGACAGCTTCAGCTTGTCGAGGACGTCCGTGCGCAGGGAGAGGGAGTAGCCCGACTTCACCTTCTCGTGCAGACCCGGCAGCAGGTAGTACTTGCCGTCGGACTGGCGGATGGAGTCGAGCTCCGGCTCAAGCTGCCACTTTTTCACCCTGGCCTGGTAGTTGGGCATCAGGTGCACGTACTCGCTGACCGGGATGACCGCACCCGACGAGACGAACGGGACCTCGGAGGGGTGGTACGTCTTCGGGATCAGGAAGGGGGCGTCGCCCGAGCCGATGAGGACAGCGCGCTTCTTCTCGTAGTCGGCGAGCGGGACGTCGACGATCTCCAGGGTGACGCCGGTGCGTTTGGTGACCTCCTTCCACAAGAGCCAGCTCTTCCTGGTGGGATAGACCGGGTTGTTGTTGTGCAGTGTCGAGAAGGTCAGGGCTTTGGTGGCCTGGAACCGGTCACCCAGCCTGTACTGCTTCATCGCCCCGTTCTGCTTCTTGGACAGGTCCCTGCTGTCCGAGCCGTCGTCGCCGCTGCCGCAGGCGGTGAGCGTGGCGAGGCCGACGAAACCGGCGGCGGCGAGGATCTGGCGCCGCGAGAGCTGCCCGGCGTTCTTCACTGGAACTCCTTGGAGGGAAAGGAAAACTGATGATGAGTCAGCCCTTGACGGCGCCGAGCATCACGCCCTTGACGAAGTAGCGCTGGACGAACGGGTACACGCAGAGGACCGGCAGCGCCGTGAGCAGGATCGCGACGGCCTGGATGTTGGCGCCGACCTGGCTGAGCTGGTCGGTGGCGGCGCCGGCGTTGGTGCCGCCCGTGGAGCCCAGGATGAGATTGCGCAGATAGACGGTGACCGGCATCCGCTCCGCGTCGTCGAGATAGAGGAGCGCGCTGAACCACGAGTTCCAGAACGACACCGAATAGAAGAGCGCCATCGTCGCCACGACTGCTTTGGACAGCGGCAGCACGACCTTGAGCAGGATCCCGTACGTGCTCAGGCCGTCGATCTGGGCGGCCTCCTCAAGATCGGACGGCATGTTCTCGAAGAAGGCCTTCATCACCAGCAGGTTGAAGACACTGATCGCGTTGGGCAGGGCGATGGCCCAGATGCTGTTCTTCAGGCCGAGGCTCGTGATCAGGACGTAGTTCGGAATGAGACCACCGGTGAAGAACATGGTGAACACCGCGATGCCGACGAGCACGGTGCGGCCCCGCAGGTGCCGCTTCGACAGGACGTAGGCGTAGCAGGTCGTCAGGACCATGGCGACGGCCGTCGACACCACCGTGTAGAGCACGGTGTTGCCGTAGTTGCGCCAGAACATCGAGTCCTTGAAGACGATCTTGTATGTGGTGAGGTTGAAGCCCTCTGGCCACAGCGACACCTTGCCGGCGCGGATCTGGCGCTCCCCGCTGAACGACCTCGCGACGATGTTGACGAACGGGTACAGGGTGACGGCCACGACGAGCGTGTGCACGACCGCGTTGGCACTCTGGAAGACGCGGTATCCCCGGGACGGGCGGCTGATTCCGGTCCTGGTGGTCACCACAGGCTCGTCCCCACTGTGCGGCGCGAGAGGAAATTGGAGGACGTGATCAGGACCAGGCCGATGACCGCCTCGAACAGGCCGATCGCGGCGGCGTAGCTGAAGCTGCTGGACTCGACGCCCGTGCGGTAGACGTACGTGGAGATCACGTCGGAGGTCTGATACGTCAGCGGGTTGTACAGGAGCAGGACCTTCTCGAAGCCCACGGCCATGAAAGTGCCGATGTTCAGGATCAGCAGAGTGATCATGGTGGGGCGGATACCCGGAAGCGTCACGTGCCAGGTCTGCTGCCAGCGATTGGCCCCGTCGATCCGCGCCGCCTCGTACAGGTCCTCGTCGATCGTGGTGAGCGCGGCGAGATAGAGGATCGTGCCCCAGCCTGCCGTCTGCCAGATCTCCGAGCCGACATAGACCGTGCGGAACCACTCGGGTTCCTGGATGAACCGGATCGGGTCGTGGCCGAACCAGCCGAGGACATGGTTGACCGGCCCGTCCGTCGCCAGCATCTGCATCGTGATGCCCGCGACGATCACGATCGACAGGAAGTGCGGCAGATACGAGACCGACTGCACGAATCGTTTGACCGCGCTGCGCCGCACCTCGTTCAGGAGCAGAGCGAGGACGATCGGCGCCGGAAAGCAGAAGACGAGCGTGAGGCCGCCCAGCCAGAGCGTGTTCCGGAAGACCTGCCAGAAGGTCGGGTCGTTCCAGAACATGTGCACGTAGCGCAGCCCTACCCATTCCTCGCCGAAGACCGAACCACCCGGCACGAAGCGGCGGAACGCGATCACGTTGCCGATCATCGGGAGGTAGCGGAAGACGAGGAAGAAGGCGATCGGCAGCACGGCCAGGGAGTACAACTGCCAATCCCGGCGCAGCGCTTGGCGCCAGGTCCGGCGGGCTTTGGGAGTGCCGCGCCGTTTCGGCGGCGGGGGCTCGGCAGGGGCGGCGGTGGCGCCGGGTGCCTCGCCCGTCACGGTCGGGGACGTCATACAGGGCCTTCCGTCACATGGGCTTCGCGTGGGCAGGGAAGGGTGTGACTGAGAAGTTACGAGAATCTTCCGGTAACGTCGCCGCAACCTAAGGGCCCTCCCTGTCTCTGTCAACGGGGCGCGGTAGTCCGGGAGTTGCCCGCTCTCCTGAAATGCGTTCACATCACTGAACTTCTGCGAGGTGCCCGTGCCTGCCTTCGACCTGCCCGTGCATGACCTGGAGCGGTACCGTCCGCCGCTGGAAGAACCGGCAGACTTCGATGCCTTCTGGCGCCAGACCCTGGCGCCGGCCGACCATCCTGAACCGCTGCTCGACGTTCAGCCCGTTGGCAACGGCCTGCGCCTCGTGGAGAGCTGGGACATCACCTTCCGCGGTTTCGCCGGTGACCCTGTCCGCGCCTGGTACACGCGGCCTGCACAGACCGCTGAACTCCTGCCCGGCGTCGTGGAGTTCGCCGGGTACGGGCGTGGGCGTGGCCTCCCGCACGAGCGGCTCACCTGGGCGAACGCCGGATACGCGCATCTGCTCATGGACAACCGCGGCCAGGGCGACCAGTACGGCAGCGGCGGCGCGACCCCCGATCCGCATGCCCAGGCCCCGGGCGGCCCCGGGCCGATCGTGCGGGGGCTCCTCGACCCGTACGACCACCACTACCGGCGTCTGATCACCGACGCCGTGTGCGCGGTCGCCGCGCTGCGGGCCCTGCCCGGTGTGGACCCGGCGCGGATCTCGGCCGTCGGCAACAGCCAGGGCGGGGGAGTGGCCCTCGCCGTCGCCGGCCTCGTCCCCGACCTCGCCGCGGCCCTGGTCACGGCCCCGCTGCTGTGCGGGATCCGGCGCGCCCTCGACCTGACCGACGCCGGGCCGTACGGGGAGGTCGCCGCCTATCTCGCCGTGCACCGGGGTGCGGAGGGCGCCGCGTACCGCACGCTGTCGTACGTCGAGGGGATCTCGTTCGCCCGTCGCGCCCAGGCCCCCGCTCACTTCGGCGTCGGCCTGCGTGACACCGTTTGCCCGCCGAGCGGCGTGTACGCGGCGTACCACCGCTACGGCGAACTGGCGGCGCACGATCCCGCACGGGAGATCCACGCCTACCCGTTCAACGGCCACGAGGGCGGTGACGCGGCTCATGTGCGACGGCAGCTGGACTGGTTGGCCGGGGTGGCCGTCGGGCGTCGGGCGTAGATTCGGGCGCACACGTCCGACGGGTCGGACGCGGCTGCTGCCTCGGCTGCCGGCCGGCCCTGCGTATGTTCTACGGTTTCCGGAAGACGCCCGATGTTTTTTCCGGGCGCGCAGCTATGGAGGTGGGACGGTGGCCCCGGACGGTGCCCAGCGCAAGACAGCCACGCGGAGTTCGGACGGGGGCGTCGGACCCGCCAAGGTGACGATCACCGAGATCGCGCGGGAGGCCGGAGTGTCCGTTCCAACCGTCTCGCGCGTCGTCAACGGCAGGTCGGACGTCTCGCCCGCGACGCGGGCCAGAGTCGAGGACCTGCTGCACCGGCACGGATACCGGCGAAAGTCGTCCGCTCCCGGTGACCGGGCGGTCCTGATTGATCTGGTCTTCAACGACCTGGACAGCCCTTGGGCGGTGGAGATCATCCGAGGGGTCGAGGAGGTCGCGCACGAGTCCGGCGTGGGTACCGTGGTCTCCGCGATCCACGACCGGGCGGGCGCGGCGCGGCAGTGGATGACGAATCTGCGGGCCCGCGCCTCGGATGGCGTGATCCTCGTGACCTCGGTCCTTGAGCCGGGGCTCCACGACGAACTGCGGCGCCTGGGCGTGCCGTTGGTGGTGATCGACCCGGCAGGTTCGCCCGCGTCGGAAGAGCCCACCATCGGCGCCACGAACTGGGCGGGCGGTATGGCGGCGACCGCGCATCTGCTCTCCCTCGGCCACCGCAGGATCGGGTTCATCGAGGGCCCGCCGCGGCTGCTGTGTGCGCGGGCCAGGCTCGACGGGTACCGGGCCGCGCTCGACGCGGCTGGCGTGCCGGTCGACGACGCTCTGGTGGTGCCCGGCGACTTCTATCACGCGTCCGGGTTCACCGGCTGCAACCAGCTGCTCGACCTCGACGACCCGCCGACTGCGATCTTCGCGGCCAGTGACCAGATGGCGCTCGGAGCGATCGAGGCGCTGCGCCGGCGTGGCCTGAGGGTGCCTGAGGACATGAGCATCGTCGGCTTCGATGATCTTCCGGAGGTGCGCTGGTCGTCGCCGCCGCTCACGACGGTGCGTCAACCATTGACGGACATGGGCAAGTTGGCCGCCCGCGTCGTCCTCGATCTGGCCCGATCGGTCGCGCCCGCGGCGTCCCGCGTGGAACTCGCGACCGAACTGGTGGTCAGGGCCAGTACGGCGGCGCCGGCCGAGGTGTAGAGATCCGGCATTCCGTAGGGGGTGTCAACAGCCCATTTTGTTAAGGCCGTTGACACCCCCTACGCATACCCGTAACTTCCGTGGCCGTCTCCCGATAGTTTTCAAATGTCTTCCGGAAGGTGTGCCATGCCAGACACTGCCCCTTCGTCTCTCTCCCGTCGCCGGTTCCTCGGGGTGGTCTCCGTCGCGGGTCTGGGCGCCGCCGTGCTCACGTCCTGCGGGGACTCCGACTCCGGCAGCGGCACGGACAGCCAGGGCAGGACCGTCTTCGAGTGGTGGCACATCCAGACCACCGAGCCCGGCAAGCACCTGTGGCCCGAGCAGGCCAAGGCGTACGAGAAGGCGCACCCCAAGATCAAGATCAAGCTCGTACCGCTGGAGAACGACGCCTTCAAGGCGAAGATGACGGCCCTCGTCGGTACGGGCAAGCTGCCCGACCTGTACAACACCTGGGGCGGCGGTGTCCTCAAGCAGCAGGTCGACGCCGGTCTTACCGAGGACATCACCGACGACGTCAAGGACTGGATCGGGGATCTGGTGCCCGCCTCGCGCAAGGCGTACGAGTTCGACGGCAAGACCTACGCCATTCCGGTCGACATCGGAGCAGTCGGCTTCTGGTACAACAAGGCGCTCTTCAAGAAGGCCGGGATCACCGTGCCGCCCGCGACCTGGGCCGAACTCCTGGACACGGTGCAGAAGTTGAAGGCGGCCGGTATCACGCCGATCGCCCTCGCGGGCAAGGAGAAGTGGCCCGGCATGTACTACTGGGCGTACCTTGCGATCCGTCTCGCCGGGGTCGACGGCATGCAGAAGGCCGCCGACGCGAAGGACTTCACCAGCGACGACTTCGTCAAGGCGGGCGAGCACCTGAAGCAACTCGTCGACCTGGACCCGTTCCAGAAGGGTTTCCTGGGTGCCTCATATCCGGGCCCGACCGGTGAGGGCGCCACCATGGGCAACGCCAAGGCGGCCATGGAGCTGATGGGCCAGTGGGCCCCCAACGTGCAGAAGTCGGAGGGCAAGGGTCTCGGTGAGGACCTCGGCTTCTTCCCCTTCCCGAGCGTCGACGGCGGCAAGGGCAAGTCCACCGACGTCTTCGGCGGAGGCGGCGGCTACGCGCTTCGCAAGGGCGGCCCCAAAGAGGCCCTCGACTTCCTGAAGTGGTTCGTCGGCCCCGAGAGCGACAGCAGGCTGGTCAAGGAAGGCGGCATGATTCCGGTGAACACCAAGGCCCGGGACGCGCTCACCGATCCCAACCTCAAGGCCGTCTCGGACCTGCTGAACGCGGCTACCGCCTTCCAGCTCTACCTCGACCAGGCCTACCCGCCCGCCGTCGGCCAGGAGATCAACGACTCGGTGGCCGCGCTCATCGCGGGCTCCAAGTCCCCCAAGCAGGTGGCCAGTTCCATCACGCAGGCCGCCAGGAGTCAGTAGATGATCATGACTTCGACCCAGATCAAGGACTCGGGTCCCGCCTTGGGTGCGGTGCCGCCGGTCGGCCAGGGCAGGAACCGCCAGCCCCTCGCCCGACGGGCGCGCGCCTGGCTGACCGCCTTCCTGTTCACCGTCCCCGGGCTCGCCCTGTTCCTCGTGTTCGTCGCGGTGCCGATCCTGTACGCGGCTTATGTATCCCTCTTCACCTGGGGTGGGTTCGGCTCGCCCTCGGACTTCGTTGGCGTGGACAACTTCACCCGCCTCTTCGAGGACCCGGTGTTCCTCGGCGACCTGTGGCGCGGTCTGCTTCTCGTGGTGCTCTCGCTCGGCCTGCAACTCCCGTTCGCCCTTGCCATGGCCGTGCTCCTCAACCAGAAGCTGCGCGGCCGAGCCGTCTATCGGATGCTGTTCTTCGCGCCGTACGTCCTGTCGGAAGTCATCACCGGCGTGCTGTTCTCGATGATCTTCGCGCCGGACAGCGGGCTCGCCGACAAGGTGCTCGGCGCTGTCGGCCTCGGCGGCGTCGGCGGGCTCTGGTTCGCCGGACAGAGCACCGTCATGGCTACCCTCTTCCTGGTCATGACCTGGAAGTACTTCGGCTTCCACATGATGCTGCTGTTGGCCGGGCTGCAGGGCATTCCGGCCGAACTCATGGAAGCCGCCCGCATCGACGGCGCGGGCGCCTGGCAGCGCTTTCGCCACATCACCCTGCCGCTTCTCGGGCCGACGATCCGGATGAGCATCTTCCTGTCCGTGATCGGCGCCATCCAGCTCTTCGACCTGGTGTGGGTGGTGACGCAGGGCGGCCCTGACCACCACTCCGAGACCATGGCGGTCACGATGTTCCAGTTCGGCTTCAAGCGCTACCAGATGGGGTACGCCAGCGCGATCTCGATCGTCATGTTCCTCATCAGCCTCGTCTTCGCGCTCTTCTATCAGCGCTATGTTCTGCGCCGCGACACCGAAGGCGCCCTCACGAACATGCGAGGTTCCCGATGACTGCCTCCGTTCCCGTGGTCACCGCCCGAGAAGCGACCCGCCGACGCAGACTGCGCTCCGTCCCGCTGTACGTGACCGTGTGGGTGATCGGCGCCGTCATGGTGACGCCACTGCTGTACGCGCTCATCTCCGGCTTCAAGTCCACCGATCAGCTCTCCGGCAACTCCTTCGGTCTGCCCTCGCCGTGGGTGACGAAGAACTACACCCAGATCCTCCAGGACAGCGCGTTCTGGCGGATGCTCGGCTCGTCGACCCTGATCGCCGTCGGAACGACCGTATTGACGGTCGGCGCCGCGGCGCTCGCCGCCTACGCCCTCGCTCGATTCGCCTTCCGGGGAAGGGAGTTCCTCTTCACCCTCTTCACGGTCGGCCTGATGTTCCCGTTCGCGGTGGCGATCCTGCCGCTGTTCGTGCTCCTGCGTACCTTCGGACTGCTCGACAACCCGTGGGGCGTGATCCTGCCGCAGGCCGCGTTCGGCCTCCCGATCACCGTCGTCATCCTGCGCAACTTCTTCCGGGAGATCCCGGGCGAGATCGAGGAGGCGGCCACGCTCGACGGCTGCTCCGCGTTCGGCTTCTTCTGGCGCATCCTGCTACCGATGGCGCGGCCGGCGCTCGGCACGGTCTCCGTCCTCGCCATCGTCGCCAGCTGGAACAACTTCCTTCTCCCGCTGCTCGTCTTCAGCGAACCCACCTGGTGGACCATCCCCGTCGGTGTCCAGCAGTTCCAGGGCCAGTACTCCAGCGACACCGCCCGCATCTTCGCCTACCTCGTCCTGTCGATGGCACCCGCTCTCGCCTTCTACGCGATCGCCGAGCGACAGCTGATCGGCGGCATCACGATGGGCGCGACAAAGGGCTGACCCTCCCACAACGCAGGCCAACGCCACGTACTCGTAACGCACTTGAGGAGTTTCATGGTCGAGCCATGGCAGGACACCACCCTGCCCGCCCACACCAGGGCGGCAGACCTGCTCGCCCGGATGACCACCCAGGAGAAGACCGCCCAGCTGTCCAGCGTGTGGATCGGCGCCGACACCGACGGGGCCGACGTCGCCCCCGGCCAGCACACCTACGCATCCCGCAGCGCGGCACTCGACGCGCTGCTCCCGTACGGACTCGGCCAGCTCACCCGCCCTTTCGGTACGGTCCCCGTCGAACCCACGGGCGGGGCTGCCCGCCTGGCCGACGTGCAGCGCATCATCCGCGCGGGCAACCGGTTCGCCCTGCCTGCTCTCGCCCACGAGGAGTGCCTGACCGGCTTCACCGCCTGGCAGGCCACCGTCTTCCCGACCCCGCTCGCCTGGGGGGCCACCTTCGACCCCGAGCTGATCACAGAGATGGCCGAAGCCATCGGCACGTCGATGCGGGCGGTTGGCATCCACCAGGGGCTCGCCCCGGTCCTGGACGTTGTGCGCGATGCCCGCTGGGGCCGGACCGAGGAGGCCATCGGTGAGGATCCGTACCTCGTCGCCACCCTCGGCACCGCCTACGTCCGCGGTCTGGAGGCGGCCGGGATCGTCGCCACGCTCAAGCACTTCGCGGGGTACTCCGCCTCCCGCGCGGCCCGCAACCACGCGCCCGCCTCACTCGGCCCGAGGGAGCTCGCGGACGTGATCCTGCCGCCGTTCGAGATGGCGATCCGCGACGGTGGCGCCCGCTCCGTGATGCCCGCCTACAACGACATCGACGGCCTGCCCGCCCACGCACACACGGCCCTGCTCACTCAACTCCTGCGGGAACAATGGGAGTTCACCGGCACCGTGGTCTCGGACTACTACGGTGTCTCGCTCCTTGAGGAAGCCCACCAGATCGCCGACGGTGAAGGTGCCGCCGCTCGCCTCGCCCTCGCGGCAGGTGTCGACGTCGAACTGCCCGCCGCCCGCTGCTTCAGCCCCGCCGACCCGCTTCCCGAGGACCTGCTCGACCGGGCCGCGCTGCGCGTCCTCATCCAGAAGTGCGAACTGGGACTGCTCGATCCCGACTGGGAGCCCGTCACCGGAGACGTGCCGGTCGACCTGGACCCGCCGCACATGCGGGAGCTGGCGCGGAGGGTCGCCGAGGAGTCGGTCGTTCTGCTCGCCAACGACGCCGGGGCGCTGCCGCTGAGCGACGGGCTGCGGATCGCCGTTGTCGGGCCGCTCGCCGACGAACAGGCGGCCATGCTGGGCTGCTACACCTTCCCCCGTCATGTAGGTGTGCATCACCCAGATCTCGCCACCGGAGTAGAGGTGTTGACGCTCGCCGAAGCGCTGCGTGCCGAGTTTCCGGGCGCCGCGTTCGTTGATGATCCTGCGGACGCCGATGTGGCCCTTGCCGTGGTCGGAGACCGGTCGGGCCTGTTCGGGCGCGGCTCGTCGGGCGAGGGCTGTGACGCCGAGGATCTCCAACTGCCGTATGGTCAGGCCGAGGTGCTCGACGAGACGATGGCGTGCGGCACACCCACCGTGCTCGTCGTGCTCAGTGGGCGGCCCTACGCACTCGGCCGCTGGGCTGCGCGTGCGGCCGCCGTCGTCCAGGCCTTCTTCCCCGGGCAGGAGGGCGGGCCCGCGGTCGCGGGGGTCCTCTCCGGCCGGGTCGAACCGTCGGGGCGGCTGCCGATCTCGGTGCCGCGCAGCCCCGGCGGTCAGCCCGCCCCGTACCTCGCACCGCCGCTCGCCCGACACGGCTTCCCCAGCACCGTGGACCCGACCCCGCTCTACCCCTTCGGGCACGGCCTGTCGTACACCGCGTTCAGTTGGGGTCAACCGCACTGTGATGCCCCGGAGTTCACCACCGACGGAGAGGCCTCCATCCGGCTGACCGTCCGCAACACCGGTGACCGGCCCGGCACAGAGGTCGTCCAGCTGTACCTCCACGACCCGGTCGGCACCGTCGCCCGCCCCGAGGTCCGGCTCGTCGGCTATGCGCGGGTGCCGCTCGATGCCGGGGCGTCCGCCGAGGTCCGCGCCACGTTCCCGGCCGACCTCGCCGCGTACACCGGAGCCGACGGCCGCCGTGTCGTCGAACCCGGCGCCCTCGAACTGCGCGTCGCCGCCTCCAGCGCCCACGTCCACCACACCGTGCCGCTCACCCTGACCGGCCCGGTGCGCGAGGTCGGGCACGCGCGTCGGATGCGCTGCGAGGTGCGCGTCAAGTAGCCGGACCCGCCGACGCACGCTCGACCAACGTTTCACGCCCCCAGTTGAGGAGATCGACCATGCGCCCCACTCGTGTCAGAACCGCCGCGCTCGCCGCCGCGACAGCCGTCCTGGCCGGCCTCGCCGTCACCCCCGCCGCACACGCGAGCACCGACCAGCACCGGGCCGGCCCCACGCTCGCCCAGCTCGCCGAGCGCACCGGCCGCTACTTCGGCTCCGCCGTCGACAACCCGGAGCTCAGCGACACCCCGTACGCCGACCTGCTCGGCAAGGAGTTCGACGCCACCACCCCCGGCAACGGCATGAAGTGGTAAGCCACCGAACCGCAGCGCGGTGTCTTCGACTTCACCGCGGGCGACGAGATCGTGGACTACGCCAAGTCCAAGGGCCTGAAGGTGCGCGGCCACACCCTCCTGTGGCACCAGCAACTGCCGAGCTGGCTCACATCCGGCACCTGGACGGCGGACGAACTCCGCTCCATCCTCAAGAACCACATCACCCACGTCGTCAGGCACTACAAGGGCAAGGTCTTCGCCTGGGACGTCGCCAACGAGATCATGAACGAGGACGGCACCTACCGCGAGAACATCTTCTACAAGACCATCGGCCCGTCCTACATCGCAGACGCCCTGCGCTGGGCCCACGCCGCCGACCCCAAGGTCAAGCTGTACCTGAACGACTACAACGTCGAGGCCATCGGCCCCAAGTCCGACGCCTACTACACGCTCATCAAGCAGCTCAAGGCCGACCACGTCCCGATCAACGGGTTCGGCATGCAGGCGCACCTGGCGCTCCAGTACGGCTTCCCGGACCGGTTGCGGCAGAACATCCGGCGTTTCGCCGACCTCGGCGTCGACGTCGCGATCACCGAGCTCGACATCCGCATGGTCCTGCCGTCCGACGCGACCAAGCTGGCTCAACAGGCCGACTGGTACGGCAAGGTGACTGACGCGTGCCTCAACGTGAAGCGCTGCGTCGGCATCACTGTGTGGGGCTACTCCGACAAGCACTCGTGGATCCCGTCCGTCTTCCCCGGTGAAGGCGCGGCCCTCCCGTGGGACGAGAACCTCGCCCACAAGCCCGCGTACGGCGCCATCCATGACGCGCTCGCCACCGCGGCGAAGGAGGACTGAGGCCGGGATCCGCCCACGCCTGTCCGCGGTCGCGGTCCCCGTCAGCCGCGGTGGGCCGCGATCGGCTTCCGGTACCAGTTCCCCGTGCACTGGGGCGGCGTCTGTTTCGCCTCGTTCAACGCCGATGGCCGACCCGGGACGCGTCAACGGGGTCGGTGACGGTCGCGCCCTCCGGGACTGGCAGCGCTCCGCGGGCCACGCACCTTTGACCCGAAGCGGACGTCAGCGCCGGATGTCGATGAAGCCGATCTTGTCGACCTCGTCGTCGGCGCGGCCGTGGAAGCCGGCGATCTGCCAGCCGTCGGGGCGGTGTGGGTGACGCAGTCTGAGGTCGTCGAGCCACCGGCCGGCGTGCGGCCGAGGTTCGTAGTGAGCCCGGCGTAGAAGATCCGCGTCCGGCCGTCTTGCTGGGCCCGGCACAGGCGCGCGGTGGTCAGGTACTCACCGGTGCCGAGTGTCAGGACGGACCCAGTGCCGCCGGCGCCGCCACGGAGAGTCCGCACAGAGTGGCGGCCGCTGTCGTGAGACAGGCGAGAAGCCTGCGCATGGGATCTCCTGGAGAGTGCCCGCAAACGGGTGGGGGGAGGTAAGGCCGGGGCGGGACCATACGCGCCGCCCCGGCCGAACGTGCATCAGGTGCAGGCGTGCCCGTTGAGCGAAAAGGCGGTGGGGACTGGGTTGGCACCGGTGTGCGTTCCCTGGAATCCGAAGCTGACGGTCGCGCCGGGCGCGATGCCGCGGTTCCAGTCGGCGTCGTGGGCGGTGACGGCGGTGCCGTCCTGGGTGACGGTCGCGTTCCAGGCGCTCGTGACGCGCTGACCGCCCGCATAGGCCCATGTGAGCTGCCATCCGTCCACGGTGGTCGAGCCCGTGTTCTTGACGGTGACCGTCGCGGTGAAGCCGGTGCTCCAGACGTTGTCGTTCTTGTACGTCACCGCGCAGACGCCGGTGGAGGATCGCTCGGCGGCGTAGGCGGCGAGCCAGGCCAGCGGGGCGTTCCAGTTGATCGCCACCTCGTTCGTGGAGTACGAGCCGATGTCGTCGATGTAGCAGGCGGCGGGTGCGCAGCCCTGAAGCTTCTCCTTCGCCACCGGGTCGTCGAGTGCGCTGTCGGGTCCGCCCGCGAGGGAGCCCGCCGGAGGGTGGGGGAGCGAGGCGTCCAACTGGTGCGCCCAGAAGCGGTGGTGCTGGTTCTGCGAGGACTTCGTGCCGTACCCGGTCACATAGGACTGGCCGAGGGCGTTGCGACCGAGCAGGTAGTCCATCGTCTCCAGCGCGCCGGTGCGGTAGCGCCCGTCGCCGGTCAGCTCCGCGGCTGTGGCCAGGACGATCGCGTCGTTCGCGACCTCGCCGTTGGAGCCCCAGAAGTAGCCGTCCGCCGGGACGGGCACCGCGTAGCCCTGGGTGGCCATCCGGGACACGTAGCCGTCGGCCGCGGAGGTCACCGAGGAACGGATACGGGCCAGGTCGTCCGCAGGCAGCCCGTTGGGGACGGTGGCAAGGGTGAGCCGGCCGAGCGCAGCCGTGTCCGCCCAGCCGAACCCGTAGGCTGAGAGTGCAGTTGAGGAGGTGTGCCAAGGGGAGTTGGTGACCGCGTCGCGGTAGCCGCTCTCCCCGGTCGTGGCGTACAGCTCGGCCGCTGCCCAGTAGAACTCGTCGCTGACCTGGGTGTTGTCGTACGCGCCGCCGCCCGTGCTGTCGGAAGCGGGCGCGTACAGGGCCGGGTTGGCCTGCGCCGCCGTCCAGGCCCGGCGGGCGGCCGACAAGCAGCGGTCGGCGAACGCGGGGTCGTACGGACGGAAGACCCGGGCGCACTGTGCGGCGGACGCCGCGAGGTTGAGGGTCGCCGCCGTGGACGGCCGGTGCAGCTCGCGGGGTTGTGGGTCCTGGTCGGGGCGGAGCGGCATTCCGGTCCAGGCGGCGTCGTGGACCTTGTGGAACGCCATGCCCGCGTATGGCTTGCCCTCGGGCACTTGCATACGCATCAGGAAGTCGAGTTCCCAGTGTGCCTCGTCGAGGATGTCGGGTATGCCGTTGCCGCGCTCGGGGATGCGCAGGGTCGAGTCGCCCAGTTCCGCATCCGCGCCCGCACGCTTGGCCCGCTCAAAGGAGTTGACCATCAGCCAGGTCGACAGGCCGCCGTTCACCACGTACTTGCCCTGGTCACCAGCGTCGTACCAGCCGCCCCTCACGTCCCGGGTGTAGTCGCACACGGTGGCCTGGCAGGGGACGGAGGTGTCGCCCTGGTTGGGCGCGACGCCGAGGTGCCCGGCCGGGCGCGCGTAGGCGGGTCCCACCAGCGAGGCCTCGATGGGAATGCCGCTGCGCTGGTGGTAGAAGAACGCCATCGTGTCGGAGCGCAGCGAGTCGTACAGGTTCGCGCGGATGTCGAAGGGGGTGCTCACACTGCCGTCCACGGCAAGGACGTAACCCGAGCCGGAGCCACGGTACGCGGAGAAGTCGGCCACCTGGACGGACTGCCCGGAGGGGGTGTCCGCGCCGCGTGGGACGGCGGTTCCGGAGGCGACCGCAGCCCCGGAAGTGTCGCGCAACTGCCAAGTGAGCGGCTGTGCCGCCGTGGTGACGACGGTGGCGCGCTTGGGGCCGTCGGGTAGGTATCCGACCTGGTTGACACGTACGGCCGTGGTCCCCGCCGCGGACGCCGGTGTGGGCATGGCCAGGAGGCCGCCGAGGAGGAGGGAGCCCGTCAGCAGAGTGGCGGCGAGACGTCTGGTGGGGCCTAATGGCGGGGCGGCGGGCATGAGCGGCTCCTGGGGGCGGGGCTGATCAGCAGGGGAGGCGGTCTGGGCGCGCTGTGCCCAAGTGCCGCCAGAGGATGGGGCATTGTCGCGGCCTGCGCCGGGTTCGTTCTCGCTGCCTGATGGGCGTAGGGAGTGCCAGAGGCGGGAGCGCTCCCACGGTCGAGATGGCGCACGCCGATCGAGAAATCGAGGGGGTGTAGCGAACGGTATTGACGCACGGGACTGACGTCAACAGGTGTGTCTCGTCCCGGAGTTGATGATGTGGCCGTGTTGCTTGGCTGTGCCCGGCGGAGTGGACGGTCGGCCCCGTGCCTCGCCTCGAAACCTTTCGAGCGGTCAACGCATCGCCCTGTGTGGGGGGTTGACCGTGCCTTATGCTCCATGCCATGCGAGATGGCGAGGGGCTTGGACGCATCACTCTGGCGCAGGTGGCCCAGCTGGCGGGGGTCTCCATTTCCACAGTTTCGAAGGTGCTCAACGGGCGGCAGGACGTGGCCGCGCCGACCCGCGTCAAGGTGGAGCGAGTCCTGGACGACCACGCCTACCGCCGCACCACCCGGGCCGCCGGCGAGGCGCCGCTGATCGAGCTCGTCTTCCACGAACTGGAGAGCGTCTGGGCCCTGGAGCTCATCCGCGGTGTGGAGAAGGTCGCCAAGGCCAGCGGCGCCAGCGTGGTGCTCACCGAGAGCGGGACCCGCCAGGCGCCGGGTCCCGAGTGGATCGAGGGTGTGCTGCGGCGCAGGCCGCGCGGGGTGGTCCTGGTCTTCTCCACACTGCCGGCCGAGGTGAAGCAGCAACTGCGCTCACGCTCCATCCCGTTCGTCGTCATCGACCCGGCCGGTGACCCCGACCCGGACGTGCCCTCAGTGGGCTCCGCGAACTGGAGCGGGGGTGTGGCCGCCACGCGGCATCTGGTCCAGCTCGGCCACCGCCGCATCGGCATCATCACGGGGCCCGAGGACATGCTCTGCTCGCTGGCCCGGCTCGACGGCTACCGTTCGGCGCTCGGCATGGCGGGCCTTGGGGCGGATCCCGAACTCGTGCGGTACGGCGACTTCCACGTCGAGGGCGGTCGCGAGCGGGCGGCCGAGCTGCTGGACCTGGCCGATCCGCCGACCGCGATCTTCGCGGGCAGCGACCTCCAGGCCCTCGGCGTCCTTGAGGCGGCCCGGCTGCGGGACCTGCGCGTCCCGCACGATCTGTCGGTGGTCGGATACGACGACGTACCGCTGGCGCAGTGGTCGAGTCCAGCACTCACGACGGTCCATCAGCCGCTGCGTGAGATGGCTGAGAGCGCGACCCGGATGCTGCTGCGACTGCGGGCACAGGAGGCGGTGACGACCCGGCTCGAACTCGCCACGAGCCTCGTCGTGCGGCAGAGCACAGCCGCGCCCTGAGGCAGCGCCTTGTACAGGCGGTCGGCCTGATAGTCGGAAGAGTTTCGGAAGCTCCTTCCGCCTGACGCTCCGTCATGCTCCGAGCATTCCGCTCTTTCGAGCAAAATCTCTTGGTGCGCGCCCCGAAAGGACTTGTGGTCAGGGAAGTTGAGGCGCAGCGAGCGAATGTCGCGGAACGATTGTTTCGCTCTTCTTGTCGAAACAGTTGACAGTGCGCAAGCCCGCCATCAACCTATCGACGTCGACCAGGCACCTCAATGGCTGTGCAGCCTCTCGCAGGCCCCCACCAGGAGGAAGCATGAACATGCGCGACAAGCCCCCCGCAACGCCCATGAACCGACGCACCTTCATCGGCACGGCCGGTGCCCTCGCGGTGGGCGCGTCCACGCTGGCGCTGCCGGGCACCGCGTACGCGGACACGACCATCACAACCAGCCAGACCGGCACCAACAACGGCTACTACTATTCGTTCTGGACCGACGCCCCCGGCAGCGTCTCCATGGCCCTTTCCTCCAGCGGCAGTTACAGCACCTCCTGGCGCAACACGGGGAACTTCGTGGCGGGCAAGGGCTGGGCCAACGGTTCCCGGCGGACCGTGAACTACTGGGGTTCCTTCAGCCCTTCCGGCAATGGCTATCTGTCGCTCTACGGCTGGACGTCGAACCCGCTCGTCGAGTACTACATCGTCGACAACTGGGGCACCTACCGGCCCACCGGCACGTACAAGGGCACTGTCACCAGCGACGGCGGCACCTACGACATCTACGAGACGACGCGGTACAACGCCCCGTCCGTCGAAGGCACCAAGACCTTCAACCAGTACTGGAGCGTCCGGCAGTCCAAGCGCACCGGGGGATCCATCACCACCGGGAACCATTTCGACGCGTGGGCCCGAGCAGGGATGCCGCTGGGCAGCCTCACGTACTACATGATCCTGGCGACCGAGGGCTACCAGAGCAGCGGAAGCTCCAACATCACCGTGACCTGAGCGAGTTGGGCCTGTCCGGTGGCCCTGCTGGTCAAGCCCCCGTCCCGTCTCCAGTCCCCGTCCCGCCTCTCTCCTCAGACCGGAGGAGCTACCCGTATGAGAACCCCGCCGGAAACCACCCACCATCCTCGCGCGTCACGCTCCCTCATAGCGAAGGTGGCCGTCGTCGCCACGCTCGGCGCCTGCACCGTCGCCGTCGACACCGGTGCCTCGGCACAGGCCGCCGCCTGCACCGGCTACGTCGGCCTTACCTTCGATGACGGCCCGTCCGCCAGCACACCGGCGCTGCTCGACACGCTCCGGCAGAACGGGCTGCGCGCCACCATGTTCAACGAGGGGCGGTACGCCGCCGCCAATCCCTCCCTCGTGCGCGCGCAGGTCGCCGCCGGAATGTGGGTCGGCAACCACAGCTACACCCACCCGCACCTGCCCCAACTCGGCCAGGCGCAGATCGACTCCGAGATCTCCCGGACCCAGCAGGCCATCGCGAACGCGGGCGGCGGCACGCCCCGGCTGTTCCGTCCTCCCTATGGTGAGACCAGCGCGACGGTGAGGTCCGTCGAGACCAAGTACGGCCTGAGAGAGGTCCTTTGGGACGTCGACTCGCAGGACTGGAACGGCGCGAGTACCGACGGGATCGTACAGGCGGCGGCGCGGCTCGCAAGCGGCCAGATCATCCTCATGCACGACTGGGCGGCCAACACACGCGCCGCGATCCCGCGCATCGCGCAGGGGCTGACGGGCCGGGGTCTGTGTGCCGGGATGATCTCCCCGCAGACCGGCCGTGCGGTGGCCCCGAACGGCTGACACCACCGACGTTCTCTCATGGATGCTTCACGCGGTGGTGCAGGAAGGGCCGGACGCCTGCACTGATTCCGGCAGTCCGGCTTGCCGGGCGGGGCGTATCCCGGGCAGCTGGGCTGGCAACCCGTCTCGCCCTCTCCCCCGGCTTCCGTCCGACGGAAGTGCCGTTGGGGCCCATGTCGTTGAAGGTCCGGCCGGGAGACCAATCCTCGCCACGCTGCGGGAAGCGGGCGCCGAGGTCCTCTACTCCTGCACACCGAGGGCACGTGCGGCACGTGCGGGACAGACGTGCAGGACGGGGAGGTCGACCACCGCGACAGTGTGCTGACCGCACCGGAACGGGCCCGCCACGACACGTTGATGGTTGTGCGTGTCCCGAGCGAAGGGCGAACGGCTCACCGTGGATCTGTGACTGCGTGAGTGCGGCCGCCTTCGTTCTGAGCCAGTGCTTCCACAGGGCCCACCAGGAGCTGGGAGAAGGCGAGTTCGGCCGCGCCGATGAGCACCGCGTCGTCGCCGAGCTCGCCGACGCGCAGCTTCAGATGCTCACGCGAGGGGGTGAGGGCATGGCTGTTGATACGGCTGCGGATCTGGGCGGCGGAGCCGAGGAACACCTCGCGGAGCGTTCCGCCGAAGATGACGGTGCGGGGGTTGAGGAGGTTGACCAGGTTGGCGACACCGATGCCGAGCCAGTCACCGATGTCGTGCAGGGCCCCGCGGGCGCTGACGTCACCCCGATCGGCTGCTTCGACGACGGCGCGTACCGCCTCTCGGCCGGTGTCCGACGGGCCCCGGCCGGCTGCCTCCAGCAGTGCACGCTCGCCCGCCTCGGCCTCCAGACAGCCTCGGGCCCCGCACCCACAGCGTCTGCCGTCGCGGGGGTTGACCAACATGTGCCCCACCTCACCGCCGTAGCCCGAGTCGCCGCCCAGCAGGTGGCCGCCGGAGATGATGCCGCCGCCGATCCCGATGTCGCCGTGGAGGTACACCAGGTCCTGGCAGCCGGTGCCCGCACCTCGCAGGTGTTCGGCGAGGGCGCCGAGACTGGCCTCGTTCTCGACCGTCACGGGGACTCCGAGACCCAGGCGGCGGGTGAGGTCCGCGCCGAACTCCTCGTCCATCCAGTCGACGTAGGGAGCGGCCCGGACCGTGCCGTCAGACCTGCGCACGGTGCCACGCACAGCGGCGCCCACACCGACACAGACGGTTCCTTGGCGGGCGGAGCCCACCGTCTGCCGGGCGAAACCCACGAGCGCTTCGGTCACTTCGCGGGCGCCACGGTGGCCGGGCGGCAGGAGGGTCTCGCGGCGGTCGAGGAACGCTCCGCCCAGGCCGATGCGTGCGGCGGTCAACCGGTCCACCCCGACGTCGAAGGCGAGGACGTACGCCTGGTCGGACTCGGGCCGTACGACCAAGGAAGGCCGCCCCGCTCGGCCGGTGTCCCGGGGCAGTTCCTCACGTACCAGGCCCGCCGAGGCCAGTTCGCTGACGAGTCCGAGGATGGTGCTGCGGTTGAGGCCCATGCGATCGGTCAGGGCGGCCCGCGACAGCGAGCCGCTGATGTGCACGTGGCGGAGCAGGGTGCCGAGGTTGTGCCTGCGGATCTCCTCCAGCGAGGGACCGGCCTTCATCGCCCCCCAGACGTCATCGCTGTGCGGAACGGCGTCGGGACAGTGCGTCGATGCCCGCCGCCACGAGCAGAACCGAACCCGTGACAGCGTACTTGACCCCCGAGCTGTACCCCATCAGCCCCATGCCGTTCTGGATGACCGCGACGACCATGCCGCCGAGCACGGCGTCCATGGCCCTGCCCCGGCCGCCGAACAGGCTGGTTCCGCCGATCACCGCCGCTCCGACCGCGAGCAGAAGCACGTTGCTGCCACCGGTGTTGGGGTCGACCGAGTTGCCCCGGGACGCCGCGATGATGCCGCCGACCGCAGCCAAGGACGAACAGATCACGAACGCGGCGATGCGGATGGCGGCCACGTTGATTCCTGCCCGCCGCGCCGCCTCGGCGTTGCCGCCCACCGCGTAGAAGTGCAGCCCGAACGAGGTGCGCTGGAGCACGAAGGTACCGGCGACGAGGAGGACGACGACGACGGGCACCACGATCGGCACGCCTTTGAGTGAGTCGACGACGACGTTGCGGCTGCGCTCCTGGTTGAGCAGTTGGACGGCGACCGCGCCGAGCACGGCCAGGCTTCCGATCCTGACCGCGAGCAGAGTGGGCGGCGCGGTGGTGAGGGACCGCTGGGCGCGGTTGCGGTTCTGCCGGAACTGGATGGCCGCGTAGCCCGCGACGCTGAGCGCCAGCAGGACCCAGCCGAGCGCGGGGGAGAGGTTGTTGTTGGCGACGGCCAGGATCGTCCTGTCCTGGATGGAGATGTTCGTGCCCTCCTTCAACAGCATCAGCACGATGCCCTGGAAACCGAGGAAAGCGGCGAGGGTGACCACGAAGGAGGGGATGCCTATCTTCGCCACGAGGACACCGAGCAGCAGGCCGATGACGGTACCGGTGAGGATGGCCGCGCCTACGGCTCCGTACCAGGGCCACCCGTTGTCGGTGAGCAGGATGGCCAGGACGGCGGCGCAGACTCCGCTGGCGTACCCGGCGGACAGGTCGATCTCGCCGAGGAGGAGGACGAAGACCAGCCCCATGGCGATGACGATGCTTCCCGCGCCTTGGGTGAGCAGATTCGCGAAGTTCAGTTCGGACAGGAAGACAGGGCGCAGGACGGCGAAGAAGATGCAGAGGACGATCAGTCCGAGAACGGCGGGAAGGGCGCCCAGATCGCCGCCGCGCACCCGGTCGACGTAGGCGCGGGCGATCGAGCGCAGACGCGTGGCGCCGTTCGCCGCGTTCTTGCCAGGCGGGCCCGGGTCTGCCGGCGTCTCTGACCTCTCAGGGGTGAGAGCGGCGGTCATAGGGCGGCTCCGTTGGTGGTGGCGAGGCCGAGTTCTCCGCTGCGGCCCGAGGTGATGAGTTCGACGACCTGGGAGTACGTCACGTCCGACGCTTTGACCTGGGCTGCCATCCGGCCCAGGTACAGGGCGGCGATGCGGTCGGACACCGCGAAGACGTCGTTCATGTTGTGCGAGATCAGGACCACGGCGATGCCGCTGTCGGCGAGCCGTCGGACCAGTTCGAGGACCTGTGCCGTCTGAGCGACACCGAGGGCGGCGGTCGGCTCGTCGAGGATGACCACCTTGCTGTTCCACAGCACCGCTTTGGCGATGGCCACCGTCTGCCTCTGGCCTCCGGAGAGGCTGGAGACCTGCTGGCGGATCGACTTGACGGTCCGCACCGACAACCCTTCGAGGGTCTTGGCGGCCATCTCCTCCATCGTCGCGTTGTCCAGCACGAGCCCTCGGCGTTTCTCGCGGCCGAGGAACATGTTCTGGACGATGTCGAGGTTGTCGCACAGGGCCAGGTCCTGATAGACGATCTCGACACCCAGGGCCGCCGCGTCGCGCGGGCTGTGCACGTGCACCTGCTCGTCCTCGAACAGGTACTCACCGCCGTCGATCGGGTGGATGCCGCCGATGCACTTGACCAGAGTGGACTTGCCGGCTCCGTTGTCCCCCACGAGGGCGGTCACCTCGCCCGGGTGGATGTCGAAGGACACGTCGTGCAGCACCTGTACAGGCCCGAAACTCTTCTCGATCCCGCGCAGTTGGAGGGTCGGGGTCGCTGTCATGGAAGACGGCTCCTTACGGTCATGAGACCGCGGGCCACGGGCGTCAGTGTCCCGGGGCCCGCGGTGGGCGCGGTTCGAACCGCTGGTGATCGCTCGAACCGGCCGGTCGGGGTTGCTACTTGATGCCGGCCTCGGCGCACAAAGCGGCGTACCTGCCCGTGCACAGCTGCTCCTTGGTGGCGAAGCCGTCGTCGACAACGTCCTTGACGTTGTCCTTGTAGATGGCCACGGGTGTCTCAAGGACGGATGCGACCTCGCGCTTGCCCTTGGGGTCCTCCACCGTCGCGTTCGTCCCACCCTTCTTGCCCTTGGCCAGCGAGATCGCGAGCTTGGCGGTGGCGTCCGCCTCCTTCTTGACCGCCTTGTAGACCGTCATGCACTGGTCGCCCGCCAAGATGTTCTGCAGGCCCTGCACCGTGGCGTCCTGCCCGGTGACCGGGACGTGGCCGCTGCGGTGTTCCTTGCGCAGTACGGCGATGGCGGCGTTCCCGAGACCGTCGTTGGCGGCCAGCACGCCGCCGATCGTGGGCTGACTGGTGAGCATCTGCTCGAAGATGGTGCCGGCCTGGGCGTTGTCCCAGTCGGGAACTGACTGGTCCGGTCCCTTGACGTACTCGCCCGACTTGTACTTGGGGTTGAGGACGCTGTTGTAACCCTGGGCGAAGAGCGTGGCGTTGTTGTCGGTCGGTGAGCCGTTGAGCGTGGCGACGATCGGTTTACTGGCTTTCATGTCGCCCAGGCACTTGCTCAGGCCCTCGCCCTGCAACTTGCCGACCTCGGTGTTGTCGAAGCTGACGTAGTACTGCGCGGAGCCGCCGAGGGTGAGCCGGTCGTAGTCGATCGTGGCGACACCCTGCGACTTGGCCTTGTCCAGAACTGCCTTGCCGGTGCCGCTGTCGAGGTTGACGATCACCAGGACGTTGACCCCGTTGGTGATCATCTGGTCGGCGATGGTCTGGAACTGCTGCTTGTCACCCTGCGCGTTCTGGATGTCGTAGTCGACGCCTGCCGCTTTGAACGCCTCGCCGAGGTACTTGCGGTCCGCGGTCTCCCACCGGGCCGAGGACTTGCTGTCCGGGAGGATCACCCCGATCTTCGGCTTCTTCGTACCGGACCCGGAGCCGTTGCCACCCGACGAGGAGCCACACGCGGTGAGTGAACCGACCAGCGCCAGAGAGGCGGCGGTGAAGAGGAGTCCCTTGCGCATGGGGCAGGGTCCTTTCTGGTGTCACGACCGGAGGACCGGACGCACGGGGGAGAGGGGTGGAACGAGAGGCGGTCCAGGGCGAATTGCCGCAACTCGGATGACGCGGGCCGGTTGAATGTTGTGAGCGGGAACTTACGACGCTCCGGCGGCTCTCGCCAGATCCAGGGCAGGGCTATTTGTCATCGCCGATAACAATTAGGTGACGTCGTTGCTCCGCCGGGTGAACTGCCCTGCGTATGAAGGTGGTGGATGGCCGAAGTAGCACAACGGCGGTGCGGGAAGTGGTCGTTGGGCGACCGTATGGGCAACGGGCCGTCCTGGCGCCCGAGTCCGAGGCGATGACGCCCAATTGCGCCTCACCTCGGTGATCGGCAGCGCCGCCTGTCGGCAAGGGGGAGGTCCGTTCCCTCGGTCACGGAGGCTGCAAGGCCTCCGTCGGTGTCAGCGCAGGCACTGCGTCTGCCCCGCCACCCGGCGCCTCCCCATCGACGGAGGTCTCGCACGCGCCGCGACCTGCCCCCCGGTGGAGGACGACGTCTGCTGGGGTCGCGCGACGATCACACTCCAACCCGCCGCCGGGCAGCACCGCACGGTGACCGTGCGCGGCCTACCTGATCCGCCTCTCCCGGCGTGGCGAAAGTGTCGGCGCCGCCCCCCGGGCGCTTCGCCTCAACCTCGTCGCGGGCAACAACCGGATCGCCGCCACCTGTGAGACGAACCTGCGCTCCCTCGACGTGAAAACCGCGACGCGGTGGGCGTCCCGGTCACCCTCAGGGCGTGCGCCAACCCGGTCACGTTCGGCAGCGCGGCCGCGGCGGCCTCGACCGCATCCGGCTCGCCCCGGTCCACGGCTGAACCTTTCGGCCCCGCAATCGATTCAACCGCGAGGTATTGACGCGGTTGGTCAGCTCCCTATCATTCAGTTGCTCGATACTTCGATCGGCATTCGATATATCGAACGAACCGGAGTCGCTTCACTCGCACAGCCAAGCACCTCCGGCTCTCATCCTTGATGCTGCGGGGCATCGAGCGGCGGGCTGAAGCGGCCGGAGTGCCCCTGAAGTGGGCGAACGGAATCGCAAACTCAAGGATGAAGAGGTCCCCCATGCGTAGACGAAGTTCCCGCCGCGGAGGTCTGTCCGCGGTGCTCGCCGCCGTGGTCACCGTCCTGATCGCGTTAGCGGCGACGCTCGTCGCGGGCCCGGCGCAGGCCGCCACCACCGGAGCCTTGCGCGGCATCGGTTCCGGCCGATGCCTCGATGTGCCGAACTCAAGCCAGAGCGACGGCACTTACCTCCAGATCTGGGACTGCTCGGGCAACGCCAACCAGCAGTGGACAGCGACGGACAGCGGTCAGCTGACGGTGTACGGCAACAAATGTCTGGACGTTCCGGGCCATGCCACCGCGGCCGGCACCCGGGTGCAGATATGGAGCTGCAGCGGCGGTGCGAACCAGCAGTGGCGGGTGAACGCCGACGGCACGATCGTCGGTGTGGAGTCCGGCCTTTGCCTCGATGTCACGGGTGCCGGTACGGCGAACGGCACGGCGGGGGAGATCTGGACGTGCAACGGCGGCAGCAATCAGAAGTGGACCGGCCTGTCCAGGACGACCCCGCCGGGCGGTTCGTGTTCCCTTCCATCCACGTACCGGTGGACATCGACAGGGGTGCTGGCGCAGCCCGCGAACGGGTGGGTCTCGCTGAAGGACTTCACCACCGTGACGTACAACGGCAAGCACCTGGTCTACGCCTCGAACGTGTCGGGATCGTCCTATGGCTCGATGGCGTTCAGTCCGTTCACGAACTGGTCGGACATGGCGTCGGCCGGCCAGACCGGCATGAGCCAGTCCGCTGTCGCGCCCACGCTGTTCTACTTCGCGCCCAAGAAGATCTGGGTGCTTGCGTACCAGTGGGGTGCGTGGCCCTTCATCTACCGCACGTCGAGCGACCCCACCAACCCCAACGGCTGGTCCGCGCCGCAGCCGCTGTTCACCGGAGGCATCCCGGGCGCCGCCCCGATCGACCAGACCCTGATCGCCGACGACCAGAACATGTACCTGTTCTTCGCCGGTGACAACGGCAGCATCTACCGGGCGAGCATGCCGATCGGGAACTTCCCGGGCAGCTTCGGCTCCTCGTACACGGCGGTCATGAGCGACACGGTGAAGAACCTGTTCGAGGCGCCGCAGGTCTACAAGGTCAAGGACCAGAACCAGTACCTCATGATCGTCGAGGCGCGGGGTGCAAACGAGCAGCGCTACTTCCGCTCGTTCACTGCCACCAGCCTGAACGGTTCGTGGACCCCGCAGGCCGCCAGCGAGAGCAACCCCTTCGCGGGCAAGGCCAACAGCGGCGCCACCTGGACCAACGACATCAGCCACGGCGACCTGGTCCGCGACAACCCCGACCAGACCATGACCATCGACCCCTGCAACCTGCAGTTCCTCTACCAGGGCAAGTCCCCCACCGCGAGCGGCCCCTACGACCAACTGCCCTGGCGTCCCGGGGTCCTCACTCTCCAGCGCTGATCACTGCTGAGTCCAAGAGGTCGTAGACGAGAGGCCGTTCCCGAACGGCCTCTTTTCTTGCCCAGATTCAGTAGAGGTTGCTGCCACCGGCAGGCCAAAGGGTGCCGCTGTGTGCGCTCTTTCGACGAAGACGCGGACTTCGACGAATATTGCCGCCCGTCGGGGCTTCAGTCATGCGGCGGCCTTCAGTCGCGCCTTCCGGAACGTCTACGGCATGCCCCCTACGGCTTTCCGGAAGCAGTTCCTGGCCCCGACCGAGGATCGATGTCCCGCCCAGGGTGAGGGCGCGTCGGCGGCTCGATCCTGAAACATCTACAGCGCTTGAGGCCGAACGGCCGTGGGGAGTGGGCCGGTCGAAATGGCTTGCCGCGATCGGATCGCGCAGATATCGTTGAGTACTCATTGATATGTCAACATGATCTCGACGTATGAAGGACCTCATGGACCGGTCACAGAAGGCGGATGACCTCGCCCTCGCGCTGAGGCTGACCCGCGCAGCCGCGGGACTGCGGCGGCGGCTCGATGTGCAGGGGCTCTCCTTCCGGGAGTTCGCCGTCCTGCATCACCTCGCGCGGGCCCCCGAGCGGCGGCTGCGCCGTCTCGACCTCGTCGAGCTGCTCGGCATCACACCGTCCGGCGTGGCCCGGCTGCTGGCCCCGCTGGAGAAACAGGGGTACGTCGACCGCTGCCCCGACCCGCGCGACGCCCGGCGCGCCCTGGTCACCCTCACCGAGGCGGGAGCCACACAGGCCGAGGAAGCCACGGTCGTCGCCACCGACAAAGCCTCGGCGCTGTTCGGCCGGGCGCTCGGCGCCGCGGACCACAAGGCCTTCGCCACCCTGCTCCACCAACTCACGGAAGCGCTCTGACCCATGCCCCGCACAAACCGCCAGTGGATACTGGCCCACCGCCCCCAGGGCGACCTCGACCCGTCCCGTCCTGACTGCTTCGAGCTGCGCACCACGCAGGCGCCCCAACCAGGGCCCGGCCAGGCCCTCGTCCGCGTCGACTGGCTGAGCATCGACCCCACTCAGCGCGGCTGGCTGAACGACGGCCCCAACTACCGTGCGCCGGTCGGGCTGGGAGAAGTGATGCGCGGCGGCGGCGTCGGCGAAGTGGTTGCCTCGAACGCGCCCACGCTCCCCATTGGCACGCAGGTGTACGGCGAACTCGGCTGGCAGGACTACGCCGTCGGTACATCGGACGGCCTGTACGGCATCCACCCCGTACCACCCGGCGTCGAACCACGCCGCATGCTCGGCCTGTTCGGTGCCACCGGCCTGACCGCCTACTTCGGCATGACCGACGTGGGCCGCCCGAAGGCCGCCGAGACCGTCGTCGTCTCGGCGGCCGCGGGTGCCACCGGTGCGATCGCCGCCCAGATCGCGAAGGCGCGCCACGCACGCGTCATCGGCATCGCGGGCGGCGAACGCAAGTGCCGCTGGGCGGTCGAGACCGCCGGCCTGGACGCATGCATCGATCACATCAGCGACGACGTCCCGGCCGAACTGGCCCGCCTCGCCCCCGAGGGCATCGACGTGTACTTCGACAACGTAGGCGGTGATCTCCTGGAGGCGGTCCTGGACCGCCTGGCTCTGCACGCCCGCATCGTGGTCTGCGGCGCCGTCGCCTCCGGCTACCGGGGCGAGGCGCCCGCGACCGGGCCCCGCAACTACCTTCAACTCGGCCTGCGCCGAGCCCGCATGGAGGGCTTCGTCTTCCTCGACCACGTCGACCGCTTCCCCGAGGCGTTCGACGCGCTCGCCACCTGGTCCGAGAAGGGCGACATCGTCCTGGCGGAGTCCGTCGCGGAGGACCTCACGCAGGCGCCCGCCGCCCTCGCCGGGCTTTTCCGGGGCCACAACCTGGGGAAGCAGCTTGTCCGCGTACGCGGGTGACACACGCGCCGACTACCGCTGCAGGGGGTATCCGGCGGGAACGCGCGTCACGCCGGTTCGTCGAGCACGTCATGCGCGGTGCCCGCACTCGACCCAGAAGGGCCGCGCCACCGTCTACCGCGTTCTTGAACGCCACCAGAACACACCCGCGCCGTCGGCCCCCGGTGGGCAGTGACGTGCTGCCCTACGTCTATCAGGTCACCAAGTACGACCCTGCCGACCGCGACGATTACGGCCACTACGTCGGCACTGAGCCCGCGACCAGCGACCACGGGCCGGTCGAAGCCGCCTACCTGCAGGCCGTCGCCGCCTTCGTCGAGGACACCGGCGTCGACCAGCTGGCGATTCGCGAGCCGCAGCTCGGAGCCCTCCTTGAGCGCGTCCGCGCTGAACAGCCCACCGACGAGTGGAAGGACCGCTACGCAGCCAGAGCCGGGATCGAGGGAACCATCCACCAAGCCGTCGCCGTCAGCGGCATGCGCCGCACCCGCTACCGCGGCCGCGCCAAGACACACCTGGGCCACGTCCTGACGGCCGCTGCCGCCAACCTGATCCGGCTCGACGCATGTCGATGCCGAATTTGGTGTTGAAGAGTGACGCCGAGTTTTGGTGACGGCTGAGGGCCGAGTCTGTAGCGCAGCGGTTGTTTGGAGCGGGTTGCTGCTGTGATGTGTGCAGTCCCAGCAGCCGAAGCAACGGTGTCGTCGGGTGACGGCGGGGACGGCATCGGCGACTCGGTCACGGGCCGAGCCTAGGCGCCGGCCGGGCCGGTCAGCTGGGCTCGGTGGGTCTGGCTTCTTCCTGGCCCCTTGACAGTCCCGTCCCGTCACCCGGAGGATCACCCTCGTGAACCTGTCAGACAGCCAGACAGGTGGTACGAGGCTGCGGCGCGTCAGCGCCATGGAAGCGGTCCTCACCCACCTCCGTGGCGCCATCGAGCGCCGCGAATACGCGATCGGCGACAAGCTCCCCTCCGAGGCGGAGCTGTGCCGCACCCTGGAGGTCAGCCGCCCCGTGCTGCGCGAGGCCCTGCGAGCTCTGCAGACCATGGGGCTGACCGTCTCCCGGACCGGGAAGGGCACTTTCGTCGTCGCCAGCACCGTCGAGGACCCCACCTTCGGTGACTACGCGGCCAGCGACCTGCTGGAGGTGCGCCGACACGTCGAGATCCCGGTCGCCAGCTATGCGGCGCTGCGCCGCACCCCGGAGAACCTCGACCACCTGGCCCACCTTCTGGACCGGATGGAGCGGGAGACCGACACCACCGCATGGGTCGCGATGGACACGCTCTTCCACCTGGCCATCGCCGAGGCGGCCCAGAACCCGGTGTTCCGCCGGATCATCGAGGAGATCCGGGACGCGCTGGCCCGCCAGTCGGCCTTCCTCAACGAGCTGGGCGGTCGGCGCGAGCAGTCCAACCGCGAGCACCGGGCGATCGTCGAGGCGCTGATGGACGGTTCCCAACACGACGCGGTGGAGGCGATGGCCCACCACCTCGACCGCGTCGAGACGACCCTTACCGACATCGTGCGCCCCCAGGGCACGGACATCCCCACGGAAGGCAGACCTGAGACGTGAGCGAGCAGTCCCTGCAGGAAGAGTCCTCTCAGGCGGACATACGGACGTCGTCCGGTCACGTCGACGCCGGTGACGCGGGCTACCGCAAGTCCCTCAAGTCGCGGCACGTCAACATGATCGCCATCGGCGGCGCCATCGGCACCGGCCTGTTCCTCGGCGCGGGCGGCCGCCTCGCCGACGCCGGCCCCTCCCTCTTCATCGCGTACGCGGTCTGCGGCGTCTTCGCCTTTCTTGTCGTCCGTGCCCTCGGCGAACTCGTCCTGTACCGGCCTTCATCCGGCGCGTTCGTCTCGTACGCCCGGGAGTTCCTCGGTGAGAAGGGCGCGTTCACCGCGGGCTGGATGTACTTTCTCAACTGGGTGACCACCGGCATCGCCGACATCACCGCCGTGGCCACCTACACCCACTACTGGGGCCTGTTCTCCGACATCCCGCAGTGGGTGATCGCGCTCGTCGCCCTGGCCGTGGTCCTCACCGTGAACCTCATCTCGGTGAAGTTCTTCGGCGAACTGGAGTTCTGGTTCGCCATCGTCAAGGTCAGCGCCCTCGTGATCTTCATGGCGATCGCCATCTTCCTGCTGGTCACCCGGCACCCGGTCGACGGCACCACCCCCGGCCCGTCGCTGATCACCGACCACGGCGGTGTCTTCCCCAACGGCGTGTTGCCGATGCTGCTGATCATCCAGGGTGTCGTCTTCGCCTACGCCTTCGTCGAGCTGGTCGGTGTCGCGGCGGGAGAGACCGAGAACCCCGAGAAGATCATGCCGAAGGCCATCAACTCGATCATGTGGCGCGTCGGCCTGTTCTACGTCGGCTCGGTCGTCCTGCTATCGATGTTGCTGCCCTGGAACACGTACTCCGCAGGCCAGAGCCCGTTCGTGACGGTCCTCTCCCACATCGGTGTCCCGGCGGCCGGCGGCGTGATGAACCTCGTCGTGCTCACCGCGGCCATGTCCTCGCTCAACTCCGGCCTGTACTCCACCGGGCGCATCCTGCGCTCCATGGCGATGTCCGGCTCGGCACCGAAGTTCACGGGCGTGATGAGCCGCACCCAGGTCCCCTACGGCGGCATCCTGCTCACCAGCGGCATCTGTGTCCTCGGCGTGGGCCTCAACTTCGTCGTCCCGGCGGACGCGTTCGAGATCGTGCTCAACTTCGCGGCGATCGGCATCCTGTCCACTTGGGGCATGATCATGATCTGCCACCTGCTGTTCTGGCGGAAGACGCGGTCAGGCGAGCTGTCCCGGCCGAGCTACCGTCTGCCCGGCTCCCCGTGGACCGAGATCGTCACGCTCGGCTTCCTCCTCTCCGTATTCGTCCTGATGTACGCCGACGGCGGCGCCAGCCGCACCACCGTGCTGTGCCTGCCGCTGATCATGGCTGCCCTGGTGGCCGGCTGGTACGGCGTACGCGGGCGGGTCGCCCGTACAAAGTCCTCCAAGGTGAATGTGTGAACCACGCAGTGTTGTACGGAAGTCCGGTGGCTCAGGCTCCTGTGATCCGGGAACCCCTCCACGCCCCGGTCGCCCACCTCATCCGCGGAGGAGTCGTCGAAGGCACCCACTACGGCTCGGTCGTCTTCCTCGGCGCCGACTCGACCGTGGAGCTCCAACTCGGTGACATCGAAGCCGCCTTCTACCCGCGCTCGGCGCTCAAACCGCTGCAGGCGGTGGCGATGGTGAGGGCGGGGCTGCCGCTCGACGGGGAGCTACTGTCGCTGACCGCGGCCAGCCACTCCGGCGAGACACGTCACCTCGCCGGCACCCGTCGCATCCTGGAGCTGGCCGGGGTCCGTGAGGACGACCTACGCAACATCCCGGACCTTCCGTACGACCCGGTTGTGCGCGACACCTGGGTGCGCGAGGGGCGCCTGCCGTCCCGGCTCGCGCAGAACTGCTCCGGCAAGCACGCGGCCATGCTGTACACCTGCGAGCGCAACGGCTGGTCGCTGCAGGACTACCTAGACCCCACCCACCCCCTCCAGCGGGCCATCGCCGAGACCGTCGAGGACCTCACCGGCCAGGCGATCGCCCGGGTGACCGTCGACGGCTGCGGCGCGCCCCTGTTCTCCGTCTCGCTGCACGGGCTCGCGCGCGCCGCGGCCCGGATCATCACCTCGCCGGCCGGCACCCCGGAGGCCCGGGTGGCCGACGCGATGCGCGAGCACGCCGAGATGGCCTCGGGCTCGGGGCGCGACGCCGCCGCGCTGATGCGCGCCGTACCCGGGCTCCTCACCAAGGACGGCTTCGAGGGTGTCCAGGTCGTCGCCCTGCCGGACGGCCGGGTCATCGCCGTGAAGATCTCCGACGGGGCGAACCGGGCGCGCATACCGGTCGTTGCCGCGACCCTGGCCCGCGCCGGCATCGACCCGGCGGCTCTCGCCGAGTTCGCGGGTGAACCGCTGCTCGGAGGCGGCAAGCCGGTCGGCAGCATCCGGCCGGTCCGCGCGCTCTCTCCGCTCTCCCCGACGCAAACCTGACCGAGCGAATCGTCCACCTCCGAAAGAAGCCCTCACAGCCATGACCTCCGCAGCCCACCGCAGCGAACACGACCTGCTCGGCTACCGCGATGTACCCGCCGAGGCGTACTGGGGCATACACACCCTGCGCGCCAAGGAGAACTTCCCCATCTCGGGGACGCCGATCTCCGCGTACCCGCACTTGATCGATGCCCTCGCCGCCGTCAAGGAGGCCGCCGCCCTCGCCAACGAGGAACTCGGCCTGCTGGAGCCGGAGAAGGCCGCCGCCATCGTCGAGGCGTGCCGCGAGATCCGCGACGGCAAGCTGCACGACCAGTTCGTCGTCGACGTCATCCAGGGCGGCGCCGGCACCTCGACGAACATGAACGCCAACGAGGTCGTCGCCAACCGAGCGCTGGAGTTGCTCGGCCACACCAGGGGCGAGTACCAGCACCTGCACCCGAACGAGGACGTTAACCTCGGCCAGTCCACCAACGACGTCTACCCGACCGCCGTCAAGATCGCCACGGTCTTCGCGGTGTGCGGTCTGGTCAAGGCGATGGCCGTGCTCCAGGACGCCTTCGCCCGCAAGGCCGTCGAGTTCCGCGACGTCCTGAAGATGGGCCGCACCCAGCTCCAGGACGCCGTGCCGATGACGCTGGGGCAGGAGTTCTCGGCGTACGCGGTCATGATTGACGAGGACCGCAGCCGGCTGGCGGAGGCCGTCGAGCTGATCCAGGAGATCAACCTCGGCGCCACGGCGATCGGTACGGGCCTCAACGCCCCAGCCGGATACGCCGAGTCGGCGCGCCGCCACCTGGCCGGGATCACCAGCCTTCCGCTGGTGACGGCCGCCAACCTGGTCGAGGCCACCCAGGACTGCGGTGCCTTCGTGCAGATGTCCGGCGTGCTCAAGCGGATCGCCGTCAAGCTATCCAAGAGCTGCAACGACCTCAGGCTGCTGTCGTCCGGGCCGCGCGCGGGCCTGAACGAGATCAACCTGCCGCCGGTGCAAGCCGGTTCGAGCATCATGCCCGGCAAGGTCAACCCGGTGATCCCAGAAGTCGTGAACCAGGTCGCCTTCGAAGTGATCGGCAACGATGTCACCATCACCATGGCTGCGGAGGCCGGGCAGCTCCAGCTGAACGCTTTCGAGCCGGTCATCCTGCACTCCCTCTCCAAGAGCATCATGCACCTGGAGCGCGCCTGTCTGACCCTCGCCGAGCGGTGCGTCGCCGGGATCACGGCGAACGAGGCGGAACTGCGGGCCGCCGTGGAGAACTCCATCGGCCTGGTCACCGCCCTCAACCCACACATCGGCTACGAGGCGGCCACTGGCATCGCCAAGGAGGCCCTCGCCAGCGGGCGCGGCGTCGCCGAACTCGTACTGGAGAAAGGCCTGTTGCCAGCCGAGCGGCTGCAGGCGCTGCTACGGCCCGAGGTGCTCGCGGGCAGCGGTTCGCCGAAGCTCTGACCCCAGCCGCCGGGCGGGTAGAACGCCCCCGGGCCGTTCTTCTAGTGTGATGCACCAGAAATGGAGCTCTAAGTAGCTTTCATATATGGGTGGTTGGGGGGTTGATTTTGGTGAGGTAGTCGGCGAGGGAGTTGAGGATCTCGTCAGCGGTCCTGGTCCAGGTGAAGGGTCTAGGGTCCTGGTTCCACTGCTCGATCCAGGCTCGGATGTCGTCCTCCAGAGCTTTGACGGAAGTGTGGACGCCGCGGCGGATGAGTTTGTCGGTCAGCAGCCCGAACCACCGCTCGACCTGGTTCATCCAGGAGGAGCCATAGGGGTGAAGTGGACGTGGAAGCAGGGGTGTTTGCCCAGCCACGTCTTGATCTCGGGGGTGTTGTGGGCGGCGTAGTTGTCGCACACCAGGTGCACGTCCAGGCCGGTGGGCACGGCCTTGTCGATCCGGGTCAGGAACTTCTTGAACTCAACCGCCCCGTGGCGCCGATGGAGTTCCGATATGACCCAGCCGTCAGCGATGTTGAAGGCGGCGAACAGGCTGGTGATGCCGTGCCGGTAGTAGTCATGGGTGCGCCGCTCAGGCATGCCGGGCATCATCGGCAGGATGGGCTGGGAGCGGTCCAGCGCCTGGATCTGGGCCTTCTCGTCCACGCACAGGACCACCGCCTTCTCCGGCGGGTGGTGGTACAGGCCAACGACGTCGACGACCTCGGCCACGAACTGCGGGTCGGTGGAGAGCTTGAAGGCGTCCTGGAGGTGCGGCTTGAGGTCGAACTTCTTCCAGATCCGGCCGATCGTCGATTTCGGCAGGCCGCAGTGCTGAGCCATCGAGGCCCGCGACCAGTGAGTGTCCGTGCCCGGGGTGGACTCCAAGGTCGCGGTGAGCACGTCCTCGACTTGGTCGAGCAGGGTAGAGGGCGGCCGGCCGGCCGGGACGCGGCTCATCCATCAGCCCGTCCAGCCGCAGCCGGACGAACCTGGAGCGCCAGCGGTTCACGGTGTTGTGCGCGATGCCGAGTTCACCAGCGATCTCCTTGTTCGTCCCGCCGTCCGCGCACCGCAGCACGATCTTCGCGCGCAGTGCCAGGAACTGGGCGGTCTTCGCCCGTCGCGCCCAGCGCTTCAACTCCGCCCGCTCAGCCTCGGACAGCACCAGCGCCGGCTTGTGCCGACCTGGTCGCGGCTCGTCCACCAGACCGGCCAGCCGCCGGGCCACGAACCGCGAGCGCCACTTGCGAACAATCTCCGTGCTCATGCCGGAGCCCATTGCCACAGCGGTGTTTGACGCCCCGTCCGCACAAGCCAGGATGAGCCGGGCCCGCTCCGCCGCGCGAGTTGAGACTGCGCCGTCTGCCCAGCGCGACAACTCCGCCCGCTCCTCGAGGGACAGTACGACTTCGGCAGCACGAGGACCCCGAGACGTCATGAAAACAGCCTCCAGACTTGGAGCCGCCATTTCCGGTGCATCACACTAGCTCCAGCCGCACGATTCCGGTGATCCTTGGGCCGGCGCGGATGGCCGGGGGCGGCGGTTGCGTCAAAGCCCTGCAACTTCCGTATGGAAAGAGGAAGCAAGGCGATCTTCTCTGGCAAGGGCACTCGGGGCTTGACCCGGGATCGTGGACACCGGTAGTCATGCGGCGGCGGTCAGGGTAACTGATCGTTGTTCGAAGGCGTTCGGGCTGCTCTGGCCGATGCTGGAGTGCCTCCTTGTCTGGTGTTGTAGCGGGTGGCCCGTCGGAAGACTTCGAGGCGGGCCGCTCGGGCATGTGACCAGCGTTTCTTTCCCTGAAGCGTCTCGCGTTTCATGGTCCGCGTCGAACGACTCGGCGGCGGCGTTGTCCGCGCTCGTGCCCACCGCGCCGCGCGATCTGACCACGCCGAGGTCGGCGCAGACCTGGGCGAACTCCTTCGAGGCGTATTGCGCCGTTGTCGCTGTGAAAGGTGGCTCCGCGCAGGCCGTCGGCGTCCCGGGCCGCCGCCGCAGCCTTGAGCGCGTCGGTGACCAGCCCGGTGCGCATGTGGTCGGCGATCGAGCAGCCCGCCAGGCGTTTCGAGCACAGGTCCAACACCGTTGCCATGTAAAGGAATTGGCCGTTCACGACGGAGAGATAGGTTATGTCGCCCACGTACTTCGTGTTCGGTGTCTCGCAGTGAAGTCGCGCCGTAGCAGGTCGGGAACCGGTGTCGCCGATGGCTCGGGGATGGTGGTGCGGACCTTCTTGCGCAGGTGGAAGCCGACGATGCCCCACGCGCGCATGACCCGCGCGACGCGTTTGTGATGGACGCGTACTCCGGTGTCGCGCAGCTCGGCGGTGACCCGCGGGGCCCCGTAGGTGCCGTCGGACTCGGCGTGAATGGCGGTGATCCGCTCGGCGAGGTCGGCATCCGCCCGGACCCGCTCGGCCCGCGCCTCCGCGCCGGCGATCCACCGGTAGAACCCGGACCGGGAGGCGCCGGGTATCCGGCACAGCCGCTTGACGCCGAAGGCGCCACGGTGATCGTCAACGAACTGGAAGCGGCTGCTCACCAGCTGGTCTCCGCCGCAAAATACTTCGCGGCCCTCCGCAGGATCTCCCGCTCGAGTTCGAGTTCCTTCACTCTCGCCCGCAGCTGCCGGTTCTCCTTGTCCATTGCGCTGGCCTCGCCGGCGCCGGGCCGGGCGGCCTGCTCGGCGTCCCGCACCCAGGTGCGGAGCGTCTCGTGGTTGCCGCCCAGGTCCTCAGCCGCCGGCGCATACGTCCTACCCGGGCCGGCGTGGTACAGCGCGACGGCATCAGCCCGGAACTCAGGCGAGTACTCCGACGTCCCCAACGGGAACTCCTGCTCTTCGGATCCTCACGATCCAATGATCAGGGTGTCCACGATCAAGGGTTAACCCCCGTCCCTGCCACGGCGACTGACGGAGACGGGGCGGGCCTGCTCCCATCTGTCTCGGGGGTTCAAATCCCGTCGGCACCGCAGCCGACCAGGACGTACTACGGCGCACGGATCTGCCGCCTCGCCCCAGGTCCACAGAAGTGGTGCCCGCCATAGAGGGCAGCCGTGGCCCGCAGGACGTCTGCGGCGACATCGATGCCGTCCAGCCAGGCATTGCGCGGGAGCGCCGGACAAGGGCGGGGGTGTGCCGGGCGGGTGACAGGGCTCACGCTTGTGGCTGCGAGGGGGCGCGCCTGGCCTACGGGCGGCTGAGGATGGGGTTCCGTTGTGTCCCTCGTCGACTGGAGCGATTCATGTTGGAGCGCAGGCCGCGCAAGGACGGTACCGAGGTCACGTTCGTTCTGCCACAAGATGATCCGCCGGTGCCGGTGAGCGTGGTGGGGGATTTCAATGACTGGCAGCCCGGTGTCCATACGCTTCAGCCCCGCAAGGACGGCAAGCGGGCGGTCACGGTCGCACTGCCTGCTGAGACGACCCACTCTTTTCGCTATCTTGCGGCGGGCGACTACTGGTTCGACGAGGAGAGCACCGACCACGACGGCGCCAACAGCCGCCTGCGCATCTGACCCCCGCTGCGACCTGCGACATGGTATTCCCGGAAGGCCGGTAGGGCGGGTGTGGTCCTGCGGTGCGCTCGTGCCCGACAGGGTCCCGGCCCGCATCCGCTTCCCGTTTTCCGGGGCCGGCCGCGCACTGTACGAGCCGGGCCGCAGTCGGTGCCGTGTTCAGCGGAGGCCAGGCCTTCCGGACGCGCTTTCGAACCACACCCTCCTGTCGAACCTGGGAGTGGGACCGCATAGATAGAGCGTCCGGCCGCCGAAGAGGGCGCGGAACGCGAACGGCTAGTCATGGAGAGAACGGAAAGGGCAGACATGACATCACCGGACACCGACGAGCTGGGCCCGGTCGACTATCTGGTCGTCGAGTTCCCGCCAGCCACCTCGCGCTTCACGGGGGAGATGGCCGAAGAGCTCGACAAGCTGGTCACCTCGGGGATCATCCGGGTCCTGGACCTGGTCATTCTGACAAAGGGTGCGGACGGTGAACTCGACGTGCTGGAGGTCGATGACCTCGAAGACGCCGGTGAATTGCGCGCCGCGGAGGCGAAGCTGGCCGGCCTGCTCGCGGAAGAGGACATCGTGAACCTCGCCGCCGCGATGGAGTCCGGTACGACAGCCGGAGTACTGGTCTGGGAGAACGTGTGGGCGGGACCCTTCGCCTCCGCCGCACGCCGCTCGGGAGGCCAGCTCATCGCCAACGGACGTATTCCGATCCAGGCAATCCTGGCCTCCATCGAGGCCGACGAAGAAGGAGAATAAGATGCCCATCGGACCGATGCGCAGAGGGCGGCGCGGGGTCATCGGCGCCCCCGTCGCTCGCACAGCGGCCGTCGTCGGCACGGCAGCGGTCGTCGCCCACGGGGTCGGTCGCCGCAGTGACCGACGTGAGGACCGCCGGGACGACCGTCAAGACCGACGTGAGGACCGCCGAGACCGCCGCTGATCCGGAGCTGACTGCCGTCCAGGACGGCGTACGTTTCCTTCCGATTGTCCGCGGCGGAGGCAGGCTGGGAAGTGACGGTCGCGCAAATCGAAAACTGATCCGATGGGATAGTCGAGCTTCATGCTCGGTTTGCGGGCCGTTCTGGCAGGTCGGAGCCGCGTAGGCGGGCTCTCTGGACTACCTGCGCCCGTTGCTCGCGCTGCTGGAGAAGAAGAACGGGTGGACGCTGGCTGAGCAGGCTGGCCAGCGTTGCCCGGACGGGTCCGGCGGCTGCTGAACTTCGCCGACTGGGACTTCTGGCCGACAGCGGAGATTCCCAGCGCGAACGCCGACGCTGCAGGAGCGGTTGCATCTGCGCCTGAGGACGGGCAGGGCGGCGGGCGGCCGCCCCGGTCGCGGTGGCCGCCGCGGCGCCGCCTCTGTCCGGCTGACGGCGCGGCGGGTCGTCCCTCCGGTCGGGTCGGCGGCTGGGAGCATGCTTCCATGGCATCCCGGGCAGGCACGGCCGAGAGTTCGGCGTCGGCGAAGTCGCGAGTCGTCCTGGTGACGCTCGCGTCCGGTCAGTTCCTCATGGCGCTCGACAGCTCCGTCATGAACGTCTCCATCGCCACGGTGGCTGAGGACGTGGGCACTACGGTGACGGGCATCCAGGGCGCGATCACCGCCTACACCCTGGTGATGGCGATGTTCATGATCCCCGGCGGCAAGGTCGGGGCGCTGATCGGACGCAGGCGCGCGTTCATGATCGGCTGCTGCATCTATGGGGCCGGCTCTCTCACCACGGCGCTCGCGCCGAACCTGACCGTGCTGCTGCTGGGCTGGTCGTTCCTGGAAGGGGTCGGGGCGTCGCTCATCCTGCCCGCGATCGTCGCACTCGTCGCAGGCAACTTCTCCGTCGAACGCCGCCCCGCCGCCTACGGACTGGTCGTTGCGGCCGGGGCGATCGCGATCGCGGTCGGGCCTCTCGTCGGCGGTATCGCGACGACGTACTTCTCCTGGCGGTGGGTCTTCGCCGGGGAGGTCGTGGTGGTGCTCGGCATTCTCGTGCTCGCGCGCCGCATCACGGACGCCCCGCCCGGCGAACGCCGGAGCATCGACTTCGTGGGCGCGGTCCTCTCCGCGCTGGGGCTCGGGATCTTCGTCTATGGGGTGCTGCGGTCCGACGAGTGGGGTTGGTTCAAGCCGAAACCCGACGCGCCCGCGTGGCTCGGGGTGTCGCTGACAACGTGGCTGGTGCTGGCGGGTCTTGCGTTGCTCTGGATCTTCCTGCGCTGGGAAGCCAAGGTCGTCGAGCGGGGCGGAGATCCCCTGGTCGATCCCGGCATGCTGCAGAACAGGCAGCTCACCGGCGGCCTGACGATGTTCTTCTTCCAGTACCTCGTGCAGATGGGCGTGTTCTTCGTCGTTCCTCTCTACCTGTCCGTCGCCCTGGGCCTGTCGGCGCTGGAGACCGGTGCCCGTCTCCTGCCGCTCTCGGTGAGCCTGCTGGCGGCAGCCGTCCTGATCCCCCGATTCCTCCCCGACGTCTCACCGCGGCGGGTGGTACGGCTGGGGATCTTCGCGCTGCTGGCGGGAGCGGTGGTCCTGATGGCGGCGCTCGACCTGGACGCCGGCGCAGAGGTCGTCACCGTCCCGCTGCTGCTGATCGGGCTCGGCATGGGGGCGCTGGCCTCCCAGCTCGGGTCGGTCACCGTCTCCGCGGTGCCGCAGGCGCAGAGCGCGGAAGTCGGCGGCGTACAGAACGCCGTCACCAACCTCGGTGCCTCGATCGGTACGGCACTCGCCGGATCGATCATGATCGCCGCACTCACGACGTCCTTCCTGACCACCATCGAGGCGAACCCGGCGGTCCCTCCCAGCATCGCGAGCCAGGCGACCGTCCAGCTTCAGAGCGGCGCACCGTTCCTGTCCGATGCCCAGCTGAAGACCGCCCTCGACGACGCCGGCGTGAACCCGGAGCTGTCCCAGGCGGCGCTGGACGCGAACGCCGCGGCCAGGCTCGACGGCCTGCGCGCGGCGCTCGCCATCCTGGCCCTGGCCGCGCTCATCGCCCTGTTCTTCACCCAGCGGATCCCGTCGGCCCAGCCCCGATCGCCGCAGCCGTAGCCGCTGCCCGTGGGTGATCGCCCGCTCGACCCGGCCCCGGCGAGCCCGCCCAGCCACCGGTTCGCAGGGCCTCCTGCGGGTGGGGTAGAGCCATCAGGCGCGCATGCGGGGGCCGGGCGGGGCGCGCAGCACGGCGTCATGGCTGTGCTCTCGCCGAAGCCGAGTCGTACGCAGGCGCCCGCGCCCACTGCGCCGCGGCCATGCGCCCCCCCGTCGAAGTTCACGGGCGAGGAAGCGGCGCGCCCCGGGCCGCCTGGCGGCGACCACGAGGACAGCACCCGGTCCGCGCTGCCCCGGGAGCCCGAATGCGGGCCTTCCGCACCCGTCGGGGGCAGGTACGACCGGGCCGAAGGCCAGGATCGGCACTGGGCAGAGCGTGATGACCAGGCCGATGATGAGGCCGCAACCGGAGCCGGCGTAATCGGCAGAAACCGACGGGGTGTGCACCGCGTGCGACGGTTCCCACGGCTTTACTCCCTGACTCCGGCATTGGCTTAAGCCGCGAGAACCTTGGCCTTGGCCTGCTCGAACTCGGCAGGCGTGATGTCGCCCTTGTTCTTGAGCTCGGCGAGCCGGGCGAGCTCCTCCGCCTGACTGGCGCCTCCGGCGGTCTGCTGTACGTAGGAGCGGAACTCCTGCTCGCTGCGCCGGGCCCGTGCCAGCTCGCGTTCGCCCATCCCGCGACCGCGGGCGATCAGGTACACGAACACCCCGAGGAAGGGCAGGATGATCACGAAGATGGTCCACCCTGCTTTGCCCCAGCCGCCCAAGTCATCGTCGCGGAAGATGTCGCCGATGATCCGGAAGAGCAGCATGAACCAGAGCACCCATAGGAAGATCATCATCATGGTCCAGAACATGTTCAGCAGCGGGTAGTCCACGGCCAGGTCCAGCATCGACTCGTTCATGGCACGCCTCCGTATTGACTGCGGGCACAGACATCGATCGCGGCTTCAGGCCGCTTGAGGGGCGAAGGGGAGCAGCTCGTCCGCTCCAGGCTGCACGACGCCGTAGCTGCTCTCCGGCACCTCGTTCCAGGCACCGGGCAGGTCACCGAGGGGCTCGGACACGATGAGGCGGGTCTCGTCGGACACGCCCTGCAAGAACGCTGCGTCAGGGTGCAACTTGCGTAGGGTCTCCACACGGCTGCTGTAGAACAGGGATCTGGACTGTCCTTGGCTGGAGTAGCGGAAGGCCCAGACGCGCTCGCCGTCCGTCACGGCGACCGTCATCTGGAGCGGGAACTCCACGCCCTGCTCACGCCCGATGCGCTCCACGACCTCTGCCATCCGCGCCACGGCGCCGGGCGGGTCCTGGTCGAGGCCGAAGGTGACGGCGAGGTAGAACATCATCTCGGAGTCCGTCGTTCCCTCGATGTCGTTGAACAGTGCGGGGTCGACGAGCAGGCAGAGTTCCCGGCGTATGAGATGGAACCCGGCGATGGACCCGTTGTGCATCCATAGCCAGCGGCCGTGCCGGAAGGGGTGGCAGTTCGTCTGCTGGACCGCCGTTCCGGTCGACGCCCGGATATGGGCGAAGAACAGCGGGGACTCGACATGGTCCGCGATCTCCCGCAGATTGCGGTTGTTCCAGGCGGGCCCCACGTCCCGCAGGACCGCCGGAGTAGCGCAGTTCTCCGTGTACCACCCGACGCCGAACCCGTCGCCGTTCGTCGTCTCCACACCCAGCGTGGAGTGCAGGCTCTGATCGATCAGCGAGTGCGCCGGCTTGTACAGGATGGTGTCGAGCAGAAGAGGCGTGCCCGAGTACGCGAGCCATCGGCACATGAATGATCACCTGTCTCGTTCTCCGCCACGGTATGGGACTTGCCCGCTCCTCTCGCAGAGGCCGACACTCGCCCTGTCTCCGGACGAGCCGGGAACGGTGTCGGCGGACCGACCAGCAGTCCCATGATCCGCGCCTCGGCGCTGCAATGCATGCTGAACCCGCTGCGCGGCGTCTCCGCCAGGTCCGCGGCCGTGACGACGGCGCCCCCGCGGTGGAAGCGGAACGGGGCTTCGCTTGTCCTGCCGCAGCGGATCGGCACCAGCTCCGACGCCTGCCTCGCGGACTGCGGCGGGGGCTCGAATGCGGCGTGAGTGCGCTTGGCCGCGCCTTCAGCTGCCGCGCGACTGGATTGCTGCGTGGGGCCCTCCCGCCGACACAGCTCGCGCAGATGCCGGCGGCCGTGGCATCGGGGTTGACCCGGGCCTGCCTGCTCGTCCATCGGCCTCTGCCTCACGATGCCGTTCCTGCTGGTCGGACCGCTCGATCGGCAAGAGTGCTCATGCGAGCCGTCGCGACCGGCGTGCTCCGGGCCGATACCGTGACGGTCTTCCACGCCGTCTCCTCCGGAAGGTTTATGCCTCCGGCCACGAGCACGCGCCCGTTCGCCAGGTGTCGTCTCTGCCATCGTTCGGAACCGGGATCGGGCTACTGATCATCATGAGCGGGGCAACCGGCATGATGTGGCACGACTGCATGTCCCTGCAGGCAGCAGTCATCCGGCCGGGGCAGGCATCATGACCACCGGCGCTGGCGGGATTCTCCAAGCACCAGGGAACACGGCGTCTGTTCGGCAGGTTCGTTTGGACCGTGCTGCGTGTACTGGTCTCGGTCGCCACGCTGCTGACCAGAGGACCGCCGTCGCCACCTCCCTTCCCGGTACCCGGCGCTGCGGGCCGTCGAGGTGCCGGCCGTCAGCATGCGGCAGAGCAGGGAGCGGACGAATGACCTCGCGCTTTTGCCAGTTCGCACATCAAAGGCGTACGACGGCGAGGGCGATGTCGTCGCGGGCGCCGCCGACGACGCCGAGCTGCCCAAGCAGCGTTTCGACGAGCCGCTCCGGGCCCAGGCCGGCGAGGCCGCCCAGGGCCGTAGTGAGGCGGTTCAGGCCGGAGTCGATGTCCTCACCGCGGCGTTCGATCAGCCCGTCCGTATAGAGGACGAGGGTGTCGCCCTGGTGAAAGGCGGTGCCCGACTGGGGACGGGGGACGTGCTCGGGCCGGGCTCCCAGCGGCGGGTCGGTGGCCTGGTCCAGCAGCTCGCAGGTGCCGTCTGTGTGCAGCAGCACCGGCGGCGGATGCCCGGCGCTGGAGTAGATGAGCAGCTTGGAGCGGGTGTCCACGAGCACGGTGACCGCGGTCGCCGCGAGTGCCCCGTCGACGGAGCGGGCGTACATGCCCAGCACCTCCAGGGCACTCGGCAACGCACGCGGATCACGTCTTGCAGGCCAGCGGTAGCCCACGGCAGGCGGTGAAGGCAGCCCGCTCGGCGGGCGGGAACGGCAAGGTGGGCTGTCGCGGTCTGGCGTCGGTCGCGAGGTGCAGGTGCATCGCTGCTCTTGCTGGGAAGCATGATCATCCCCGAGTACGGTCACACGTGCACCACGCACGGCCCCGGCATCGGCGGGCGGTTCCCAGGGGGCAGTACGGTCGCGTGAGATGCCCGGCGACCACCTCGTGATCCAGATCGGCGCGCACGCGGGTAGACCGTTCGGGGGCACCAGCGTGGCTGGCTTGACCCTTCAGGACCAGGAGCCGCAGAGTCGACCATGCGGGTACCAACGCCCCGTCCTCCGGCACACCCGTGCACAACACCCGTCCCGACCCCGGGCGGGTCTGACCTCTGGGAGCGGTTGTGCCGATGGTCGTCGACCTGCTGGTGATCGGCACTGCCATCACCCTCGGACCGCTACACAACAGCGCCTTCATCCTCCTGCTCGCATCACGCCGCGGTGTGCGCAAGGGCCTCGTCTTCCTGCTGTCCTGGCTGGCGAACCTGGTCGCGGTGGTCGCATGCGTCGTGCTGCTGACCGGCGGGACGCCGCCCGACCACCACAGCACGCCGTCAACCGCCGCCATCGCCGCCAAGCTGGCGATCGGCGCCGGTCTCCTGCTGTTCGGCGGCTACCGGCTCCGGCAGTCGCCGCGCCCGTACCGGCCGCCGAGCTGGACGGCCCGCATCGACAACGCCTCTCTCGGTACCGCCGCCGCACTTGCCTGGCTCGTCCAGCCGTGGGCCCTGGTGGGTGCCGGCGCCGCCACAGCCGTCGACGCCGACTTGTCCTCCCTCTCCGACTGGCTGGCCCTGAGCGGCTACTGCCTCCTGGCCACCCTCAGCCTTCTGGTTATGGAGTTGTCTACCGTGTGGGCGCCAGATTCCGCCCAGGCTCGGTTGCACGCTCTGCGGACTTGGCTCGAGCATCATCAGGACCAGCTGATCGTCACCCTCTCGCTGCTCGCCGGTCTCTGGCTGATGGGCAGCAGCATCTACGCACTTGTTGCCTGAGCTTGTTCCTTTAGAAGCCGTATTCCTATCGATCATGAGGGCGGTTCTGATCGAACTGGATCCCTGGTCGGGTGATCTCGGCCGGGTGGATGCATGAGAACAGGGCCCCTTGGTAGCTCGGGGTTGCGACGCCACTCGTGTACCAGGAGGCCCTAATTCCTTGGTAACAGCTCCGGTGGTGCTTCCCGAAGGGGCCCGGAGCGTTCGAGTACGGGACTGCGGCGTCTTTCTGGAACCCGGCACACGAGGCCTCACCTGAGAGCGACGCGCAACCTCGTACTCGAGAGCGCCTGGGCATGATGACTTACGTCTTCCCGGGTGTTCTCGGTGGTGGCCACGTGGGCGCCGGGCGGACGCCTCAGGAGGCCCGGGCCTCGACGTCTCACAACAGAGCGGCGGCGTCCAGCGTCTCCGTGGCCGCCACCGGGTTGGTGTCGGCGTTCGTCGGCACCGGGCAGACGCCTTTGCTAGACCCGGCCTTGATGCCTTGCGCTAGAGCGGCGGTGCCCGACGCCGTCGAGCGTCAACACCCTTCATGCGCCTGCTCGTTGCTGTTTGTGGTGCGAGCCCACTACACGGTGACCTCTTGATATGCCCGAGCCCCCTGAGCTCTCGCATAGACCGAGGCCCGCGTGGTGCGCTGGTGCCACGAACGGCTAGTGAGGTGGCGGACCGGCCGCATGGGTCGAGTCCTGGAATTAGGTCGCTGCGTGGCCCGCATGCGCTCGTGACCAGCGCAGACACCCCGCGCCATGGGAGGGAAACATCTTGATCTACTGCGGCATCGACTGGGCCGAAAAGACACACGACGTCGCCCTGGTCGACGACACCGGCCAGCTGCTGGCCAAGCGGCATATCACCGACGACGCGGTCGGCTACAAGATCCTGCTGGACCTGCTCGCCGAGTACGGCGACACTGAGCAGGACCCGATCCCGGTCGCGATCGAGACGTCCCGCGGCCTACTGGTCGCCGTCCTGCGGACCGGCAAGCGCAAGGTGTTCGCGATCAACCCTATGGCGGCGGCCCGCTACCGTGACCGCCACTCGGTCTCGCGCAAGAAGTCCGATCCCGGCGACGCGCTCGTGCTGGCGAACATCCTGCGCACCGACATGCACGCCCACCGGCCGCTGCCCGATGACAGCGACCTGGCCCGGGCGATCGCCGTCCTGGCGCGCGCTCAGCAGGACGCCACGTGGAACCGGCAGCAGATCGCCAACCAGCTCCGCTCACTCCTGCGCGAGTACTACCCCGCCGCCCTGGACACCTGCGCTACCTGGGCGAACGGACTGTGCCGGCCCGAGGTCCGTGAACTCCTCAAGGCCGCACCGACACCCGCCAGAGCCGCGCGCCTGACCCGGACGCAGATCCAGGCCGCGCTCAGGAGAGCTGGCCGTAAGCGCGGCATCGCCGCAGAGGCCGACCGGATCCGTGATGTCCTCCGCGTTGACTACGCCCACCAGCCGCCCCTCGTTGAAGAGGCCCTCGGCCAGCAGATACTCGCCCTCCTCATCCAGTTGGAGGCCGCCTGCACGGCCGCCGACGATCTCGCCCAGGCGGTGGACGAGGCTTTCCCTCAGCACCCGGACGCTGACGTGATCCTGAGCTTCCCCGGGCTCGGCACTCAGCTCGGCGCCCGGGTCCTCGCCGAGATCGGGGACGACCACGAGCGCTTCGCCGACGCACGCGGCCTGAAGGCGTACGCAGGCTCCTCGCCCATCACCAGAGCATCCGGAAAGAAGTCCAGCATCACCCGTCGCTGGGTCAAGAACGACCGCCTCAACCACGCCGGCTACCTCTGGGCGTTCTCCGCGATCACCGCCTCTCCCGGAGCCAAGGCGCACTACCGGCGACGGCGAGATGACCACGGAGACTGGCACGCGGCGGCCCAGCGCAACCTCTTCAATCGCATGCTCGGCCAGCTCTACCACTGCATCCAGAAACACGAACTGTTCGACGAACACACCGCGTTCTCCGCCCAACTCACCGCCGCGGCTTGACTCGTAGCACGCCGCGGCTTGACTCGTCGCACCGTGAGGTGTCTGTTGTCCCAGCCTTGCGTGACGGTCCCGGCGTGACTGGAGGGCCGCGGCGGGATGCCCGAGGGCTACTGCCACCGACGAACTCCACGCCCGCTCGGCGCAGGGAGCGGCCCGAACGCGCCCGGGCCCGGCTGATACCCGGTAGCTTCGCGTGGCCAGGCCGGAGCCCGTTCACGGCTTCCCTTCGCCTGCCCGCTTCAGCTCGGCGATCCGGGCGTCGACCGCCTTGTCGTAGCGCTGGGCTGCGTAGATCTTTCCGAAGGACGTACGGAAGGCGTCGTGCGCTTCTTTCATGCGGCCGGCGGTCAGATGGCCGAGGGCGGTCCGGCAGTCGAGGGTGGATTGCGCCGCGTTGAGCATGAAGGACTGCCACTGGTTGTTGCCCTGAGGATCGGGGACGTCGAAGTACAGGGCGGCGTCCGTGGCGGTTTGGCCGATGCTTTCGCATATGGGGCGGACCTGGACCAGCGTGGTGAGGGGCTCTTTGTGGGCGGCGGCCGTCTGTACGATCGCGATGATCCGGTCCTGGTCCGCGGTGAACCGGTCCAGCAGCGCGTACCCGCCGACGTGTCCCCAGGCCTGTACCTGCCGCGACTTGGTACGAGGCGTTACGGGGTCGGATGCGGGCTGGGGCGACATTCGTCTGAACTGTGACTGCATGGCCCGCGCAGTGCTGCCGGCCAGCTGGCTACCGCTCCGGGGGATGTGGGCCAGCCGGTACACGGCTTCGCCGGAGAGGACGGCGAGCGCCAGAAGACACGCCGCCGCCGGGAACAGCCGCCGGACACCCGGCCTTCGAGCGGGCTGCGGGCCCGTACCCGCCCCGTCCGCCGCCCGGTGAGCCGCCCGGTGAGCCGCCCGCATCCCGTTCATCACCGACACCGCCGCTGCCACGATGACGGAGGCGACCGTGGCGGTCATCATCGTGAAACCCACGATCTGGTGGAGGTCCCCCCACTGGAGCAGGACGCGGGAGGGGCGCAGGTCGCAGGAGGCGCTGGATACGCTCAGCGGGCCGACGCAGCCGTCGAAGAGCAGCAGGACCACCGGACCGGCCATCCCCACCAGCACCGTCGTCTGCGCTGCGATGAGGGCGGCGAGCAGCCGGTACCGGCGTGCCGCCAGGGCGGCGACGACGGAGGAGACCACCGCCAGGGTGACCAGGGTGAGCCAGAGCCAGGCGAGCACCAGCAACCACGCCAGCTGGGTGTTCCACGTGGGCGCGCGGGACAGCCCGGCCCACGGGCCCGCCAGGACGGCCGGGACGACGGCCCAGGCGGCCAGGCCGCCCAGCAGTCCCGGCAGGAGTACCCGCCGCAGCCGGGGCGGTTCCTCCACGGGCGGCTCCGCCGCGCCCTCGATGTCGCCCATGGAGTCCCGTGTCCAAGGCCGCACGGCGGGGGGCCGGCGGGCCGCCCAGGCGGCCAGCGACACGATCCCCAGGCTCCCGGTCCCGATCGCGACGAAGGGCAGGCTGTTCAGGATCAGGATGAACGGATAGACGACGGAGATCCCCGCCAGCATCGTGCGGTGGTCCGCCGCCGGGCCGGGATAGGTCTGCGCCAGCATCTGCTTGATCCCCGCAGTGTCGTACCACCACCCGGTCCCGAGCGCCGCGCCATTGCCGTACCACCACGCGAACCACTGCCACAGGGCCAGACCCCCGGCCGCCAGCCCCACCGCCAGCACCGGGCGCAGGGTGCGGCCCCGCCACGTCTTTGCCCACAGCTCGGCGCACTGTGCGGTCCACCACGCGAAGGCGGGACCGCCGAGCAGGAACGCAACGAGCAGTGCGTTCCGGCTGGGGAAGAACTGCGCGATCGTGCCCTGGCCCGCGATCAGCGAGCCCGCGGCCATCCCGGCCCCCAGCCACAGCCCCGCCCGGGGCCCCGACGGCGGACGTCGCCCGGTCAGCACGGCGTGCACCACCGCCCGCCACAGGACGGTCCCGGACACCCCCGTGACCAGCCCTGCGGCCACCAGCCCGGCCAGGTGCGGGGCGAGCAGCCCGTTGGACCCGTGTTGGTAGGCGCCGATTGCCATGGACAACTGGGAGCCGATCAGCACTGCAGATGCGCCGGTCAGGAACAGCGGCAGCCCTGGTACGCCGTACACGGGGGCCGCGTCAGCCAGCGCGCCCCGGCGCAGGTCCCAGCGCGGATGGGTGCGCCACAGGGCGGCGAACGAGCCGAGCACGCGAGCCGCCGCGCCGCCGGTGCCGGGGGACGCCGCGACGTGCCAGCCACCCGGGTCCGCTCCCCAACGCACTGCCGTGCGGTCGGCGTGGACCTCCCGGCTGCGCAGCACGTCCGCCCGTGCGAGGTACACCAGTACCACGAGGACGCCCACCTGCAGGACGCTCCGCGACGTCTGCGCCAGCGGGGGACTGCTCGCCCCAGCCACGCCGACCAGATACATGGCGAGACCGGTCAGATACGGCGGCGCCACCAGCACGAGGAACACCCGCCAAAGCGCGACCGTCGCATAGGTGAGGGTGACATCGCCGTTGCGGACGTGAGCGAACTCGTGCAGCAGCACCGCCTGAAAGCCCTTCGGGTCCCGGTGGCGGCGGGCGAGGAGACCGCCGTGCAGACACACCACCGGCCGTCCGTTGCGGCCGAACACCAGGGCGCCGACGGACGCTGCCGCCGGATCAACCACAAGGCGCGGCAGCCGGGTCAGCCCGGCCACCGCCGCGACCTCCTCCAGCACCTTCCCGACGGTTCCGTCGCCGTCCACCACCGCCAGCGGCACCACCCGGCCCCGCCGCGCCTTCCACACCGGCAGCCAGAAGAACAACACGCAGGCCGCCGCGCACACCACGGCGAGCCAGGAGAGGGGGATTCACCACAGCGGCGGCGGGGCATAGCGCTGCATGCAAGCGGTGTACGCATGCGCCTGAGTGGTGCCTTGTACGAGCATCCCGAGGTCGGAGTGACGTTCGGGGTCTATCCCCGAGGCCAGGCTGCACACGCTGGAGTTGGCAGTGGACACCCACCAATAGGCGACATCCAGCAGCATCAGACCGCTGGCCGCCAGGATCAGGATCACCAGCAGCGCGAACCGCACCGTCGTTCCGGCGCTGACCGGGCGCCCGGCCGACGGCCCCAAGGGCGTCGGCCTGGACGTCACTCTCACTCCGGGGCCAGGTCGCCGTCGTCTGCCGGGTCGGCGAGGGGTCTGCGCCCGCCCTCCGCCCTCTCGTCCGGTTCCGGGGCCGGCGTGGTCAGCGTCAGCCTGGTCACGACCGCGTCCGCCAGCGCTTCCGCGCGCTCGTTCTCCAGTCCCCGCCGCGCAGCCATCTCCAGAATCCGGCGGTGGACTTCGGCGAGCTGACCGGATGTCAGCGGCGGCACCACGGCGGGCTCCGCCCGCCGCCGCAGGACCCGGCGCAGCAGCCGACGAGTGCTGGAGGAGGCGCCGTTCGCGGCGGCGCTCCCGATCTCCCGGGCCGTCTGATCCAGCACCAGCCAGACCACTGGTGTGGCCATCACCTCGATCTCGCCCAGCCCGAAGCCGAGCGGCTCCCGCTGCCCGCTCTCGTGCCGCAGCCGCCGTACGACGACCGCGTCGTCGTACCGCTCCAGCCCCGCGACGACGGTCAGTTCCCCCGGCGCGACCTCCGTGATGACCGCACGCACCACTGCGCGCACCGGCAGCGCCCCCCGGACCGACATCTCCGACCCCATGCTGCCTCCTACGCAATCCCGCCCCGCGACCGCTTTCACGCTACTGCTAACTCCCTTATTGCATACGGGAGTTGCAACCATTCAGTGCCGACCTGGGATCCCTCGCACCCGCGGACGGGCCCGCACAAGCGCGCACCCGGCACCTGCACGAGCGCACCCTCCATCAACGCGCGAAGCCCTGACCGCGGCCCTGACCGCGCGGTACGAGCCCGCGAGAGGTGAGATTGGCGCCGGGACGTCGTGCCCTGGTCTCCAGCCCGGGCGGACTGCCGGGAGGTTCGGCCACTCACAGCCCCGTTGAGCAGGCCGGTTCGCGTGCGAGGGCAACGGGGGCTGCTGCTGGCCCTCCGCTCTCTTCAGCCCATGGTCCGGTGCGGCGGAAGAGCATGCGTTTCAGAACCGCGTCTCGCTGGTCAACGGTCAGCGGCGCCTCGGGGTGGTCGCGTACTTCGCACAAGGTCCCACTCGCCATCCAGCCTGACGCAGGAGCTGCTCGTAGACGGTCAGTTGCTCACTCGGTGCTCCAACTGCCGGCGTGGCGGGCGCCGTATGGGGGGATAGACGCTGTTCCGGGCTGCTCGCTCATCGGGTGTCAGGTTGTTGTTGAGGCGCCCCCTGTGGTGTGGACACTCTGACATTGGATCTTGTAGGTCCAAGGAAAGGTGTCCTGGTGGGACGTAGGTCTCCGTATCCGGAGGAGTTCAGGAACGACGCGGTGGCGTTGTATCGCGCGGCGGGCGGGAAGCGCACGTATGCGGCGGTCGCGGCGGATGTCGGGGTGACCGGCGAGACGCTGCGCAGTTGGGTGCGTCAGGCCGACGAGCAGGCCGGCCGGGCCGCGGCCGTGACGGCGACGGCCAGGCGGTGGAGGGCCGGGATGAGGGGCTGGCCAGGCTGCGGGCGGAGAACGGCCGGTTGCGCAACGCCGAGAAGGAGTGGGAGTTCGAGCGGGAGATCCTGCGCCGGGCAGCCATGTATTGGACAGGCGGGGTGGGAGGTGCCGTACGCACTCCTGCCAGCAGGCAGCACGTGCGTATTTGGCCACGGTGCGGTGCGTCGGTTCAGCCCCAGCTCACGAGCCGTGGCGCTGAGCGAGCGGTCGGCGCCAGAGACCGCGTGCACCGCCTCTAGCAGCCGCTTGGCGTGACGGCGGTCGGGGGTATCGGCCGTCTCGGACCGGTCCGTCTGTGGCGTGGGTTCGGCGGGAGCCAAGGCGCGCTCGTAGGAGTCCTTGCGTTCGCCGTCCGGTTGGACAGGCGCTCCGGGGGCGCGTCGAGTTGGTTCGGCTTTCTGCCGGTCGTGTGCGTGTGGTGGTTGGTGGGGGTTTCAGGGTGTGGGGTGTGTGTGTCGGGGGCTGTGGGAAGGGGCGGGGGGTGCCCAGCCGCGCAGGATGGCGTCGATGGTTGACCGGAACGCGGTCGTGGCTGCGGTGCCGTTGAGGCTGCCGGTGAGTTCGAGGGTCACGAGCCCGTGCAGGGCGACCCACAGGGAGACGGCGATCTGTGTGGTGTCGCCGGCGACGAGGTGGTCGGCCACGGCGCGGTCGATCGCCGCGATCAGTGGCCGTACCGGGTCGTGGTCGCCGACCCGGTTCGAGGGGACGAAGGACTGCGCGCCGCCGAACAGCACCGTGTACAGGTGGCGGTGTTCGCGTCCCCAGTGGCGGTATGCCGCGGCCAGCGCGTCCAGGTCCTTCAGGGCGTTCTCCGAGCGGGGAACCGCCGTCAGGTGCTGGAACAGGCCCGCGACCGCCTGGTCGCGCACCTCGCGGACCAGGCCGTCCTTCCCGTCGAAGAGCGTGTACACGGCGGCCGTCGACGTTCCGGCGGCGGTGGCCAGCGCGCGCACCGTGACGGACTCCTGGGGGCGGGTGGCGAACATCTCCGTCGCGCATGCCACGAGGCGTTCTCTGACGGCGGTGTCGTTCGTTCTCGGTCGTCCCACGGGGAGCAGTTTAGCCGTACTGATAACATCGTTTCAAAACAGCGTTTTAAAACACTGGGGGAAGCGTCATGCCACCATCCGTCCTACGTTCCTTCCGCTTTGCCGGCCGACTGCTCGCGGCTGCTGCCGCGGTGGCGGGGCTGGCCGCCCTCTTCCTCGCACTGGTCATCGCGACCGACGGCCGGGGATCGGGGCTTGCCGCATGGTCCGCAACGGTCGGGGTCGCGGTTTTCGCAGCGCTGTGGCGGGGTCGCCGCCGCTCGTGGCGGGGACGGCTGGTGCCCTTCCTGCCGGTGTTCGTCGCGGCGGCCCTGACGCTGTCGGTGTGCGTCCCGACCGTCCCGACGACGCGCCGCTACCCGCCCGCCCTGTCGTTCGTGGCCACCGAGCACTGGCGCCTGTCGACCGGCAGCCGAGTCGCGGTCTACCACTACCCGCCCACCGGCAACAGCCCCAGGCACAGCGTGCCGCTCGTCTACCTCAACGGTGGGCCGGTGCGCGGCATCTCCCTGCTCGACCACCACTTCCTGCAGCGCCTCGCGGGACAGGGCTACAACGTCTACGCCTACGAACAGGCCGGCGGCGGACGCAGCGACCTGCTGCCCATGGACCAGTACACGATCACCCGCTCCGTCCAGGACCTCGGCGCCCTCGTCGGCACGTTCGGCCAGGGCGTCGACGTGCTGGGATTCTCCGCGGGTGCGGTTGTGCTCACCCGCGCGCTGGCCGACCCGGCCATCGCCGCCCACCTGCACCGGGCGGTCATCGCCGAGCCGGGACCGATGGACGGCCCCACCGCCCGCATCGCGGGGGACAAGGGCCGACCGTCCGCGCGCGGCATCGCACCGGCCATGACCGGACCGCGCTCCACACATGTCCCGCGGTACGCGGTCGCGTTCGGCCTCCTGCGGCTCGGACTGCTCAGCCCGGACAACGGGCTGGCAGGCCAGGCGGAGGGCGACAACGCCTTCACCGCCGCCGACCTCGGCAGCGACACCGCGTCCGGCTACTGCGCACAGGACGCGCACCGCATTCCGGTCGAGGACACGGCGAACAACTTCTCCTTCAGCGCCGCCGCGAGCCTCCGCATCCAGCAGACGGTCAAGGACTCGCCCTCCATTGCCCCTCAGTTGAGGCGTTCCCGGACACCCGCGATGCTGATGATCGCCGAGTGCTCCTCCCAGGTCCGGCAGTGGGAGACGACCGTCCTCGCGGGCAACCCCGCCATCCAGCGAACCCAGTACATGCCCGGCGTCGGCCACCATATGTGGAACGGCCTGGGCGACAACGACCAACGAGCAGTCGCCGCCATCACCGCATTCCTCCAGGGCAAACCCGCACCCCTGCCCGACTACCCCACCCGAGCCGACATCCCGGCCTTCCTCCACGACCGCAAGTAAGCAGGCCAGCCCTGGGCGCGGCTCCCAGAATGCAGGCGGCAGAAAGGCTCCGGGGACCTCCCCTGAGTGGTGGACACGCTGATACTGGATCTGCTTGATCTGGAGGCAGCGAGGAGACCGCCGATGGCGATGAAGCACTACTCGGACGAATTCAAGGCCTGGCGGCCGGTGAAAGACCTCTCCGGTCAGCCAGCGGGGTCCGTCTCGCGGGCTTCGATGGTGGTGTACGCGGCCAGCCAGGCCGACCGCCACACCTGATCGCGGCGGGCGCCAGTGGGCGGCTGGACGCCCGCGGGTGGGCGGTGGGCGCCGGAGAGTGAAAACGTTCAAACCCAACTGACGCCCATGCTCAGCGCCGACACCAGGCTGGCCTTCCAACGCGAACGTGCTCTCCCCGGTGGTTCCGTGGAGATCGTCTACTCCTGCCAGGGCAGTCGCACTGAACTTCCCAGCAAGCCTGCCAGCCAACGCTGATCTCGGCCACGACGCAGGTCGCACAGGCGCAAGAAGCCGACCTGATCTGGACGCCTGCATATCTCGGCTGGGTGGAGGGCATCCCTCATCGGGCTCTACCAACCCCGTGGAGCTGCCAAACTGTCAAGCCCCGGGTGGCGCGGGCCCGTTCGTAGTGTGGCCCAGTTGGATCAGCAGGCCGGAGATCGCGGCCTGGACTGCCGCTTGCATGCTGGCGCCCGATGTTCCTGGCTGGTCCCGCGTGAGAGCGGTGAAGCCGTGCGAGGCGGTCCATTTCACGATCACGCCGTCGGGGACCTGGGTGACAGCGAGTCCGGGGCTGCTGGTGTAGTCGTCAGCCGGGTGGAACTCTGCCTCTTCGAGGGCGTGCCGAACTTGCGTGAGCAGGTTCGGCGGCACGTGGGGCACATGCGACGCCTGCTCCGAAGCGGCACGATCACGCCTGCAGTGCGGAACCAGCCGGGACCCGCAGCCGGCCAGAGCCGCCGCCACGGACGCGGAGCGCACCACCCGGGCGGCTCAGCCGCGAGTTCCAGCCGACGCGGACGACGGGTCCGAAGTCAGGCGGCGTTGTGGTGTGCGGCGAGGGCTTGTTCGTGTACGCGGCTGCAGGCGCGGGTGATCAGGCGGGAGATGTGCATCTGGGAGAGGCCGAGCTCCGAGGCGATCTGGTGTTGGGTCTTGTCCTGGAAGAACCGCATGTACAGGATCTTCGACTCGCGCTCGGGCAGGGCGCGCAGGGCGGGCTTGACGGCCTCGCGGTCGATGACGGTGTCGAAGCCGGGCTCGGTGGTGCCGAGGCTGTCGGCCAGCGCCATGCCCTCGCCCTCGGTCCCGTTTCCGGTGGATTCGGCGTCCAGGGAGAGGCTCTTGAAGGTCTGCAGCGCTTCGAGTCCGTCGCGGACCTCGTCCTCGCCGAGCCCGCACTGCGCGGCCAGTTCGGCGATCGTCGGCTCACCCGGCTGGGCGGCCTGGAGTTCGCTGCGGGCTATGCGGACCTTGTTGCGGAGCTCCTGGACACGGCGTGGGACGTGCACGGACCACAGGGCGTCGCGGAAGTGGCGTTTGAGTTCGCCGGTGATGGTCGGTATGGCGTAGGACTCGAACGCGCCGCGGGCGGCTTCGTAGCGGTCGACGGCCTTGACCAGGCCCATCGCGGCGACCTGGTAGAGGTCTTCGAGGTCGGCGCCGCGGTTGCGGTACCTGCCCGCCAGACGCCGCGCCATCGGCAGCCACTGGGCCACCAGGTCCTCGCGCAGCGCGTCCCGCTCGGGCCCCTCGTCGAGGGTGTTGATGCGGGCGAAGGCTTCGGCAGTGTCGGGGGCGTCGTCGTGGCTGTGGTGACGGCTGATGGCGGTGACGGTCATGGCGCTGGTCTCCTGCACGTCGTCGGGTGGCTGGGTGACGCCGCCGAACCTCGCGTGTACAGGGCAAGTCCGGAGTGGGAACGCGCCCAGGACATACGGGTCCTGCGGAGCGTGCCTGCGGTCCGAAGCACGATCCGTGCCTGCCCCCGCCTCCACCTGGCAAACGGGGTGGACTCCGCCGCGGATGCCCCACGGTTCTTCACGGGCCCAAGGACAGGGCTGTTGGTCACGAGGCGGCCGCGCCGGTGGCCACGTGGCGGTGCCGTCCCGCCCGTCCGGGGGCTGCTGCGGCGTTGGCCGGGGCGCGTTGGCTGATCTCCCTGCCGCCGCGTGTGTTCGCGGTTGGTTGCGGGGAGGCTCTGACTGGTGCCAGGCGCTGCGGCGTTCGCGCTGCCGGGGTGGCTGTGCGGGCGCGTACTGTTCCGGCCTCGCTGAAGTAGACGCGCGCGGCCGCGAGGTTGTCGGCGAACTGGGCCACCCGGAGCTGTACCCAGCGCGCGATCATCACCGGGCCCCCGGGGGCCGCGAACGGGACACGCCATGTCGTCCAGGAACTGACTGAGGCCTGCTGTGCTGCTCGGGTGGCAGAGCGTTGACTTGAAGGTTTATCGACTGATGCTGATGCACCACGGTGGTTCGCCGGGCCGCGATCGGGTCCTCCGGGGGGGAGGAGGCAGGAGCCGCGCGTGGGGGAGTGGCTCTGGACTGGCGGATGATGCCGCCGTGTGACAGGCGCTGAAACGCTGAAGGAGTTGATTCGGCCCGCTCTTGGGGGAGTTCGTGATGCCCCGTCAGTTCAGGTTGCCCGCGCGGGGCGTCCGGATCGTCGCACCCCGGTGGGCGGTGTGGGTGGCCTGGGCGGTCGTGTGGTGCACCGTTCCCTCGGGTTCGGCGTGGACGTCGGATTCACCGGAGGGCTCGGGTCTCTCTACCGGGGGACGCCGATCATGGTCTACGTGCTGATCCTGTCCGTGGCCTCGCAGGCGGCTGCCTGCCTGGTCCTCGGCCTGGTGCGGCCCTGGGGCGAACAAGTGCCGCACTGGATACCGTGGTTGGGCGGCCGCCACATCCCGCTGCTGGCCGGCGTCATACCCGCCGCCACGGGCGCCCTCGTGGTCACGGGCCTGTGCGCGGCGGTGACACTGGTTTCCGTAGGGCCACTGGCCAACCCCGACTTCCCGCACGGAACAGCCGGCCTGATCATGGACGCCTGCTACGCCCCCCTGCTGGCCTGGGGCCCCCTGGTCGCTGTCCTCACCCTCGCCTACGTCCGACGCCGACGGGCCGGGGCGGGCGCAGCCGCCTGAAGGCCCGCCACCTTGATCGTGGACACCTTGTCTTGAGTGCGATGGGCTGCCGGTGGGCGAGGGTTGGCGGCCTGCCACCTGCCACCTGCCACCTGCCGCCGGCCTGTGGCAGCGCGCCCATGGGCGGGCCGCGTTGGCGAATCCTCACCGGTCACCGCATGGCGGAGATCGGCTTTGTGGCTGGAATTCGCCTTCACTTCCAAATTGGGAGGGGTCAGTGTGATGTCCGCTTCATCTGCTGCGGAGGGCGCTGTTGGTAAGCCAACTTCCGTATCCGGTGATCCGTACACAACTGAAGACAGACGGGGGAAACATGAAGCTCAGACGAATCATGCTGTCCGCGTTGGGGCTGGTGGGACTGGTCGGCGGATTAGCAGCTCCGAGTGCAGCGGCCACCGATAAGCCCTCCGCAAACAAGACTGTGTGGATGCGACTGGCAGAGTCGACGCCCGCGCCAGCCATAGGCAGCGTGTATCACGCTCCCGCTGCGTCGCCCTCTGCCCCCGGTGCCGTGGCCGAATTACCAGGGGCGAGCACGCCGTCCGCGCCCAAGCCGAGCACCCCTGCCAGCGAAGCCCGCCTCGCGCTGGAACAACAACAGACCTACGAGGCTGACCCGGAAGCGCCCGCGGTGACCCGTAAGACCACCAGGCCGAATGCTGTCGTCGACTTCGACGCCTGCCGTAAACGCCCGCTCGGGCACCGGGACCAGGGAGAGGTGATCGACCACTTCCACTTCTGCCGCTGGGGAACCGACCGGGTCGTGCAACTGGAGGGGGACGGGCGGGTCGCGGGCACCGTCACCTTCACCGAGACCGAAGTCGGACTCGGCTTCGGCGACGCACGCGACATCCAGATGGACGTCCAGCTCACCAACATGAAGCCCACGGGCGTGTTCGATGGCGCGTCAGTGCTTTCCTGGGACGTCACCGCCGGCGGATGGCCGTCGGCGCGGTCCTGTGGGACCGATGCCACGCATCCGTATTCCGCCCCGGTCGCAGCATGGCCTGGCATCTTCATGGGGTTTAACCTGACATCACCCAAGGGCTCGGGACAGGGCCTCGACGACATCGCGACGTGCGTGTGGAACAACCACTACCAGGCGATCGGTGCGGAGGGACCTACGGTATGGAGCGACGGGCCATCGGCCGGGGCCCGCTATGACTCCTCCACATATCTTGCGCGGCCGGCCGCAGGGGCGATCTTCGACCGAGTCACCCCGTACATGACGTATCACATGACAGACAAGCTCGTCGCGGGCGTGGCGATTCACCTCTACTTCGCCCTGGACTTCCCGCAGATCACCTTCCCGCCACGACCGGACAACCGGCCGAAGGTCATCCCCGGCAACATCCGTGCCAATCCGCCGAGCCTGATCCACCGCCTGTATGCCGGATACGATGCCGCCGCGAAGGAACGCTCGAACAAGAACAGGGCCGAGAAGGACCGCGCCTGTGCCAGGCTTACCCGTCCGGCAGGCACGGACTGCGACGAGTACCCGTTTGCCTCATCCTGGGAGGGGGCGGGCCTGGGCGACGGAAACTTCTCGGTCATGTACGTCGACTCGACTCAGAACCAGAAGGCGGGGAGTCGCCTCAGCACCTGGTACGGCGCGGACCGGATCCTGAACGGCGATGCATTTGGCATGAACATCTTGTGGTGAACAGCTAGAAGCCGAAGTCCCGGCTGGCTAATGGGGGGCGGGGACCGCAGGAAGATCCTGCGGTCCCGGCCCCCAGCGCGTCGGTTGCAGGGGTGTAAAGACCACGAGATATTCTTCGAGGTCATCAGGGATGACGCCCGTGGACCGCGCGGCATCGAATCGGGCACGCGCTGTCTCCCCCCACTTCCGGAAAGCGTGCAGAGTGTAGTGGCCGCCTCCGGCCAGCTGCAGCCTAGGGCCCTCGGGCCCGGAAATGACATACACGCGGACATCGCCATCTCGAGTCCGGAAGTCCCAGGACCCGAGTGCCGTCCACGGAGCATCGAGGTGCTGGGGTGGCAGCGGGCGCAGCTCCAAATGGATCGTGCACCTGTGATCCTGCGCGTTGCTCAAGAAATGTGCGCGACCGCAGCCGACAGCCACAGGGTGCTCTGTGTCAACGTCCAGGCTGTCGGACAGCTCCTCGACGGCGTCCGGCGATGGGCCGCAGTCTTGGACCCAGAACTGTGACCGGTCGATGGATATTTGCCCGGTGACCCGGACTGTGCCGTCAGCGGTCATGGCAAGCACCATGCCAGATGCCGTAGCGGGCAACGAGGGTTTCAACCGCTTTGACGAACTCCTCGGTCGCGGGTGGCCGTTGTGGCAGTGTCGCCGTTGGTGGCCGCCGCGCTCTCCGCCTCCTTCGACGGAACTGGTGGAGCCGCCCCGCCCGCGTAGGCGCCACGACCGTTCCCGTGCTGGTCCAGCCACGGCTTGCGGCGCGGATCGCGGATCGGTCGGCGGCACCGGACCGGACGGCTTCTCCCTGCCGCGGCAACCGTAGTCCGGGAGTCGTCATCCTCGCCGCGGGCCGCAGTCCGTTCCGCACCGACGATCTCCTGGCCCTGGCCGCCCTGATCGACCACCTGGACGGCGCTCCGACGCAGACGCTGGCGACGGTAACCCCGAAGCGCCGGCCTGCACGTTCCTCCGCTGGAGCGCGGAATGAACCCGCGGGAGAGTCGTCCGTTTCCTATGGCGGCTGGCGGCTGGCGGCTGGCGGCTGGGCCGGGGCGTGCTCGCCGCCAGGGGCTTGGCTGCCTGGGGCGCAGCCTGGCGGTCCCCGCCTGTGTCACCGGTCCGGCAGTCCACCCTCAAACAGGTGATCAACAAAAGCGAGTCCATCGGATCGCTCGTCGCCTTGCCGGCCCTGCCGCCTCCCTCGCCCGCTTTTCCTGCCGCAAGAATTGCGTCGCGGCCGACGATGACCAAGAGCGCGCCGCGTTCGCCGACGCGGGTCTCAAATTCTCCCGCCGGATCTGCACCGGACCTGGTTCCCCCGAAACCACCTCGTCTCCGTCCCGGAAGTCGACACCCTCGCCGAGCTCAACACCATGATCCAGCGGTGGGACCTTGCAGGTCGCCGCCGACACCTCCGCCCCCTTGCCCCGCGGGCCTTGGGCAACGTCGGCGCGAGGTCTTGACAGGTGCATGGAGCTACAGCAGTTTGGGAGCGCTCCCACGCATCAGGATCCACACCTCCCCCGGATTTCCACACGGGCTTCCGTGGGCGCCTTGGGCGCGGCGGCCCGTGCGCGGCAACCCGGACGGAGACATCGGTGCACCCCAATTGAGTGAGGAGACCCCCATGCTCCACCGAAGAATCCGTATCACGGCAGGCTTGGCCGCGACGGTGCTGATCGCGGCAGGTGTGGCGGCTGTTCCGTCCTCGGCCGCAGCGGCGACCACCGGTTGTGAAGTGACCTATCAGAATCCGAGCACCTGGCAGTCGACGCCCACATCGGGAGGCTTCAACACCACGCTCGCCATCAAGAACCTCGGTGATCCGACCACCCATTGGAAGCTGACGTTCACGATGCCGAGCGGTCAGACCGCCACCGGCGGCTGGAACGCGACCTTCACCGGGACAACGTCGGTCACCGCCAGCGACGCCGGCTGGAACGGCGCCATCGCTACGGACCAGACCAGCACCAGCGTTGGTCTGCAAGGCGAGTGGACCCGCTCCACCGCGGGTTCCGCGCCGACCAGCCCGTTGCTGCAGCCGGTCGACTTCGCACTCAATGGCACGCCCTGCACCGGCGCGCCATCCGGAAACACGCCCCCCTCGGTCAGCCTGACCAGCCCGCAGGACGGCGCCTCGTTCGCGGCCCCTGCCACCATCGACCTGGCGGCGACGGCAAGCGACGCGGACGGCTCGATCAGCAGGGTCGAGTTCCTGAACGGCAGCACGGTCATCGGCTCGGACACGACCGCCCCGTACACCTTCGCCTGGACGAACGTCACCCGCGGCAGCTACGCGCTCAGCGCGCGTGCCATCGACGACGGCGGCGCGACGAGGACCACCGCCCCCGCCAAGGTGACCGTCACCGGCCAGGACACCGGCGGCCCGGCCCCTGCCCTGCACGTCTCGGGCAACCACCTCCAGACCGCGAGCGGCGCCACCTACCGGCTGCTGGGCGCCGACCGCTCCGGCGGCGAGTACGCCTGCTTCCAGGGGAAGCCCATGTGGGACGGCCCGGCGGACCAGGCGAGTGTCGACGCGATGAAGGCGTGGAACATCCACGCGGTCCGTCTGCCGCTGAACGAGGAGTGCTGGTTGGGCGCCGCCGATGTGCCTGCGGGCGGCGTCAGCGGCGCGGCGTACCGGCAGGCGGTCAAGGACTATGCGGATCTGCTCGTGGCCAACGGGATCAACCCGATCCTGGATCTGCACTGGACCTACGGCCAGTACGGCGGTCCGGGCGCCGGTTGCCCAGACGCCAAGGCGACCTGCCAGAAGCCGATGCCGGACGCACAGTACGCACCGGACTTCTGGACCCAGGTGGCTCAGATGTTCAGGGGCAACGACGCGGTCGTATTCGACCTGTTCAACGAGCCCTACCCGGACGCCGCGAACAACTGGGCCGATGCCACCGAGGCTTGGACGTGCCTGCGTGACGGCGGCACCTGCACGGGCATCGACTACAAGGTCGCCGGGATGCAGACCCTCGTCAACGCGGTACGGGCCACCGGCTCCACCAATGTGGTCATGACCGGCGGCCTCACCTGGACCAACGACCTCACGCAATGGCTGACCTACAAGCCGGCCGACCCGACCGGCAACGTCATGGCCTCGTGGCACTCGTACAACTTCAACGCCTGCGTGACGGCCGCCTGTTGGGACAGCCAGATCGGCGCGGTCGCGGCCAAGGTTCCGGTCACGGCCGGCGAGATCGGCCAGAACACCTGTAACCACGACTACCTCGACCAGGTGACGAACTGGGCGGACAGCAAGAGCGTCGGCTACCTGGCCTGGACATGGAATCCGTGGGGTGCGTGCGCCAGCGGTGGCAATGACCTGATCACGGACTGGGACGGCACACCCACCAGCACGTACGGCGAGGCCTACAAAACGCACCTGCTAACCCAGAAGGCGACCTGAGGCCCTGAATCCGGCGCCGGATCCCGGACACTCCGCCTGGGTCATGTCCGTTGGTGTGGTGTGGAAGCCGGTCCGGGTAGTTCGGCTGGGTGGTTACTCGGGGTGAAGTCGGTGTTGTCGTCGTGGAGTTCGGCCAGGACCGCGCCAGCCAGCCGCTCGAGGGCGGCGGGGTTGAGGAACACCGCGTCGGCCCGGCGTTTGGCCTCGCGGTTCAATCGCTCGATGGGGTTCGTTCCCCAGATCTTCTTCCAGTGCCCGGCAGGGAGGCCTGCGAAGGCGGCGATGTCGTCCGTGGCCTCCAGCAGCATCTCCTTCGACCTGGGGGAACTGCCGGGCCAGCAGGTAGGCAGCGACGTCGAGTTGAGACCGGACGGCCTCGCGGTCTGTCTGCGCGAAGATCGTGCGGATCGTCGCGGCGACCATCTCCCAGGATCCCTTAGGTATGCGCCCGTCCGAAGCTGCGAACCCCTGAGGCCGGCGAGCGCTGGACCTGGCTGATCATCGCCGCGCACACCCAGATCCGTCTTCTGCGCGAAGCCGCCGCCGAATTGCGGCGGCCGTGGGAGAAGCCCGCCGAGCCCGGCCGACTCACCCCCGCCCGAGTCCGCCGGGGGCTTCGGAACCTCCGCCTGCATCTGCACAGTCCGGCCCGCGCACCGAACCCCCAACTCCCGGCTCTGGCAGGCCACTTGGCTCGAAGAACCCGCGGCCCGCCACCCGCTACGACGTGGGCAAGACCGCGAAACGACCCGAGAGCATCATCGAACGAAATTGACTCAGACCATAAAGCACAAGCTCAGTCCGTAGCCGCTTCCACGGCTGCGCGGCCGACGGGCACCCGCCTCAGCTGCTCGCGCTCTAGCTGAGGCCAAGTTTGGCGAGTGCGTTGGGCCAGTCCGTGGCGATCGCGTTCTGCGCGGCGGCGAGCTGGGTTTTGCCGGTGCAGATCGCGGTGTGCAGTTTCGACTCGACGGCGTCTTTAGGGTTGTTGGGGCCGGCGCCGGGCTTGTGACCGGGGGACGGCGGCTCGACCCACAGATTGCGCGGATCATTCGGGTCGCCGCCGAGCTCCAGGGAGACCAGGTGGTCCTCCTCGGCATCATGGAGACTGCCGGTGTAGCCGTATGACTTGGCGTTCGCGGTCTTCTCCGCCCCGGTGATCGCGGCGGGCGGGCGGATCGTCGACGTATACCCGGACTTGCAGATCGTCTCTTTCAACGTCGCCGGGGTGACCTTCGGATTCAGCGCGCCCGGCGTGCACTTCGGATCCGGCAACGGCTGACCGTTGCTGGTGCCGGCATGGCACGACCCGGCCGACGCCTGCGCCTGAACGGTGTACTTGGCCTGCGGACCCGGACCGTAGGGCAGGGTCGCCGGAGCACCCGCGGCCGGGCTCTGTGCGTTGGCGGCCGGGCTCGACGGCGCCGCCGAGTGTTTCGCGTCCGAGGCCGACCCGGCGCCGGAACAGGCAGTCGAAAATATGGCCACGGCGAGGGCGGTGACGGTGACAGCAAGACGGCGGTGGTGCATGTGGATCCCCCAAGGAAAGGTCGGCATCCTGAAGCTACCGCCACCCCGCGGTACGGCAGGCAGCCCTGACGACAGATTTGCCCGAACAACACCCCTGCCTTGCTTTGCTGTTCGCGCGTCGGCGAACCGCGGCGCCGTTCTGCAGGCGGGAAGCAAGACCTTCAGCAAGTCACCGTCGACTTCTACGTCGCCGAACTGCGCCGGTGCCTGAGCACCTACTTCGCGGACCTGTCCGGGATCACCCCGCCCCGGCGCGGCGGGTGGACGTGGGACCTCCCCAGTAGTCGGCGTGACCCGGCGTTCTGGACTCCGGATAACTCACTTGTCCGACGCAAAAGGCCGTGCGGCCCATCTGGCTGGCTCTTGATACGACGGCGCCGCGCTGCGCTCGCAGTCGACGAGCACCCACGCCACGTTCCACGGCGTACGGGTGATTGAGCAGCCGAGAGGCAGCGAGCCCAAGCGTCAGGAGCTGGAGAGCGGGAAAGCCGCGGGAGGTCGGGCCGCCCAGCCCGACACCCGCGGGCGGCAGTGTCTGGTACTGCCGCTGCTACGACTCCCCGGTCTGCCGCGTCGTCGCGGGCGATGAGCAGGTCGATCAGTGGTTGCAGGCCCGCGGTGTCGTCCCCGATCCGGGCCTTGGCCAATAGAGCTCCGTCGTGGCCGACCAGGGCGACATCGTGATGGTCACTGGCCCAGCCGATCCCGCAGTACACGTCCATGATGTGCTCTCACGTCCTGTTGTTTCAGAATGCATTGCTGCTGGTCGCAGCCGCGCAGGATCACGCGTCTCCCTAATGGAAGGGCTCGATGGCCCAGCATCCGATTAGCCGTTCGTGACCCCAGCAATCCGCAGGGCCGTCGGTCTTGGCAAATACTCGAAGGCTCCGGGCGCGATGAGAGGTGATCCCTGCGGATGGCTTGGACCACGAACAACAACGATCCGATCATCTGACTGGATGTGGTGCCGCCGGAAGCCAAGCGCCGTCCACTCCTGTAGAGGGCTCGAACGGTCCTGGCTCTCAGGTATGCGGTCGCCTATCAGCACGTGCTGCTCGCCGTGCGCGACCAGGGGGAGGCCCTGCTCGTCGAGCGGCTCTCTGCGCTCGACGCCAGTTCCGTGCGCTACCGCGTGGGCGGCCGCCTCCTGCTGGCATCCACCGGCGTGGGGCTCGTGCTGCTCGCTTTCGCGCCGCCGACCGTGCAGGACCAGGTCATCGCCGGCTACGAACCCGGAGACGGGGACGACGACATCCGTACTCCCGCCGATCTGCGCCGTGCGCTCGCGGAGGTGCGGCGGAGTGGCTACGCCGTCGGCCGGCAGAGCCGTCCCTGGCAGCTGAGTACGGTGGCCGCGCCAGTGCGAGACGGGGACGAGGTGGTAGCGGCGCTGTCGGTCGTCGCGCCCAGCCCGGGGTTCCCGGACGCAGGCTACGGCCCCGCCGTGCGGGCGACGGCCCGTGCGGTGTCCCGGCGGCTCTCGCGGGAGAGGACTTGCCGTATCTATCCCTTTTGTGGCTCTGTGCCCCGACGCGCCGAGAGCCCTGGCGGGGTGTCACCCGTGGGGCGGGCGTGGGGAGGGAGCGGTGGGTAGGGAGCTCAGGCAGCGGCCCGTTGTTCAGTCATGGTGGCTTCCCGGACCGCGGGCGCGCGCCACGCGTCCGCAGCGGGAGCACGAAGTCCCGGGGCCTGACTGGATCCCGGGTCGCTCTTCGCCGACGTTGAATTCCGGGTCGTGCGCCTCGGGTTGGATGTGGTGATGGTCCGCGTCGGCACCTTCGCCGAACTCGCGGTGCCGCGACTACACGATCGTTCATGCTGAGCGAGTGAATGATGGTGACAGGCGCCTACATGACGCGGGGCGAGCCTTCCTGGGGGCGGCATGGGCTCAGCTCCGGGATGAGCGGGTCGTTCCGCCGCCGGTGTTTCGCCCACACCTGGAGGTCGGACACGACTACTTCGGGGACTCCATCATGCCGTTGGCCGAGTACCGAGCGCTTGAGGCCGCGATTGCCGCTTCTCACCCTCGGTTCGACGCTGAGCCACTGCACGAACGTGTGTTTCCTGGTGGCTTCATCTTTAGCTAAGTCGGGCCGTAGCGATGAGTTGTGTGCGGGTCCGCAGTCCACACCCTGGATCCACCGATAGCGGTGGGTCTGTGCTGGGAACGTTCCAGCGCGGGAGGAAGCACGTGGAGGCAGTGATGGGCGTCGACGACTCCGGGCCGGAGCGCACGATCCGGACGGGCGAGCAGGGGATGCGGGTGGGCGGTCCCAGGGTGTTGGTGGCGGGGGCGAGCATCGCGGGACCCGCCCTGGCTCACTGGCTGCGCCGGCGGGGGGCCGAGGTGACCGTGGTGGAGCGGGCTCCCGAGCTGCGTCCCGGCGGGCAGGCGGTGGACGCACGCGGGGTCGCCAGGGAGGTCCTCAGGCGCATGGGGCTGGACGCGGCGGTCCGCGCGGCGTGCACCGACACAGCCGGCGCGCACACCGTGGACGCGGACGGGCAGGTGCTGGAGACCTTCCGCGCGGACGACGACGGCGGCGACGGGTTCATCGCGGACATCGAGATCCTGCGCGGGGACCTGTCCCAGGTGCTCTACGACGACACCCGCGACGGCGTCGAGTACATCTTCGGCGACCGGATCGCCGAGCTCGCCCAGGACGCCGACGGGGTCGACGTGGTCTTCGCGGGCGGCGACCGGCGGCGCTTCGACCTGGTGGTCGGGGCCGACGGGCTGCACTCGGAGCTGCGGGCGATGGTCTTCGGGCCGCATGAGCAGTTCCTGCGCCACCTCGGGCACGTGCTGGCCTTCTACAGTGTGCCCAACGAGTTCGCTCTGGACCGCTGGCTGCTCGAGTACCAGGACCAGGAGTCCGGGCGCGCGGCCCTCCTGCGCCCCATCCAGGACGCCAGGCGGGCCATGGCCATGTTCTACTCCGCCTCGGCTGACTTCGACGTCGACCACCGTGACGTCGCGGCCCAAAAGCGCCTGCTGCGTGAGCGGATGGCGGGCCTGGGCTGGCTGGCCCCCGGCATCCTCGCGCACCTGGACGACACCCCGGACTTCTACCTCGATCAGGTCGCCCAGGTGGTGATGGACCGCTGGTCGAGCGGACGGGTGGGGCTGCTCGGGGACGCGGCGTTCAGCTCGTCACCGATGTCCGGACAGGGCACCGGGCTGGCACTGGTCGGCGCCTACCTGCTGGCCGGAGAGCTGGCCGCCGCCGAGTGGGACCCCGACACCGGGTTCGCCCGCTACGAGGCACGGATGCGCTCGTTCGTCGAAGCCAACCAGGAGATCGGCCGATTGAACGCCCGCAGCCGCGACGTCCCCGGGCCAGACGCCGAGCCGCGCCCCGATTTCGCCAGCGCATGGTTCACCGAGCTGGTCGGGCGCGCACTCAACGGCATCGAACTGCCCGACTACGCGGAGGCGCCGGACTCCGCAACCCCGGCCGGATCCCCGATCACCTCGTCAGCCAAGCCGTAGGCGTCACACAACAGCGAGGCCCGGAACGCCTGTCGGGGTCGAGCCAAGATGCCTGCGAAACCCACATTGAGATGAGCTTGCAGAGCTGATCCCGGGCGGGATGACTCGCTGTCAGTCGGCATGGGGGGTTGCGAAGTCGGCGTGGGCGTGCTCGACGGCCTCCGGGTACGCCTGGCGCTTCTCGTGCTCGGCGAGCGCCCGGTAGATGCTGGCCAGGCCGGGGTTGTGGCCCTTGCGCTTGCCGGTGGGGATGATCAGGTGGGGGCGGATCTGCTCGACGGACTCGCCCGCCGCGCGGCGCCTCAGCACCGTGTACAGCATGTCGTCGGTGATGACAGGCGGCCGGCCGCCGTGCTTGCCCTTGCGGGCGGCGGCGTCGAGTCCTTCGAGGGCGGCTTCGCGGATGCTCTCGCGCTCGGTCTTGGCCATCGCGGCGAAGAACCCGAAGAGCATCCGGCCGGGGCCGGACGGGTCGTAGATGCCGGGCAGCGGGCCGGCCAGCATCTCCAGGACCAGGCCGTGGGCGGTCAGGTGGTCGGCGAGCGCGGTGAGCTCGGCGGCGTCGCGGCCGAGCCGCTTCATCTCGTAGACGGTGAACAGCACGCGGCCATGCGGGGCGTGCGCCTTGATCTCGCGCGCGAGGGCGAGTGCGGCCTCGAACTGAGGGCGGACCCGAATGCGGGTGCTGATCTTCTCGGAGAAGATCTTGTCGCGCGGGATGCCGTGCGCGCTGAGCGCGTCCAGCTGCGACTGCAGCTCCTGGGTGAGGTGGCTGCAGCGGGCGTACCCGATGCGGATGTCCGCGCCCGGGGCGCCGGTCTCGGGTGCGGCCGGGGGAGGGGTGCCGGGCCGCCACGGCTGGCCTGGGCCGCGATCGGCCGGGGTCGGCACCCGCAGCAGCTTGGCGAGCCGGGCGACCTTCTTGAAGTGGCCGGTGTGGTAGATCCCGGCGACCGCGCCCGAGCGCGAGCGGCAGGGTGACCGGGTTGGACGCCGCAGCGCGGGCGGTCGTGGCGCTCGACGTCGTCGGCGTCGCTCTCGATGGTGTCCTGAGGGCCCGTCACGCCCGAAATCCTCTCGCAAACCATTCCCAGAACAGGGGTCCGTCGCAACTTGAGTGAGAACGACTTCTGAGAACTGATCGGGCATCCGGGTCGCCCTCGGCGACCGTTTCCGGTCTTGCTCCCGGAAAGGATCGTTTATGCGAACCCCTTCCCTGCTCTCGGATCGCGTGTAACTGAGCGTTGGGTCGGCCCCGGAGGTTCGGCGGGCTTGAGCGGCGTGGTGAGTTCTGTTCTCACCACGCCGGGCCGGTCTCTGGTCTTGTGGTGCGGGCGGCGTGGGCGTAGCGGGCGGCGAGGACCCCGAATGCGGTGGCCAGTTGGGGTGGGCCGATGACTTCGATATCGGTGTCGAAGCGGCCGATGGCGGCGGCGAGTCCGGTCCATGACCAGGAGCCGAGGATGAGCCGGCAGTGACGGGAGCCGAGTTCCTCAACGATTCCGTCCTGGGCGAAGGGCGCGACATCGGCGGCCGGGAGGCCGAGGATGACTTCTCCTTGGCAGGGCCAGTCGGTGTTGGTGCCGTCGTTGCCGCGGAATCGGCTGGTGATGAAGGCGGAGACGGTGCCGCCGGGGAGGTCACGAGGGGTGAAGCGGGGGCCGGTGGGTGTACGGGGCCGGATGCGGTCGACGCGGAAGGTACGCCAGTCCTCGCGCTGGAGGTCCCAGGCCACGAGATACCAGCTATGACGCCAGGTGACCAGATGGTGGGGTTGTACGCGGCGGACGTCATCGGCCGAGGTGCTTGGCCGCGGGGCGTAGTCGAAGCGAAGTTCCTCGCGGGCGTGGATGGCGTGGCTCAGGTCCACCAGGACCTGAGTGTCGACCCGAGGAGTGTCACGGGCCGCGGGCGGTGGGACGGCGGTGATGCGCAGCAGGTCGATGCGGTGGCGTAGGCGGGGTGGCATGACCTGGCGGAGGGTGGCCAGGGCGCGGGTGGCGTCTTCGGCGACGGTGGTGCCGGTGGCCGCGGTCTGCAGTGCGACGGTCAGGGCGACGGCCTGGTCGTCGTCGAACAGCATGGGCGGCAGGTGAGTGCCTGCCTCCAGGCGGTAGCCGCCGCCCGGTCCTTTGAGGGTCTTGATCGGGTAGTCGAGTTCGCGCAGGCGGTCGATGTCACGCCGCACGGTGCGCGACGTAATGCCGAGACGCTCGGCGAGATCATCGCCGGACCAGTCACGGGGCGTTTGAAGGAGCGAGAGCAGCGCGAGCAGCCGGGAGGATGTCTTCTGCATGAGATCCATTCTTCCCGCAGTACAGGACACAACCTGTCCTCTACCTCCGCCATGCTGGCGTACGAGCCGTTCGGGAGGCATCGCTCCTGGTCGGCAGCCGCCACTTGGACTTGGACAGTCGGCGGCGTATCTGTCACACCGAGGCAAGGAGCAGGTCATGTCCGTCACGACCACCACTCACCTGAACTTCCGGGGCACCGCACGTGAGGCGCTGGGCTTCTACCAGTCCGTCTTCGGCGGACGTACTGTCGCGGTCACCTACAAGGACGCGGGCGCCGTGCAGAACGAGAGCGAGGCGGACTGGGTGATGTGGGGCGAGGTGGCCGGCGACAACGGATTCCACGTCATGGCCTACGACGTGCCCTCGCAACTGCCCTGGAACCAGGGTGAGAACCCGTTCTTCGTCTCCGTACGCGGTGACGACGCCGAGGAGATCAGCGCCCTGTGGGGCAAGCTCGCCGAGGGCTCGACCATCGTGCGAACGCTGGAGCCCGCGCAGTGGGCGCCGCTGTACGGCATGCTCACCGACCGCTTCGGCATCACCTGGGTCCTGGACGTCACCGCCCCGTACAACGGCTGAACCCAACCGACCGACCTGACATGCCTGCGCCGTCCGGGCCGCCACAGCCACGGGCGGCCCGGACGGCGCGGGCCCCGAACAAGCAGCGGAAGGAAACGGGGCACCGTGAGGATACGGAAGCTGGGACGGACCGGCATCGAAGTCAGTGCCTACTGCCTGGGCACCATGGTGTTCGGCAAGATGGGCAATCCGGATCACGACGACTGCGCGCGCATGATCCACCGGGCGCTCGACGCGGGCATCAATTTCGTCGACACCGCCGACGTCTACGGCTACAGCGAGACCGAGGAGATCGTCGGCAAAGCCCTCGCAGGACGCCGCGACGAGGTCGTGCTGGCGACCAAGTTCAACGGACCGATGGGCGGGGGTCCCAACCACAGCGGCAGCTCCCGGCGCTGGATCATCCAGGCGGTCGAGGGCTCACTGAAGCGGCTGCAAACCGACTACATCGACCTCTACCAGATCCACCACCCCGACCCGCACACCGACATCGAGGAGACCCTCTCCGCGCTCACCGACCTCGTGCGTGCCGGGAAGGTCCGCGCGATCGGCTCCTCCAACCTGCCGGCCTCGGAAATCGTCGAAGCCCAGTGGGTGTCCCAGCAGCGCGGCTTGCACTGCCTGCGAACCGAGCAGCCCACCTACTCCATCCTCAACCGCGGCATCGAGCGGGAGGTTCTGCCCACCTGCCGCCGCTACGGCCTGGGCGTTCTGGTGTGGAGTCCGTTGGCCATGGGACTGCTCACCGGCCGCTACCGCAAGAACACCCCGCGGCCCGACAACGCCCGCATGCAGTGGGTCTCCCGGCACCTCACCGACGAACGCAAGCTTGACGCGGTGGAGCAGCTGCTCACCCTCGCCGAAGAAACCGGCCACTCCCTCACACACGTGGCCATGGCCTTCGCCACCAGCCACCCCGACGTCACTGCCGCCATCATCGGCCCGCGCACCATGGACCAGCTGGACGACCTGCTCGTCGGTGCCCCTCTCACCCTCGGCGACGACATCCTCGACAAGATCGACACAATCGTCCCGCCCGGCACCGACATCAGCCCTCTGGACGTCTCCTACATACCTCCCTCCCTCACCCAAACGGACCTGCGCCGACGCCCGTCCCACGAGCGAGCCGCCGCGTGAGAATGCCATGACTGTTCTTGACGCCCGTGCCCTCAATCGCGCCACCCTCGCCCGCCAGCACCTGCTCAAGCGCAGCGACACATCCGTGTCGGAGGCAGTGGCCCATCTGTGCGGCCTGCAGGCACAGGATCCTCAGGAACCCTTCACCGGGCTGTGGTCCCGCCTGTCCGGCTTCAAGCCCGAGCAACTCGACGATGCGCTGACCGGTCGCGTGGTGGTGCGCACTCACCTGATGCGGCGCACCGTCCACCTCGTCACCGCCGGCGACGCGCTCACCTGGCGAGCCCGCCACGACACAATGCTGCGCCAGCGAGTGCTGGGAACCTACCGGTGTGAACTGGCCGGCATCGACGTGGACGAGGTCGCCGCCGCCGGCCGCGCGGTCATGGCCGACCGGCAGCCCCGCACCATGACCGAGCTCGTACAAGCTCTCGAAGACCGCTGGCCCGGCCCACCACGCCGTGTCCTGGGCGAGCTGCTCGTCGCAGCCCTCATCCCCATGGCCCAACTCCCGCCCCGCGGCCTGTGGCACCAGACCGCCGGCGTACGCAACCTGCCGTTGGCCACCTGGCTGGAACGGGACATCGCCCCCCTGCCCGCCGGGGACGGCGATCCCGTCGGGCAGCAGCTGTTACGTCGCTACCTCGCCGCGTACGGGCCCGCCGCCAGCGCGGACCTGCGCGCCTGGTGCGGCCTCGCGGGCCTTCCTGCCGCCATCAAAGCCGCCCGAGAAGAACTCGTCGTCTTCCGCGACGAACGCGGCCGCGAACTGCTCGACCTGCCCGACGCACCCCGCCCCCACCCCGACACCCCCGCCCCTGTCCGGTTCCTCCCGGCCTTCGACAACGCCATCCTCGGCTTCCACGACCGCAGCCGCATCATCGACGCCCTCCACCTCGGTCTGTCCGTCGCAGGCCACCGCACCGTCCTTGTTGACGGACGCGTCACCGCCACCTGGGCCGTGCGCAACCACCAACTCCACATCAGCTCCCTGCGCCCCCTCACCGCCCTGGAACAGGAAGCCGTTTACGCCGAAGCCCAGGACCTCACCACCTTCCTGGACAACGACATCGAGCACATCCAACTCGACACCGAAAACTGACAATCACCCACTCCAGGTCCCGACGTGACGGGACCATTGGCACAATGTGCCAGCGCCGCCCGCGTGGACCGGGACGAGTACGTGGTGTGCGTGTTGGACCCTCACCTTCCGCGGAGAGTGCCTTCGATTGGACGGCCTGACCGTGTTGTACCGGGTGGTCGGCGCGTTGCGCATGGCGGTCTCGGCCATGTCCTCATCCTGCGGCACCACCGACACCACGGTGGCCGCCGCGCTCAGCGGCGAAATGGATCAGTGTGCTTTACCTGGGTTCCGGCCAAGCCCGGAGCCCAGGTGTCATGCCGGGGCTGCGGCTGCCTCCTCCTGTGGGGTACGCGGGCCGGGCACCGGCGCCCGGATGGAGAGGCCCAGATCCAGACGACTGTTCATGTCCAGCTCGAACCGGCCGTACGGATTCACATGGGTCCAGAACGGCGGTGACAGCGCCCGGCGGTCCGCGTCGGTGAGTTTGTCGGCCCACTTCGGATCGGCCAGTACCCGCCTCCCAGACGAGGCCGTTGTCGGTGCTGCGGGGCTGGCCGAGCGTCACGTCCTCGCGCACGCGCAGGGGCCATTGGGCGAAGTTCTGCGGGACGAGCCCGGCGAGTGTCCACTCAGCTGCGTGAAGGCACGTTCGCCGGGAGCTCGCGGCCGGGCGTGGTCGCGGCCTCGGCAGGTGATCTGAGCCGCGCGGTTCAGGTCAGCAAGGTTCTGCTTCGACTTGAGTGGAACGTGGTCCTCCGGGCGTCCCAGACACATCGAGGCCCGCGCGACAGGGGCCCGAGGTGCCTCGACTTGTCTGGGCGGGGACACGCGGCATCGGCTGTTGCCCGGCTGGGTGTTGTTGTCAGGTTCCGGCGCAGTTGGTGAACGTTGGCCGGGTGCGTGCGCTGTAGATGCTCGCGCCGCCGTTGGCGTCGTACTTGAGGGGCACGGTGACGGTGTCGTCGGCGGTCCACGGGAAGCCCTGGGTGTCGAAGGTCCAGGTTCCGGTGGCCTTGGTGGCCAGTTCGGACAGTGCGACCCACCCGTACTGGCGTGGGGGCACGCTCACGGTCAGCTTGTTGCCCATTTCCTGCTTGAGGTCCACGGTGGTTGCCCCGTTGACCTCGGCGGTGACATCGAGTTTGAGGCCGATGAGGTCGCTGCCGACGGTCAGGCTTCCGCCCAGTTTGAAGCCGATGGTGTTGGTCCACCCGGTGGAGGTGTTCAGCGAGAACTCCCACGGGATCGTGGTCGAGGTGTCGTTGAACCAGATCGGTGAGACACACGTCTCCGGCAGCGTGAACGGCGGTGTCTGGGTGGTCGTGGACCACGAGCAGGTCGAGGTGTCCTTGGCGCACCGGGCGGCCGCGTAGTCCACGGCGGTGTTCCACGCCGTCTGGTAGACCTCAGCGGGCAGCGTCCACTGCTGGTAGGGCGTGTTGTCGCAGCGGTAGGTGTACACGAAGTTGTCGGTGGCGGGAGGTATCTGGACGGTCAGGCAGGAGTTGTCGCCGACCTGGCGGATCCTGAACGCCTTCTGTGCCGAGCCGGAGATGGGCTGGAAGTACCACTGTTCGGTCGCGCGCCCATCACAGGGCTGTTGCCGAAGTTGGTAGTGGGCAGTGGTCAGGTCCATGCACTTGCCGGTGGTGGTGTTGACGATGGCGAACCCCGAGCCGAGGCTGGTGCCCGTGTTGATGCGCCACCCCGTGGCGGAGCCCGGCGCCGGGTTGACGGAGATGGCCGCGTTGTCGTCGTAGCTGCCGCCTTGGACGTCCAACAGCTTTCCGTTGCTGACGTTGGTGAACGTCAGCTGGATCAGCGCCGTGGCCGTCGACGTGCCGCCCTCCTCGTGCGCGGCAGCGGGGGACGTCATGATCCCCGCGGCTGCGCAGAACACCGCAGCGATGACGGTTGCCCTCCTCCAGAAGATCCGTCTGTGTCTCGATGGTTCGGTTGTCACCGGCATGGTCCTTTCGTAGTGCGCAGGTCGGGCGCGAGCCGCCCGACTCAAGTCCGCCCAGGGATCGCCTTTGCACGCTGCCTCGCGCGGATTGCACGGGTCCTGACGCAGGCCAGCCCTGTCACTTGTCCGACTTCCAGCGGTTGCACCAGCGACAGAGCAACTGGCCGTTGTCAGGGGTTCCGGAACCACCGTGGGCCTTGGGCTCCATGTGGTCGACATTCCACTCGTCTTGGGACGGCGTCACTCCGCGTTGCGACTTCTGCGGCTGGACGACTTCCCGGCCGCACCATTCGCAGAGGTTGTATCCGTTGTACTTGTCCGCGTTGAGCGCGACGACGTCCCTCTTTCCGGCCCGGGTGAAGTCCAACCCCGATCTGCACGCCGCGTTGTGTACCAGGAGGCGGTTCGGCCCGGCCTGGACGTAATAGGTGTGGATGCTGCTGACACTGAGGTTGTAGACCGTCGCGTCGGCGACGTCGCCGCGATCGTGGACAGAAGTGACCTTCAGCGCCGCGGAGCCGGGCACACCCCGGACGACGTCACCGGCCCGGACGTCCCCGGCATCGACCCAGCCACGGCCCTCAATCCAGATGGGGTGTCCGGCGGTGGCGGTGATTGTCGCTGCTCGCCGGCCCTCGAGACCGATGTCGATCAGATGCTTGGTGCCCTGGCCGGTGATGACGTACGTGACGGGTTCCGCCGTGGTCTTGCCGGTGGCGGGATCGGTGGCCTGGACCTGGTCGCCTTCGTGCACGCCACGGATCGGCTTGACGGTGCCGTCGGCCATCACCACCGGGGTGTCGGGAGTGAAGGAGTTGCACGACTTCTCGACCGCCTCGGCGGCCTTCCCGAGCGTCGAGGCTTCCTTGCCGGCGGACTTTGCGACGGTACTGGCGAGCTTGCCGCCGGGGATCATGCCCAGCGCGTCCATCGCCGCGGCCTTCTTGTTGCCCTGTGCGAGCTGCCCGGCCACGGCCACTCCGGAGGCTACCGTTCCCACTGGGCCCGGCACGAAAGCCACCACTTCGGCCGCGGTTGTTCCGACGCGGACCACGGACTTCCAGGAGAACGTCCCGGCCAGGTCCAGGCCGTTGACCGGGTCCGCATCGACGTAGTCGTAGTCGTTGGCCGATCCTCCCGGTACCGGGTCGATTTGAAGGAAGCGGCCGAGTACGGGCAGGTAGACGCGTGCGCCCATCTCGATCGCCTGCTGCCCGGCCAGGTGTTCCACCGGTCGCTCGTGCTGACCCAGCCATCCGAAGTCCATCCCGCCCGCGGCGGTCGCGGGGATCGGGATGTCGGTGAAGGCGCCGGTGGCCGGGTCGATGTTCTGCCCGAAGGGTTCGTAGAGGTGGAGAGCGCCGGTGCGGGTGGCGGCCCCGTCCGCGGTGAACAGCACGTCGCCGTGGATATTGGGGTAGGACCAGTTGGTGGTGGCGGCCTGGTCGTAGTTCTTGGTCAGCAGCACGCCGCCGGGCAGCGCCACGATCCGCTGCAGCAGGCTCCCGTCCTTGTCCAAGATGAGGTCCGCGTCGTCGTGCTTGGAACTGTACGAGTAGCGGGTGGTCCCGTTCTTCGACCCCTCGGCGGCACCGGTGACCGTGCGGGCGACGAGCCTGTCGGCCGGGTCGCGCGTGTAGGAGATCGTCTTCCCATCGGCGGTGGTGGTGGCGATGTGCCGCCGGGCGGCGTCGTACCCCAAGGTGTCGCCCCCAAGACCGACCGTGTCGCCGTGGGAGTCGTAGGTGGCGGCCAGCGCCAGGCCGCCGCTGGTCGAGGTCAGCCGGTCGGCGCCGTCGTAGCAGTAGCTGGTGATGACCGCCGCGGCGCCGTTGAGGCTGTCGGTGGATGCGGTGCGGTTGGTGTTCAACCCGGCTGCCTTCGCCGTCCCACAGCCGTCGGTCTGGTCAAACCGATAGGTGAGCTGGTGGTGCGGCACAGTCGCCGAGACCAGCCGACCCACCGTGTCGTAGGTGTAGGAGTAGTTCGCGACGGGTTTCCCGTCCGCGGTCACCACGTCGTCGGTGACACGGTTGTCCCGGGACCGGGTGACCGAGTCGACGACCGTGGACGCGGCAGTCTTCCATGTCAACGCCATTGGCTTACCGGAGCTGTTGCGTGCCAGCGAGTCCAGGCGGGAGCCGTTGCCGTAGGCGACACCGGCCAGCTCGGTGGCCCCGTCGTAGGAAGGGGTGGCGACGGTAGTCCCGTCCACCTTGACGTTGGTCAACTGGTTGGCGTCGTTCCAGGCGTAGGCCACCGTGCTGGACACGCCCTTGACCGTCGTCGTGTCCTGGATCAACCGCCCGACCTGGTCGTACGTGGCAGTCGAGGTAACGCCGTTGGCGTCGGTGTAGCGGACCTCCTGGCCCAGCAGATCAATCCCGGTGGTGATCGACCCGTTTTCGTCGGTCACCTTGGAGGTCAGTGGATCACCGCCGACGGCGTAGTCGGTGACGACGGTGCGCGCTGGCTTGGCCCCGTAGGCAGGGAAGCTCTTCTTGACCACTCGTCCGCGTGTGTCATATGTGGTGCAGGTCCAGGCTTCCTCGTTGCCGCGCTCGGCTACGACACGACCGGTCTCGTCGTACACGGTCTCGCCGGTGAGAGCCGGGCCGTTGGCTGGTTTGGCTTCGGTGGCGGTCTTGGCCATGCCGCCCTGGTTGGCGGCGGGAGCGTTCGGCTCACAAGGGTTTGTACGGGTCTCGGTGTCGCCGTAGTAGACCGTCGTGGCGTGCTTGTCAGGGTCGGCGAGGTCACCGTCGGCCTTCGCGGTGGCCAGCCTGCGCAGGTACTTTTCACCCGGCCGCTCATAGGCGGTACGCGCAGTCAGCCCCAGTCCTCCCGGGTCCGCCGTCGTGGCCACGGCGAGCCCGTACACCGGGTCGATGCCCGCCGCCGGGTCGGAGTAGCTGGTGGTGGTGTGCTTGGACGGGGCCCGTTCCTGGGTGCCGCCGGAGGTGTCCTCGGTGGTGGAGCTGGTCGCCGCCCCGTACCGGGGCGCGAGGTTCTTCCCGGGCACCGGCACCGGCACACCGGTGCCGGGCGGGGTCCAGGCGAAGGCGAGGGCGCCGGTCGTGCCGGAGTGGTTGTAGTAGTCGACGCGGACGCGGTGCCAGCTGCCGGCCGTGGTGTTGGTGTACTTGCCGGTTACCGTGGTGGAGGGTTTGTCGCTCCAGCTGTCGACGGTCAGCACGTCGTCAACCCACAGACGCGCGCCGTCGACCGCGGTGAAGGCGAGGCCGTAGTCCCCGGTGGCGGGGAACTCGATCTCGCCGGTGAACCGGCCCGACCAGCCACCAGTGTTCGCCACCGGCGGGCTCGCACCCCACGACCGTGACAGCGCCCCGTCCGTGGCACCGACCCCGGTGGCGAACGTCTGTGGCACTCCTGCCAGTTCCGGGTTGTCGTAGAAGGCGGCCGACAGCCCCACCAGACCCTCGTCGTAGCTGGTGTGGGTGTGCGGCATCTTCGCTGCGCACGCCGGCGTCGGAGTCTGTCCGGTGAAGCAGGCCGCAGGTGCCGGCCCGTACTTGTCGATGGGGCGGTCGGCGTGGTCGTAGACAGTGGTGGAACGCCGGCCGGCGCTGTCGACCGCCGCGGTGGCCTGATCCTTCGCGTTCCACTCCGCGGAGATGCTCGCCCCGGTGAAGTCGGTGGTGACCAGGGTGCGGCCGGCGTCGTCGTAGGTGACGGTGCGCGAGCGGGTGGCGTCGTACACCCCGGCCAGGGCCACGGTGGCCTGCTTGCGCTCCAGGTAGTACTGGTAGAAGTGCTCGGCGCGTTTGTCGCTGGAGCGGCCGTCCGGGGCCGGGGCCAGTACCTGGACCGTGCGCAGGGCCGGCGGCTCCTGGGGCTGTTCCGTCACGGAGTCGTAGCCGATCACCGTACAGGCGGCAGCGGTATCACCGGTGTTGGTGCAGCCGTTCTCCGCGGACGGGGCCTGCCGGGCCACCCAGTCGTAGGCCAGGCTGCCGCGCAGGGTGGCCAGCGGCCCGATGCTGTCCAGGGCCTTCTGCTTCTCCTCCTCGTTGTCGCCCGCCTGGTCGTAGCGATCCTTGGCCGAGGCCCGGCCGACGTAGTCGAAGTCCTGCATGGCCGCGCCGGGGTTCTCGATCCGGGCCAGGGTGCCCATCTGGTACCACAGCCGGGTCTCGGTGCCGTCCCAGTAGCGGATCCGGCACAGCATCTGCGCCGGGGCCGCATCTGCGCCCGGCGGGCGCGAGACTCCGCCGTAGCAGCTGTCGCTGCCATCGGTGTTGTAGAACAGTTGGTGCGAGCGGCCGGATACCGGGTCCTTGATCTGGGTCAGCCGCGGCGGCGTCCCGCTGTAGAGATATTGCAGAGCGGCGGGCTTCTTGCCGTCCAGGACCGATTCCACCGCGGCCAGCGTGCCGTCCGGGTTGAACACCGACACTGTCTCGCCCTCGGTGAGCGTGATCCGGCCCTTGTTGTCGAAGGCGAGCACCCCGTCCTCACCCACCGGCGGCGTGTAGCCCCCCGCGGACGCCTTGGCCCAGGTGTGCTTGCCACCGGCGGAATCGGTGAGCACCACCGAGCCGTCCAGCATCTCAGCGTGGCTGTAGCCGCTGGACTGCGCCGACAGCGTCCACCCGCCGGGCAGCGACTGGGTGTCTCCGGCCATCAGCCATTCCGTCGGCACGATCCGGGGATCGAGGTTGTGGCTGCGCTGGTCATCGCTACCGGTGCTGCTCTTGGCCCACAGCACCATGCGGGGGCGCTGGTCGGAGTGGTGATACAGCTCGACACGCAGCGGCACTAACTGACCCGCTTTCAAAGCCACTTCACTGCTCTGGTGAGGGCCGGGCAGCAGGAAGTCGTCCCCGGGATCAGCGGGGTTGGGGTTGTCGTAGACCAGCTTGTCGCCCACCCACACCCGCGCGCCGTCGGTGTGGCCGCCGGCGAACCGGAAGTCCCCGGTGACCGGGGCCTTGAACTGGCCCTCCCAGCGCACCACGAACCAGTTCTTGTCCAGCGCCGGCGGCATCGGGTTGTCCCGCCACGGCTGGTTGTCCGGGTTGCCGGTCCACGGGATGCCCCAGTCCAGGTTGACCTGCGACTCACCGCGCACCATCACCGGGAGCGCATCCGGGCTACCGGCGTGCCGCGAGTCGTTGAAGTACGAGGCGCGCACGCCGTGCGGCGCGCCCTCGCGGGAGTTGTAGGCCAGGCTCACCCCGGCCGACCCGCCCACCGTCTGGAACGCCGGCCCGGCGGCCTCGACGTGCGCGTTGCCGTTGAACAGGTTCACCGTCACCGGCCCCAGGTGGTCGGTGGGTGCCGGTCCCGGATCGCCCACCCGCTGGTTGACCGTGAAGTGCCCGACCCACTGCGGCGGCGTCGCCGTCGTCGCGCCCGACATCGCGGTGGCCGCGGTCCAGGTATAACGGCCCCCGTCGTGCAGCACATGCTTGGGCACCGTCCACTGCGGCTGGTCCAGGCACCCTGAGTCCACCACGCTGCCCGATCGGCCATCGAACCCGGTGGAAATCTTGAAGCAGTACAGGACACCGTCACCCACTGCGGCCACCTGCAACGCCGGTGTCTCCGTGCCCACCACCGCACCGTCGACCGGGCCGACCAGGCTGGTCTGCGGCGCTGCAGGATCCGCGGCGCGCACGGATCTGCGCGCGTCGAACCGAGTGTGCTCGCCAACAGCCAAGGGCGCGAAGTCAGCCTTCGGCTGCTTCGGTTCGGCCCGCGGCTTCTGCTTGGCCGCTGTCGGAACCGACAGGATCGGCAGGTTCCGCGGCACCTCCCTCGACTTCGCCGACGCCGTCGTCGACGGCAGGGCCGCCGCCTGCGCCAGTGACACCATCAACACCATTGCCAGCGCGGATACGATCATCCGCAACCAGGACCGCGCGAATAACCGCGCTCTGCCGCCACCCCCGGACAAGGGTCCTCCCGCGTTGTCGACGCCCGCCGGGACCGCGGCCTGGCAGGTCACGGTGCCGCCAGTTCCGTTCCCGGCCAATTGACCGCGGCAACGACTGAGATCTTGCGGGTCCGGCGGGCCGAGGGGAACAGATTCGGTACACCTTGGCTGGAATCACTGAACCGCCGGGCTTTTATGGAACACCCGCCCCAAGGGCCGGCCAGCACCGCCATGTCCATCTGTCAGGGACATGACCAATATCATGCCCCCCGGGTACCTCTAAGCGGAGGCGTAGAACTGCCCAGCACCCACACCTCACTTGGCCGGAACCGAACGGCCAGGGCTCTGACCCGACGAGGCGAGCCGACCCATGGAACCGGGGGCGGCAGGGGTTCGGGCCTCCGGTTGTGCGCTACTCGCACAGGCCGTCTCTGCTGGTGACCATGCCATAGGTGGAACCGTGGCGGTTCCGCCAGTCACGGACGCAACGGACTTGCTTTCGCTGACAGGTTGACCGTCGCACTCGCGGTGCGCGACCAGCTCATCGCCGAGACCGCGGCACACACCGGACCGATCCGGTGCGAGCCTGAACTGGCGCAGGAGTGCTGCGTGATCGCGAACTGCCTGGACGTGGGCGGTAGCGTGCACGGGCAGCAGCCGCCGCGGTACCCGAATGCGTTGTGAGGAGACCAATCATCAGCTGCTGCCGGGCTTCGATCTTGTTCAGGCGGTGCTTCACCGGCGCTCCTGCTCTGTGGGGGTGCCAGCTGCAAGCGCGGGCAGCGTCTCGTTCTTGCGCAGGTGCACCAGTGCCAGCAGGGCTTGCTGGAAGCAGCCCAACTTCCGCCACCGCGGGCGAAGTTCACGCCTTCGCGTGTGGATGAGCCTCAAGACGTGCTCCACCAGCTCATGCGGGACATCGACCATGGCACGATACGCAACAAACAGGGCCCCTCGTCGCTGGCGTGATGAGTGAGATCACCACGCCAGCGACGAGGGGCCTTGTCTCGTCACCGCCCCATCTGACTGCCCGTTTCACCCCTGTGAGCAGGATGAAAACGGCTCATTGAGCTCTTCTCATCCTGAGTGCCAGGCGATCTCGATGGTGTGAACGGCGGCGATGGTCCGGCTGGTTGGGACTGCATCGCGCCTTCCGGAAGATCCGCCACTGTTTCAGGCAGGCAAAGGCGCGTTCGCCGGGAGCTCGAAGACGGGCGTGATCGCGGTTGAACTGTGCGTATTGCTCCGGCAGGTCCCGGCCGTAGTAGGGGGGTGCGGACGGTGGCTCCGGCGCCGCGGTGGGCGCGGTCGGCAGGCACAAGGATCTGCCGGGAGAGGCAGGCTCGGACCAGGCCGAGCGCGCGGGCCGCGGTCAAGTCGTGAGTCCGCCCCGGCAGGGCTCGTGAATACCAGATCGGGCTGCCGTCCGGACGGGCCAGGACCTGAACGTTCATGCCGTGATGACGGTGCTTCATCGAGTAGTACGGCTCGTCGGCTGCCGCCCGGTCCGTCCTGACCAGGGTGCCATCCAGGATGAGGAACTCGTTCGGGTCGTGGCCGCTCGGCGCGTCGATCAGGCTCGGGGCGTGTTCGGCCAGGATGTCGACGGTCTCGCTCACGTACCGGCCGGCGGTCGCGGTGGACACCCCGAACCCGGCGCCGAGCTGGGCGAGCGTCTCGTTCTTACGTAAGTACACGAGCGTGAGCAGGGCCTGAGGGAAGCAGCCGAGCCTGCGCCAGCGGGAGGCCAGCTCACACCTTCGGGCGTAGATGAGCCGGGAGACGTGCTCGACAACCTCGTGAGGGACATCGTGCATGGCACGATACGGGACCAACAGGGCTCCTGAGTCCGGACGTTGGCGAGTGAGATCACCAACCGAACGACCAGGAGCCCTGCCACGTCACGAGCCCTCCCAAGCAGCTCTCATCACTCCTCAACCCGCGGATGAGAAGCGCTCACTGGGTTGTTTTCGGCATAGGCATAGCCGGTCAGGGACTGGGGTTTGTCGGGTTCGAGGAGGGGATCGATGGAGATGAATCGGCCGATGATGGGGTCGTATTCGCGGGCACCGAGGTGGGTGAGGCCGCTGTCGGTGTTCTTGGCGCCGCCGACGAATCCCTTGTCGCCGGTCAAGTTTGTGGGCTGGTCGCCTCGGGGTGCGCCGAATACGGTGGTTTAGCGGCGGGTGATGTTCTGAGCGGTGTCGGCGGAGATCTGAGTGTTGGCGGTGCCTTGGTGGTCGTCGAGCAGGTAGGTGAGTTTGCCGCCGGTGCGCATGGCGACGGTCTGTCCCGCGGCGCTGTAGTAGCGGGTGCCGGTGGCGCGGCCGCCCTGGTCGGCGTGGAGTTCGTTCCCGCCGGGGAGGTAGAGGGTGGTGCCGGTGGAGTCGCGTCGGAAACAGGAGACTCCGGTACTGGCCGGCACGCTCGGGGAGAACCTGGTCTTCGCGGCACCCGACGCGACGGACGACGACATCCGCGAGGTGTTCACCCGGGCCAAGCTGGACGTCCTCGTCGAGCGGCTGCCCGAGGGCCTGGAGACACTGGTCGGACACCGTGGGTCCAAGCTGTCGGGCGGTGAGCGGCAGCGCATCGCCATCGCCCGCGCGCTGCTGCGCAAGCCCTGACTGTTGTTCCTGGACGAGGCGACCTCGCAGCTCGACGCGGTCAACGAGCTGGAGCTGCGGGACGTCATCGCCGAGGTGGCACGCGAGACCATCGTGCTGGTGATCGCCCACCGGCTGTCGACCGTGATCAACGCCGACCGCATCATCGTGATGGAGACGGGAAGGGTACGGTCCGTGGGCACCCACGCCGATCTGGTGGACCGGGACCGGCTGTACGCACAGCTGGCGGCCACCCAGCTCCTCGCCCCCGCGAAGTGACCCCCACGGGGGCACCCGGCCACCTTCTCTCCCGCCGCGTGAGTGGTGTGTCGGTCCTGTTTCCGGTCCCCTCTGTCGGCAGTCGACAGAGGGGACCGGCAGGTCACCCGTGCCCGAGGAGTGGCCCGTACCGGCGGGACACGGACACGGGCAGCGGGGAACCGTTCAGCGGATGCGCCCGGCCAGACCGGACGCCTGGTGCATCGGCCACTCCAGCGGGCCGCGGCGGAAGAAGCGGGACCAGAGCGCGGCGAACACGATCGCCCCCAGCATGTACATGAGCACGGGCATCCAGGACTTCGTGGTGCCCGCGGCGGAAGCGGGCCCACGCGGACTGCGCGAGGAAGTGGCCGACGTAGGCCGTCAGGGACATGGTGCCCACGGCGATGACCGGTTTCGCCAGGCGGCGCAGGCGCGGCAGGCGGTCGATCAGCACCGTCGCGCCCACGATGACGAGGATCGCGACGCCCACGCTGCCGATGATGTCGAACGTGGTGCCGGTGTGCGGCCCGGCGCCCAGCAGGTCCGAGGCCGACGACACGAGCTGCTCGCCGGACCCCGCGGGGACACGGGCGCCGTGTTGGTGCCGGACGGCTCGGGGATGGGCGGGGTGGCGGCCGGGGCGGTGTTTCCGCGCAGGACGTCGACGCCGTAGTCGGTCGCGATGCCCGCGAGACCAGAGGCGTAGCCCTGGCCGATGGCGCGGAACTTCCATTCCGTACCGTGCCGGTACAACTCGCCGAAGACCATCGCGGTTTCGGCCGATGCCTCCGTCTTCAGGTCGTAGCGGGCCAGTTCACGGCTGCCGTCCTGATCGACGACACGGATGTACGCGCCCGTGACCTGGCCGAAGCTCTGGCCGTGCCGGTCGGCCTCGTACAGGGACACCGGGAAGACGATCTTCGCTACGTCGGCCGGTACGCGTACGAGGTCGACGTGGATCTGCTCGACGTCCCGTCCGCCGCCGACTCCCGCGTTCTCGACGAGGGTGACCGAACCCTCGGGGCTGCGCGGGTTGTTGAAGAAGACGAAGTGCTGGTCGGACAGGACCTTCCCGGCCCCGCCGCACATCAGCGCACTGGCATCCAGGTCGTAGCCACCACCGGCCAGGGCCGGTGTCTGCCATCCCAGTCCGACGGTCACCGCGGTCAGTCCCGGTGCCTGCTTGCTCAGCATCACGTTGCCGCCCTTGGTCAGGGCCGTTGTCATCGTGCTCCTCCATGCCTGTCCGTGCGCGGTCCTCGCACTGCCGCCTGCCGGCCGGCTCACGTTGCGGGCCGGACGCGACGGGCGCGTCCGGGCCCCGCTCTCCTTTCCCACCCCATCACTCGCCGCGGAACACTTCACTCCGCCGGTCGGCGGGATCACCCCCGCCGACCGGCGGCCACTCCCATCGCCAACCGCGCGCCGCGCGCCTTGTCGTTGGTGAGGGCCCGTCCAGGTGGGGGGCGGCCGATCCGTTGTCGTACGGCCCTGTCAAGGCCGCCGGTACGGGGTGCGCCGGTACGCGGGCGCTGTGATGGGAGCCGTCAACACCCCGCCTCCTTCCTGTGAGTCCGCCCTATGCGCCTTGTCCCGACCGACCCCCAACTGCGCCGCAGTGGCCTGGTCGCTGTGCTCACCTTCGACCTCGTGCTCGCCGTCTGCGCGGGTGGCTTCCTGCTCCATCTCAACGAACGCCATGCCCGAAGCCGCGACCTTCTGGTCGGTGACGCTGGGCCGCCAACCGCGTCGATATCCAGGTCATCGTCCAGAAGGTGGACGCCGCCGACCAGCGCGCCACCCTGCGCGTCGCCGTCACCCCCTTCGGTATCTACGGTGACCCGGCGACCGGAGTACCTGCCCGCGACCTGGAGCTGACGACGTCGGCGCTGGCCCGCGACCGTCTGAACTTCCCCGCCGAATGTCCCACCGCCGCACAGGAGATGTCCGTCGTCCTCTACAACGGGACGATCTCTGACTACCCATTCGACCGCTACTCCGCCGAGTCCTCTTCACCGCCGCCGTGGGCGGACGCGAGGTGCCCGTGACCCTGCCGATGGAGGGCGCCGACCCCTTCTTTCTCCTCCGCCCGTCAGGCTCCGAACAGCTCGGCGGCGGAGCCCAGACAGAGGTCCGGTTCGCGCGCTCCCGCGGGTCGTTCATCCTGGCGTGGTTCATGATGGCCGCGATGTGGCTGCTCGGCCCCGGAGCGGCCGCGGCGGCCTGGATCATCGCGAGCCGGCAGCGTGGCCTGGTGTGGCCCGCGCTGGGATGGGTGGCTGCCACCCTGTTCGCCCTGGTGGGCATGCGCAACGCGGCACCCGGCAACCCGCCGGCGGGTTCCCTGTTCGACTACGCCTCCTTCTTCTGGGCCGAACTGCTCATCGCGGCCGGCCGGTACGCCGTCGTGGTGCAGGGCCTGATCCTGGAGGTGCGCGAACGCCGCGCCGAACACCCGGACACCGATCCGGCCCCCGGCCCGGACAGCAGGCCGACGCAGCCTCCGGCTGGAACGTGAGCACCCGCGCCTCGTGACGCAACCAGCCCGCACGACACACCTTGGGCAGGCGGCGGAAGGCTGCTTCAACCATTACGTACGAGCAGAGTTCATGGAAGCGAGCCGTCAGCTTGGCGAGCCGCCTCCGGCCATGGATACCGAGCGAGTCGCAGACCGGCTCCATCAGGTTCGGCGAGGTCGGTGACCGTCCTCTGCGGGCGCGGCGGGCCGCTACCGAACTAAGCCCTGCCCAAAGCGGAGTTTCCGCGGCAGGCGCCAGCCTTTGAGGGCGGTCAAGCCCTGATCGGCGATGTGGTCTTGGCGCGGCTCGCCATCGCCCCCAACGCGGCGGCCGTCCCCGGCTCCCCGGGGCCGATCACCCTCGGCGGTGCAGCCGCCGTCGCCGCCACCCTCCTCGTCGGGCCCACCGCCACCGCGGCTCCCGCCTCGGCAACCTCCGTCTCCATCAAGGCCGTTGGCAGCATCTGCTCCTCCGCACTGCCCTCCCAGGCGCGCGACACCCTGAAGCTCATAGACGCGGGCGGCCCCTTCCCGTACCGGCAGGACGGTGTCGTCTTCCAGAACCGCGAACACGTGCTGCCCAGCCAGAGCAGGGGCTACTACCACGAGTACACGGTCATTACCCCGGGCTCCCCGACCCGCGGTGCCCGCCGCATCGTCACCGGCCGCCAGAGCCAGGAGGACTACTACACCGCCGACCACTACGCCACGTTCAAGCGGGTCAACTTCGGCTGCTGAGCCGGGCGTTAGTAGCTCGCCCCTGCGGCGCGGTGGTCTGCCTGCCCCTTGGAGCAGGCAGACCACCGCGCCGGTTTCTTGGAAACGTGCTGGTCGCAGGGGCTGGAGAGTTGCCGGCGACGGCTTCGGGGAGCGGTACGTCCCACCGAGGCCAGAGACGCGGCAGCCCTTCAGGCTCCCCTGGACGGTCCAGCTGATCCTGGAGTTCTGCACTCCGGCCATGCTCCGGAATACCGATCCGGTGGACTCCGGACCGGGAGCGAAGTGCCGCTACCCCACGGAAGCGAGGGCGTGGTCGCGATCGTTCTTCTGATCCTGCCCCCTACCGTCTACGCGGCACGAGCCCGGTGTCGAAGGCGATGATCGCCAGGTGGACGCGGTCTCGCGCCTCGAGCTTGGCGAACAGACGCGCGACGTGGGTCTTCGCGGTCGCCGCGCTGATCACCAGCCGCTCGGCTATCTCTGTGTTCGACAGTCCTTGTCCGACCAGTGCCAGCACCTCGCGCTCCCGGTGGGTGATCCCCGCGATGGGACTCGAGTCCGCGGCGGGCTCGGTGTCCGGTTCGGGGGCCGCGGGGGTGGCGGAGGTTTCGGCGAAGTCCGCGATCAGCCGTCGGGTGACGCTCGGCGCGATCAGCGCGTCGCCCGCGGCCACCACGCGGATCGCGTCCAGGATCGCGTCCAGGGCCATGCTCTTGAGCAGGAATCCGCTGGCGCCGGCGCGCAGGGCGCCGTAGACGTACTCGTCGTCGTCGAATGTCGTCAGCACCAGCACCTTGGGCGGGTCCGGCTCGGCGGTCGCCTGCCGGGTCGCCTCGATCCCGTCCATGCCCGGCATCCGGATGTCCATCACCACGACGTCCGGCCGCAGCTCACTTACCAGGCGTACCGCCTCGCGGCCGTCGCCGGCCTCGCCGACCACCTCCAGGTCGTCGGTGCTGCCGATCAGGATCCCGAGCCCGACCAGCATCAGCGGCTGGTCATCGACCAGCAGCACTCGCACGCTCATGCCGGGAGCCTCGCCGTCACCCGGAATCCGCCCTCCGGGCGCTGGCCGGCGCTGAACTGGCCGGACAGCAGCGACACCCGCTCGCGCATGCCGAGCAGGCCGAAGCCGCTCCCGCCGGCCGCCGCCGAGGGCCTCGGACGGCCGGGCCTGCCGGGACCGTCGTCCCCGTCGTCCACCACCTCGATCGTCACTCCCGTCGGCTCGTAACCCACCGCGACCCGGCACATCCGAGCACCGGAATGCCGCACCACGTTCGTCACCGACTCCTGGACGATCCGGAACGCCGACAGTTCGATCTCCGGCGGCAGCGGACGCCGCTCGCCCTGCCAGGTCACGTGGACCCGCACCCCGGCGTCGGCCGTGCGTTCGGCGAGTAGCGGGACGTCGGCCAGGCTGCCGGCCGGCGCCAGCGGAGCGGCCTGCGGCATGGCGTCGTCCGGCTCGGCGCGGCGGAGCGCCCCGAGCATGCGCTGCAGCTCGAGCAGCGTCTGGCGGCTGGTGGTCTCGATGCCGGTCAGCGCCTGCCGCGTCTGCTCGGGCTTGGTGTCCACGACCCGCGCCGCCGCTCCCGACAGCACCGTGATGATCCCGATGCTGTGCGCGACGCTGTCGTGCAGTTCGCGGGCGATCCGCAGCCGCTCGGTGACGACGGCGCGGGCCGCCCTCTGCTCGTGCAGGGCTCCGAGGTATTCACGGCGTTTGCGGTACACCCCCGCGAAGACCCACGCGACCGCGAACCAGAACGCGAGCCCCCCGGCCCACTGGGCCGCGTCACCGACGGACTGCCCGGGGGCGTGGCTGTCGTAGACGAACACGGCCGCGACGCCCGCGACGGAGCCGACGGCGACGGCAGCCTTCGGCCGCCGGACGGCGAGGTACCCACCCAAGGCGACGAGCAGGACGAACATGATGATGGGCCGCGCGCCGAAGGCGTCGCCGAGCACCGATTCGCCCAGGATCACCACGAAGACGGTCGCAGGCAGACGGCGCATCAGCACAACCGGAAGGGCGAGCACGACGTACAGACCCAGCATCTGGACGGGCTCGAGGTCGGGGAACCGGAGCCGGCCGTACTCAGGGGTCGGCATCGTCAAGGGGAGCATCAGCGCGTAGAAGCAGGTGGTGGCCAGCATCACGGCCTGTGCTGTCAGCCAGGTCATGCGCTTCGATGTCGAGTGACGCTGGAGAAGCTCTTCCATGTGGAGATCGTATTCAGTGGCGTCGGCTCTGCGCGTCGCCCCGGGGATGTACGCGGGGTACACCCTCGGGCCAACGGCCTGGGGGCAGAGGTGACTCCCGCCGGCCGACGCGATGGGTCATGGTCCGTTCGTAGGTTCGTGGCCATGATGAATGAGCCGATGATCGACGTCCGCGAGGCGACGAAGAAATACGATGACGGCCCGCCCGCGCTGGCCGGTGTGACCTTGTCCGTGGCGTCCGGTGATTGTGTGGCGATCCTCGGCCATTCCGGCAGTGGGAAGTCCACGCTGCTGAACTGGATCGCCGGTTTGGACAAGCCCTCCAGCGGCAGTGTCACCGTCGACGGCACGCGCGTCGATCAGCTTGGTGAGGCCGGATCGGCGAAGTACCGCTGGGCCTCGATCGGCATGATCTTCCAGTTCTTCAACCTGCTTGACGATCTGACCGTGTTGGACAACGTCATGGTTCCGGCACAGCTGGCTGGGATGGGCAAGGGCGAGGCGAAGCGCCGGGCCGTCGAGCTGCTCGGCTTGCTGGGCATCGAGCGGCATGTGAAGGCCTATCCGCAGCGGCTGTCCGGTGGTCAGTGGCAGCGGGTGGCAGTGGCCAGAGCCCTGATGAACAAGCCGGCGTTGCTGCTGGCTGACGAGCCCACCGGCGTGCTGGACTCGAACTCGGTCGAGGACGTGCGCCAGCTGCTGCTGGACCTCAATGCCGAGGGCCAGACCATCTTGCTGGTGACCCACGACCTGCAGCTGGCCACCACCACCGCGCACCGCACCATCGAGTTGGTGGACGGTGCGGTCGCGTGGGACGTCGTCAACAGAGGCAGCGGTGCCGGCCTGGCCGCCCACGCGCGGCTGACCCGTCCGGCGGGAGCGGTCGGATGACGCTGCGCAAGCCGCCGATGCCCCGGCGCCTCTTCGAGGCCGGATTCCACGCCATGGCCCGCATGCTGCCGGCGGTGAGCCGGTGAGCGCGCTCGGCAAGGTCGTACGCTCCGGCGTGGGCCGGCGTCGGGTCCAGTCCCTCGTCATGGCTTGGACGACGTTCACCGCGATGGTGTCATCAGTACTCTCTCTCGCCCTGCTGACCGGCGTTCATTCGCTCCGTCTGGTCCGCGTGGACGCCGGTTCGGGCTCCGGTGTTCCGCGGATCCTTCCGAAGGCCGCGGCCGCTTCGACGTTCCCCCTGCTGCTTCGCCGGGCGGCCACGGTCCTCACCGTGCTCGGGCTGGCGATGATTCCCTGGCTGGTCTTCCTGCACACCGGGCCGCCGGCCACCGCTCAAGCCTCGCACTGGGCCTGGACGTGGACGGGTCTGGACAGCTTTGAGGCGCTCGGCCTGCTCTCCACCGGACTGCTCCTCAGGCGCGGCGACTGCCGGGCCTGCCTGACCTCCGCCGCGACCTCGGCCGTGCTGCTGGTCGACGCCTGGTTCGACACCATGACGGCTGCCCCGGGTTCGGACTTCAAGCTGGCGGTGCTGATGGCGGTCTTCGCCGAGTTGCCGCTGGCGGTGGCCTGCGGGGTTCTCGCGATCAGGACCTTCCCTCGGCCGAGGCTCTGAGCGGAAGAGCTCGTGACGTGATCGGCGCTTGCGGTCCGGTCCGTTTCGGGAAGCCCCCAGCCTGCCGCAACGGCGGTTCACGGGCGGTTCGTTCCGCCCGCTCGGGTCGACTGCCGACAAAGTCGGCGCTGGCGCAAGCAGATTGCACACAAACACAACTGATTGACCATCAGGGATGCTTCGATGGCTCAATCGGACATTTGAGGAGGAATTATGAGGCATTCGCGGGCATTGATCGGCGCGGGCGCTGCCACCGCCGTCGCCGCCTGGTGGTTCACCGACTCCGCGCCGTACCCGTACTCTCAGCGCTGGCTGCTCGACCTGCCGCTGCCGTTCCTGACTCTGAAGCGTCTGGACCACGTCCTGCAGGCCCGGGAGGGCGAGAGGATCCTGGAGATAGGCCCCGGAACCGGCCTGCAGTCGCTGCACGTCGCACCGCAGCTGGGCCCGAACGGCCAGCTGGACATCGTGGACATCCAGCAGGAGATGCTCGACCACGTGGGCCGCCGGGCCAAGGAGCGGCGCGTCGACAACATCGTGCCGAACTGCGCCGACGCACATGAACTTCCTTTTGCGGATGACTCGTTCGATGCGGCTTACCTGGTGACGGCGCTGGGCGAGATCCCGGATCCGGCGCGTACGCTGGCCGAGCTGCGCCGGGCGCTGAAGCCGTTCGGGCGGCTGGTGGTCGGCGAGTTCTTCGACCGGCATCAGATCCGGCCGTCCTCGCTGATCAGCCTGGCGGAGGGAGCCGGGCTGCGGGTCGCCCGGCTGTACGGTCCGCCGTTCGCGTACTACGCGGTGCTGCGTCCGATCGACGTCTGACGCCGCTCGGGCGGTTCCCGCCCAGCCGAACCGTAGACTGGACGGCCGTAGCCGTAGCCGTAGGCAGTGTGGTCAAAGGGTCAGGCCCACATGAGGAGTGAGGCGAGGGTGGCTGCGGCTTGGTAGGAGACAGCGGTTTTGTCGCATCTGGTGGCGAGCCTCGCCGCTGCTTCAGGCGGTTGAAGCAGCGTTCAAGGAGCAAGCTGCAATGCACACATAGACGACTCTGGGACGGGGAATGTCCCGGTCGTAGGGGTGGGCGGGCTGCTCCAAGCCGTCGCTGTGGTACGGCAGTTGCGGATGCGCCAAGCCGATGAGGACGAGGGTGGTGAGTCGTTGTGTCGAACGACGTCGTCGCTGAACTCCCCAGATCCCGTGCTGGGGGAGACAGTTCCCGAACTGAGCCGGCGGATGGTGGTGGGACTGCTCGCCGAGCCGGCGACACGCATGGTGATCACGAGCGGAGCGGGCGGAGGTGATCCCCGTGACGGTGACGGCCCCCTGGGACCGGCTTGACGGCAAGACGGTGACGAGGCGGACCTTGGTGGTGCATCCGCCGCGGGAACGCCCCAGGTATTCGCCGATCTGTAGGTATGGACCTGTTGATCAATCGGCCGCAGACTGATCAGCGGGGACGGCATCCGGACAGGAGACAGGCGCATGACGCGAATACCCGCTGCCGCAGGGGCAGTTGAGGAGTTTGTTGCTCGGCTCGCGGAGGGCCCGTTCGGGTCGGTGGGCGGCAGCCCGGCGCTGGGGGTGGGGCCCCAACCGGCCGCGTGGCTCGTACAGATGGCGGCCTCGCTGTTCGGAGGTCAGGACTCCGGCCGAGCCGATGCGTGGGCGCGGCGGTTGCACGCCGGGATGGGCGGGCTAGGTGGACAGGTGCCGTTCCGGGTCGTGCACGACTGGCACGTGCGCACCGTCGCGCCCCTGCTGACGCAGGCGAGTGTGCGGTGCGGTGCCGATGGCGAGGACCAGGAAGGCGTACGGCGGCTGCACAGCAGGGCCCTGGCAGGGGAACGGGTCACGGAGACGGAGTGGGCCGAGGCCCTGGTGCCCGCGCTGACCGAGGTGTACCGCCGTGCCTATCCGTACGCCGACGCTCATGCCGCCGCCTCCGCCGGCGCGCACGCCTACGCCATGGACAACGACTACGGCGAGGAGAGGGCCGCCGAGTTCGCCTCGTTTTACGCGGAGCTCAACACCGATGCCAACGCCCGCTCCTTCGCCGACGCCAACGCCCTGGCGAACGCCCGGGCCCTGGCGGCCGCCTTCGCTGACGCCGATGAGCACGCCCTGGCCGATGCGTACCCGTTCGCATACGTGCATGCCTGCGCCCTCGCCGTCGCCCGTGCGGACGGCGCGGGGGAGGGGCGGCCGGGTCGCTACCGGGCGGCGTGCGAGCGGTTGGCCGACGGGCTCGCCGACAGTGTGGGCCGGGGCGCGAGCTGAGGACGAGGGCGGACCTGCGGCCGGAACAGAGCCCCGCCGCAGGTCCGACCGGTGCGGTGCGTCAGGCAGTGGGGCGGTGGCCCTGAATGGCGACGCGCCTGCCGTAACGGGTGTACGGGAAGTAGTCCCAGATCGCGTGGTGTTGCACGCAGCGGTTGTCCCAGAACACCAGCGTGCCCGGCGTCCAGCGGACGCGGCAGTGCAGGAGCGCGGTACTGGCGATGTGGTCGCACAGCATGTCGATGACCGATCTGCTCTCGCGGCGCGAGAGCTGCTCGATGTGTGAGACGTAGACGTTGTTGACGAACAGCAGTCTCCGGCCGGTTTCGGGGTGCCGCGCCACCACCGGGTGCACGTTCTTGGGTACGTCGTACTCGGGCGGCGGGGTCTGTCCCTGCCACGCGAGCAGCCCGTCGTGGACCGCGGTCATTCCGTCGAGCAGCCCCTTCATGGCGGGCGACAGCATCTCGTAAGCGAGATGCATGTCGGCGAACATGGTGTCGCCGCCGCTGCCGACCTCGGGGGTGCGGGTGATGTACAGCATCGAACCGAGCGACGGCCTGAGGTCGGCCGTGCCGTCGGCGTGCCAGCCGTGACCCGCCACGGCGCGCGACTCCTTGTCGGCGCTGATCTCCAGGACGTGCGGATCGGAGCCCTCGACGGGCAGCGTCACGGGATGCAGTTCGCCGAAGCGCCCGGCGAAGCGTTTGTGGTCCTCGTCCGTCAGCTCCTGGCCCCGGAACACCAGGACATGGTGGCGCAGGAAAGCGTGCTTGACCTCGGCCCACTGGTCGTCGGTGAGGTCCTTGGACAGATCGAGGCCGGACACCTCGGCACCTATGACGGGTGTCAGCGGTTCGACAGTGATGGTGGCGTAGGACTTCGGTGGCTCGGTGGTGATGCGTGCGATGGCATCCAGCGCGAACTGTTCCATTGGTTGCGTCCTCCTGGACGTCGGTCACGGGTGGGAGGAATGCGGGGCGTCGGTCCTTCACAGCCCCCGGTCCAGCAGATCGGCCAGGATCAGCCGGCCGAAGGCGAGGCTGCCGTGGATCTCGTCGGTCGCCTCGCTGAACTCCGGCCGCTGGCGGCCCGCTTCGTCGGTCACGCGGTCCCGCAGGTCCACGACTTCGACGCCGAGGTCCACGAGTGCGCGGCGCATCGTTTCCTGTGCCGCCCGGAAGACCGACGGGTCCGACATGCTCGGCACCCGCTGCGGCGGCATCACCGACACCACCCGCAGGCCCAGGGCGCGGGCATGGGCGTAGAAGGCGAGGGCGTCGCGGACCGTGGCGCGTACCAGGTCGTCGAAGAGGCGGCTCCGGAGGAAGTCCGGCGCGAAGCCGCCGCCGTGGACGCGGTAGATGTCCCAGTTCGCGGTGGTGGCGATGAAATGGGCGCTGAAGCCGAAGGTGCACACCAGGGGGACGTCGAGCGCGTCGAGCCCCGTGACACCCAACTCGTCCAGGAAGGTGCGGTAGAGGCCGTCCGTCTCGGAGCCCCGGAAGACGACGTCCTTTCCGCGCAGGTCGAAGAAGCCGGCGTTGAACTCCCGTCCGGCACCGACAGGACCGCCCGAGAAGGAGATGCCGGCAGCCTTCGCCGCCCGGCCGATCGGGCCCGCGTGCGAGTCGCCGAGCAGCAGGAACCTGGCGGCGGTCGCGCCGGCGGTGTCAGTGGGGGTTGTAGTAGTCGAGTACGGCGTCATCGCACTGGATGTCCTCTACGGCGGGAGCGGTCCGAGGGGCGGGGGTGGCGGGGGCCGTTGTGGTGGCCGGGCCGCGGGTGAGCGCGTCGAAGAACTGGCCCATCACGAAGTCGACACCCGCCGGCGTGACCGTGCGCAGGTTCGGCTCGAAGAACACGGCCTTGAAGGGGAAGCCGGTGACGATCTCGTAGGCGGGGAAGTAGTCGACGTGGTCGAGCTCCTGGGTCAACTGCCCTGCCACCGCGCGCAGTACGGACTTGGAGTAGGTGGTCGCGGTGAGCGCGTGGTCGCCGGTCGCCGTCGCCGTGAGCGGTACCGGAGACACGGTCAGCAGGACGCGCAGTCCGGGGTTGGCCGTGCGGGCGAGCGCGATGGCGGCTGACAGATTGTCGTACACCTCGGCGAAGGTGAAGTTGTGGAACACGTGCCGGCCGGAGTCGTACGTCCCGCGCACGGTGCCCGGACAGACCGGGTGGACCGTGCCATCGGCGCGGTCGCGCCATGCCTCGGTCAGTCCGAGTGTGAAGACGAGGCAGCTCGCCCCCGTCACGGCGCCACGGATCGCCGCCAGGGTCGCCAGCCGTGCCTGTGTCACCGCGTCGGCCGAAGCGTGGCCCCCGGGCTCGACCGAGGGGCGCCAGGGATCGTAGAAACGGCCGTCCTCGATCCACGCCTCCCCGGGAGGCGCGGCCTCGTGGAACGCCCAGGACAGCCACTGCCGCAACATCGCGGCGGTGTAGATGTTTCCGGTGCGGAACGAGAACACACCGAAGTGGCGTGCCTCGCGCTCGGCGCGGGTGAGGCCCGGCGGGGCGGGTTCGGCGTCGCGCCAGTTCATGCCGCGCTCCAGCAGCGCGCGGCCGATGTGGCGGGCGAAGCAGGACCCCGCGGTGAGGATCACGTCGTCCTGGCCCAGGGCGAACTTCGGGGTCCACAGGCCGCCGATTTCCCGCAGTTCGGGCTCGGCCACGGCGGTGCGCCAGAACGAGCGCGGTGGCAGCGATCGATAGGGGGTCATGACATCCTCTCAGCGGGGCTCGGCAGCCGTCCCGGTCGCGTTGTTGACGGCGTCGGCCACCGCCCGTACCCAAGGGGCCCTGACGATCCCGTAGTGCGTGGTGTCGAGCTCGTGAAAGCCGTCGAGCAGCGGCAACCGCTCCTCCCACAGCCGCCGTTGCTCCTCGGGGGAGCCCAGCACCGGCAGGCCGTCCACCGGGCGGGTCGCGATCCACAGACGGCTGGGCGTGCCGGTGAGCCGGGGCGGCCGATGGTGTGCCATGGCGCCGACGTTGGCCCGGCAGCAGCGCGCGAGACGCTCGGCGTACGCCAGCGCCTCCGGGCTCGGTCCGGTTGCGGTACGGCTCCCGTCCGTGCCGCCCTGTCCCGTTCCGCCCTGGCTCAGCTCGTGCGCGAAGATTGCCGCGTACCGCGCTTCGTCGTACGCCTGGAAGTGCGGCCCCGCGTCCGGCGGCGGCGGGTCGAGCAGATGGAGCCCGGTAGCCGGGTGGCCGGCCGCCTCCGCCTCGGCCGCCACGGCGTGTGCCACCCAGCCGCCGAACGACCAGCCCGCGAGGTGCCAGCGCCACTGGGCGTGCGGGAATCGCGCACGCAGCGCGGCGTGGTAGTGGCGGGCCCGCTCGGCCAGCGACCAGGACGGCAGGTCGGGGCTGCGCAGGGCGGGGTCGGCGATCAGACAGACCGTCAGGTGCGGGTCGAGGACCGACACGAGCGCCCGGTATGCCTGGACGTCTCCGCCGACCGGATGGATCAGGCACACCACGTCGTTCCCGGTGCCCTCCTGCCACACCTCGATGGGCACCTGGTCCACACCGGGAGCCGCACCGGAACCGGCGTCCTCGGCTTCCCCCGTGAGGGCCAGCACACCGTTGAGGCTGATGCGATGGCCCAGCTGGGAGAGTTCGAGGACGACGCCGTAGTGCTGCTCGACCTTGGCGATGAGGTCGAGCATGGTCAGCGAGTCGACGCCCTGGTCGTACAGCGAGACGTCCGGGTCGATCTCGTCGAGTCCCAGCCAGCCGCACACCCAGCCGCTGAGCCGGGCGGCGGTCGCTTTCCGTGGTTCCGCATTCTGCGTGACGGGTGCGCGTCTTGCGCGCGGTACCGCCTCCGGCGCCGCTGACGGGGCGTAGAAGTCGTGGGCCCGCTCGATGTCGGTCGTGGAGACCAGGAGATGCGGAAGCTGGAGTTGCAGCGCTCGTGCGAACAGCCGCTGCCCCTCCTTGACCGCGAGACCCACCGCCAGGTGTTCCTGGTGGCGGGCGTCCGAGCGCAGGGCGTCCCGGGCCATGCCTACCTCGCTCCAGATGTCCCAGCCGATGCCGATCCGCAGCGTGGTGGCGGTGGCGTCCGAGCGGTATCGGGCGAAGCCGTCCAGAAGACCGTTCGCGGCCGCGTAGTCGAACTGGCCGACCCCGCCGTACTGCGCGGACATCGACGAGCAGTACGCCGCGAAGCCCGGCCGGTAGTGCTCGATCAGCCGCTCGACCAGCAGGGTGCCGCGCAGCTTGGCGGCCGTGGCCCGCCGCATCGCCACGGTGTCGCGCCGGGAGATCAGCCCGCCGCCCGCCGAGCCCGCGGCGTGCACCAAGCCGTCGATCCCGCCGGCCCCCCTCGTGTGCGAGGCGATCCTGGCGAGGATGACGTCGAGCGCGTCCTCGGCCAGATCGGCCTCGACCAGCGCGACACGGTCCGCCCACGGGGCGAGATCCGCGGGCAGCCGTGCACCGCGGGAGAGCAGGACGACCCGGCACTCGGAGTGTGCGAGGAGCCACGCGGCCAGGGAGCGGCCGATGCCTCCCGTGCCGCCGATGACGAGGTACGTGGCCGGGGCAGCGGTCAGCGCGAAGGGCGCCGTGGTGACGGGGGCGGGCACCGGCAGCAGCGCCTGCCGCCACCAGTAGCCCTGCCGCAGCGCGAGACGCCGGGGCAGTTCCGAGGCGGCGTCGGTCCCGGCGAGGAGCGCCGCAAGGGCCCCGCTCCAGTCGGCCGGGTCCGCGCCGGGAAGGTCCACCCAGTGTCCTTGGAGGGCACACTCCTGTGGTGCCACTTCTCCCGCGCCCGCGAGCAGCCCCAACTCCGGCCGCCACACGCCACCTTCGGTCGGCTGTGCCCCGTACGAGAGCCACCAGGTCCGCAGCCGCAGTGGCCGCGACAGTTCGCCGACCGCCCGCAGCAGGGCGGCCGGGGTGTCCAGGCAGGCCCAGCGGGCGTGCTCCAGCGCCTCCTCGCCGATCGGCCCGTCGACCGCCAGCGGCAGCGCGTGCAGCCAGTCGACACCGACCTCGTTCGCGTCGGCCGACGCCGGAGCCAGTGCGTCAAGCAACTGCCGTAGTGACTCGGGGTCGGCCGGGTCCACTTCGTAGACGTCGGCCGCGAGTTGGGCGAAGGCGTCGGCAGCGCTGACGCGTACCACCCGGTCGTAGACCGTGGCGAAGGGGGCCAGTGCGTCGGACGGTAGGGGGGTGACGGTCATCGCCACCAGCACTCCCGCCATCCGCGGCCCGGCCGCGGAGACGGCACGGCTCAGCCGGACCCAGTGCGGCTGGTGCAGCCAGTCGGCCTCGGGCAGGCGCTGCGGGCTTCCGCCGTCGCCGGCCGGGGCCGTGGCGCGCTCGAAGTCGTACTCGGCGAGCGCGAAGCTCGGCGGCGGGAAGTCCCAGGGAGCCCTCGCGGGTCCGGCGGGCCAGCGGACCGGCCGGCCGGACAGCCACGCGGTCACCACATCACCGGCCGTGTGCTCCACGGCGCGGCACTCCTCCCCGCGCGCCGTCACCTCGACGCCGGACACCGTACGCAGCCAGGCCACCGCCTCGGACGCGTCGGCGCAGACCGCCGCGGCCCGCAGGCGGCGCGCGGGCCGTCCCGCTTGCAGATGGCGGAGCACCAGGGCGTACGCCTCGGGCCGTGCCTGAAGGTAGTCGGCGATGCGGGCGGCGTCGGCGCGCAGCCCGGCAGCGCTGGTACTGGAGAGCAACAGGCATGGAATGAGGGGGAGTTGGGGGTCCACCCCCTCCGGTGTTCCGTCTGCTTCGAGCACCAGATGGGCATTGGTGCCGCCGATGCCGAAGCTGCTCACCGCGGCCACCCGGGGCCGTCCCGCGGGCCAGGGCGCCGCTGCGGCCGGGACGTGGAACGGCGCCGTGTCGGGGCCCATCTGGGGATTGAGCGTGCGGAAGCCGACGTTGGGCGGAATCAGCCCGTGGTGGACGGCGAGGGCGGCCCGTACGAGACCCACCACTCCCGCCGCGGCTCCCAGATGGCCGATCTGGCTCTTCACCGAGGACAGCGCGCATCGGTCGGCCTCGGCCAGGTCGAACGCCTGGCGCAGCGCGCCGACCTCGACCGGATCGCCGAGCCGGGTGCCCGTGCCGTGCGCCTCGACGTATCCCAGGTCGGCGCTGTCTCGGCCACTGCGGCGCAGCGCGGCGCGGATCACCTCGCGCTGGCCCGGAAGCGAGGGCGCGCTGTAACTGAGCTTGCCCGCACCGTCGTTGTTCAGCGCCGACCCCGTGACCACCGCGTACACGGTGTCGCCGTCGCGTCGCGCGAGGCTCAGCGGCTTGAGTACCACCACACCGACACCGCTGGCGCCGATCGTGCCGTCGGCGTCGTCACTGAACGGCCGGCAGTGACCGTCCCTGGAGAAGATGTGCTGAGGGCGGTACGCGTAGCCATCCGTCAGCAGCGTGTCGACGAGCACCCCGCCCGCCAGCATGACCTCGGCCTCGCCCTGGCGCAGCAGCCCCGCCGCGACGTGCACGGCGACCAGCGAACTGGCGCACGCGGCCTGCACGGTGAACGCGGGGCCCGTCAGATCGAGGTGGTAGGCGACCTTGGTGGTGAGGAAGTCCTTGTCGTGGTGGAGCGCCAGCTGGAAGCCGTCCGGCAGTTGCTCCGGGTCGGCCTCGCGCAGCAGGGACTGGAAGTAGGTGTTCTCACCGCAGCCGGCGACGAGCCCGATGCGCTGCCCGGACGGGTCCGCGATCCCCGCATGGGCCAGCGCCTGCACGGAACTCATGAGCAGATGGCGCTGCTGCGGATCCATCAGCCGCGCCTCCTGGCGGCTGATGCCGAAGTGCTCGGGGTCGAAGGAGAGAAGCCCCGACATCTGACTGCGCGCGCCGACCAGTCCGTCGGCCGCTTCGAAGTGCTCCACGCCGCGTGCTCCGGTCCGCACCATCTCCCAGAAGGAGGCGAGGTCGTCGGCGCCCGGCAGCCGTACGGCCATGCCGATGACGGCGATCGGTTCGTCCGCCACGGCGTGCGCGGGGCGGTCCGTGTCGGTCGTGCGCAGCGCACCGTCCAGGAACGCGGCGAGGCGGCGGATGGTGACGTGCTCGAACAGGTCGGGGACGGTGAAGCTCAGACCGGGCTCGGCGGTGCAGCGCAGTTGGAAGCGCATCAGATCGAGGCTGGAGGCGCCCGCGTCGAAGAAGCGCTCATCGGGGGCGACGGTCCGGCCGAGCAGTTCGGTGAGCAGTTCGGTCAACCGGGCCTCGCGGGGCGTCAGAACCGACGGGTCCTGGGAGACAGCATTCGGCGATTGCAGTTCGTCACCGGGCGCGGTCAGGGCCGCGCGGCGGTCCAGTTTGCCGCTCGGTGTGAGCGGCAGACTCGCCAGGCGACGGAAGCGGTCGATCCGTACGTACGGCGGCAGCAGCGGCGCCAGATGGCGTGTCAGCTCCGCGCCCGTGGGACCTGGAGCCGGGTTTTGGGCCGTGGTCCCGGGGCGGAACGCCAGGCAGGCGACGAGCCGTTCACCGTCCCGTGCCACCACCGCGTTGACGACGTCGGGGTGGCGCAGCAGTGCCGCCTCGACCTGGCCGAGCTCCAGGCGGTGGCCGCTGAGCTTGATCTGCTGGTCGTCGCGGCCCTGGTAGTGCAGCAGGCCGTCCCGGTCGAAGTGGGCCAGGTCGCCGCTGCGGTAGAAGGTTCCCAGGCCGGGCAGTTCGACGAAGCGCTCCGCGTTGAGCCGCGCGTCGCCCAGATAGCAGGGCGCGGCCATCGGGCCGCCGATGAGCAGATGACCGGTGCGGCCCGGCGGTACGGGCTCGTCCGCCTCGTCGACCACACGCAGCCAGGCAGCCGTCACCGGTCTGCCGATGGCCGGGCGCTCCGGCCAGTGGGCGGGATCGCCCTCCAGGCAGAGGCCGCTGACCACATGGGTCTCGGTCGGCCCGTAGTGGTTGAACAGACGGGCGCCGGGCAGTCCGGCGAACCAGCGGCGGATGGCGTCGGTGCACAGCAGTTGCTCGCCCGCGGTGATCACTTCGCGCAGCCGGGAGGGGTAGCGGCCGAGCCGCACGCCGTGCTCGGCGAGCAGGTTCAGGGCCACGTACGGCAGGAACAGGCGCTCGGTACCCGCCGCTTCGAGCTGGTCGAGTAGAGCGGGCGCGTCGTGGCGCCATGAAGGCTGCACCAGATGCAGCACACCACCGCCGCACAGCGTGGTGAAGATTTCCTGGAAGGAGACGTCGAAGGACAGCATGGAGAACTGCTGAGTGACGGCGAGGGATCCCAGGCCCCCCGAGTCGCGCTGCCATTGCAGCAGGTTGCACAGCGTCCGGTCGGACACCTGCACTCCCTTGGGAGTGCCGGTGGAGCCCGAGGTGAACAGGGTGTACAGCGGACGCCGGCCGTCGTGCGGCGGCAGCGCGGGGACGGCCGACGGAACGTGGTCCGCCGAGGGGACCCGGTGCCGCGGCAGGCCATGGGGAGCGATGGCGTCGAGGGCGTCCGCGTCCTCAGCTGCCACCAACACGCACAGCGGCTCCACTTGGGCCAGGATCTGCCGCAGCAGCTCCTTCGGATAGGCGGGGTCGAGCGGCACGATGGTCAGGTTCAGCCGGGCCAGCGCAAGCAGCGCCACCACGTGTTCGGGCGACGGCTGGAGGTACAGCGCGACACTGCGGGGGCCGCTGTCACCCGGCACCGGTGGGTACAGCCGCTGGAGCTCGGCGGCGAACGCGCCGGCTCTCGCGTCCAGTTGGGTGTACGTGAGGCTGCGGCCCGCGTGCACCAGTGCGGGCGCTTCGGGTGTGCGCAATACCTGAAGGGCGAAGCCCTCGGCGACGGTGACGTGGGCGAGGGGAGCCGAATCGGCGCGCCCCGGCTCGGGCAGCCGACGACGCAGCGGTGCCACCAGTTCGGACAGTGGACGGTCGGCACCATCGGTGAGCGCCTCGATGCCGCTCTCGAACAGCTCGGCCAGAGACGCCATTTCGGCCGCGTCGAAGTGACGGGCGTCGTACTCCCACAGGCAGTCGAGGCCGGTCGCCCGCTCGACCACCGACAGGGTCAGGGGACACTTCGCGTCGAGCGGTGCCCGCCACTGCGGTTGGACGTCGCAGCCGGGCAGCGCCAGCGTGTCGAAGTCGGTGTTCTCCAGGACGAACATGAAGTCGAACGGTGTGCTGCCCGCCGGGCCCGGTAGATCGGCGACGGCGTCGGCGAGGACCACGTCCTGGCGGTCCAGGATCGCCTGGGCTGCGGCGCCGTACCGCAGGAGCTGGGAGCGCAGGTGCTCGCGCGGGGCCACGTCCAGGGGGAGCAGCACGGTGTTCGCGAACATGCCGACGCTGGACTCGAAGTCCTGCACGGGCCGGTTGGCCACCGGCGCGGCGATCCGTGGCCGGGTGCGGCCGGTGGCCCCGTACAGGCTCCAGGCGTAGACGCCCAGGAGGACGTGGAAGCGGGTGAGACCGAGGTCAGCACAGAGCCGGTCGAGCGCGGTGCGACGGGTCGAGTCGAGGGAGGTGTGCAGCAGCCGCCCCATGGGGCCGGCCGCCGGGTGCACAGGTTCCAGAGGCGCCGTGTCGGCCGCACCGGCCCGGTCGTGCGTCAACTCGCCGTAGAGGGAAGCCAGTTCGGAGCGCTGGGTGCGGTAGGCGGGCTGGTTGAACCACTCGGACTGCCAGCGGGCGTAGTCGAGCGGCGTCGGCGCCGGCCGCGTGGCTGCCTGGCTCGCGTGGCCGACGGCTGCCGCGTAGTCGGCCGACAGCTCGCCGAACAGCACATTGAGCGACCAGCCGTCGACCGCGATGTGATGCATACACACGTACAGGTCGCCGCCGCCCAGGCGGGGCAGCCAGCACGCCTGGAACAACCGGGGCCGTGCCAGGTCGAAGGGCGTGGCGAACAGCCGGTCGGTGAAGGCTCTTCGGCCCGCCGCGTCGCGCGGGGCCTCCGCCGGAGGTTCGGTCCACGGGTCGTACGGCTCGTTCACCGTCTGCACCAGACCCTCGGGTGTAGCGGTGAAGGAGGTGCGCAGCGCGGGGTGGCGGGCCACGAGACGTCGCAGCGCGTCGCGCAGCGCGCTGACGTCGGCAGCGCCGTCGACGCGGAAGACCATCGGCACGCTGTATGCGAGGGACGCCGGATCGCGCTGTTGCAGGAGCCACAGCCGCTGCTGCTCGGAGGTGGCGGGCGCGGTGCGCGGACCCGCCGCGTCGGTCGGCGCCGGTGCGGTAACGTCGGGGTAGGAGCAGGCGGTTGCCTCCGTCGCTGCCGCCAGCTCGGCGAAGTCGCTCCGCAACACCAGGGACGGGGGCAATTCGCAGCCCCAGAGCCGGCGTGCCTCGAAGCGCAGCCGCAGCGCCCTGAGCGAGTCGCCGCCGCAGGCGATCCAGCGGTCGGTGAGGCACAGGCCCTCGATGCCCAGGATCCGTTCCGCGAGGGCGAGAACCTCCCGCTGCCGGGCGGTGCGGACGTCATCGGCCCGGGCGGCTCCGGTGCGCCGCCACGGTGCGACGTCGCGCCCCAGCAGGGCTTCCCGGTCGACCTTGCCGTTGGCGTTGAGCGGCAACTCGTCGACCAGGTAGGTCTGGTGGGGGCGCATGTACGCGGGCAGGGCGGTGTCCAGGTGCCGGTGGAAGTCGTCGAAGGACAACGCGGAGCCGAGGGTCAGATACGCGAGCAGTTCGTTGACGCCGTTCGCCTCGCGGCGGGTGCAGACGTACGCCTGGCGGACCGCGGGGTGCGTCACGATCCGACGCTCCAGCTCGCCCGGTTCGATGCGGAAGCCGCGCACCTTGACCTGGCGGTCGGCGCGCCCGACGTACTCGAACCGCCCCGCGGCGTCGAGCCGGACCAGGTCGCCGGTGCGGTAGTGGCGCACCGGGATGCCGTCAGACCGCTCCAGGGTGACGAAGCGGCGCTCGGTCTCCTCGGGGAGGTTGCGGTAGCCGACGGCCAATGCCTCGCCCGCCAGGCACAGTTCGGCGGTCCGGCCGGGCTCGGCAGGGCGGTTGCCCTCGGCCGGCACGAGGGCCTCGGTGCCCGGCAGTGCCCGCCCGATGGGCACCACATCGCCCGCGAAGTCCCGGGGGATGGGGTGGCACAGCGCGAACGTCGTGGCTTCCGTGGGGCCGTAGACGTTGTAGAGCTGGGTGGTACTGGTGACGTTGGACCGGTACCAGCGGCGGATCAGCCGGGCGTTCAGCTGCTCACCGCCCACCAGCACCTGGCCGACGCCGGCGAAGCAGTGCGGCACCTGGTCGACCACCGCGTTGAACAGCGCGACGGTGACGAAGAGGGTGTCGATGCGCAGCCGTTCCAGTTCGGCCGCCAGCACGTCGGGCGTCTGCGCCGTCTCGTCGTCGACGATCACACAGCAGCCGCCGGTCAGCAGCGGCACCCAGACCTCGAAACTGAGCGCGTCGAAGGCGGGGTTGGACAGGCACGCGTAGCGGGCGCCTTCGCGAAGAGCGATGTACCCGGGGCGGGCGAGGCGCATGATTCCCGCGTCCCGCACCTCGACGCCCTTGGGCAGTCCTGTGGTGCCCGAGGTGTAGAAGACGAAGGAGACCGGTGCGGCGACCTTCGGCTCGGTGCGCGGATCCGGCGCGGGGGAGCCCGCGCCGCCGCAGAGGAGCTCGTCGACCGGCAGGGGCCGTACGCCCCCGGGGAGTCCCTTCGGCGCCGCGGCGCCGTGGAGCACCGCCACGCTCGCCGAGTCGGTCAGGATGTGGCGCTGCCGCTCGGGCGGGCTCTGCGCGTCCAGGGGAACGACCACCGCGCCCAGGCGCAGGATGCCGAGCATGGCGCAGACCAGCTGCCGGGAACGCGGCAGGCAGACCGCGACCGCCTGTCCCGGCCGCACACCGTGCCGGTGCAGGGCATCGGCGACGGCCGCGCTAGCGGTGTCGAGGTGTGCGTAGTCCAGGGTGTGTTCGCCGTCGATGAGCGCGGGCGCCGACGGGTGGCGATGGGCCCGGTCGAGTACGGCGGCGGCGAGGCCGGGGGCGGGGAAGTGCGGTGCGGCACCCATCAGTTCTCCCGTGCGGAGCCGGCACCGGCGGTCCGTGAGGCGGTCGCGGGCGGGCGCGTCCCGGCAAGGTCCGTAAGCTCCGCGTCGATCGTCGCGGCCACCCGTAGCACCGCTTCGGACTCCAACATCTCCCAGTGGTCGCACCGCACCGGCTCCACCAGGTAGTCGCCTTCGGCGCGACTGCGCCAGAAGCCGCGTACCTCCTCGAGCAGGGGTCCCGGGGCGCCCTCGACGGCCTGCATCAGGACCGTGCGCGCGGATGTCGGCGCCGGTATGTGGGAGGCGGCCGTGAGCCGGTTGTGGTTGTAGATGTGGAAGTACTGCTCGATCTGCCGGTCGTCGATGCCGGGGTACATCCCGTTGAACTTGACCAGCTTGTCGCGGAACTCCGCCATGTCCACCGGCGTGACGGCGGCGCGGCGCTCCGGATCGTCGGTGCCCTGGGTGTCGAGCAGCACCACGCTCACTCTGTCGTGTCCTGCCGCGGCGAGGCGGCGCCCCATCTCGTGTGCGACCAGACCGCCGTAGGAGAGGCCCGTGAGGACGAGCGGCGCGTCGAGCAGCGGGGCGATGAGCTCCAGGTACGAAGCGGCCATGGCCTCGACCGTGGGCAGGAACGGCTCACCGGGGTTGACGCCCGGCGACTGGATGCCGTGGACGCCCAGGGAGTCCGGCAGCGCCTTGGCCAGCGACAGGTAGCAGAAGGCGGTGCCGCCCGCCGGATGGACGCAGACGACCCTGGCGCTCCCGTCGCCGGCGCGGAAGTCCAGGAGGTTGCCCGGCGGCGGGCCCGACGCGCCCCGGCGCAGCCGTCTGCCGAGGTCCTCGATGGTCGGGTGCAGCAGGACGTCGCGGACCGACAGGGCCTCGCCGAACGCCTCCCGGACCGCGTGGGCCAGTTTGATGGCCGAGATGGAGGTGCCGCCGATGTCGAAGAAGTCGTCGCGGATGCCGATCTCGCTTCGCAGCAGGACCCGTTGCCATATCTGATAGAGCGTCAGCTCGATGTGGTCGCGCGGAGTCGCCTGGTTCACCTGGGCGGGGAGGCCGGTGTGCGCCAGAGCCAGAAGTGCCGCGCGGTCCAGCTTGCCGTTGTCGGTGACCGGCAGCCTCGGCAGCTCGACGAAGACCGCGGGGATCATGTGGCCCGGCAGGCGAACGGCGAGCGCGGCACGCCACTCGGCCACCGGCCGGGGCTCCGCGTCGCCCACCCCGACGGCGGCCACCAGCCGCGGTTCACCGGCGGCGTCACGGTCGGCGAGGACCGCGGCCTCGCTCACGCCCCGCTGTTCGAGGAGCGTCGCCTCGATCTCGCCCAGCTCGATCCGGAAGCCGCGCAGTTTGACCTGGTGGTCGCGGCGGCCGACGTACAGCAACTGGCCGTCGGGCAGCCAGCGGACGATGTCGCCGCTGCGGTACATGCGCGCGCCGGGCACGAAGGGGTCGGGCACGAACCGCTCGGCGGTCAGTTCCGGCCGGTTCAGATAGCCGCGGGCCAGTCCGGAGCCCGCGATGTACAGCTCACCCGCGACGCCGATCGGCACCGGCCGCAGCCGCTCGTCCAGCACGTACGTCCGGGTGTTGGCGACCGGGCGGCCGATCGGTGCCTGGCGTGCCAGCGGCTGCGGGTCGAGCTGGGCGGTGCAGTACAGCGCGGTCTCGGTGGGCCCGTAGCCGTTGAGCACGCGCAGCCCCGGCAGGGCCTGCTCCATGCGGTGCAGCGCGTCCTCGGGCAGCGGCTCCAGACCCGTGCGGACGCAGCGCAGCGCCAGGCCCGCCAGCCTCTCCTCGGGAGCCTCGCAGATCCACCGCACGAAGGAGGGCGGCAGCAGGATGTCCACGACGCGGTGTTCGCGCATCCAGGCAATCAGCGTCTCGGGGTCCTCGCGCACGCCCTGCGGTACGAGCCGGAGCACGCCGCCCGTGGTGAGCGGCAGCAGGAACTCCTGCACCGAGGCGTCGAACGCGAAGCTCGGCCACATCGCGGACGGCAGTCCCGGTGTCGCGCCGAACTCGTCGCTCCAGTAGTCCAGCAGGTTGAGGATGCCCCGGTGGGTGGCCGCGACGCCCTTGGGGCGGCCGGTCGAACCCGACGTGTAGATGACGTACGCGAGGTCGTCGGGCCGGTAGGGCGTCCCGGGTGCGTCGTCGCACGGGGCTCCTGCCTCGACGGAGGTGAGCCGCAGCCAGGGAGTCACCGGCGCCTCTTCGGGCCCCGGGGCGCTGTCGTCCCGGGGCGTCGTGCTCGGCGAGGGGGCGCCGTCCGTGTCACTCAGGACCAGCACGGCGCCCGAGTCGGCCACCATGTTCGTGAGGCGTTCGTGGGGGAGCGCGGGGTCGAGCGGCAGGTACGCGCCGCTCGCCTTGAGCACGCCGAGTATGCCGACCACCAGATCGACCGAGAGGCCCATGTGCAGCCCCACGACCCGGTCGGTGCGCACGCCCCGGGCGATCAGGGCCTGGGCGACGCGGTTGGCGCGCCGGTCCAGCGTCGCGTAGTCGAGCCGCTCACCCTCGTGGACCACGGCGACCTGGTCGGGCCGCTCACGCACACAAGCCTCGAACCGCTCCACGAGACCGGTGGGGGTCGGCGCCAGCTCGGTGTCGTTGAACTCCACCAGGACCTGGTGGAGTTCCCGCTCGTCCAGGAGTGTCAGGTCGGCGACGGGCCGCTGCGGGTCGTCGGCCATCTGCCGCAGCACATACAGCAGTTGGCGTACGTGGCGCTCCGCGGTCGCCGCGTCGAAGAGCGCGGACGCGTAGTCGAGCTTCCCCGTCACGCAGCCGTCCCGCGGCGTGAGGCAGAGCGTCAGGTCGAACGCGGCGGTGTAGCGCGGGAACTCCAGCGGCACGCTCTCGACGCCGGGCAGCTCCAACGTTTCCTCGGTGACCTTCTGCCAGGCCAGCATCGCCTGGAACAGCGGGGTGTGCCCGAGGTTCCTGGGAGGGTTCACCCCCTCGACGACCTGCTCGAAGGGCAGGTCCTGGTGGTCGAGCGCCGACAGCGCGGCCGCATCCGTCCTGCGCACCAGGTCCGCCACCGTCGGTTCGCCCGACAGGTCGACCCGCAGCGCGACGGTGTTCACGAAGAAGCCGATGAGACCTTCGAGTTCGGTACGGGTCCGGTTGGCCGCCGGCGCCCCGATCACCACGTCCTCCGTGCCCGCCAGACGCGACAGGGTCAGCGCCCAGCCCGTCAGCACGGTCTTGAACAGGGTGCTGCCGGTCCGCTTGCCCAACGCCCGCAGTGCGGAGGTCAGTTCCTCGTCGATGGTGACGGGCACCTGCGCGCCCCGGTAGTCCTGCTCGGCGGGACGCGGCCGGTCCGTGGGCAGTTCCAGGAGTGCGGGGGCGCCCGCGAGGGTCTTTTGCCAGTGGGTTCTCTGCCGCTCCGCGTCGCCCTCGGAAAGCCACTGCCGCTGCCAGGCCGCGTAGTCGGCGTACTGGACGGGCAGCACGGACAGCGGGTCGTCGCCGCCCGCCTTGAACGCGGCGTACAGCGCGCCGAGTTCCCTGTTCACCACGGACATCGACCACCCATCACAAACGATGTGATGGAACGTCAGCAGAAGGACGTGGCGTTCGGCCTCCAGCGCCACCAGGCGCCCCCGGACCAGCGGCCCGCGCTCCAGGTCGAACGGCGCCGTGACCTCCTCCCGCTGAAGCACGGCGAGTTGAGCCCGTGGATCGGCTGCGCCGGTGAGATCCGCGACCGCGAGGGGAAAGCCCGCGTCGGCGGGGCCGACCCGCTGGAAGGGCACGCCCGCCACGGCGACCAAGCGGGTACGCAGCACCTCGTGGCGGGCAACAAGCGCGTCCAGCGCCCTGCCCAGCGCCGGTCGGTCCAATGCGCCGCGCAACTCCACCGCCATGGGCATGTGGTAAGCCTCGCTCGCGCCCTGCATCTGCGACAGGACCCACAGCCGCTGCTGCGCGTAGGACAGCGCCAGGGGAGCGGTCCGGTCGACGAGCGGCACGGCCGCGGGCTGCCGGGATGTCGCGACAGGCGATTCGGGGATGGAACGACGCAATTCTTGGTTCGCGGGCAAGGCCAGTTCTTCCTCTGCGGGATGCCTTTTCACAGCCGGGACTGGATATATGTCTCAGCGGGGTTTGTAGAGTGCCGATGCGTCCCCGCAGCGCACTGCATGGACTGAAATAAACAGGGCAAGTGATGCGGGAGTCGGGGGATTCCAGGGGGAATTCCGGCGCATGGTCCGATGTGCCGTACGCGAGCGATCGAACGGCCGCGCCGGTGGCTGGATCTGATCCCCCGAGCGGTGGTTGAGATGATTGATCAGTGGTTCTGAGTCTGTCAATGGTCGTTCGACCGGGGGTGTCACCCTGACACGCCGCCGACCGATCGTTCTGCCCGAACGGCCCAGAGGACAGGTACGGAAGGGCAAAGTGGCCGCCGGAATATTGCATCTCACCTGATTCCTGAGGCAGGTTGAGGCGAATCTCTGACCTCAGGTAACAGGGACTGTGACTTCCATGCCGGACGCTCCTGACGAAGTCTCTTTCCGACGGGAGCGCCGTGGGTAGTTCTGGCGTGGAGGAATTCCGGCATCCAGGGGGCCCGGCGAGTGCCTGGATCGTCCCGCCTGTGGTGTTGGTCCGGTGGTGGGTGCCGTTTGATCCGGTGGTGGGCCACGGACCGGACTCTTGCTCCGGCATGGGGCGCTACATTCATGACAACGGGCACTGCTTTGCCCACCGGCTGTGCGCCATCCATCCGTCGTCCGGTCCATCCCCGCGCGTGCACGAACGTGGTGCTGCCTGGCTGCGCCGGGCAGAGGGTCCATCCCCCATGCGGGCAGGGAGCAGTGCTCAATACCCTCATCAACCCTGGGATGCCAAGGCCCATCCCCACGTCCGCGGGGAGTACGACGACTACCTCTCCCTGGAAATGGTCCTCTAGGAGGGGCGTGGAAGTGGCTGGGTGGCCGCCGGGGGCGGGCTGGGTCGGCGATCCAGTCGGCGATGCGGGTGACGTTGCAGGCCAGTGCGGTCAGGACGTGCTGGACGTGCGTCTTTGGCAGGCCGCGGTAGCGGGTTCGGCGCAGACCGCAGGCGCGGATGTTCTGGGAGAGGGTGGCTTCGATGCCGGCGCGGATCGCGTAGCGGCGCTGCCAGTCCTCGGTGCGCTGGTCGAGACGGTTGTGCTGCTGGATCTCGTGCAGTTCGCGGGTGGGTAGCAGCGCGAGCGAGCGCGGGCCGCTGACCGCGTCGGTGCACTGGGGGCGGACGGGGCAGGCCAGGCAGGTGGCCTTGTCGAACTTGACCTGGATGTAGCCGTGGCCGCTGATGCGCAGGGGCCGCCACTCGCGGCTGAGGGTGCCCTGGGGACAGGTGGCCCGGCGGTGCTCCCAGTCGATCGTGAAGGCGGCCTTGTCGAACCCGGCCCCGCTTTTGGCCTGGTGGCTGTGGTCGGGCACGACCGGGCCGAGCAGGGTGATGCCGTGCACCCGCTGGGCGCGTTCGATCTGCGTGGGGCTGATGTAGGCGGCGTCGACCGCGTGCTCGGCCGGGGTCAGGTCGATCGCCGCGAGGTCGTCGTGGATCTGGGCGGTGAGTTCGCCGTCCTGGACCGGGGCGATCGTGGTGGCCACGTGCACGACCACCTCCGGCAGTTCTGACGCGCACGTCTCGGTGAAGTGGGTGCAGCCAGCCACGGTCGGCGAGCTTGGTCATCTTCGCCCGCAGCGGCTCCAGATTGCCGCGCACCGAGGCGTTCAGACTCAGCCACTCGCCAACCGCTCTGACCTGCACCGGGCCGTCGGGACCGGACCGGCGTCAGTGAGTGCCACCGGCCCCGCCGCGAGCGCGGGTCGGGCACCGAGCCGAACCAGAGGCTCAGGTGACAACCACAACCACGGGACTTGTAGCCGTCTGGTTTCAGCCTGCGAACGTTTCTGCCCGCGGATTGTGCGAGAAGGATTGACGTCATTCATGGGATGTCTAGCATTCTCTCGATCGGTACTTCGACCCTTGTTCGATATAACGAACATACGGGGTTGCATCACGCCTGCAGCCGGACAGCCTCCGACGGGGCAAACCGGAGTCGCTTGCTCAAGGATGACGAGGTCTTATGCACAGACGTAGTTTCAGTCTCAGACGCCCGTCCGCGGTGCTCGCCGCCGCGGTCGCGGCCCTGGCCGCGTTGGCGGCGCTGCTCGTCGCGGGCCCGGCCCAGGCGGCCATCACCAGCGACGTGCGCGGTGTTGATTCCGGCCGGTGTCTCGATGTGGACGGCTTCAGCCAGACCGACGGCGCGAACGTGCACATCTGGGACTGCCACGGTGGAATCAACCAGCAGTGGACGTTGACGGGCAGCAACCAGCTGACCGTGTACGGCAACAAGTGCCTGGATGTCCGGGGCGGCGCCACCACGGCCGGGAGCCCGGTGCAGATCTGGACGTGTACCGGCAGTGACAACCAGCAGTGGCGGGTGAACCCCGACGGCACGATCGTCGGCGTGCGGTCCGGGCTGTGCCTGGAGGTCGCAGGCTGGGGCAAGGCCAACGGCACGGCGGTGCGGCTCTGGTCGTGCACCGGCGGCGCCAACCAGAAGTGGACCGGCCTGTCCGGAGCGAGCAACGCCTGTGCTCTTCCGTCGACCTACCGCTGGACCTCGACCGGCCCGCTGGCGCAGCCGAAGTCGGGGTGGGCCTCGCTCAAGGACTTCACCAGCGTCGTCTACAACGGCAAGCACGTCGTCTATGCCACGACGCACAACACCCTCGCCGGTGACCAGGGGCGCTGGGGATTGACGACCTTCAGCCCCTTCACGAACTGGTCCGACATGGCCACCGCCACCCAGAACACGATTCCCTTCGATGGCATCGCGCCGACGCTGTTCTACTTCGCCCCGAAGAACCTCTGGGTGCTCGCCTACAACGGGGGTTGGCCGTACAGCTTCTCCTATCGCACCTCGAGCGACCCCACCAATCCCAACGGCTGGGGCCCGCAGCAGGAACTCTTCACAGGCACCCTCCCGAAGGGGGGCCCCCTCGACGTGACCCTCATTGGCGACGACACGAACATGTACATGTTCTTCGCCGACGATGAGGGCGGCATCTACCGCGCCAGCATGCCCATCGGCAACTTCCCGGGCACCTTCGGTTCATTCACGAAGATCATGAGCGACACGGTGCTCAACCTGTTCGAGGCGCCGGAGGTCTACAAGGTCCAGGGTCAGAACCAGTACCTCATGATCGTCGAGGCCCAGAATTACACGGGGTATGGTCGCTACTTCCGCTCGTTCACGGCCACCAGCCTCGACGGCACGTGGACACCGTCACCGCAGGCCAACACCGTGACCAACCCCTTCGCCGGCAGTGCCAACAGCGGCGCGACGGCTTGGACCAGGGACATCAGCCACGGCGATCTGGTTCGCACCAACCCCGACCAGACCAAGACCATTGACCCCTGCAACCTGCAGTTCCTCTACCAGGGGCGCGACCCCAGCACCGACGGCATGGACTACGGCCTCCTGCCGTACCGGCCGGGCGTGCTGACACTGCAGCGTTAGCCGGTGGCGTGACGCAGGTCTTGGTGTTCCTGACGTTCGCGGGCAACGACGCACGCCGGGCCCGGTGAGTGTCACAGCGAGCGATCAGGAACGGGTGGAGTTGGGGCGGGCTCGGTGCAAGGCCGAGCCCGCCCGTGGACGCGGAGAGCCCGGATGGTGGCGGTCTCGTCCTGGTCGACCACGAGACGCGGAACGTGTCCAGCCTGGTGAGTCGGTCGGTTTCAGGGTTTGTTGAGTGATCCGGGGTCGCCGGCGTCCGAGGATCACCGAACGACAACTGCTGTGGGCGAGCCGCTAACCACCCGCTGATCGCCCGGTGTTGACACCTCTCCTGCCCCCTCCTACATTCTCGTTCGATATTCAGAATGATGTTTGATATCTCGAACTTCGGCTCTCGGTCCCCCACACGTGAGGAAGCTGATCTCGAATGTCCTGGCTCCAACACCCCCACAGCCGCCGGAGAGTCATGGCGGCCACCGCCGGCCTGGTCGCGGGCGCCACGCTGCCGGCGATGCCCGCGGCGGCGGCCACGACTGCCCAGCAGGAGCAGTTCACCAACCCGGTGATCTGGCAGGACTTCGCCGACCTCGAGGTCATCCGCGTCGGCGACACGTACTACTACACCGGCTCGACCATGCACTACTCGCCGGGCGCGCCCGTCCTGCGCTCCTACGACCTGGTCAACTGGGAGTTCATCGGCCACTCGGTGCCGGTCCTCGACTTCGGCGACGCGTACGACCTCAACGGCGGACGGGCGTACGTCGGGGGCATCTGGGCGTCCTCGATGCGCTACCGCCCCAGCGACGAGACCTTCTACTGGCTGGGCCAGATCGGCTTCCAGCGGTCGTACGTATACAGCGCCACCGACGCAGCGGGCCCCTGGACCCGGCACGCCGAGATCGGCAGCATTTACTACGACGCGGGGCTGCTCTTCGACGACGACACCCCGTACGTGGCGTACGGCGCGAACGAAATCCACGTCGCGCAGCTCGCCCCGGACATGCTCACCGAGGTCAGGTCCGAGCACGTGCTCACCAAGCCCGACGAGTTCGGCCTGATGGAGGGCTCCCGCTTCTACAAGATCAACGGGAACTACTACATCTTCGTCACCCGCCCGGCCGACGGCACCGCCGGGCAGTACATCTGGAAGTCCACCTCAGGCCCCTTCGGCCCGTACGAGATGCGGGAGGTGCTGTGGGACCTGCCCCGCCCCATCCCCGGTGGCGGCGTGCCGCACCAGGGCGCGCTGGTCGACACCCCGAACGGCGACTGGTACCACATGGGCTTCATCGACGCCTATCCCGGCGGCCGCGTCCCCGCCCTGGCCCCGGTCACCTGGAACGCCGAGGGCTGGCCCGAGCTCCAGACCGTCGACGGCGAGTGGGGCCAGACATACCCCTACCCGGTCACCCCGCACCCGCTCCCGCCGATGACCGGCGCCGACACCTTCGAGGGGACGGCGCTGGCGCCGTACTGGGAGTGGAACCACAACCCCGACACCGCCGCGTTCACCGTCGACAACGGGCTCACCCTCAGGACCGCCACCGTCACCGACGACCTCTACAACGCCCGTAACACCCTCACCCGACGCATCCAGGGCCCCGCCTCCACCGCGACCGTCGTTCTCGACTGCTCCGGGATGGCGGACGGCGACCGGGCCGGGCTGGCGATGCTGCGGGACTCCTCCGCCTGGATCGGCGTCACGCGGCAGGACGGCGTCAGCAGGCTGGTGATGTTCGACGGCCTGACCATGGACGCCGCCTGGAACACCACCCGCACCGGCACCGAGCAGGCCGGCGCCGACCTCCCCGCGTCCGGCAGCCGCGTCTGGCTGCGCGCCGCCGCCGACATCAGCCCGGGGCCGGGCCGCCGGGCGACGTTCTCCTACAGCACCGACGGCACCACCTTCACCCCGCTCGGCCCGGCCTTCACCATGACCAACGCGTGGGAGTTCTTCCTGGGCTACCGCTTCGCCGTCTTCAACCACGCCACCCAGGCCCTCGGCGGCGAAGTGCTGGTGGAACGCTTCGAGTTGAGCACGCCCTGACCATCCGATGCAGTCCGGCCCCCAGCCGAACAGCGCGGTGCGCACGATGCGCTGCACGCCATCGCGTCGTGCCGGAAGCGCCTCGCGCAGCTCGTCCAGCGGCAGCCGCGCGGCGCGCGCCTCCAGGGCCCGCAGAGTGGCGATGCTCTCGCGGACGGCGGCGGCCGGGTCGTTCTTCGCCACCATCAAACGGGAGTTGCTCGACACGAGCTCCTGGCCCAGTCGAGCCGCGGCCCACGCCGCGATCTTCGACTTCGTCGAGGGCTGGTACCACTTGCACCGACTGCACAGCAGCCTCGGCTACCGCAGTCCCGCCGAGTAAAAGGCTTCGCGGGCGCTGGGGTCTACAAACAGGGCGATCCCGGTTCCCCGGTCATCGCTTACGAAGTCTTCGCCGACGCTCTGCACAGGTTCCCGAAACGTATGCGCGTGATCCTCATGGAGGAGGACACCCGGTGCGTCAAAGAGTTACAGCGTCAGATGGAGCTCGTCCGCTCCCGGCAAACGGACGACATCACCAAACGAATAGCTGTGGACATACGTCACGGAGATTTCCACCCGGCCCTCCTGCAGAAGTTGCGGGGCATCGGAGCATTGGGGAAACCCCTCTTCGTCCTGCTGGACAGCTTCGGCGAACCTGACATCCCCTTCTCGCTCCTCCAGGAGCTGGGGCGCCATCCCGGCACAGAAGTGATGGTGATCTTCGAGCCCAGCTTCCTCACCCGGTTCGCCGAGAAGCACGACGGCCGCTGCTGACAGCGGCCACGTCGAATTCCCCGCGTATGGCCAGTTACGACGTCACCCTGTGTACGCATCAGACGCTCCGCCTTGTGGGTTGTCGGCGCCTCGTGGTCCGGCGGTACCAGCAGCGGACGGACGGGAACTTGGCCTGCGCGCATCTGATCGCGAAGAGGATGAGGGGCAGCCTGCTATGTGTTCTTGACCTCCAGCGCCCCTCGCGCCAGCCCGATGAACGTGACGTACGCATCCCGAAAAACCCGGTAGGCCGCGTCGTACGCCTCCCGGCACTCAGGACTGAGGGGCCTCGCGTTTTCCGGACAGTCGCCTGACCGTCTACTTCACGCGGCGATTCGCAACTTCTCGTACTCGGCGTGGACTTCATACGGAGGGCGGTAACCTACCGCCGAGTGGAGGCGTTTGCGATTGTACCAGAATTCAATGTACCGAGTTGAGCCGCCCCGAAGTTCTCGGACACTGGTCCCCGATAGGATCATGGTCAGGAACGGCGGAGAGAGCACGTGGCACCAAAGCGTAGGAAGTTCAGTCCCGAATTCAGGGACGAGGCAGTCAAGATGGTGATCGTGGAGTCCCGGCCGATAGCCGAGGTCGCGCGGGAAATCCAGGTGAACGAGGGAACTCTGGGTACCTGGGTCAGCCGCTACCGGCAGGAGCCCGCCGGCGAGGAACCGTCCCTCAACATCAGCGAACGTGCTCGCCTGCGTGAGCTGGAACGCGAGAACCGGGAACTGCGGATGAAGACGGAGTTTTTGGGAAAAGCGGCAGCCTTCTTCGCCCAGGAATACCGGTGACGGAGAAGTACGAGTTCATCGACGGCGAGTCCGACAGTTTCCCCGTACAGCGCATGTGCGCCTGGGCGGGTGTATCCACATGCGGTTTCTATCACTGGCGTTCGCGGCCTATGTCGGCAACCGCCGAGCGCCGCGCAGAGCTCAAGGCGATCATCCAGCGGGTGTTCGCCGACTCGCACGAAACCTATGGTTACCGGCGCGTCCACGCAGCCCTGGCGCGGATGAACGTGCAGGCCGGGCCGGAGCTGGTCCGCGCTCTCATGCGCGAGCTGGGTCTGGTGCCATGCCGGCCCCGCCCGTGGCGGACCACCACCATCGCCGACGAAACGGCGCCGGCCACGCCCGACTTGATGGCCCGCGACTTCACCGCGGATGCACCGGGACGTAAACTGGTCGGCGATATCACATATGTTCACACCTGGGCTGGGTTTCTGTATCTCGCGACGGTCATTGACTGTCACACCACGGCCGTGGTCGGCTGGGCGATGGCCGACCACATGAAGACGTCGCTCATATCGGACGCACTCAACATGACGGCACGGAACATCGACCTCGCCGACGGCTGCATATTTCATTCGGATCGCGGCAGTCAATACACTTCCCGTGAACTCCGGGAGAAACTCGGTTCGTTGGGGCTCAGAGCCTCCGTCGGCCGCACCGGAGTCTGCTGGGACAATGCCATGGCCGAATCATTTTTCGGGGCCCTGAAGAATGAGCTTGTACATCGAACGTCGTTCCCGACGCGCACGCACGCTCGCCGGGCAATCGTCCGATACATCGAGATGTTCTGCAATCACAAACGCCTCCACTCCGGCCTCGGCTACCGAACCCCCGCAGAAGTGCACGCCGAGTACGAAGAGTTGCAGGCCGCAGCATAGAATCCCCTCAACGCCACTGTCCGAGGAACGCAGGGCGGCTCGCTACTCCGCAAGATGATCCTGCTCCAGTAGCACTCCAAGCCTCCGAACCCTGCGCCAAGACCGAGGACTGACCGCACCCAGAGAGCTTGGCTGGGGCGTGTCGGGACCGACGGACATAATGCGGCTGTGGACCTGAGACCGGAGCTGTTGCCCCCGCCCGTGAGCCAGCAGCGGCTGGACGAGCTGTGCGCGGAGGTTGAGCAGATCGCTGAGCTGCTGGTCGCCCGCCCAGAGGTGGCGGGCGAGGCGATCGAGGCGTTCAACGCGATGACCGGTCACGACTACGTGGCTCTCGACTTCGCTGAGTACGACGGAAGCAGGAGTCTGGAGGAGTTCGCGAGGGAGGCGGCCCGGCCGGCTCGCCCCGTGGTTGCGGACATCACCCGGGACGAGCTCGTTGAGATCGTTCGCAGACTCCTGACTGGCTCTGCGGAGAGCGGCTACTACCTGCGGCTCCTGGACGCGAACGTGTCGCATCCCCGGGTGAGTGACCTGGTCTTCCATCCCTCGGACATCCTTCAGGACCCGTCTGCGGAGCAGATTGTCGACGAGGCTCTGAAGTACCGGCCGATCGCGCTCTGAGCGAATCGAACGCCACCGTCACCCTCCGCGATCGCTCCCCAAGATCTGTGCCAGAACCCCGATCCCGTGAACAAAGCCAGCATCGTGCTTCTCGTATCCGAGGTGATCGGTGATCTCACCCTCCAGGGCGGACTCCAGGACCCGCTTGGTCAGTTGCTGGAGCAGTCCGCTCTCCCCAGTCAGCTGCATGCCCTCCGACCGGGCCCGGTCCACGAGCATCGCAACCAACTGCTCGTCACTCGCCGTCACGGCCCCCGCCGTCGGCTCGCTGCCCGGTATCTGCTCGATGGTGGTGTCGCTCGTCTGGCGTCTCCTTGATCATCGGATCCGCGATCATTGAACACTCCCCGCTTTCGCTGCTGAGGAGTCTGTCGACGAGAAGCTGGGGGTAGCCGGTGGTCGGCGGGTCGATGCCGAAGATCGCCCGCAGGTAGAAGGGCGCGATGAGTTGGTCGAGGATCTGCTCCGGGGGTGGTGGGTTCTCGCCCCGGGCGGTGGCCCGTCGGCGGATCTGCTCGATGGAGTGCATCCGGCGCAGGAAGTGCTGCGCACGCTCGTCCTGGGCCTGGGCGCTGTTCGGCATGGACAGGATGACGGCGCGTACGAGGGCGCGTCCTTCAGGTGTGCGGATGCTCGCGACGCTGGCTTCGGCCCAGGCGAGGAGGTCGCCGCGCAGGGTGCCGGTGTCGTTCAGCGGCGAGTCGCGTTCGAGGCGGGTGGTGACCATGTCGGCCAGGAGTGCGTCGAGGCTGCCCCAGCGCCGGTAGACGCTGGTGTGGTTGACGCCGGCGCGTTGCGCGATTGCGGGGATGCTGAGGTCTTCGCCCTGCGGGTCGCAGAGCAGGTCGATGATCGCCTGGTGGACGGCCGCGCGGACCTGTTCGGGGCTCTTGCGGATGCGTTCGGTGGGTTGTTTCGGAGTCACCCCCACATCGTAAGCACAGATGTTTGCTTTGTAGTGCCCGGCGGGTCTACAGTCCTCCTCGTAAGCACAGATCCGTGCTTAGCGCATCCGAGGAGAGTGTGTGCGATGAAGCAGCTGCTGTTCCCGAACAACATCCAGTTCTGGTACGAGACCCTGCGCTCGATGAGTCACATCGCCTACGGCGGGGCCGACTTCGGCGAGGTCGTGTCCACCGGCGAGCGCATCACCGAGGGCGACTACGCCAGCTGGTACACCGAGTGGCTGGCCACCGCGGACCGGGTGTCCGGCGAGGCCGAGAAGGCGCTGGCGGCCGGTCACCGGGTCAGTGCCCGGGACGGGTTCCTGCGGGCGTCGAACTACTACCGCTCGGCGGAGTTCTTCCTGCACGGCCACCCCTGCGACCCGCGTCACGACCACGCCTACGACCGCAGCGTGGCCTGCTTCCGGGCGGCGGCCGCGCTGTTCACCCCGGTCATCGAGCCGGTCGAGATCCCGTACGAGGGCACCACCCTGCCGGGCTACCTGTACCGCGTCGACGACTCCGGGACCCCGCGGTCGACGCTGATCATGCACAACGGCTTCGACGGTACCGCGGAGGAGCTGCACTTCTTCGGGGCGATGGCCGGCGTCGAACGCGGCTACACCGTGCTGGTCTTCGACGGCCCCGGCATGCCCGGTCCGCGCCACCACGAGGGCCTGGTCTTCCGCCCCGACTGGGAGAACGTCATCACCCCCGTCGTCGACTTCGCCGAGACCCTCCCGGACGTCGACAACAGCCGCATCGCGCTGCTGGGCATCAGCATGGGCGGCGTCCTCGCCCCCAGGGCCGCCGCGTTCGAGCACCGCCTGGCCGCGTTGATCGCCGTCGACGGCCTCTACGACCTCGGCCAGACCTCCGTCCGCAACATCCCCGGCACCCGTGAGGAGGCCGAGCGGCTCCTGCGCGCGCAATCCGCCCCGGACCTCGACGCCGCCCTCGAGCAGCTCATGGCCAAGGACCCGATCGCGCGCTGGGCGATCAACCACGGCATGTACGTCATGGGCGTCGACACCCCCCGGGCCTTCAACGCCTCCTACCTCGACTACACCCTCGCCGGCGGCATCGCCGAGAAGATCCAGTGCCCCACCCTCGTCTGCGATGCCGAAGAGGACATGTTCTTCAAGGGCCAGCCCGAACAGCTCTACGACCACCTCACCTGCCCCAAGACCCTGATGGTGTTCACCGCCGAGGAAGGCGCCGGCGCCCACTGCCACCCCGGCGCCATGCGCCTGACCCAGGCCCGCATCTACGACTGGCTCGACGACACCCTCAAGGCGACCGCCTGAGGGGCTGACGACCCGACACCGCGACGGGGCCCTGTCGCGGCCCATCCGTTGGCCGAAGAGAGCAATCAGGGAGACACAAGTGCGTCTGATCGTCGCAATGACGGGAGCGACCGGCTCCGTCCTGGGAGTCCGGCTCCTTCAGGAACTGCGTCGGCATCCCGACGTGGAGACGCACCTCGTGCTGACGCGCTGGGCGCGGGCCACGGTCGAACTGGAGACCGGGATGAGTACCCGCGACGTCGCCGCGTTGGCCGACGTCGTCCACTCTCCCGACGACCAGGGGGCGGCTATCGCTTCCGGCTCGTTCCCCGCCGACGCGATGGTGATCGTCCCGTGCAGCATGAAGACGCTCGCCGGGATACGCACCGGGTACGCCGACGGCCTGGTGGCCCGTGCCGCGGACGTCACGCTCAAGGAGCGCCGCAAGCTCGTCCTCGTCCCCCGTGAGACTCCTCTGAGCGAGATCCACCTGGACAACATGCTCGCCCTCGCCCGCATGGGCGCCGCCATCGTGCCGCCCATGCCCGCCTTCTACAACCATCCAGCCACCGTGGACGACATCGTCGACCACATCGTGGCCAGGATCTGCGACCAGTTCGCTATCGACTCCACACGGGCCCGGCGCTGGGAGGGCATGCGTGCCGCCGCCACGCACCCGCGGGCCCTCCAGACGAACTAGGGAAGGAACCACACCCATGAACCCGCCCAAGGACCTACGTGCGCATCTCGCCGCACTCGACACCCTCGGCGACCTCAAGCGCGTGCGGCGCGAGGTGAGCTGGGACCTGGAAGCCGCGGCAATCACCCGACTCTCCTACGAGCGCACCGCTCCCGCGCCGTTCTTCGAGAACGTCAGCGGGGCGGAGCCCGGCTTCCGCCTGATGGGCGCACCCGCCTCGCTGAGCTCCGTGCCCGGCAAGCCGCTCGCCCGTGTCGCGCTCTCCCTGGGGCTGCCCCCGGACCTGACTGCCGCGCAGCTCGTGGACACGCTGGCGGCGACCCGGGATCTGCCTGCGGTGCCGCCCAGGCTCGTGTCCCGCGACGGGGCCCCCTGCAAGCAGAACATCCTCCTCGGTCAGGACGCGACGCTGGATCGCTTCCCGGTACCTCGCGTCCACGAGCAGGACGGCGGCCGATACCTCAACACCTGGGGGATCATCGTCGCGCGCACCCCGGACGGCTCGTGGACCAACTGGTCGATAGCCCGCATCATGATGATCGACGGCAAGCGCATGACCGGCCTGGTCATCCCGCCCCAGCACATCGGTCTCATCTGGCAGGAATGGGTGAAGATCGGCAAGCCCATGCCCTACGCACTCGTCCAGGGCGGCGATCCGGCGATCCCCTTCGTCGGTGGCATCCCGCTCCCCGACGGTGTCGACGAAGCCGGCTTCATCGGCGCCCTGCACGGCGAGGCCGTCGAGGTCGTGAAGTGCGAGCTGTCGGACCTCGCAGTGCCCGCCAGTGCGGAAGTCGTCATCGAAGGGCACCTGTCCGTGGAACGCTCCGCCATCGAGGGACCCTTCGGGGAGTTCGCCGGATACGTCCCCGACGAAGCCTCCCGTCAGCCGGTCTACACCGTCGAGTGCATCACCCACCGCGATGCCCCGATCTGGCCGATCGTCGCCGAGGGCCGCCCGGTGGACGAGTTCCACACCGTCACCGGCGTCGGTATCGCCGCCGATGTCCTGCATGACCTGCGCGCCGCCGGCCTGCCGATCACCACGGCCTGGTCCCCCCTGCGCGCGGCCTCCCACTGGCTGGTGCTCACCGTCCCGGCGAGCTGGCGGGAACTCCTCCCGGACACCGACTCCCAGGAGTTCGTCCACCGCATCGGCGAGGTCATGGCCGCAGGGACCCGGACCGGAAGGCTCCATGCCCGGGTCTTCGTCCTCGACGACGACATCGACCCCGCCGACGACACCGACCTGACGTGGGCCCTGGCCACCCGCATCCACCCCACCGACCGCGCCGAGACGTGGAACGGCCCGATCCACCCCCTGATGAACTGCTACCACCACCATGAGAGGGCCACCATGACCGGGCCGGTCGTCCTCCACGACGGACTCCAGCCCGCCCCCGGCCAGGGACGCGCACCGCACAGCTCGTTCGCCGAGGCCTACCCGGCCCACATCCGCCAGCTCGTCCTCGACCACTGGGACGAGGACGGGTCTGTCCAGTCCACGGCCCTGGCTCACATCCGGTGGTAACGGAGCGTTAGTGGGCTCGTTGATATCGAGTGCGAGATATCAACGAGCTTGTGGCTACGCTGTTTTCGGGGCTGGGTTCCCTGGTTGTCGAGGATGTGGTCGACGAGGGCGAGCGGATCTGGGTCCGGGCGCGGACGCCCGAGGGCCCGGCTGTGTGCCCGGGGTGTGGGGCTGAGACGGCCCGGGTGCATGGCTACCACCTGCGGAACGTGGCCGACATTCCACTCGATGGGCGGCGGATGGTGGTCCGTGTGCGGGTGCGGCGTCTGGTGTGTCCCACGCATGGCTGCCGTCACACCTTCCGCGAGCAGGCGCCGGGGGTGCTGGAGCGATATCGGCGCCGGACAGCCCGTCTGACCAGGCAAGTTAAGGCCGTGGTCAAAGAGTTGGCGGGCCGGGGCGGAGCACGCTTGCTGGCGATACTCGCGGTGGGCATGTCTCGTCACACGGCCCTGCGCGTGCTGCTGGGTATCCCGCTGCCACCGGACGGGTGCCCCGCGTGATCGGTGTCGACGACTTCGCTCTGCGCCGGCGCCACCGCTATGCCACCGTGGTGATCGATGCCGAGACACATGAACGATTGAACCGCCCCGGGTCTTGATGGAGATCATCAAGAGCCGGAAGGATGCCGATCATGGGCTGCTCCCCGTAAATACCCCGACGAACTGCGTGAACGCGCGACGCGTCTGGCGGTCGAGGCCCGTAAGGACCCGGCTGGCCGTGCTGGTGCGATCAAGCGGATCGCCGACCAACTGGACGTGCATCCCGAGGCAACGGCAGTCTTGGCCCGCACCGCCAGGCCCAGCGAGGCGGCGGCATCCATCAGCGCGGCGGCGGGCTGCTCGTGCGACCGCAACTGGAAGGGCGGCCAGCTGGGCGATGGGTGTGATGCGCGTGGGTGCGGGGCCGGGCAGCTCGGCATCGAGCTCGGCGGCGGCCTTGCGGACCAGCGTCTCGGCGTCGTGGGCACCGAAGGCCGGGGTCGTGCGCACGTCGACGTTCAGGTCACAGCGGTCCGCTGCCACGGAAAATCCCTCGCCCCCATGGATGGCGGTGAGTGACAGCTTCGGCGGAAGCCCGAACGCCGCGTCCGCCGCCGGTGCGCCGGGCAGGTCGGCCATGCCGAGGAACTGGACAAGACGCGCGGCGCGGGAGACGGCGCCCAGAACGCTTCGGCTGGAGCCGGAGTGCCCGGAGTCGGCGGACACCGTGAGGGTTGCGCGCCACAGGCCCCGGCCCCCGACGACGGCATCGTCCATACCGGGGTAGCCGATCACTGGGGGTCGGCGGAGGCAAAGGCAGCCATAGCCTCGCGCACGGGTTCGGCAGCGTCTTTCGGTGCCAGGCGAGTGTCCAGGCCCAGCACCTTGACGCCCGGCCCGGGTGGGGTGCCCCGGCGGCACCGGGGGTCCCGGCGGTGGCGTCAGGCGGGACGTCAGAGGAGTTCGTCGTCGGGGAAGAGGTCGAGCAGCGCTTTGCCGTCCAGGTCCGGTGGCGGGGCCCCTTCGTCGGACAGGAGCTGCTCCGCCCAGATGATCTTTCCTTCGGCGGTGTAGCGGGTGCCCCAGCGCTCGGAGGTCCGGGCGACCAGGAACAGCCCGCGGCCTCCTTCGTCCGTCGTGGCCGCGTACCGCAGGTGGGGCGATGTGCTGCTGCCGTCGGTCACTTCGCAGGTCAGGCCCTGGTCGTGCAGCAGCCGTACCCTGATCGGCGGGGAGCCGTAGCGGATTGCGTTGGTGAGCAGCTCGCTCAGGATCAGTTCCGTACCGAACTCCAGGTCCGCAAGACCCCATTCCCTGAGCTTCGCGGCAGCCGCGGCCCGCATCCCGGCGACGGCGCTGGGGACGGGCGGCACGTCCCATTCCGCGACCCGGTCGGGTCCCAGGGCCCGGGTACGGGCGACCAGCAGCGCCACGTCGTCCTTCGCGCGGCCGGGCAGCAGCGCGCCGAGCACGTCGTGGCAGGTCTGCTCCGGTGTGCGGTCGGTACGGGAGAGCGCCTGGCGCAGCAGTTCCATGCCGGCGTCGATGTCCCGGGTGCGGTCCTCGATCAGCCCGTCGGTGTAGAAGACGAGCCGGCTGCCCTCCTCGATGTCCATTTCCATGGTCTCGAACGGCATGATGCCGAGCCCGAGTGGCGGTCCGGCCGGGATGTCGGGGAACTCGACGCTCCCGTCGGGGCGGACCACGGCGGGCGGCGGATGCCCGGCGCGGGCGAAGCAGCAGCGGCGGGTGACCGGGTTGTAGACCGCGTACAAGCAGGTGGCCCCGGTCATCGCCGAGCCCTCCAGCCCGCCTGCGGCACCCGCCTCGTCCTGGTCGATACGACTCACCAGTTCGTCGAGGTGGCTGAGGAGTTCGTCGGGCGGCTGGTCCAGCGTGGAGAAGTTGTGCACCGCGGTGCGCAGGCGCCCCATCGTCGCCGCCGCGTGCAGGCCGTGGCCGACGACGTCGCCGACGACCAGGGCCACGCGGCTGCCCGGCAGCGGGATCACGTCGAACCAGTCGCCGCCCACCCCGGACTGCGCGGGCAGGTAGCGGTGTGCCACCTCGACGGCGCTGTGCCGGGGCAGTGCCCGCGGCAGCAGGCTGCGCTGGAGTGTCACGGCCAGGGCGTGCTCGCGGGTGTAGCGGCGGGCGTTGTCCACGGACACCGCGGCGCGGGCGACCAGTTCCTCGGCCAGGGAGAGGTCGTCCTCGTCGAAGGGCTCGGGCTTCTCCGAGCGCCAGAAGTTGGCCACCCCCAGCACGGCCCCGCGGGCCTGGAGGGGGACGGTGATGAGCGAGTGGATGCCGTAGCCGATGATGTCTTCCGTACGCTCCGGGTCCTGCGCCTGCCAGCCCGGCGCCCGCGACAGGTCCGGCACCAGCTCGGCGTGCCCGCTGCCGAACCCGCGGGCCTGCGGGGTCGACGGAAGGAACTCGATCAGCTGGCCGCACTCGTACAGCGGGTGGTCGTCGCGGATACCGCTGACGGCGGTCCGGCGCATCTCCGAGCTCGTGGGGTTGGGCTCCTCCCCGCCCAGCACCGGGTCGGGCAGGTCGACGGTCACGAAGTCGGCGAAGGCGGGCACCGCGACCTCGGCCAGTTCCTCGGCCGTGCGTCTGACGTCCAGCGTGGTACCGATGCCGACCCCCGCGTCGTACAGCAGCCGCAGCCGCTCGCGCGCCACCTCGGCCCGGCCCGTGAGCGCCCGCAGCTCCGTGGAGTCGCGGATGGTAGCGACAGTCCCCATCGGGCCCCCGGGGCCGTCGGTGGGCCGCTGGTTCACCACCAGCAGCCGGTCCCCGGTCGCATGGACCTCGTCGGTGGCCTCCCGGCCGGACGCCAGCAGCTCGGCTGTGGCGGGATCGAGTCCTTCCAGCTCCGCGACCGGGCGGCCCTCGGAGTCGGGGGCCAGTCCCAGCAGCCGCCGGGCCTCGTCGTTGGCGAGCAGCACCGTCCCGTCGCCCGCGACGATGACGACGCCTTCCCGCACGGCATGCAAAACCGCGTCGTGGTGCTCGTACATGCGGGTCATCTCCGCCGGGCCGAGCCCGTGGGTCTGGCGCCTGAGGCGTCTGGTGGCCAGCGCGGTGCCGCCGGTGGCCAACGCGAGGCCCACCGCGCCCGTGCCCAGGATGACGATCAGCTGGTGGTTGGTCTCGCTGCTCACATTGCGGACCTTGAGACCGGCCGAGACCAGGCCCACCACCCTGCCGCCCGGTGCGGTCACCGGCACCACCGCCTGCACCTCGCGGCCCAGGGGTCCCTGCACGCTCTCGACGAGGACCTTGCCCGCCAGGGACGGTCCGATGGTGCCCACGAAACGCTTCCCGATCCGATCCGGCAGCGGATGCGTGTAGCGGATGCCCTTGGTGTCCATCACCACGATGAAGTCCACGTGCGCCGCCCTGCGGGTCTCCTCGGTGATCGGCTGGAGCACCTTGGAGGGATGGGGTGAATTCATGGCCGCGATGAGCCCCGGCGAGTGGGCGAACGTCTCCGCGACGGCGACCGAGCGGTTCTTGGCCTCGTTGTCGAGATCGCGCCGGGTCTGCAGCGCGAGCGCCAGAATCGCGCCGATGACGAGCAGGACGACGACTGCCACCTGGAGGATGAAGACCTGCCCGGCGACACTTCTGGGGCGCTTGGGGAGCAGCGACCGAACCGACACGCCCCGTAGTCGGCCGAAACGCCTGATCACACACTCTTTTCTACACCCCTGTCCGCCCTGTCCGCCGGGCGAGCCATACACGTGACTCCGGCCCCGGTACTGGTAGGAGCCGGCGATCGAGTAGTCGGTGTTCCCTGTTTACGACCGTCGACGTGGACAGGGGCAGCCGTTCGGCCAGAGAAGCGTGAGGTCAGGGCCGCCGAGACCACAATGGAGAGCACGAACGAAGAAGGGCCCCACCGCCGGTGGGTGGGGCTTTTGAACGGTGCTGTACGGAGGTGAATGCAACCAGAACTGCAACCACGGACGTGGCAGCCGTGGCCCGTCGCCATCCGGGTGCAAGGACGTGAACTGGGCTATTGGCGCTCTTCCATGATTCTCTGGGCTGCCCCGCAGGTCCACGTCGCCGGCGACTCCATGGGTGGGTGCTTGATGAGGTCGAACCGGTCCGGATGGCTGACGAGTATGGCGTGCACCGACCCACTTTTCGGTTCGCGTCAGTGCCCCGGCCCCGGCCCCGGCCGGCCGCTCCGCCACAACCAAGCGCCCGTTCCGCCCCGCGTCCCGAGCCCGTTTGGGACGCCAACCTCCCCGTCCGCGAACACGACCGCCTGAACGCCGCCGCCGTCGAAGCCGCCCGAGTCCTGCACAACGTCGTCGCCCACCTGCGGCACACCGACGGCAACCGCCGCTGGGCCCTAGTGTCCTGCGCCGGAGATCCGTTGGCAGTAGCGGGCGAGGGAGTCGAGGATTTCTGCGGCGGTTTTGGTCCAGATGAACGGCTTGGGGTTGGTGTTCCACTCCTTGACCCATGTGCGGATGTGGGCTTCTAGGGTTTGCACGTTGTGGTGTGTGCCTCGGCGGATCTTCTGGTCGGTGAGGAAGCCGAACCACCGCTCGACCTGGTTGAGCCAGGATGAGTAGGTCGGGGTGAAGTGCAGGTGGAACCTGGGGTGTCTGCCCAGCCATGCTCTGATCGTGGGGGTCTTGTGGGTGCCGTAGTTGTCGACGATGAGATGGACCGCCAGGTGGGCAGGGACTGTCTTGTCGATCCGGATCAGGAACTTCTTGAACTCCAGGACCCGGTGGCGTCGGTGCAGGGCGGTGATGACTTCACCGGTGGCGACGTCGAACGCGGCGAACAGGGTGGTCAGCCCGTTGCGCACATAGTCATGGGTGCGTCGCTCGGGCATGCCCGGCATCATCGGCAGTACGGGCTGGGACCGGCCCAGGGCCTGGATCTGGGACTTCTCGTCCACCGAGAGAACCACCGCGCCCTCGGGCGGGTTGAAGTACAGGCCGACGACATCGTGGACCTTCTCCACGAACAACGGATCCGTCGACAGTTTGAAGGTGTCCGTCAGATGGGGCTTGAGCTGGAACCTCCGCCAGATCCGGCCGACGGTCGACTTCGACAGCCCGCTGCGGTCCGCCATCGAAGAACGCGACCAGTGGGTCGCGTTCTTCGGGATTTCCTCCAGGGTCGCCACCACCACGGCTTCCACCGCATCGATACCGATGACGGGCGGCCGGCCCGGCCGGGGCTCATCCACCAGCCCGTCCAGATGCTGAGCCAGGAACCGGCGCCGCCACTTGCGGACCGTGTCCGCAGCCACCCCCAGGTTCCGGGCCACCTCCACGATCGGCGGCACTTGCGGGCCCGCACACGCCAGCACGATCCGCGCCCGCAGAGCAAGTGACTGCGCCGACTTCGCACGGCGGGTCCACCGCTCGAGCACCGCACGCTCGTCCTCGGCCAGGAGTAACGGCTCCAGCTTCGGACCCCGACGAGGAACTGACGCACCAGCAGCAGAAGTCACACAACAACTAACGAACCACTACTGGCGCAGGACACTAGAGCCCTTTTCGCGGCCTCCGGCCATCGTGCCCGCTCATCCTCTCCAGTGATTACAGTGGCGACACGTCGAAGGTGCGATGTACCCAGTCCGAGGAGCCGCCGGGGTTGGACTGTTTGACGCTGATCTCGTACAACCGATTGATGGGCAGGTCCCGGTTGCATTGCACGGCCCACATGTCGCCATTCGTCACACGCGTTTCGGCTAGCACGGTATTCGGGTCGCCCTTCTTGCAGACGGTGATGATGGCCCCCGGCTGTCCGTAGGTGCCTCTGAAGGTCGGGCGCCGTGATACCGATGCCAGGTGTCCCGGTTCGACAATTGCCGGAGGCCGGGGCGGCGGAGGCACCTGCTTTCGTACATGGAAGGTGCGGTTCGGCACCCAGTCCGATTGTCCGTATTCGTTCGACTGTCGTGCGCTGATTGAGTACGGACCTTCTGGCAGCTCCCGGTTGCAGGGGACTGACCACTTCCGTTCGCGGTCTACAGTGGCAGTGCCCAGTACTGTGCCGGGTTCTCCGGTCTTGACCACCGTGATGGTTTCCCCCGGCTGTCCTCCGGTGCCGCTGAACACGGGTTTTGTTTCGGTGTACTGGCTCTGCACCGGAACGGTGATCTGTGGTGTCCACGGCCGTATGCGGTTCATGTTGATGACTTCCGTCATCATGTTGGTGTATCCGCCGGAGGTTGAGTTGTGGGGGCGGTCGCAGTAGTTCAGCAGGACCACGCCCACGGATTTTGTACGGTCGTGCAGGCGAGTCAGTTCCTGGAGAGTGTATGGATTAAGTCTCTGGGCGTAACCCCAAGGGGTATGAGGAGAGCCTGTCGCGGTAGTGTAGTTCAGGAACATCTTCGATTTGGACGGTCCGGCGTCCATCGCCTTGATCAGGTGATTGCGAACGTAGGATTTCTTGGCGTCTATTCCCGGCTTGTTCCAGTGGTCCTGGATGTCGAACAGGCTGGAGCCGAGGTCCAGTCCGCCGATGTAGGGACCCCTGGTCGCCAGTACGATCTTTCCGCGAACCTCACCGAGAGTCGGAAATTGATTGCTGATGTGGAACAGGCGGCGCCATCCGTCCTGGTCGAGATAGACATCTTCGAAGGTGCGCTTGAAGTCGGCAGCCGCCGAATCGGACTTGGTCTCCGAGAGCCGCATGAAGATCGTCTCGGTGGGGCGCGCCTTGAGGAATTCGTGGCACATCTGCAGCACGCTGCCGAAATATAGGTGCTGGTTTATATTGCCATGGAACACTTCGAAATACTGTGGGCTGCGACGGGCGCAGCGGATGTCGATGAATCGGATACCGTTGTTGAGCTGCCACTCCAGGTTCTGGGCCTGGCACCGCCCATACCCGAAGGCCGTGTCGTCGTGGACAGCACAACTCTCGTGCGTGCCCGGGATCGAGATGTCGGTCACTTTGGTTTCGTTTGGTATGCCTGACATCCAGTTGTTCAGCTGTGACAGTACTGGTATCGATTCGCCGAACGCGGCGGTCTCGTCGCCCTGGTACTCGGGAGCCGTTTCGAGTGTCAATTGAGACAGGAACGCTGCCATGTCCGCAGCGGACGTGACGTGTTCCGACGATGGCTCATTGCCGCTGCTGTCGGCAGTTGTGTGAGGCATGACGTAGCTCCTTTTGCGGTCGGTCACGGAAGCTGTATAGGGCAGAGCTGGTCAGCGGCTGGAGCACCTCCGTGGCCATGAGATGGGCATGCCGGGCTCAGGCAGTAACCGGTCCCCAGGGGCAGTTCGCCAGGACGCTACAGCTGTCGCCTGATACCGCTTCGGGCGAACCAACATGAACGGCCGGAACATGCCCCAGCACGGCCAAAACCCCCCACTCGCGCAAGCCCCACGGCTGCATTGCGAGCGGGCACCGGAGCCCGAATCCTGGTCCACGCCTGATCCACACGCACCGGTCAACGGAGTGGCGGAAGAGCCGGGCCACCGCCACCACCGGCGCGGAGGCAGGACGGTCAAGGGCCCTCACCGGACGTGACTAAAACAGGCGGTGAGTACGTCATCGCAGCTCACGAGACACCCCGGCACTCGCGCCACCCTCAGGGGCCGCGGTAGCGAAACGGAAGTGGCCGACATGCGCTGTTGCGGCGCCCGGGTTCGCAGGTCCTCGGGGTCTCCTCGCAGGGATCCGGTCTAGCCTCCTCCTGCGTGCCTGCACCGCGCGGGCACACCAGGACAGGGGGCACGATGCCACGCATCGAAACCTTCGGTGACATCGACATCTGTTACACGACGGCCCGCACTCTTGTGTGGAGCAGCTTCGGGGCACGCGGCCAGAGGGACGCCAACTTCTGGCTTCCGACGCTTCTTCCGGCGAACTCGTTCCGCCCATTGGGGACCTACGTCTTCGCCGGAACTGTTGATGAGGTCAAAGACGAGGCTTGGTCGGCGACCGGTCGGCCGTTGCCGCTGGTTCGCAACCGGGGCAACGGGCAGGGGCCGCTGGCCAGCCCGGTGCGCTACGAGCGGCTGTGGCATGACCGGAACAGCGGCGCGGGCCTGTACGGCTCGGCGTGGAGGCCGATCCCACCGAACGGCTACGTGGCGTTGGGGGATCTGTGGTGGCCGGGATGGGACGAGGCCCCGCCGCTGAATGCCACCTGGTGCGTGAAGCAGGAGCACGTGAGCCACACCTACGTCCAAGGGGCGAGGATCACTCCGCGACTGTGGGACGACCGGGGCACCGGAGCCCATGAGAGCGTGGCGGTATGGGGGCTGGATGCTCCGCCCACCTCGGTAACGGACAGGACGGAGCGGCTCTTCCTGCCCGCGCAGTACACGACCACGGTGAACCACTACAACGTGGCGGACCCGACCCCCACCTCGTGGGTGCTGGAAGTACCCGCCGACGTCGAGACGCGCGAGGTGCCCGGGCCGCCGAGGATGACGTCAACCGCTAGGCCGGAAGCGCCTGCCCCGGTTACTGACCGCATCGTGCGCGTGCCTCTCACCGCGGTGAACGACCCCGACCGCAGCGAGGAATGGAAGATCGAGAACAGCCCCTTTTACACCATTCGGCGTCAACTCGGATACGAGGTGGCCGTCTACGGCTACAACCGCGAAGGATCGAGACCCGTCATCGCAGGCGAGGACGTGAAAACCGGGTTTAGCAAGGAGGAAGAGGAGACGTTCACCGAGAAAACCACCATCTCGGTCAACGTCAGTGCCGGGGTCTCCTTCAAGGCATTCTCCTTGGGGGCCGATGTCAACATCACCCGGGAGATCGGCTACGAACACAGAACCAACGTCGCCGAGTTCGAGGAGCGGTCCTACCCTAAGCAGATCAGCATCCCGCCGCAGGCAGCGGGCGTCTTGTGGGTGGAGGTCCACCACCTGGAGGTCTACCGCGCGGACAACACCCTCGTCGGTGACGCGACGCTCTCCTTCAGGATCAACAACTCATTCGTGGTGGGCGAGTACCCGCCCGGCGCCGGCGTGATCGACCTCCCGGACCCCGCTGTTGCTGAACCCGAGTTCTCCCAGGCCCCGGACATCGACTGGGAGACCGGCGAGGGGCTGCCCAAGATCGACATCGGCGCACTGGCAAAGCAAGCCGAGCAGGAGAGCGGAGACCAACAGCCAAGCCGACCTACCATCAGGAGTGCGGGCACGTAGAGGAAAACAAGGGTGCGGTCCGCGGCGCAGTGCGGACCGCACGCTCGCTACAGCCGTCGGGCCATCATTGATGACAACTTTGCGGCGGGGCAGCGGGTGGCTCACTGGCAGCCGAGACCAGGCTGGACCGCACCCCGTTCTCGGCGCGGCTGAGGGCCAGACATAAAACTGGCGTCTCTGGCTAGCGCGGCGGTTGATCACCACGTGTGACTGAGCGCTTCAGCTGGCGGATGAGCAGCCGACTTGGCGGGGCTGAGCGGTTGAGTTGGCGGACGTGTTGAGCCGAAGCACGATAGTTGTCACCAAGGCAGGCATGCTGGCACCAGGGCCACCGGGCGGCGACTGCTGAGCGGAGTTCTGGACCGCGGTGCAGTGTCAGCTGTCCACTCCGGCTTCCCGCTTGCGTCGGCACAGCACCTGGTCGCTGAAGAGGTGTCGGCACCGGTCGAGCAGTTCGCCTACTTCCGCGTTGCCGTGTGGCTCGTCCGGTGCCGGACACCAGCGTTGCACTGATTGCGCGGCCCAGGTGCGCAGCTTGATTTCCGGGTCTTCGAGCAGACCGACCGCCGTCCGTAGGGCCACGATGCCGCCGCGCGAGTCGAGCAGCCGGAAGGCGCCGACGCGGACGTGCCGCGGCCGCTGAGAGCTGGTGCGCTCCCATAGCCAGTCGGCGGGCAGTTCCTTGGCCGAGGGCAGCATGACGGCGGCGGCCCGGCAGGCCCCTCAGCAGTTGCCCGCCGCGCGCTGAAAGGCCCTGTGACGTGGACACCCTCACCAACGGCCCGGCCCACAAGGCACCGGCCGACTCGGGCGGGACCCTCGCCCACATTATGAGCGAGCACGACACCAACCTGTACGGCACCATCCACGGCGGCGTGATCATGAAACTCATCGACGACGACGACGACGACGACGACGACGACGACGCCGCCGCGGCGGCCGCCGGACGGCATGCCGGCGGCCCCGCCGTGACCGTCTCGGTGGACCGGATGACGTTCCTCCTGCCCATCCACGCGGGCGATCTGGTGAGCTTGCGCGCGTGCGTGGAGTACGCGGGGCGCACCTCGATGGACGTCGGTGTGCGGGCGGCCGCCGAGCGGTGGAACGCCTCGGGCCCCACCACCGAAGTGGCCACCGCCCGCCTGACGTTCGTCGCCATCGGCGAGAACGGCAGCCCCCGTCCGTACCGGAGCTGCGCCCGGTCACGGCCGAGGACCACCAGCGCCATCTGCACGCCCTGCAACGCCGCGCCGGGCGCGCGCGGCAAGGCACGGCCGCGAGCTGAGCGCGGGGTGGGGCGGGGCGCCGGCGGTCCGGCGCCCCGCCCCACCTTCCGGGGGAACAGCCCTGACCCCGCCTTCCGCGGGAACAACCGGTAGTTCATGCCTCCGGTGTGTAGTGCGAGGCGTCGCCCGCGATCGAGTAGCTCTCCTTGCCCTCGATGCCGACCGGTACGTCACCGGCGACCGTCACGCGGTGCAGGCGGCGCGGCAGGCCGTTGTAGTTGTCGATGGCATAGTGCTGGGTGATCCGGTTGTCGAACAGGACGAGCTGGTTCGGCGACCAGCGCCACCGCAGGATGTTCTCCGGCCGGGTGACGTACGCCTGGAGCAGGTCGAGGATCTTGCGGGACTCCGCCACCGATAGGCCGACGATCCGCTGGGCGAACCCGCCGATGAACAGGCCGCGTTCACCGGTCAAGGGATGCACGCGGACGACCGGGTGGGCGGTCCGGAAGTTGATCGACGTGAACTGGACGCGCTGCTCGGCCTTCTCCTCGTCGACCTCCTCGTCCGGCACCGCGTAGTCGTAGTCATTGGTGTGCTCGGCCCAGAGCGTGTCGGCGAGCAGCCGCAGCGGCTCCGGCAGACTCCGGTACGCGGAGGCGGAGTTGGCGATCAGCGTCTCGCCTCCGTACGGCGGGACGGTGATGCTGCGCAGGGTGCTGGCCTGCGGTGGGTTGAGGACGAAGGTGACGTCGGTGTGCCAGTGGTTGGCGCGGCCGCGCTCGCTGTCCACGGGCAGCACGTTGGGCGCGTCGTCGACGGCGGGCACGGTGGGGTGGGCGGTGGTGAGGTCGCCGAAATGGCGGGCGAAGGCCTGCTGGCCCTCGTCGTCCAGGTCGACGTCGTCGAAGACGAGCGCCTTGTGTTCGTTCAGGGCGGCGCGCAGGGCGGTGACGCTCTCCGCGTCGAGCGGCTTGGCGATGTCGACGCCGGACACCTGGGCGCCGATGTGTGCGGTGACCTTGCGGATCTCTATGCCGGACATGTTGGGGGCCTTTCAGACTCGGGTGAGGGTCGGGGAGGTGGTGTGCTGGTTGGCGGGGCGCGGGAGGCCGTAGCGGTCGCGCAGGGTGCCTCGCGGTCCGTACTGGGTACGGAACAGGCCGCGGGCGCGCAGGATCGGCACGACGTGGTCGACGAAGAGCCCGAGGCCGGACGGCAGGACGGCCGGCATGATGTTGAAGCCGTCGGCGGCGCCCAGGCTGAACCAGTTCTCGATCGCGTCGGCCACCTGCTCGGGCGTGCCGGCGAAGGTGAGATGACCGCGTCCGCCGCCGAGGCGGCCGATGAGTTCGCGGACGGTGAGCCGCTGGCGCCGGGCGAGTTCCACGACGAGGGTGTAGCGGCTCTTGGCCCCCTCGATGTCGCTCTCCGGCGGCAGATCGGCGGGCAGTCGGGCGTCGAGTTCGAGGATGCCCGGTTCCAGGTTCAGCAGGTGTTCGAGCCGGTGGAGGCCGTGCTCGTGGACGATGTGGTCCTCCAGGACCTGCTCGTGTGCGCGTGCCTCGGCCTCGGTGGAGCCGATGACCGGGACGATGCCGGGCAGGATCTTGAGGTGGTCGGGGTCCCGGCCGGCGGCACGCGCCCGGGACTTGAGGTCGGCGTAGAAGTTCTGCGCGTCCCCCAACGTCTGCTGCGCGGTGAACACCGCTTCGGCGTACCGGGCCGCGAACTTCTTGCCGTCCTGCGAGGAGCCCGCCTGCACGAGGAGCGGGTAACCCTGCGGGCTGCGGGGGACATTGAGTGCGCCTTCGACGCTGAAGTATGTGCCCTTGTGGCGCGGCGGGTGGACCTTGCGCTCGTCGCCCCAGACCCCTGCCGCCTTGTCCGCGACGACCACGTCGTCCTCCCAGCTGTCCCAGAGCTTGAGCGCCACGTCCAGGAACTCGGCGGCACGCTCGTACCGAGTGGTATGGGTCGGCTCGTCGTCGAGCCCGAAGTTGCGGGCAGCCTCGGCGCCGGCGGTGGTGACGATGTTCCAGCCCGCCCGGCCGCCGCTGATGTGATCGAGGGAGGCGAAGCGTCGGGCCAAGTTGTAGGGCGAGTTGTACGAGGTGGAGGCGGTGGCGATGAGACCGATGTGCTCGGTGGCCAACGCCAGCGCGGTCAGCAGGGTGAGCGGTTCGAGCACGCCGGCCGGGCGCTGGCCGACGTTGCTGAAGAGGACGGGGCCGTCGGCGAGGAAGAGCGAGTCGAAGGTGCCGTGTTCGGCAATGAGGGCGAGATCGCGGTAGTGGTCGAGGTCGACACTCGCGTACGGGTCGCTCTCGGGCAGCCGCCAGGATGCCTCGTGGTGCCCGGTGCTCATGAGGAAGGCGTTGAGATGAAGTTGGCGCCGGGTCACTGAGGGTCCTCCTGGTGTTCTGCGTGCTCTTGGTGTGCTGTTACGCCGAGGGCGGTGAGCAGCCGATCCCTGTACTCGCCGAGCAACGGGTCTCGGTACGAGCGAGGGTGCGGGCGCTCGATGGTCAGGTCGAGGCCGATGCGGCCCCGATCGAGCACGAGGACCCGGTCGGCGAGGACGATCGCCTCGTCCACGTCGTGTGTGACGAGCAGGACGGAGGGTCGGTGGCGCTGCCACAGCTCGCGCAGAAGTGCGTGCATTCGGATCCGGGTCAGCGCGTCCAGGGCGCCGAACGGCTCGTCGGCCAGGAGGAGTTCGGGCTCCCGCACGAGGGAGCGGGCGAGCGCGGCGCGCTGGGCCTCGCCGCCGGACAGCTCGTTGGGCCAGGCTCTCTCGCGCCCGGCGAGCCCCACCTCGGCGAGGGCGGCGCGCCCGCGTTCGGCGGCTTCCTTGCCGTCCGTCCCAAGGAGTACGTTGTCGAGGACGCGGCGCCAGGGCAGCAGCCGGGAGTCTTGGAAGACCACGGACACCCGTTCCGGGGCGGCCAGTTCACCGCTGCCGGTGACCCGGTGATCGAGCCCGGCAATGGCGCGAAGGAGCGTGCTCTTGCCGGAGCCGCTGTGCCCGAGCAGGGCCGTGAACTGCCCGGCCGGGATGTCGAGGTCGATGCCGTCGAGGACCGTAAGGCCGTCGAAAGAACGGGTCAGTCCGGCGAGGCGGACCGTCGGGGACCCGCCCGCGGTCAGTTGCTCAGTGTGCGTCGCCACGACAGTACCCTCCGTTCGACGATGCGGACCGCGCTGTCGGAGATGAGGCCGAACACGCCGTAGATGAGCAGGCCGACGAGGATGATGTCGGTGCGGCCGTAGTTCTGGGCCTGGAACATCAGGTAGCCGAGGCCACTGGTGGCGTTGATCTGTTCCAGGACCACCAGGGAGAGCCAGGAGCCAGTCACGCCGAGCCGCAGGCCCACGAAGAAGCCGGGCAGCGCTCCGGGGATGACGATCTGCTGGATGAAGCGAGCCCTGGACAGGCCCTGGACATCGGCGAGTTCGACGAATCGTCGGTCGATCCCGGACAGCGCGGCGTGCAGGTTCAGATAGACCGGGACGTAGACGACGATGGCGATGATCGCGACCTTGAAGGTCTCGCCGATGCCGAGCCAGAGGATGAACAGCGGGATCAGACCGAGGGTCGGGATCGCCCGGTTGAGCTGGACCGTTCCGTCGATCAGCGCCTCGCCGACCCGGCTGAGTCCGGCCGCGAGCGCGAGGACCACACCGGCGGTCAGCCCGAGGGCGAACCCGTATCCGGCGCGTTCGAGCGAGGTGAGCACGTCGGTGGACAACGTGCCCTCGCTCCATAGCCGGCCGGCGGTGCCCAGTACCGTCCACGGGGCGGGGATCGCGGCCGGGTCCAGTTGCCCGGCGGCGGACGCGCCCGCCCACAGGGCGAGCACGAGCCCCGGGCCGATGAGCCGGGAGGCGGGCAGCCGCTTGCCGGGCGCGAGAGCGCGGCTCCGGGTGCGAGGTACCGGCGGGGCTTGCTCGGCGGGTGTCGGGACCACGGGTGTCGTAGCGGTGGTGGTCATGGCCGTCACCTCTGGTACTCGGCCGGGACGGCCTGGGCCGCGAGGCCCTCGAAGCGCCGGTCGAAGAGCGAGTCGACCGTGAACCTCTTCACGAAGCCGCCCTCGGCGAGCAGGTCCGCGGTCTCCTGCTCCCACTTCACCGCCTCGCCCCAACTGGGCGGGAAGAGCGGCTTGTTGGCGAGCGCGGTGATCGACTGCGCCTGCGCGGTGGTGAGGTTCTGGGTCTTGACGTAGAACTCCTGGTTCCAGGTGTCCGGGTGCTCGTAGGCCCACACCTGGCCCTTGGCCCAGCGGGGGATGTACGCGGCGACCGCGGCGGCCTTCGCCGGGTCGGCGAGGACCGAGGTCGGGGCCCACAGCAGGTTGAGGAGGTCCACGACATCGGTCGGGATGGTGTGCGCGCCCTTGGGCCCGTATTGCTTGAGGTAGGCCGGGGCCTGCTGGTTGGCGAGCGGGGCGATGTCGACCTGGCCCGCTTGGAGCGCGGTGAAGAACTGATTGCTCGTCAGCGGCACGAGGTGTACGTCGTCGTCCTTCAACCCGGCCTGCTTCAGGGCTCGTAGCAGGACGACGCCCTGCGCCTGCCCCTGAGAGAAGGCCAGCTTCTTTCCCTTGAAACCCTGGACGTCTCTGATGTCACTGCCGGGCTTGGTGGCGAAGACGTAACTCGGCTTTCGGGTGATGTTGATCGCGACGATCTTCGCGTCATACCCCTGGAAGTGCGCCTGGATCGGCGGGATACCCGCATTGTTGGCGACGTCCAGGGATTTGGCGCGGAAGGCGTTGATGACGTCGGGACCGGCGCCGGTGTTCACCCAGTCGGACACGGTGAAGGGCAGATCGGTCAACCCCGCCAGCTTGAACTGGAGTTGCTGTACGCCCTGGTACGAGGCGATCTTCAGGCTCGTACCGGAGGGGACGGAGGTGGCCAGCGGGGCGGATGCGGACCCCTTGAACCCGGAGTCGGCGGCGCTGGCACCCGCGCAACCGGTGAGGGAGGCAGCGGCGGCGACGCCGAGGAGGGAGGACATGAACAACCGCCGGTCGACACCGGGCACGACTGGGGACACTGGTGGCATGGAGGGACTCCGTGAAGTCAAGGGGAACCCAAGGGGACTCAGGGTGTGGAACTCGTGCGCCATTCCGGAACCCGGGCACGGCGAAGCCAGGAAAGCCAGGAAGGGGAAGGACGCGCCGAAATCGGCGCACGCCAAAAGAGTGCGACAGAAGAATGAAGGGGTGCGGGGCCGCGAGTGCGCCTAATGCGTCGACGTGTCAACATTCCCGCAACAGTGCGTCGCTTCATCGACGCTTCGTGGGGGCATCAACCCGTCATAACTGCCGCGTCACATCAGCAACAAAGGGTGCGGCCGATCCGCATCAAGTCGATGAAGCGGCACTTGGTGAGCGGAACCTGCCGCGAGAGTGCCGGCGCGACACCGGTGATCCGGTCGCGGACCTGCCGCGACCGGATCACCGGGGAGAATTCCTGCGCGCTGCTCATGCCCAGAATGTTCGCGGCCCGGCACAACCTCTGTCAACATTCGGAGTTTCTGAATTAATTCGGCCCCGCAGGTACGCCTGATATCGCTGACACGCTCAGCGGATCACGGTAGAGCACGTCCAGAGCAACGGAACCGCCCGCCACAGCAAGGACGGAGTCCGGGAAACTGCTCGGCATGACGAGCGCGGCACGCTCCTCCCCCACCGCCTCGCGCAACGCGCCGAGGCAGTCGTCCCGGTACATCACCCCGGCCTCGGTGATGACGACCGTCTCCGGGTTGAGTACGTCGAGCAGCAGCCGGGCCGCTCGCCCGACCATACTGGCGCGCTCCATGAGGAGTCGTGCCGCGACCGGATTCCCATCAGCCGCGGCACGCACCACGTGCATCGGGTTCACCGTGCTGATGACCCCCCGCTCGCGCGCCCGGCGGCACAACGTCCGTTCGCTCAGCTCGACTTGGAGGCACCCGGTCCGGCCGCAGTCGCACGGCTCCGTTCCGCCTTCCAGCGGCAGATGGGCGATCACCCCGGCCTGCGAGCGGGGACCGTGGTGCACCCCGTCGTGGGTGGCGAAGGCCGCGTCCACCACATTGCCGACGAAGAGGTGCAGCACACTCCGGCTCCCTCGCACCCGCCCGAACAGCTGCTCCCCGTTGACCAACGCCCTTGCGTGTCCGTCCACTTGGACCGGCAGGCCGGTGTGTGCGCCGATGGCCTCGCGGACGGCCACGTCGTGCCAGACGAGGAGCCCGTGCTCCACGATGGTGCCGGAGTCCCGGTCCACCCAGCCCCCGGCGGCGACCCCGACGCCCAGCGGGGTGCGGTCGTCGGCCTCCGCGAGGAGCGCGCCGAGCCCGTCGGCGGCGTTCGCGAGAACCCGGCCCGGCTCGGTGCCGTCGCCGTGACCTAGCCGCCGCTGGGTGACCACCCGCCCGCGCAGGTCGAGCAGCGCGACGGTGGTGTACGGCACGGCCACGTGCACCCCGCCAACGACGAATCGGGAGGCGTCGAGATCGACCGGTATGTGAGGACGCCCGGCCCCGTTCGACTGCCGGGGCGCGGCCGCCCCCCGGATCAGGCCGAGGGCACCCAACTGGGCGCAGTGGTCGGTCACCGACGCCGGGGAGAGGCCCGTCAGCCGGGCGATGGTGCTCCGGGCGACCGGTCCGTGCTCAAGCACGGACCGCAGGACGACGCTGGCGCTTGCCCTGCGCCGCGCGCTGTCCGTGGCCCGGCGTGCCGCTGGGAGTGCCGTTGAAAGGGGCATGGGAACTTCCTCGGGGAGTTGGTCCGACACTGCGCCGTCTCGTGGTCGGCGGTCCGGACTCGCTCCGGCCGCCTCAGAGCCTGTGTCTGAATCCTCGTCCGGATCAGACCGCGGCGTCTGGTGCGTGCGATCACAAGGGCTCTCAGCTGGGGCGACAGGTGACCGTGCCCTGGCGCCGCAGGTCGACATAGCGACGCGACGCGAAGTTCTCAGCCTGGGCGACCATGGCTCGAAGCTAGCAAACCGGCCCGCGGCTGCCCAGATGCCGCCCACGGTACGGACCCTGCCATTGCCGAAAATTTCATCCGCCCTGACGGGAGTGGGTGTACCGGGTGTCGCGGATGGTCGACCGTGGTTCTTCGAGTCAGCGCTCTCGCGCGGTTGGAGGGCACCCGTGCTCCGTGACGACCCGAAATCCGTGGCATGGGCGCTGCGCAGCATCCTGATCGGCCGCAAGGACGAGCATCGTCGCCTGAACACCATCAGGGACGTACTCATCCTCGTCATCGCGGGCGAGGAGGACAGCCAGTTCCCCGTGCACGTGGTCCGAAAGATGGTCGACGCCATCCCCGGCAGCGCCTTTCGCATCCTCCAACACATCGCCCACCTGGCAGCGCGCGAGAACCCCGCCGAGGTCAACGCGGAGATCGACGCCTTCCTCAACGCGCTGCCCATCGCTGGCTGACCACGACCAAGGGGGTCTCGCATGACGACGAACACGGCGCATCCGGCGAACGTCCCTCCATGGATCCTGAAGTTCATGGACGCCATCGACAACCTGTCGTTCGACGGGGGCTTCGCACCCCTCACCGACGATACCGAGCTGTACTTCGGCACCACACACCTCTACGGCGTCGAGGCCATCAAAGCGTTCTTCGTCAAGATCGACGAACCGCTGCACATCACCCACGAGGTACTGGAGTTCTGGACCGCACCCAACGGCGTCCGACTCCTACGCGGCGAGGCCACCATGTCCAAGAAGAGCGAACCGGGCCGCGTCGTCCACGACCCGTTCACCCATATCTTCTACCTGGTCGACGAAAACCCACCCCGCATCCGCGAACTGCGCATCACCGCAGGCCCGTTGGAGACCCACGCTGTCATGTGACTCCTGCGGCCACGTGATGACCGCGGATGCCGAAAGAAGTCGCAGGCGGACCGTTTTCTTCGAGGGGGGACGCCGCTCGCCGGGGTGGAACGACGGCCAAGCAACCGCAAAGGAACCAGGAATGAGTGAGAGGAGAGTGGACCGGCACGCTGTCCTTGCTCGTCGCTCACGGTGCGGCGGGCGGGTGATGGAGGCCTGGGCCCGGACCACTTCGAGGGACGTTCCTGGCCCGGCCGGCACCACCATGTCACCCTTGTGACCGCCGCCCACGCCTTCCTCACCGAGCAGCGGCTCTCCCCAAAAGCCCCCACGCCGGCCTCACCCTCTACTGCGTTCTCGACCTCCTCCAGGACACGCTGAGGTGCTGGACCGGCACCTGCACCACCTGCCACCCCCCGCTCACCTCTCTTGGTTCAGGTGCGAATTCCGTGCCGCGGGTGCTGGGGGTGGATGAGTTCGCCACGAGGAAAGGGCGTCGGTACGGCACCATTCCGCTCGACTGCGAGACCCGGCAACCCGTCGATCTGCTGCCCGACCGCGAGGCCGGGACGCCGGCCTCCCGCCTGCGCGAGCACTCCGGTGTCGAGATCGTGTGCAGCGACCGCGCGACGTTCTTCGCCGACGGCGCCCGCGATGGCGCACCGGGTGCCCAGCACTGCGCCGACCGGTGGGACGTGTGGAACAACCTCGGCGAAGCCTTCGAACCCCTCGCCTCGCGCCACCGTGGTCTCCCGCACGACCTCGACAAGCCGGAACCCCTACCCGGCCCTGCCCCCGACCGGAGCCGGAGCCGCCCTGTCGGCCCGGGGCGCTGGAGCAGGTGGCGGCCCAGTACGCAGCGCCCGCCGCGGGACAGGACGCCCCCTGGCGGCAGCTACGTGAATGAGCGGCCGCAGACGGGCTGGAGCGGCATTTGGTTGCCGACCGTACGGGCCGACCTTCGGTGCATCAAGGTCTGCCCGATGGGACCTTCACAAGATCCGGGCAGCGGATGATCCTGGCTTTGCGTCAGTGAGCCCCGGAGTGAGGGGCTGATACACGGATTCATGGAGGATGTCTCCTGTGTCGGCCGACTTTCGCCTGCATTGACTTTGTCATTCCATTCCAGTGGGGCCTTCAAGAGGAAGTGATAGTAGGTCGGTGAAATTCCGACCCCGCGCATATGTTGTGACGCCACGCCGTGTTCGGCGCTCCTGGCCCAGAGATGGTTCGCGGCATTCGGCAGACCCTGTCCCATGCCGGCCGGAGGTCCGATCTTACTCGGAAGGAAAGTCGATTGGCTCAAGGAATAGGATTCTCGATCCTCGGCCCGGTGCGCGCCTGGAGCGGCGGCAAGGAATTGGACATGGGGCAGCCGAAGCAGCGGGCCATTCTCGCTTCGCTCCTTCTGCGTGACGGTGGACAGGCGACGATATCCGAACTGGTGGCAGACGTTTGGGGCGAAGAAGCGCCCAGCTCTGCCGTCGGTTCCATTCGCACTTATATCTTTCGCCTCAGGAAGGTTGCCAAGGAGAGCGGCCTCTTTCGGATCCAGTCGACCAGCGGCGGATATTCCTTGGTGACCGCCCCGGAGACGATCGACTTGAACATGTTCAAGCGATGCGTATACCTGGCCCGTGAGGCTCGCAGAAACGGCGACCACGCGAAGTCCGCCTCTTTCTTCGGTGAGGGACTGGCGTTATGGGCGGGCCCTCCACTGGCCGGAATCCCCGGACCGCGCGCCGAAGCCCAGCGCCACCTCCTCGGTGAACTACGGCTGACCGCTCTTGAGGAGCGGCTCGCCAGTGACATCGAACGGGGCCTGTACGCCGAGTCCGTCGCCGAGCTGTCGGCGCTGGTCACCGAACATCCGCTGCGTGAGCGGCTGTGCGAACTCCTGATGATCGCTCTGTATGGGGCGGGTCGGCCGTCCGAGGCGCTCAACGCCTTCCACGAGGTGGGGCACCTTCTGCGCAAGGAGCTCGGGATCAGCCCGTCCGCCAGCTTGCAGGCGGTGCAGCAGCGGATCCTGTCCGACGACCTGCCGTTGGCCAGGGAGGCCCAGACCGTTGTGGACCCGCCGGTGACCGCCGCGGTCGTGCCGGCCCAACTGCCCGCACAATTACGTCATTTCGTTCGTCGCGATGATTGCGACCGCCAGATGTCCCGGCTCCTCGACGGCGCGTTGTCGGCCCCGGCGATGCTGACCTGCGCCGTCGTCGGCATGGCGGGCGTCGGCAAGAGCGCGCTGGCCGTGCGGTGGGCGCACCAGGTCGCACCCCGGTTCCCCGACGGCCAGCTCTTCGCCGACCTTCGCGGCTTCGATCCGAACCGCGACCCCCTCGATCCGGCCGGCGTACTGGGGGAGTTCCTCCGGACGCTGGGCGTCGGGGCCGCTGACGTTCCCGAGGGCGTGGCCGCGCGGTCGGCCCTGTTCCGCAGCCTGCTCGCGGGACGCCGCGTGCTGGTCCTGCTGGACAACGCTCGTGACGCCCAGCAGGTACGCCCCTTGCTCCCCGGCACCGAAGGCTGCCTCGCCCTGGTGACCAGCCGTCGCCAGATGTGGGGACTCGTCACCAGCCACCAGGCCCACCTGATCCCGCTCGGTCCCCTCGACGAGGCGGAATCGCGTGAACTGCTCGTCCACCTGCTGGGTAGGCGGCGTGTGGAGGCAGAGCCCACGGCGGCCGACGAGATCGTCTCGCGCTGTGGCCGGCTCCCCTTGGCCCTGGCCGTCGCCGCCGCACGGGGCCGCGCCGGCTTCCCGCTCTCCGCCATCGCCATGAAACTCCGCATGGGCAGGGGCACTCTGGATGCGTTCATGGGCACGGGCGACCCCGAACTGGACGTCCGCGAGATTCTGTTGGGGTCGTACAGGGTGCTCACGCCACAGGCGGCCGAGTTGTTCCGGTCCCTCGCCCCGCACCCCGGCCCGCAGCTGACCGCGCAGAGCGCGGCCGCGCTCGCCGGGCTGCCCCTGCGGCAGGTCTCCGGGCTCCTGACCGAGCTCAGCCAGGTCCATCTGCTGACCGAGCACGCGGACGGCCACTACTCCTGGCACGAGCTGGTGCGTGCGTACGCCACCGGACTGCTCCAGTCCCGCGACGGCGCGGTGGAGTCCGGCCCGGCGGTGAACCGACTCGCCGGCCACTTCCGGTCCGGCCCGGACCCCGTCCGCTCGGCCGTGTAGATGAAAAGTTCATTTCTTGTCGACGTGCGGCAGAAATCATCAATCAATGGGTGGATGAGTCTTCGCGCATTCGACGGGATCCCAGTGTCCCGCTTGAGCGCAACGTCTTGATGTGCCCGTGTGAACGTGTTCCGAAAAGAACTGGAGGGGTGCGATGCGTCGAATTGTCGTGGTCACGGACTGCAAGGACGTCTCGTTCAACGAGATGTGTGGGGCGATCCACAAGGAGGCGGCGGAGATCGGACGCCCCGTGTTCATCGAGCAGGTCGTCCCGGTCGAGAGTTTCTCGGAGGTCAATGCGTCGTTCCTGACCCGCTTGATGGCCGAAAACTATCCGGCGGGCACGGTCATTTACACGCTGGTGTCGAAGACGAAGAACCTCCGCGACTCCCACGAGGTCATCTGGGGGGAAACGCTCTCCGGTCACATCTTCGTCGGCTCGAACTTCGGGTATTTCGGCTGGCTCGCCAAGGACCTGGGAGTGAAGCGCCTGTACGAACTCAGGGACGTGCCGCAGACCAGCTTTTCGGGGAAGACGTACATCGCCCCGATCGTCGCCAGGATCGCGGCCGAGGACGAGTCACGCATCACTGAGTTCCCCTATGACGAGCACCAGATCGACGACGTCGAGATCGCCGAGGGAATGGTGACCCACATCGACAACTTCGGCAACGTGAAGGTTATGACCGACGTGGGCGACCGGCCTCACGACGAACCGCTGGAGCTGATGCTCAACGGGCGGGTCCTGTGCCCGGCCACGCACATTCAGACGCAGATCTATCTGCAGCGGGAGCAGGGGCAGGTGGTGCTCTACCGCTCCACCTCGTTCGACGACATGACGGACGTGGGCATGGTGCGCGGAAACTTCGCCGAGGCCCACGGCGTGCGCATCGGCGATCTTCTCACCTGGACCGTACGCGCCGGAGGCGCGCAGAGCTGATCCTGCGGCAGGGCCGGTGACTCCCATGCGCCCTGACCTGTGTTTACGGACGAGTTCACGGACAAGCGGGGCACTGCCCTGCCGGAGGTAGTGAGTGTCGGGTATTACCGGTTGGGTGGACGGCGGGCGGGACCTGCGTGACGAGGGTCCGACCGCGGCGCGCATGGCGGCCGGAATCGCCACGCGGGGCCGGCGGGGCGAGGGCCAGTGGGTCGGGCGGCACGCCTTGCTGGCACAGCGTACGGACGCCGCGTGGCAGGGGGCCGTGCCACCGGCGCTGTACGAGGAGAACGGCCGCCTCCTCGCGGTCGCGGTCTGCGACGGGGAGTTGCACAACGCCGAGGAACTGTGGGTGGCTGCCGGAGGTGGCGCACGGCCGGGCGACCGCTCCGTCGCGGACGTCATTCTCCGGGCTCATCTCCGGTGGGGAGAACGGGCAGCCGAACGTTTCGAGGGCACCTTCGCCTTCGCGGTCTGGGACGCCCGGACCGGGGAACTGACCCTCGGCCGGGACCGGTTGGGGATCAAGCCGCTCAGCTATGCGCCCACCCCGAACGGAGCGGTGTTCGCCTCCGACGTCACCTCCCTCGTGGCACACCCCATGGTGCGTCCCGTCCTCGACGCCGACGCGCTCTGTTCCCTGCTCACCCAGATACGTCCTGCGGGGCACGGCGCGCTCGGCGGCGTGCGCGAGGTGCCCGCCGGCCACACCGTACGGATCGTCGCCGACCGTCAGTCTCCCCGCAGATACTGGGGGTTGGAGGCGCGCGAGCACACTCTCGGCAGGGACGAGACCGTCAAGCAGGCGCGTGACCTTCTTGAGGACGCCGTCGCCAGGGAGATGCGATGCGCCGACGGAGCCGGCCTCGGAGTGCTGCTCTCGGGCGGCCTCGACTCCAGTGTGCTGACCGGGCTCGCCGCGACGGGCGGGGGCAGGGTGCCGCGGACCTTCACCGTGATGTTCGGGGACACCGCGGCGCCCGTGCCGGACCGGCCGTACGCCGAGGAGGTCGTCCGGTTCTGGGGATCCGAGCACCAGGAGGTCGTGGTCCGGCCCGCCGAGCTCTCCGACCCGGCGACGCTCGCGGCCGTGCTGGCCGCCAAGGACTACCCGACCCCCTTCGGCGACAAGAACATCACCCCCTTCCTCTTCAGCGGGCAGGTGGCGCGGCACGTGCCCGTCGCCCTCAGCGGCGAGGCCGCGGACACGGTGTTCGGCGGTCCGGGCGGAGTGATCACCGAGGGGCGGGAACTGACGACGTTCCCCTGGATCGAGCTGTCCCGGAAGTTCGGCATGGACCACGGCATCGGTACCGGCCTCTTCGACGGAGGTCTGCGGCGCACCCTCGATGTCACCGGTCACCTCGACCGGATGTTCCGAGAGGCGGTCGCCGAGGTGCCGCATCTTCCCGGAGCCCCGGCTCCCGACCGGCTGGCCCGGCAGGTGGACTACCTGATCGTGACCCGGCTGCTCGAACAGGGCGTGCAGCACTCCGAGCGGCTGGCCGCCGCGGCGGGGCTCCAGCTGCGCTTCCCCTTCGCGGACCACAGGCTCTTCTCCTACCTGTACAACGTGCCGCCTCGTCTCAAGTACTTCGACGGGCGCGAGAAGAGTCTGCTGCGGGTCATCGCCAGGGACCTGGTGCCCGCATCGGTGCTGACGCGCACCAAGGTGCCGTACCCCATCACCTACGACACGCGGTACAAGGCAGCCCTGGCGGGCCGACTGCGGACCCTGCTCGACGACTCCGCGGCACCCGTGCGCCCCCTGCTGGACGTGCTGGCCGCCGAACGGATCGCCGAGAACCCCAGACTGCTCGACCGGGGTGGGTGGCTGGGCCGGGCAGACGTCGAGATGGTCCTCCAACTCAACGACTGGGCAAAGAGGTTGAACCTGTCCTTCAGCCTCTGACCGCCCCGGCCCCGGTCCCGTCGACCCGGCACTCCGCCGCTGCGTCCCCTCTGTCTCCTGACCGTCCGATCCGAAACGGTGGCACTGCATCCATGCCGAACCCACGCCCCACCGGCTCCGCGCTGTACCGGCTGTTCGCCGACCAGGTCGTCCGGGCCGGCGAGCACGAGGCGGTCCGCGACCAGGACCGAAGCCTCACCTACAGCGAACTGTCCGCGCGGGTCCGCGTCCTGGCCGAGGCCGTCCGGGAGCGGTGCCCGGGAACGGGATCACGGATCGGTCTGTACCTCGGCCGTACCGTGGACCTCGTGGCCGCGGTGCTCGCCGTGACCGCCGCGGGCCACGTCTACGTGCCGCTCGACCCGGCCTACCCCGCCGAGCGGCTCCGGTTCATGGCAGAGGACAGCGGCCTGTCGCTCGTCGTCTCCGACCGGGACCTCCCGGCCGAGCTCCACGCACTGCCCACCGTGCGCGTGGATGCCCCGGCCCCCCTGCCGGAGCCGGCCCACCCGTGGGCCCCGGCCGACGTGGCTTCCGATGCGATTGCGTATGTCATCTACACCTCGGGGTCGACGGGGAGGCCCAAGGGTGTGGAGGTGCGGGGCAGCAGTGTGGTGGCGATGGTGAACTCGGTACGCGCGCGGTACGCGTTCTCCGCCGAGGACGTCTGGACGTTGTTCCACTCCTACTGTTTCGACTTCTCGGTATGGGAGATGTGGGGCGCCCTGGCCACGGGTGCCACCCTCGTCCTCGTACCGGCCGAGACGGCGCTCTCACCGCGCGCCACCGTCGAGTTGCTGGCCCGTGAGCACGTGACGGTCATGAGTGTCGTGCCGTCCGTCTTCCGCTTCCTCACGGCGGCGGTGCGGCGGATGCCGGAGGCCGCCGTCGTGCTGCGCCGCGTGATCTTCGGTGGCGAAGCCGTCGACATCGCCGACATCCGGTCCTGGCGCGAGGCGCTGGGACCCCGGTGCGAGTTCGTCAATACGTACGGCATCACCGAGACGACGGTGTTCGTCAGTACCAGAACGCTCCTGGACAAGGAACTCGACCGCGAGGAGCCCGGCGCGGGCGGCGACTTCGCGAAAGACCTGGGGCGGCCGCTGGACGGCTGGGAAGTCCAGGTGCTCGATGAGGAGTTGAACCCTGTCGGGCGGGGGGCAACCGGCGAGATCTGGGTCGCGGGCGACGGCGTCGCCGTCGGCTACCTGGGCCGGCCCGAGCTCACCGAGGAGCGGTTCCGCACGCTGGCCGTGCCGGGCCGGCCGGCCCGCAGGTACTACCGCAGCGGGGACCTCGCCACGAGAACCGCCGATGACGTCTACTGCTACGCGGGCCGCGCCGACGACCAAGTGAAGATCAACGGGTTCCGCATCGAGCTGGGAGAGATCGAGGCGGTGCTGCGCGGGGTCGACGGCGTGGAGGACGCAGCGGTGGTTTGCGCCCGCAGCAGGGCCGGCGGGCCCGTGCTGACCGCCTTCTTCTCCTCGAAGGGCGATCTGCCGGGCGAGGAACTCGCGGACCGGGCCCGCGCGGTGCTGCCCCGGCACATGCAGCCGAGCCGATTCGTGAGGCTGGCCGAACTGCCCCGCAACCCGTCCGGAAAGACCGACCGCAAGGCCCTGTCCGAGACCCGTTAGCCGTACCCGAGGGCCGGTGCCGCACACACGCGTGGGCGTGACCGGCAGCGCCCGATCACGAAGGAACTCCATCCGTGGACATCAGCACCCCTCAGCACGTCCCGCTCTCCGTCGGCCAGGAAGCCATGTGGGTCGGCTGGAAGCTCGACCCCGAGCAGTGGACCCACATCATTCCGACAGCGTTCCTGGTACGGGGCGAGATCGACCGGGCCCGGCTGGAGCAGGCAGTCACTGCCCTCGGGGAGGCCTATCCCCAGCTGCGCGGCCGAGTGCGCCCGGGGCCCCAGGGGCCGGTCCTCGACTGGTCGGACGCCCCCGGCATCCCGGTACGGGAACGGACCACCGACTTGGACCGCGACGACGCCGTCCGTCGCACCTGGCAGGTGCCCTTCGATCTGCGGCAGGGGCCGCTGGCGCGCGTGGACCTGCTGCACGGCCCCGGCTACACCGTGCTGCTGATGGCGACCCACCACCTTGTGTACGACGGGGCGTCCGTCCTGATCCTGCTCGAAGCGCTGCGCGAGTGCTACGCGGGCAACCCGCCCGCACGCGTCGACCAGGTCCCGGCGCTGGCCGAATTCGCCGCCAGGTCGCGGGAGCTGGCCGACGGGCCGGCGGGTGAGGAGCACCGGGCCCACTGGCGCAAGACGCTGGCCTCGGGCCCCTTGGACTTCGCCCTGCCGACGTCCGTCGACGCTCCCGGGTACACCGTCCTGAGCGAGGACCTCCCCCCGGACCTCGTTGCCGACCTGCGGGACCGGGCGGCCGAGGCGGGCGTCTCCTATGTGACCGTCCTGCTCGCCGGTTACTTCGCGCTGCTGCGACGGCACTGCCGCACCGAGGAGGTGCTGGCCTTCGTGCCCTACCACGGCCGCTCGCTGGAATCCCTGCGCGACCGCGTCGGCTACTTCGTGAACGCCCTGCCGATCCGTGGCGAGGTGCGCGGCTCCGACACGTACGCCACTCTGATCCAACGGGTGCGCGGCCTGGTCAAGGACGCGCTGCGGCACGGAGATCTGCCGCTGCCTGCCATCATGCGCGAGGCCGGCCTGACCGGGCCCGAAGCCCGGGCGCGGACCCACCAGACCGTGTTCCAGTACTGGCACGCCGGACTGCGCGACGGAGTCGACGTCCAGGACCTGGTCCTCGACGCCCCGGATGCGCGGGCCCGGCTGAGCCTGCTCGACCTGGAGAGCACCGCCGGTTTCACGCTCGCTGTGATGGTCCGGGAGGACAGCGCCGGCACCCACGTGTTGTGGAAGGACCCCACCGGCTCCGTCGGCCCCACGGTGGTCGCCGAACTGGCCGCCGATTACCGGCGGGTGCTGCGGGAGATCGCCCGGGGCCCGGGCGCCACGGTGATCGACCTGGCCGAGGATCGTCCGGGCCGTGCGGAGCCGCGGGAGGGAGCGGGTCCAGTGGCGGACGGGGCCGGCCGGGCGGTTACCGAAGCCGTCGCCGCGATGGTCGACGTGTGGCAGGACGTGCTGGGGATCGACGACATCGGGACGGACGACTCGTTTTTCGAACTCGGCGGTCACTCTCTGCTCGCCGAGACGCTGGTGCTCGCCGCGGGGGAGCGGCTGGGGGTGGACGTGTCGATCCGGACCCTGTTCGACTTTCCACGGCTCGCCGAGTTCACCGCCGAGGTCCTCGGCTCCGCTGTGGCGTCCCCGGCCGGTGAGGAGGGCCCGCACGAAGCCCCGCCGGTTGTGCCGGAGTTGCCCGGGGATGCCGAGGGGGAGCCGGACGGCTGGCGGAGCGTCCCACACCGGATGAGTGTGGGGATCAGGCGCCAGCAGGGTGCCGAGGGGGAGATCCCGTCGGAGAGCATCATCTGCAAGGTCTACTACTTCCGGGATTTGGCCGCCGACGAGGAGCGGTTGCAAGAGGCCTTCCGGCGGACCCTCGCCGTCAATCCCGCGCTGGGCAGCCGGTACCGGGTCGACCCGGTACTCGGGCCGCAGTACCGCGAGGAGCCGGTCGACTATCCGGTCGTGCGGTTCGTGACCATGGAAGCGTCCGCGACGTGGGACGACCTGTGCGCCGAGGCTCAGCGGACCGCCGACGCCGAGATGGCCGGGCGGCTCGACCTGCGGGAGGGGCGCCTGCTGCGAGTTGTCTGCGTACGGCTCGGGGGGCGCGGCTTCGCCCTCGTCGTCAAGGCCGACCACACCGTCTGCGACGGCCTCTCCTTCGCCCAGCTGTTGCGGGACGTCGGCGCCGCCTATGCCACGTCGACGGAGGGGGCCTTCCTTGCGGATCGCAGGCGCCCGTCGCCGGCGGAGGTCGAGGCGGCCGAGGGCCGGGTGCTCGGTGGGCAGCAGGGGCGTGAACTGCGCGCCGCCTGGCGGAAGAAGCTGCCCGCAGGAGTTCCCGAAATACTGCTGAGGAACGCGACGCGCTGGCAGGACAGCCCCCCGGAGGGCGACTCCGTTCACTTTTCCGTACGCGGCGAGGCCTACCGGCGGCACACGGCCGAGGCGCAGAACCTGAAGGTGACGAGCTTTGCCCTGGCGGCTGCCAAGGTGCTGTTCGCCATGCGGCCCAGCATCCTCAACGACGAGCTGTGTTTCTTCTGCCCGTTCCCCGGGCGCTTCGTGCCGGAGGCCAAGGAGGTGCTCGGGAACTTCGTCAACCTCCTGCCGGTCCTCGTCGAGGCCCCTCGGGAGGGCGGCCCCGCCGACATGGTCCGTGCCGTGCGCGAGGGCCTGTTGTGGACCCTTCAGCACCAGGGGCTTCCGTTCGACGAGGTGATGGACGAGATCAGGGACGTCGACGCGACCGGCGAACAGCTTCCCCGGAAGCGGCGGGCTCTGTTCATGGCGGGCAATCAGCCGGAGGGCCTTCGGCTCGACGGCACCGCCGGTGAGACCCGTATGCCTGAAATGACCGACGCGCTCTTCGACTTCAGCCTGTGGGTCACAGACACGGGCGAGGAACTCAACTGCGGCGTGGTGTATCGGCGCGCGTTCATGCCCAGGGAAGTCGTCGAGGACTGGCTGGAGGCTCTGAACCGGCCGCTCGAACCGGCCCTCGAAGTGTGAAGGACGGTCCGGGGCCGGCTGCCACCGGCCTGCGGGAATTTTCGTAGACAGGAAGTAGATGGAAAGTAGATCGGCGCATGTGATCTTAAATGGGCAGGCCGTCTTTTCTTTCGGTGGGAGGAGGGGTGAATGAAACTGCTCGTGACGGGTGGTGCCGGATATGTAGGCTCCACTCTCGTCCCTCTGGCCCTGGGCCAGGGACATCAGGTTCGGGTTCTCGACACCCTTGAATTCGGAAGTTCGGGGCTGGAGTCGTGTCTGCACCACCCGCGTCTGGAATTGATGCGGGGCGATGTGAGGGACGCGGCGCACGTGCGTGCCGCCCTCGCCGGCGTGGACGCCGTGGTCCATCTCGCCGCACTGGTGGGCTATCCGGCCTGTCGTCGCGATGTGCGCACCGCGGTGACCACGAACGTCGAGGGGACCCGGCTTCTGCTGGAGCTGCGCCATCCCGACCAGGCGTTCCTGTTCGCCTCGACGGGCAGCGTCTACGGATCGGTCCCAGAGGGACTGTGCACGGAGCTGACGGACAACGCCCCGCTGACGCTGTACGGAGAGTCCAAATCGATCGGCGAGAAGCTGGTCGACGAGGCCGGCAACGCGGCGATCTTCAGATATGCCACGGCATTCGGTGTCAGCCCGCTGATGAGGTTGGACCTGCTGCCCAATCACTTTTCGTACCAGGCGCTCCGCAGCAGAAAAATCGTCATGTACGAATCGGGAGCCCGGCGCAGCTTCATTCACGTCGCCGACATCGCGCGCTCCTTCATCTTCGCGCTGGAGCGGTGGGAATCGTTCCGTGATGAGACGTTCAATGTCGGCGACGAACGCCTCAACGCCACGAAGAAGGAAATTGCCCTGCAGATCCGGCAGTCCTTCGATTTCGAGCTGACGATGCGTGACGACGAACGGGACCCCGACCGGCGTGACTACGAGGTCTCGTACCGGAAGATCCGTGAACTGGGTTTCACGGCGGAAGTGGGTCTGGCCTCCGGCATCAAGGAAATCGTTGCCGCGCTCCGTGGGGTGGCCAATCTGCGCGGCATGGAGACGGATCGCGTCCGGCTGAAGCCCGGCGGGGTGGGGAACCCGGCCGAGCGGCCCGCGCACCAGGAGACAGGAGACGGGCGTGTCGAACTCGGGAACACCGGCGGCACAGACATCGAAAGCCCCGACGACAGGCTCCCCAGCCCGCTTTGAGAGCGTCCTGGAGATGACCCTCGCCCAGCTGTGGGCCGAGGTGCTCGGCACGGAAGTCCCCGACCGCACGACCCGGTTCTTCGACCTGGGCGGCAACTCGCTGCTGGTATCGCTGCTGTGGGCCCGTCTCACCGACCGGTTCGACCTTCCGCTCGCCGCGTCCGACCTGTACGAGTACGCCACGGTTGCCGCCCAGGCCGAGCAGATCCGTGGCTGGTTCTCCGGTGACGGAAGGGGCGCGCTCGCCGTGGAGCTGTCCGACGGACCGGAGCCGGTCGTCGCCTGTGTGCACGGCATGTCCGGGAACGTCTACTACGCGCGCCACCTCGGGAACGCGGTCAAGCAGCGCGTCATAGGGCTGCGTGCGGTGGGTTTCGAGGGGGAGCACGATCCCCTGACCTCGGTGGAGGAGATGGCGGCCGCCTACCTGTCCGCGCTGGAGGCCCAGGGTGCGGTGGGTGGCCTCTGCCTGGTGGGCTACTGCGGGGCCTCGCTGGTCGCCGTGGAGATGGCCCGTCAATGCCGGTCGGCGGGCCGGCGCACGACGCTCGTCCTGGTCGACCCCGAGCTGTGGGGCGAGGAGGCCCGGCCCGCCGGTCTGGACGAGCTGTACCGCGAACAACTCGCGTTCGTGGCCCATCGTGCGGGTCTCACCGAGTGGGACGACCCGGCGCCGCTGCCCCGGGCCCGCGGACAGCTGTTCCGGCGGCTCCAGCTCATGGGGTTCTACCCCAGGGCGTTTACGGAGCAGCAGTTCGACCGGCAGCTGCGGGTGAGCGGCGAGGCCGCGCACGCCCTCGCGCGGTACCGGCCGCAGCCCCGGCTGGCGGTTGACGCCCACCTCATCTTCACGCAGGAGCGTCTCGACGAGCAGTTCGGCGGCGACCTCGCAGCGGTGCGGGGCCCGTGGGCGTCGCTGCTGGGAGGCCTGACGCTACAGCGGGTGCCCACCGCGCACCTTGAAGTCTTCGAGCAGGGGGCGGCCCCCGGGATGGTCGGCGCGGTGGTGGACGCCTTCGCCGCCCGGCGATGACCTTCAGTAAAGCATCCCCGTGAACACAGGAGTGGCTGTGGCCAAGCGCAGGAACCTTCCCATCGTTGCCGAGGACCCGGTCGATCACTTCACGCGGTACCGGAACCCCGGTGGCTTCAGTACCGCCGTGGTCCACCCCTTTCTGACCGAAGCGGTCGCGAAGAACCGGCTCAAGTACCGGGAGAGCCTGGCGCTCGGCTATCTCATCGCGGCGCTGGAAGCCGGCGACTACCCCGTCGAGTCGGTCAACGCCGAACTGGAGTTCCTCGCCCCGGAGGAGGTCGCCGAACGGCTCATGGCGGTGCCCGACCTCGGTCTGCTCGGGATCTCCGCGAAGTCGCAGCGCACCTACCGGGCGGCGAAGCAGATCGCCGAACTCGTCAAGCGGGAACGCCCCGAGGTGCACGTCACCGTGGGCGGCGTGTTCCCGTCCGCCGCCGCCAACGAGGTGCTGGAGGACGCGCCCCAGATCGACAGTGTCGTACGCGGCGAAGGGGAGTACGGCATCACCGAGCTGGCCTGGCGGGTGGCCACGGGGGCCCCGCTCTCGCAGATGCGCGGCCTCACCTACCGCCAGGACGGCCGGCCGAGGACCGCGCCGGAACGACCCCGCATCCGCGACCTCGACGCGCTGCCGAGGCCCGCCCGCCGCGACCTGGAATGGATCATCAAGAACGGCCGCCGCGGCGGACATTCGGCCTATCTGGTCGCCTCCCGCGGTTGCTATGCCGCCTGCACATTCTGCTCCATCCACCAGATCTACGGCGACCACAACGTGATGCGCCGCTCGCCCGGCTCCATCGTGGAGGAGATGCGGCTGATCGGCGAGGAGCAGGGGGTGCGCAGATTCTCCTTCGTCGACGACCTCTTCATCATGCCCTCACCCAACGGGTACCGGTGGGTCGAGGAGTTCTGCGACCAGATCGTCGAGGCGGGGCTGGACGTCAACTTCTATGCCGAGATGCGCGCCGACACCGTCAAGCCCGACTTCGTCCGCCGGCTGCGGGACGTCGGACTGCACCGTCTGTTCATCGGGGTGGAGTCCGGGGTCGACTCGGTCCTGAAGCGCTGGGACAAGGGCACCACCGTCGCGGACAACGAGACGGCACTGGCCAACCTGCGTGAGACCGGTATGCCGCCCCACGCCATCAACTTCGGCTACATCATGTTCGACCCGGAGATGAGTCTCGCCGAACTGCGCGAGCAGTTCCGGTGGATCAAGGACTCCGGGCACTGCCGGGTCCAGCACCTCCAGAACAAGATGAACATCTACTGGGGCACGCCGCAGTACCAGCGGATGATCGCCCAGGGCCGCACCGACACCGCGCCGCTCGGCGATCGCTGGCAGTACGAGTTCGACGACTGGCGGGTCGGCGACGTCGAGGCGGCGGTGCGCTGGTTCCACCGGCGCTACGAGTCCGAGGGCTGGAGCGAGCCCGCCATCAAGGCTCGTGAGGCGTTTCTCGCCAGGGTCAACGAAGACGTGTGCACCGTGCCCGTACCGGACTGGCTGTTCGACCTGCTCAATCAGGCCCAGCGCAAGACCGAGGGGCTGGAACGCGGGCTGTACTACGAGGCGTTCGAGCATGCCTTCGCCCAGGTGGGCGCGGACGGCCGCTGCGACGACGACTTCCGGGAGGGCCTGTGGGCGGCGCTGCTGCCGCGGATCACCGAGTTGCAGGAGCAGAGCGGGCTGTTCGAAGCCTTCGCGGACGCCCTGGACACCATCCGCGCGGTAGCGCCCGACGAGCCCGTCGACCGGCCGGCGACGGCCAGGCTGAGCGCCGACGGCACGGTGTCCGAGGTCTGGGTCCGTACGGAGACGGCCCTCCAGGGATATCGGGCCACCCCCTTCCACACGGGACCGGACCGCTGCGACCACGCGTGCACCCACGTCAGCTACACAGTCGTCGACCAGGTCACGTACGACGGGAGCGCAACGGCATGAACGAGGCGGCAACGCGGCCCCACCTGGAACGCCTCGACGCGGTCCTGCGGAACGTCGACTGGGACCGGATCGTCGAGAGCCTGGAGCCGCTGGAGCGGATCCTGCGCGAACTGGCCGCCCCCGAGGTGCTCGGCGCGCTGTACGAACGGGTGCTCGCGAAGCCCGAACTGATCCGCAGGAGCGAGCGGTTCAACCTCTTCTCGAAGGTCCTGCTGCACCGCGACCCGGCCACCGGCTGCAAGCTGCGACTGCACGTCTTCGAGGAGCCGATCGCCGAGGCGCACAACCACCGGGCGTCCTTCGCCGCCCTGATCCTGCGCGGCTCCTACACCCACACTCTCTACGGCGGAGAGGAGGCCTCGGCGCTGCTCTCCGGCGGTGAGGTCCCGCACTCGCTGTTCGTGCAGCGGCAGCGGTCCGGCACCTGCTACGCGATCCACCACGCGATGGTGCACTCGACCCTCGCCGACGAGACGACGGTGTCGCTGATGCTCCAAGGGCCGCCGGGGCGCGATGAGTTCCACATCATCGACCTCGGCTCGGGTCAGGTGCGCAGCCGGACCACGAGCCAAGGACCCGATGTTCCACAAGAGGCGGGAGAGCGCGGGCTGACCGCGGTGGACCTGGACCGGCTGCGCGGACAGCTCCGCGCGGCCGGTGTGCTCCCGGAGAAAGCGCCGGTTGGCGAAGTTTCGGCAAGGAAGAGGTGACCCATGAGGTTGGCGATTGCAGGCGTGGGCAACAACGCGGCGGCCCTGGCGCAGGGTATCGCGTTCTACGGTTCTCCCCAGGGGCAGCACCTGCCCGGTGTGACACGGCCCTGGCTGTGCGGGATACATGTCACCGACGTGGAGATCGTCGCCGCCTTCGAGACGGACGCCCGCAAGACGGGGCGGCCCTTCACCGAGGCCATCTTCGCCGGAACCAACAACTACCCGATGCTGCCGACCGGGGTCACCGGGCCCGACCCGGTGGTCCTCGAAGGGATCACCGATCCCGACCACGAGGCACAGATCGACCGGGTGGCCGACCAACTGCGTGACGCACGGGCCGACGTACTGCTGTACTCGCTGCCGACCGGGCTCCCGCAGACGGCCCTGGCCTACGCGCACGCGGCGATCCGCGCCGGTGTCCACCTCGTCAACTGCACCCCCGACCCGATGGCACGGGACGAGGACGTCATGAAACGGGCCACGAAGGAAGGCGTGCGTGTCGTCGGGGACGATTTGCAGAGCCATCTGGGCAGCTCCGTGGTCCACGGTGCGCTCCTCGAACTCGTACAGGACCGGGGCCTCACCCTGAGCGGCTCCTACCAGGTCAACTTCGGGGGCAACGCGGACTTCCAGAACCTGGTCACCAACGGCTCCGCCAAGGAGCACTCCAAACACAACGCCCTGCGCCAGCGGGTGGCCGACACCGGCAAGGTCACCGTGATCCCCTCCGGCGGGTTCGTGCCCTATCTGGAGGACCGCAAGGTCGCCCACATCTCCATCGAGGGGCGCGGCTGGGCCGACACCCCGGTGAAGCTGGACGTCGCCCTCGGGGTGCAGGACTCCAGCAACGCCGCAGGAGTGATCATCGACCTCGTCCGGATCGCCGCGGCACACACGGGCGCCGAGGAGGGCGGGTTCCCGCTCCTGGCGGCGCCGCTGCTCAAGTCCGCTCCCATTGAGGGCGACGTCCGCCACTCCATGGAGCTCGCGCGTTCGCTGCTGGAGCAGGCGTCCGCGCAACGGAACGGCTGATGGGCCGGGTCGCGGTCGTGGCGTACGACGGTGTCGACGAACTCGATCTCACCGGAGTGCTCGGTCCGCTGCGCAAGGCCGCCGCGGCCGGCGCGGCGGTGCGGGCGCGGCTGTGGGCGGAGCGCCCCGAGGTCGTCACCTCGGGCGGGCTGCGGGTACGGGCCGACGTTGTCACCCGGGCCGGCCGCCCCGAGCCGTTCGACGCCCTGGTGCTGCCGGGCGGGCCGGGCGCCCGTACCGCCGAGGTGACCGCAGTGGGGGGGCTGGCGGAGCTGGTGGGCCGGTCCCGCGACCGCGGAGTGCGGACGTACGCCGTGTGCACCGGGCTGCTGCTCGCGGCTCGGGCCGGACACCTTGGCGCGAGCTCCGTGTCCTTCCACCACCGCAAGCACGCCCTGCTGCGGGCCGCCGGATACCGGGGCCTGATCCGCGAGGGCGTGATCCGGCAGGGCCCCCTGACGACGGTGGCCGGGCGAGGCCTGCCCGCCGTCCGCCCCCTGCTGCTCGGCCTCATCGTGCTCGCCGACACGGCAGGTCCCGACGCGGCGTGGCAGGTGGCCGAACGCATGGAACTCGACGTGCCGACACTGATCCCCCTGGTGTCGGCCCAACTCCCGGAGGCAGAAGCCGATGTCTGAGCCGATAGTGGTCACCGGCGCGTCACGCGGCATAGGCAAGGCGGTGGCGCGGCGCCTCGCGCGCCTCGGCCACCCCGTCGTGGCGTGGGCCCGGTCCGAGGAGGACCTCGCCGCGCTCCGCGCGGCGGACCCCGACGGGCGCATCACCACCTGCCGGGTCGACGTCGGGGACTGGGACTCCGTGGCCCGTGGTGTGCGCACCAGCCTCGCCGGCGCCACCGCACTGCGGGGAGTGGTGGTCAACGCGGGCGTCGGCGAGTGGGGCGAGGTCGGTGACCTTACGGGGGCCGCATGGCAGACGATGCTGGCCACCAACGTCTCCGGCGCCTTCCACACCCTCGCCCAACTGCGGCCGCTGCTGCTGGCCCGGCCGGAAGGCAGCCAAGTCGTCACGATGGTCTCGGACTCGGCGCTCCATCCCTTCCCCGGACGGTCGGCCTACTGCTCCTCCAAGGCGGCACTGGCCTCCCTGACCGAAACCTTCCGCCGCGAGGTACGCGGCAACCGGGTGCGGGTGACCGCCCTGTACCCAGGGCGGGTCGACACCCACTTCCGGGGCCGTCAGCCGGGCGACCGCCCCGAGATCCTCCAGCCCGAGGACATCGCCGCAACCGTGGAGCACGTGTTCGCGCTGCCGGACCACGTAGAGCTGCGCGAGCTGTCGATCTGCTCGATCCACTCGACATACGGGCCGTTCGAGGAGAGCGCGCCGACGGAGGTGGCTCGTGTCCGCTGAACGCCGCGCCCTCGTCCCCGAGGGCCACTCGCGTCCCGTCGCCCGCTATTCGCCCGGTCTCTCGGCCCCGCTGACCGCCGGGGCGCGACTCGTGGCGGTCAGCGGCCAGGTCCCGGTCGACGCCCGGGGGACGGTCCGGTTCCCCGACGACGCGGGCCGGCAAGCCGAGTTCGTCTTCGACGCCCTCGAAGCCGTCCTCGTCACCGACGGCCTGGACCTGTCCCACGTGGTGGCCGTCACCGTCTATCTGGTGGACCGGGGCGACTTCGGCGCCGTGTCCGCCGTACGCGACCGGCGGATGCCGGTCCCGGCGCCGTCGAGCACCCTGGTCTATGTCGCGGGACTGGTCGAGCCCGGGGTCCGGGTGGAGATCTCCGCCCTCGCGGTGAGCTGAGCACGCCGGATGCCGTCACTTTCGCCGCACCGCGCCGACATCCTCGTCGTCGGCGGGATCAACATGGACCTCCTGCTGTGGGCCGACCGACTGCCCGACGACGACGATTCGGTGTGGACCAGCAGGCCCGCTGAGCGCCGGCACGGCGGACACGCGGCCAACTGCGCCCACGCCCTCGCCGTCACCGGCTGCCGGGTCGCATTGGTCGGCACGGTCGGCCGGGACGCCGAGGGCACGGCGCTGATCGCCGCGCTCGCCGAGAGGGGCGTGGACGTGACGCCCGTACGGCGCACCGAGGAGGCCCTCACCGGGCACGTGGTCGTCTCCTCGCTGGGCGGGCGCCGGTTCATGGTCATGGACCGGGGGGCCAACGCGTTGCTCGCACCCGAGGACGTGACACGGGCCTTGCGCCGCATCCGCCCCTCCGTCGTCGTGGTCTTCGACCCGCCGCCCGCGACCGCTGTCGCCGCCCTGACGGCGCGTCCGCCGGGCACCGTCACCATCGCGGCACCCGGCGGCACCCTGATCCGGGACCCGGCGGTCCTGCGGGCGCTGGACGGAGTCGACTGGCTGGTGACCAACGCCCCGGAGCGGCGTTCCATGGACGCCCTCGTCGATGAGGGCGCCCAACTGCCGTCCACACCGCACCTGGTGACCACGCTGGGCGCCGCTGGGGTCCGGCTGTGCCGGGGCCGGAGGTCCGTCGCACTGCCCGCCCCACGGGTGGAGCAGGCGGTCGACGCGCTGGGCGCGGGCGACGCGTTCGTGGCGGGGCTCGCCCAGGCGGTCGCGGCCGGGACCGCCCCGGAGGAGGCCGCCCACCGGGGGCAGCTGCTGGCGGCCAGGGTCCTCAAGGTGCCGGGCGCCCGGCTGCCGCACCCCCCGGCGCCCAGCGCCGGCCGACCAGTGGAGGGCCCGTGACACGGAACGACCCGATCCCCGGCATCGATCTCGCCGACGCACGCCTGTACGCGACCACCGACACGGACGCGCTCTTCGCCGACCTGCGCAGGGAGCATCCGGTCTTCTGGCACGGACCGAAGAGCACCGAGGGCTTCTGGTCGGTGACCCGTCACACGGACGCCGTACGCGTCTACCGCGACCCCGCGGCGTTCTCGGCGGAGCACGGCATGACCATCGACACCGTGCACGGGGGCCCGGACCCGGCAGCCGGACGGATGCTCGAAGTGACCGATCCGCCGCGCCACACCCGCCTCAGGAAGGTCATCGGCTCGCTCTTCACCGCGGGTGCGGTGGCCGCCCTTGAACCGGAGATAGGCCGGGTCGTGCGGCGGCTGCTGACCGAGGTGCGCGACGCCGACGAGCCGTTCGACTTCGTCGCGCGGGTCTCTTCCCGGATGCCCGCACGGATTGCCGGGGTGCTCCTCGGGCTGCCCGACGAAGACATGGACTGGATCGCGGAGAAGACCTCGCAGGTCTTCCTGTCGGGCTCCGTACCGCAGGTCCCCGGCGGCCCCAGCCCGCGCGCGGTCGCCGAGCAGGCCAACGCCGACCTGCTCGGCTACTTCGCCAAACTGATCCAACGCCGGCAGCAGTCGGGCCAGGGCGGCGGCCTGATCCGTCAGCTGCTGAGCGAATCGGTGAACGGCGAGAGCCTCACTCTCCCCGAGGTGATGGTCAACTCCCTCAACCTCGCCATCGCGGGCACCCAGACCACCCGCAACACGATGGCCGGTGCGCTCTCCGCACTGCTGCGGTTCCCGGCGAGCTACCAGGCGTTGCGCGACGAACCGGAGCTGATCCCGTCCGCCGTGGAGGAGGCGGTCCGTTGGGCCACCCCGGTGCGCCACGTCGCCCGCACCACGATCCAGGACGTGGAGATCGGCGGCCGGCGTATACGCGCCGGGGAGCCGGTGGTGGTGTGGGCCTACTCCGCCAACCGGGACGAAGAGGTGTTCCGGATGCCGCACGTCTTCGACGTCCGCCGCCACCCCAACCCCCATCTCGGCTTTGCCCGGGGCACTCACAGCTGCCTCGGCGCGGCGCTGGCCAGGCTCCAACTCCGCGTCGCCATCCGTACGTTGACCGAGCTGTTCGCCGACGGTGAGCCGGCCGGGCCACCCGTGCGGACGCTGTCGAACTTCCTCGCTGCCTACCAGGAACTTCCGGTGCGACTGCGGGCCGCCGAGGGCTCGCCACCCGGCTGCCCGGCCACCGCGGAGAACACCGTCCCCTCCACGACTGGAGCCCAGCCATGAGCAGTCCGGTGACCGTGTCCGCGCTGGCCCGCGCCAAGGGTCTCGACCCGCAGGTGCTGGCCGGTTACGCCGTGCACGACGTACCGCAGGGCGTGCGCATTCCGTACGCGTCGCCGGACGGCGTGCCCCGCCGTGCAAGGCTGCGCACGGCACTGCGGGGTGCCGACGGCTCCATCTGGGAGGACTCCGGTGCGCCGTTGGGCGCCTACTGGCACCCGAGCGTTCCCGCACTGCTGCGCGGGCGTCCGAAGATGCTGCTGGTCGAGGGCGAGTCCGACTGCTGGACCGCCTGGTCCCAGGGGGTCGCTGCCCTCGGTGTCCCCGGCGGCGACGCCTGGGACACGATCGGCCCCGGCCATCTGGCGGGGGCGGCGGAGATCCACGTGGTGGTGGAGCCCGGGGACGATCCCAGGACGTACCCGCGGGGAGTCCACGCCTACGTCGCCGGGGTGGTGGAGCGGCTGCGGGCGATTGGCCACCGCGGTGAGATCCGGCGCCTGCAACCGCCCCAGGGCCTGGACGACATCAATGCCCTCTACCGAGCGGACCCCGCCAGCTTCACCGCCCGGGTCGGGGCACTGATGGCCGGCAGCCGCCCGGCCGTGGAGAACGGGTGATCAGGTGAGCATGCGCATACCCCTGTCCTCGGTCGCCCTGACCGGGCTGGAGACCGCTTACGCCCACGACGCGCTGGCCTCCGGATGGATCTCCGGCACCGGCGCCTATCTGGAACGCTTCGAGGCCGCGCTCGCCGAACGCACCGGCCGGTCGCACGTCATCGCGGTCAACAGCGGTACCTCGGCGCTCCAACTGGCCCTGCTGGCCTTGGACATCGGGCCGGGCGACGAGGTGATCGTGCCCGCCCTGACCTTCGTAGCACCCGCCGCCGCCGTGCGCGCGGTGGGAGCCCGCCCGGTGCTCTGCGACATCCACCCGCGCACCTGGACCCTCGACCCGGACTCCGCGGCTCGCGCGATGACCGCACGGACCAAGGCGATCGTGGCGGTGGACCTCATGGGACACCCGGCGGACTTCGACGCGCTCGCCCGCCTGGGCGTCCCGGTCGTGGAGGACGCCGCGCAGGCGCACGGCGCCCGGTACCGGGGCCGACCGGTCGGCGCGGAGGGCATCGCCTCGGTGTTCAGCTTCCACGCCAACAAGGCCGTCTCCACGGGGGAGGGCGGCTGTGTCGCGGTGGACGACGCCGGGCTGATGGAGCGGATGCGGCTGATCGCCAACCACGGGATGTCCACGGCCCGCCCCTATTGGCACGAGCTGGTCGGCCACAACTTCCGGATGACCAATCCGACCGCCGCCATCGGGCTCGGCCAGGTGGAGCGCTGGGACGAACTGGTCGCCGCCCGCCGACGCGTCGCCGACCAGTACACCGAGAAGCTGCGGGACACGCCACTGGGCCTGCGACCGGTGGCGCCCTGGGCCACCTGGGGCTGCTGGCTGTACTCGGTGACCACGCCGCGCCGTGCCGAACTCGTCGCGGCGCTGCGGGCCCGGGGGATCGACGCGCGCGGCATCTGGCCCGCGCTGACGTCGCTCGCGCTGTACCGGGAGGCCGGGCCGCCGTGCCCCGTGGCGGAGGAGGTCTCGGCCACGACGGCGTGGCTGCCCACCTTCGCCGACATGCCGGCGAAGGCCGTGCAGGACGTGGTGGACGCCGTGCGGGACGTGGTCGAAACGTGGTGAGGGGACAACCGAACGATGGGGACAACGAACGAATGAAGCAGGATGTGCAGCTCAACTTCCACGCCAATGTGCGGGGGAAGGGGTCGTACGCGATCGTCGCCCGCGAGATGGTCGTGGCGCTGTGGCGCCTTGGCATCGACGTCGTCGTCGAACCGGACCTGGCCGGTGAGCGCTTCAAGGTCGACGTCGGCTCCGAGCGCGAGGACGCCGTTGCCGAGGTCCTCAGGCGCCCCCGGCGCGCCCCGGACCGCCAGGTCCACATCCGGTCGCTGAGCCGCCCCAACGAACGGGAACTCGCGGCGCTCTCCGGTGCCGGGGGAACGGCGGCGCCGACGGTGCCCGGCGCGCTGAACGTGTGCCTGTACGCCATCGACGGCACTCGCCCCGACCCGTACGCCCAGTACGGTCCCGAGCAGCCCTGGGACCTGCTGGGCATGCCGTCCACCCACTCGGCGCGGGCACTGCTGACCGACGGCGTCGACCCGCACCGGGTCGGCGTGGTTCCCCAGGGCGTCGACACCCGGGTCTTCCACCCGGACGTCACGCCTCTGGACCTGCCGGCCACCCGTTCGTTCCGCTTCCTGCTCAACTCGACTCCATGGATCGACAGGAAGAACATCAAGGCGGCCTTCGAGGCCTACTTCACCACCTTCGACGGCACCGACGACGTCTCGCTGGTGGTGCACTGCCCGGTCAAGGAGTCCAAGGCTGTCCACGCGGACGGCACCATCGAGACCACCCCCGTCCACGAGGGCATCCGGGACATCGGGCTTCAGGTCCAGCGGGAGACGGGCAGCGACGCCCACGTCCACTACCTCTTCGAGGACCTTTCCCTGGCAGACGTCGCCCGGCTCAACCGGGCCTGCCACTGCCTCGTGCATCCGCACCGGGCCGAGGCTTTCTGCCTGACCATCGCCGAGGCGATGGCCTGCGGCCTGCCCACGATCGTCACGCCCTGGGGCGGCAACACCGACTACTGTTCCCCCGAGACCAACCTGCTCATCCCCTTCTCGCTGGTCCACAGCGTCCGGGCCAGCGAGCTGAGCTGGGCCGAGCCGGAGCGGTCGCCCATCGAGTGGGCCGAGCCACGTGTGGACGGCATCCGGAGGTGGATGCGGTGGGCCGTCGAGCACCAGGACGAGGCTGCCGCGATGGGACTGCGGGCCGCCCAGCACATCCAGCGTGACTGGTCCTGGGAAAAGGCCTGTTGGCGGCTGATCGACATCCTGCGAGACCGCTTCGGCGTCACCGTCGCTCGCTTCCCCGGGAAGGGGTGATCCCATGACCGACTCCGCTTCGCCCGTGCCCGCGTGGTTCGCGCGGTTCGGGCAGATCGTCAAGGACACCTGCCCGGATCCGCAGGCCGGCGAGGAGCCCGATCTCGCGCTGCCGATGGCCGACCTGGGCATCGACTCGCTCGGGATCGTGAATCTCGTGGTGGTCATCGAGGACGAGTACGGCCTCATGTTCCCGCAGGACCTGCTGGTGCCCGAGGTCTTCGCCACGCCCCTGACGCTCTGGGACGCCCTGCGCGAGCACCTGCTCGGCCTGGACGCGACGGTCCCGGTATCGCAACCGTCCGCCCGCCCGGCGAGTTGACAGGAAAGGTGGTTCATCCAGTGCTGGAACACGGAGCTCGCATCCTGGGACGGGCAAGGAGGATCTGGCCGTTTCGGTCCGGCCGACGTCGTGAGGCACGGCTGCGCATGCCGTTCGTACCGCAGCAGGAGATCAGCGACTGCGCGGCGGCCTGCCTGGCGATGGTCTTCGCCTTCCGGAGGGTCAGCGCAGACTTCGACCGGCTGCGGACGCTCCTCGCGCCGACCCGGGGCGCGGTATCGGCACGGCGCATCGCCGAGGTGGTCCGCGCCCACGGCCTGACCGCCAAGGGGGTCCGAGCCCCCTTGAAGGGGCTCGGCGAACTGCCGCCCGGCAGCGTGCTGTTCTGGAACCGTACCCACTTCGTGGTGCTGCGCCGGCTCACCCGCCGCTATCTGGTGGTCATGGACCCGGCGGTGGGGCCGCGGCACGTCCCGCTGGACACAGCCGCCCGGCTGTACTCGGGGATCGCCATCAAGGTCGAGCCGGGTGAGGGCGCCACAGCGGCGGCCGCCGGCTTCGCCGCGCCCGCGAAGCGCCGGCCGTGGCGGCACATCCGGCTGTTCCTCAACGGCGGCCGGCTGGCGTCCGCGATCCTCGCGATCTCCGCCGTGCTGGTGGCGGCGACCCTGGCACTGCCGCTGGTCACGGACTGGCTGGTGTCCTCGGTCCTGCCCCGCCAGGAGTTCGGTGACGCCTACGTCCTGGGCATCGGATGCCTGGTGATGGTCGCCACGGTGCTGGCGCTCCAGGTCGCCCGGGGACTCGGAGTGGTCCGGATGGAGGCGCGGATGGACGAGCACGCCACCCTGACACTTCTGGACCGGGTGCTGGCACAGCCGTACCACTACTTCACGCGCCGCTCCATCGGCGACATCAACATGCGGGTACGCAGCACCGAGTACCTGCGACAGCTGATGTCGGCGACCACCTTCACCAGCATCTTCGACGGTGCCCTGGTCGTCATCGACCTGGTGATCGCCTTCTGGTTCGACCCCGTGGCCGGCGCTGTGCTGCTGGCCCTGGCCTTCGTCGCGGCCGCCGTGCTTCTGACGGGCTTCGCCTACCAGAAGCGCCGTGCGGGAGAACTGATCGAAAGTCAAGCCCGCAGTCAGGCCGAGCTGACGGAGATCCTCAGCGGCGTGAAGACGATCAAGAGCGGCGGTCTTGAGACGCACGTCCGTGAGCGTTGGCGCACCAGTCTGCGCCAGGAGATAGACAGCCGGGTCCGCCAGCGCACGGTGAACGCGCTGACCACCTCGGCGGCGGGTGCGCTCGCCTTCGGCGGGCCGCTGGTCATGCTCTACGTGTGCACACTGCGTTACCTGGACGGGGCGCTGGAGCTGGGCCGGATGCTGGCCGTGGTGTCCCTGTCCTCCATGGTGTTCGCGCTGTTGGGTTCCTTCATCACGTCCTTCCTGGGACTCGCTTGGGTGGACCGGGCACTGCGCAGGGTCGACGACGTGATGCGCGCGGTGCCCGAACAGGCCGAGCCGCGGCCCGAGTTCGCCGGCGGCATCGAGAGCGTCGGGCTGCGCGGTGTGACCTTCCGCTACGACAGCGGGGAGCGGCCGGTGCTGGCGGGAGTCGAGCTGCGCATCGACGCCGGTGAGACGGTCGGGATCGCCGGGCCCTCGGGCTCGGGCAAGTCGACCCTGGCGATGGTGCTCGGCTTGCTGCACGCGCCGGACGAGGGACAGGTCGTCATCAACGGAGCCGACGCGGCCCAGTGGGACCTGACGTCCCTGCGGCGCTGCTTGGGCATCGTGACCCAGGAGGCGACGCTGTTCGCGGGCACCATCCGCGAGAACATCCTCATCGGCAGCACCGGCGTCGGGGAGGAGGAGATGCGCGAGGCGGCGAGGACGGCCGAGATCGACGAGGAGATCATGTCGTTGCCGCTCAAGTACGACACGGTTCTGCCGTTCAACGGTGCGACCCTGTCCGGTGGCCAGCGCCAGCGGATCGCCATCGCCCGTGCGGTCGTCCGCCGGCCGGGGCTGGTGATTCTCGACGAGGCCACCAACGCGGTGGACCACGCGTGCGAGCGTCGCATCATCGAGAACCTCAGGGCGTGGGGCGGTGCGCAGATCTTCATCACGCACCGTCGCGAGATGCTGACGCTCGCAGACCGGGTGCTCACCGTGAGGTCCGGCGGTGTCGTCGAGACCGGTGCCGACGCGGAGCACCTCGTGGCGTCCGGGCGGGTGGCCGACGGGCACCGGGTGGTGGACCCGGTGCCCGATCGGTCCGGGGAGGTGGCCGTGTTCCCCGGGGTGTCAGCAGTGCCCGACGACGGCCGCCATCAGCGCGGCGACGTCTGAGACGCCGGACAGATGCCAGTCGACCCGCAGGGCGGGAACCGAGCCGCACAGCTTGTCCAGCTGCTCGGACTCGCTGTCGAGATAGTCACTGAACCGGTGCAGGGAGCCGCCGACCATGTCCCAGACGTCGTACTTCATGCCGTACGTGTTCAACGGCCAGGCGAAGTGGTCGACGAGCGCTCGGGCCTCGCGCGGGGTGACCGGCTCGACGGACCGGTCACCCCGCCCCGAGTGGTCCAGGATCACGATGGCGTCCGGCGCGCCCGCCGAGGGGGCGAGCCGGAACCCGGCGTCGACCGGGTCGATCACGGATTCCCGGCCCTCGAAGTGCGGGGAGGTCTCGGCTCGCGCGAACAGCCAGTCGTATGCCGGGTCGGGCCGCACACGTATCGAACTGGTCACGCCGATGGTCGAGTCGGGCGCCAGCAGGACGTGGGTGTTGGACACGAACGTCGCCCCGGCCCCGCTGGCGAGCAGCGACAGGAAGGTCTTGCCGCCGCCGCCCCGGCCGACGACGAGCAGGGTCCGGTCCTCGGCCACGATGGCGCCGGCCTTGAGATGGAGCCGGCCGGAACGGTGGGCGTGCCGGGTCAGCGCCACCTTGACGAAGTAGGACCAGAAGACCTTGCTCGGGTCGCCGCCGATCACATAGGTGGCGTCCTCGGTGACGAACAGAAGGGCCGGAGCGCCGTGATGGTGCGTCAGATAGAAGCCGTCGCGGAAGCGTTCGGCTCGGAAGCCGCGGTCCGCGTGGCGGGTGACCTCGCCGAGGACCGGCTCGGCGAGGTCTTCGGGCCGCATCCAGAAATAGTGGTGGCGCCGGGTGGCCGTGGCCCAGGGCGCGGCGGCGCGGACGGTGCGGGAGAAGTAGCGGTTGGCCGGGAACGGCGACACGGTGGCGTGCACCGCGAGGTCCAGGTCGCCCATGAGGATGTGTTCGCGGGTGGTGTAGTCGACCTGCGTACGCAGGTGTTCCAGCAGCTCGTAACGATGCAAGGGTCAGTCCTCCTTGGGCGGGGCGAGATGATGCGACCAGGCAGTCGCATCGGTGTCCGGGATGGCGGCCCGGTAGCCGGCGAAGTGGGTCCGGGCCGTGTGGGCCGCCACGACGAGGCGGTCCCAGGAGCCGACGTGGCGGGCGGTGAGGACCTCGGCGAGCACTCGCTGAGCGGCGCGGGCCAGCCGGGCCGGGTCGGTGGGCAGCCCGAGCGAGAGCCGCGCGGTGTCGAGGTCGAGCTCGTGGTGCCCGGTCTCGTCCCGAAGCTCCTTGAGCCGGGACAGCACGGCGGCGCGCTCCTCCTCCGGGGGGCGTGGATCGGCGGTCAGTTGCCGGATTCCGTGGCCGTCGAGGAACACCGCCAAGTCCCTGACCACGTCGATGGGTTCGTCGGGGGAGTGGACCAGAGTGAGCACGGAGGCGCGGGCCGCGGACAGGACGTGGCGCAGCTGATCAGGAGTGCGGCGGTCCGGGTCGCTGGGCCCCTTGCGCGCCCGAAGGTCCAGGCACACGGGTTCGGCTGTCGGCCGGGTGGCGCGCAGGAGGATCAGCAGGCCCGGCCTGTCCACCAGCACCCGGTCCATCATCGTGATGCGGTCGCGCGTGGCGATGTTCAACTGGTAGCGCCACACCTCCCGCACCAGGTGGCGGTCGAACCGCACCTCCGCGTGTCCGACAGGCGTGAGGCCCCACTGCCGGAGCAGGTCGAGCAGCAGCTCGCCCCGGCCGGCGGCGATGGCGTCGGGGCGCAGCACCAGCGGGACGTGCCGCCAGGTGAACCGCCGCACCTCGCCAGGCGTACCGAATATGCCGACAAGTTCTTCCCAGGCATCCCGGAAATAAGGGTCGACCGCATATCGGGAGGTCTTTTCGGATGAGGTGGTGAGACCGTCGATGATTGATGTCGTCCGGATCATGTCTGAGGACACTAACACGGTTGGGTGAATGGTCCAGAGGGTGTATCCAGTATGTCCTGGAGATTCCTTGATTTCGTTTCCGGCCGGGGCGGGCGGTGTGAGTGTGCTCTGTTTCTACCATCGGCATTGACCCCCGATCTTCGTGTTGCTACGGTTGCCGAACCGCGGGTCGCGCGTCAATGAGGAGATAATACGTGCATGAGATGGATACGGCTGTGGCGGTCGAGTCGAATTCCAGTGCGCTAATTGGCCTGGTGCCGCTTGTGACTCGTCTCAGCAATTCGTCACGTAAGTCGAGAGGCGATGTGCACACCGTCCTCACCTGGCCTGATGTGGTGTCGAGTGAGGAGCACTGGTTGAGCCCGGAGCTCTCTTCGTGCTACGGAAGCGAGGTGTGGGACTCCCTTGCCGATGAGGCCAGAAGGAAACTCACGCGCTGCGAGCTGGTGAATTTCTTCAGTATTAGTGTAGATCTGGAGCGCGAACTGGTGGCGGAAGTCGCCGCCCGTATCTATACGCCCAAATATATGCCTGTCTCGGAATTTCTGTATGACTTCTTGGCGGAAGAGAATGACCATATGTGGTTGTTCTCCGAGTTCTGTGCGCGCTATGCGGGAGGACTTTCGGAGACGGGGTGGCGGCCGATACTGCCGACCGGAAAGACGTCGGGCCAGGTCGAGGAGCTGACGCTTTTTGGGCGCATTCTCATCGCCGAGGAGATATGTGACTGGTACAACGTCAGGCTCGCCGCCGACGAAAGGCTCCCGCAGATCGTCAGAGCCATCAATGACGTCCACCACCGCGACGAGTCACGCCACATCGCCTTCGGCCGGAAACTCGTCCAGGCCCTCGCCGCGGACGCACCCCCCGAGGCCCGGCGGCAGGCCGGCGCCTATCTGGAGCGGTACGTGGACGTCTGCGTGGCGACCCTGTACAACCCGCTGATCTACCGGGACGCGGGCATCGAACGCCCCGCTGCGGTGCGCAAGGCGGTCAGGGCCACGCCGGGGCGCCGGGACATCGATGCGCAACTCACCGCGCGGACGCGCAAGTTCCTGGTGTCGGCCGGCCTGGGCGGGGACTCCGCGGGGGAGCCCCGGTGAGCGGCGCGACGGGCGCCCCGGCCGAAACCACCACCGGGGAGCTCCGCCTGGAGGACCGGGTGCGGCGCACCGCACTGCGCCATCCCGGGCGCGAGGCCCTGCGCATCGGCCCCCGTCGGCTGACCTATGCGGAACTGGTCGGCGCGGCGGACGACTGGGCGGCCGTCCTGCGTTCGGCACACCCCGACGGGGAGCCACAGCGGATCGCCGTGCTCGCCGAACGCGGCCACACCGGCTACGTCGGCATCCTCGCCGGGCTGATCGCGGGGGCCACCGTCTGCCCCCTGGACCCCCAACTGCCCACCGCCAGACTGTTGGACATGCTGCGGGACTGCCCCCCGGACTGCGTGATCGCCGACGGTTCCGGCGTCCGGGCGCTCGCCGCCGTCGCCGCGCAGCGGCCTGTCCCGCCGGTGTACGCACCCGAGGTGGCCCCGTCCGAACTGGCCGCCGCGAAACTGGCACCGCTGGACGGGCACGCCGCGCGCCCCCTGGGCCCCCGCCGACAGCCGGCCCGGACCGCCTACGTCCTGTTCACCTCGGGTTCGACCGGCCGTCCCAAGGGAGTGCCGATCACCCACGCCAACATGGACCACTTCCTCACGGCCGTGCTCGACCGGTACCGCTTCACCGCCCAAGACGTCTTCACCCAGACCTTCGGCCTCACCTTCGACCTGGCTTTCTTCGACCTCTTCGTGACCTGGGCCTGCGGCGGGACGCTCGTCTACACCCCGCCGGCCGCGTTCGCCCGGATCGGGGAGTTCGCGGCCCGCGAGGGGATCACCGTCTGGTTCTCGGTGCCGAGCGCGATCGACACGGTTCGGCGGTTCGGCGGCCTGACTCCCGCCAAGCTGCCCACGCTGCGCTGGAGCCTGTTCTGCGGCGAGCCCCTCACCTGGGAGGACGCGGACGCCTGGCACCGGGCGGCGCCGCACTCGGCGGTGGAGAACGTCTACGGGCCGACCGAGGTCACCATCGCCTGCTCCGCCCACCGCTGGGACCCCGACCCGGCGGAGGCCGGACCGCACGGCACCGTCCCCATCGGCTGCCTCTTCCCGGGCCTCGACCACCTGCTCATCGACGAACTCGGCCAAGTCGATTCACTGGAGGGCGAATTATGTGTCGCGGGACCGCAGACCTTCGACGGGTACCTGAACCGCGCCGACGACGAGGGCCGCTTCGTCCGGCGGGCCGGCCGGGACTGGTACCGGACCGGCGACCTCGTACGGAAGGGCGGGGACGGGCGGCTGTTCCACCTCGGCCGTACGGACCACCAGACCAAGATCCGTGGCTACCGCATCGAACCGGCCGAGATCGAGTACCGCATCCGGTCCGTGCCCGGCGTACGGGCGGCGGCGGTCCTCGCAGTGGGCAAGGGAGCTGAACGCAGGCTGACCGCCTGGTACGTCGGTCCCGGCGTCCCGGCGGACCTGGTCGGGCAACGGCTGCGGGAGGTGCTGCCCGGCTACCTGCTGCCCGGCTCGTACATCGCGCTGGAGCGGTTGCCGCTCAACAGCCGCGGCAAGGTCGACCGAATGGCGCTGGCCGCGACGGCTGCCGCGGAGCCGAGGGGAGACGTGCGCACATGACCGGCACGGACACCGCGGCGGAACTCTCCGCCATCGGCGCGGACGACCTGCGGCTGCTGCTGCTCATTCGGCACTTCGAAGAGGCCCTGCTCGCGCTCTTCGAATCCGGGCGGATCACCGGAACCACGCACACCTCCATCGGCCAGGAGTACGTACCCGTGGCGCTCAGCCCGCTGCTTGACGCCGGCGACACGGTACTCAGCAACCACCGGGGCCACGCCCACTACCTGGCCCGTCACCCGGACCCCGAGGCGCTCCTGGCGGAGATCCTCGGCCGTGCGGGTGGCCTGTGCGCCGGGGTGGGCGGCAGCCAGCATCTGCACCGGCCGGGCTTCTTCTCCACGGGAGTGCAGGGGGAAAGCCTGCCGGTCGCGGTCGGCATGGCCCTGCACACCCGGCGCGTCGCGCCCCAGGGGCTGGTCCTGGTGTACATCGGTGACGGCACCTGGGGCGAGGGCGCGGTCTACGAGGCGCTGAACATGGCGGCACTGTGGGCCGTTCCGCTCGTGGTCGTCGTCGAGAACAACGGCATCGCGCAGTCGACGCCGCTCCACGCCCACATGGCGGGCACTGTCGCGGGGCGGGCCGCGGCCTTCGGGTTGCAGCACCGCGAAGTCACGGCTCAAGAACCCGGGCGCATCCGCCGCCAGGTCGCGCCCGTGCTGCGGGCGGTGCGTGACGGCGGCGGCCCGGCAGTGATCGAGTTCCGCACTGCCCGGATCGGCCCCCACAGCAAGGGGGACGATCCGCGCAGCGCGCGGGAACTCGCGACGCTGCGCGACGGTGACTGGTACACGCGGTACGAGCGCTGCCACGACGAACGGTTCGGTGCCCTGGACGCCGAGCAGCGTGCCCGGGTCGCGGACGTCGTCGGCCGCGTCCTCGCCGCGCCGTTGTCCGAATGGCAGCCCGGCCGGACACCCGCACCCCACCTCGCCGGACACGGGGGGAGCCAATGAGCGGCGGCCCGCGCCTGGTGGACGATCTCAACCGGGCCCTGCACACCGTGATGGCCGAGGACGACCGGCTGTACCTGCTCGGCGAGGACATCGCGGACCCGTACGGCGGTGCCTTCAAGGTGACCCGCGGTCTGAGCACGGCCTTCCCCGGACGCACCCTCTCGACGCCGATCAGCGAACAGGCTCTCCTCGGCGTCGCCAACGGCCTCGCCCTACAGGGGGACCGGGCCATCGTCGAGATCATGTTCGGCGACTTCGCGGCACTCGCCTTCGACCAGCTCCTCAACGTCTCCGGCAAGGCCGGCGACATGTACGGGGACGGACTGGCCATGCACCTGGTGGTCCGCTGCCCGAGCGGGGGCTACCGGGGCTACGGGCCAACCCACAGCCAGAGCCTGCAGAAGCACTTCATCGGCATCCCGAACCTCCAGCTCTTCGAGCTCACGCCGTTTCACCCCAACCGCGAGGTGTTCCGGCACATGCTGGGGCTCGGGAAGCCGTGCCTGTTCTTCGAGGAGAAGACGCTGTACGCCACGAAGGCCGGAGCTGCCCGGCGGCGCGACGTCCCCTTCGCGTGCCGGCTCACCGGGGCGGCGCCGGGCACCGCCCTGCTGTCCGTCGAGGAACCCGAACAGGCCGACTGCCTGATCGTCGCTCCCGGAGGCATGGCGCACCTGGCTCTTGAGGCCGCCGAGTTGCTGCTCCTGGAGGACGAGCGGGTGGCCACCGTCGCCGTCCCTTCCCGGCTGTATCCGCTGGACGTCGACCCCCTCGCCCGGATCGCGGCACGGACCGGCCGCGTCCTGGTCGTCGACCAGGGAACCGGAGGGGGCACCTGGGCCGAGACCGTCGCCCACCAGTTGCACACCAGGCTGTGGGGGCGGTTGCACCGCCCCGTCGCCATCGTGCACTCGAAGGAGTCGGTGATTCCCGCGGCCGGGCATCTGGAGCGCCGGGTGCTGGTGCAGCGGGACTGGATCACGGCCGTGCTCAGGGAGCTGCTCGATGTTTGACATCGCCGTACCGAGGCTGAACAGCAACGACGCGACGGCCACCGTCGTGGAGTGGCGAGCGGCCGACGCCGAGAACGTCCAGCAGGGCGATGTCGTGGCCGTGATCGAGACGGCCAAGGCGACAGCGGAACTGGAGGCCCCTGCCTCCGGTGTCGTGCGCCACGACGTGCCCGAGGGGGCGGAGGCCGAACCCGGCAGCGTGATCGGCCGGATCTGCCCGGACCGGGCGGCCTGGGAGGCCGCCGAGCGCCTGGCGGAGCACGAAGCGGCACCACAGGACCTCGTACTCACCCGGGCGGCACGCGAGTTGGCGAGACGGCACCGCCTCGGCGAGGAAGAGCTGCGGGGTCTCGGCCGCAGACTGGTCCGCGAGGCGGACGTCGCCGCACTGGTGCCGGGGAACTCCGCCACCGACGGCCCGCGCGTGCGGCTCTCCGCACGCCAGCGCGAGATCGCCGCGACGGTGAGCCGGGTGCACCAGCAGGTCCCGCAGGCCTCACTGGTGATGAAGGCGGACGCCACGGCGCTGTCGGCGGTGCTCGACCGAGCCCGGCGTGACCGACGGACGCGGCTGGGCCTGACGGAGCTGGTCATCAAGTCCGTGGCCTCGCTGCGCGGCCGGTTCCCGCGGTGCTTCGCGCGGTTCGACGGCGGCGATTCCTATGAGCTGCTGCCCGGCGCCCATGTCGCCGTCACTGTGGACACCGGGTCGGGACTGTTCCTTCCGGTGGCCCGGGACGCCGACACGGTCTCGGTCGCGGACCTCGGGCAGTGGCTGCTGACCTGCGCGGTGCGAGCCGCCAGGGACCGGTTCGAACTCGCGGACTTCGCCGGCGCCAACGTAGCACTCAGCCTTCATACGGAACCGGGCGTGGTGCAGGCCCTACCTCTCATCCCGCCGGGCCTGGTCGGCGCCGTCACGCTGTGCGGCCCGTCGGACGAAGTGGCCCTCGACGACTCGGGGCGGGCATACCGCCGCCCGGTCGTCCACCTGGGGCTCGCCTACGACCACCGCGTCGTCAACGGCCGCGAGGCCATGACATTCCTGACCGCGCTCCGGGACACCCTGGAGTCGGCCCACCAGCTCGGCGCACTGATCGACGGCGCCAAGGAAGGAACCAGTGGCCATGACGCCGACTGAACAACGCACGTCGATGCCGCCGGAGCACGAGCTCCTGCTCACCGCAGTGAAGGTGACGTTCACACCGGATGATCGGGAGCGCTGCCGCAAGCTCATCGAGTCCGCCTGGGAGACGCTGGACTGGGGGTTCCTCCTGGACCAGGCGGGCCGGCACCGTGTCCTGTCGCTGTTCGGCAAACGGCTGAACGAGATCTGGCCGGACACCGACGAGCCCTTCAACCTGCCCCACCGCAACGTGCTGCGCCGCTACCACCATGCGAACAGGGCGCGGAACGAAGCGCTGCTGCGCGAGCTCGAGACGGTGGTCCGGTGCCTCGCCGACGCGGGCGTGCGGCCCGCCCTGCGCAAGGGGGCGGTGCTGGCGAGCGAGCTGTACCGCGATCTCGGCGCCAGGGAGATGGGCGACATCGATCTGCTCGTGGACCGTGCCGAGCTCGCCGCCGCTCGCAAGGCCCTGGCCTCGCTGGGGTACACGGAAGGACGGGTGGAGGACTTCGGCCGGACGCTGGTGCCGGCCACCCGGCAGATCCAGGTGTACTGGTCGCTGCACGGCAACGGCGTGCACTTCTGCCGGCCGACGGGGGAGCTGTTCGTCGACACCCATCTGATCGAGTTGACGTACGACCTGTTCCTGCCGGACAGCGGGTCCAGCGTCACGGCCGGCGACCTGCGTCCCCATCTGGAGCGCCACCGGCTCAACGGGGTGGAGACCGACAAACTGACCCTTCCCGCCTGCCTGTTGGACATCTGCGCGGACATCTATCTGAAGGCCACCACGCTCTACTACATCGAACGATCGGGGGACCTGCAGCTCGCCAAGTTCGTCGACCTGGTGGGACTGATGACCGAGTTCGGCTCGTCCGAGGTCGCCCGTCAGCTGCACGAGCTGGCCTCCCGCTTCGACGTACTGTCCAAGGTGTCCTTCAGCATCCAGCTCGCGGCCGAGCTCCTGGACCCCGACCCGGCACCCGACAGCGGGCTGCGGCCCTTCGTCGACCAATTCCCACTGGTGGCGTCCGAACTGCGCTCCTACGGCGTGGCCGACGGTGTCTCGGGCTCATGGGACGTGCCCGTACGGGAGCGGATCTTCGACAACGAACGTTTCAAGCGGGTGCCCAAGTCGCGCACCCCGCAGCGATGAACACGCCTCCGGAGCGGTGAGCACACGCGACGCGCACGGTGGGCCCGGCGGGACAAGTGGAGGAAGAGACATGGGAGAAGTCACCGGCGAGCAGGCGGTGACCGTGGCGCGCTCGGCCGTACGACAGGCGGGCACGCTGCTGAGCGAGCTGGCGGGCACCAGCGCCGCCGACGCTCGGCTGAAACACGGCTACGAGGTGGTGACCGAGGCCGATCTGCGCTCGGACGAGCTGATCCGGGCGGTGATCCGCGCGGAGCACCCCGACCACCGGGTGATCAGCGAGGAGAACTGGGAGGGCTGGCAGGAGGGGATGTTCGACGGGCCGACCTGGGTGGTCGACCCCCTGGACGGGTCGGTGAACTTCGCCCACAACCATCCCTACGTCTCGGTCTCGGTGGCGTACGTCGTCGACGGAGTCGTCCAGGCGGGCGCGGTGTGCGCTCCGTTCCTCGGCCAGGTCTTCGACGCGGTACGCGGCGGGGGAGCCCGCTGCAACGGCGAGCCGATCGCAGCCAGCGCCACGGCGACGCTGGCCGACGCACTGGTCGGCACCGGATTCCCGCACGAACGAACGCAGTTGGACGGTGTCATGGAACGGATCAGACGCCTGGTCTCGCACTGCCGTGACATTCGCCGGGCAGGCTCGCCGGCCCTCGACATCTGCTGGGTGGCGGCGGGACGGCTCGACGCGCACACCGAAAGCCTCGGGCCGTGGGACGTCGCTGCGGCCGGCCTGATCGCCACCGAGGCAGGAGCATGCCGCACCAGCCTGCTGCCGGAGTCCATTCCGCTGCCGTCGGACCTGGCCGGCGCCGGATTCATGGTGGCCGCGCCCGGAGTTTATGAAGAACTGGTCCGACTCCTCTCCAAATAATTTCGGATTCCCCTTGACGGGCTATCGCGGAGCTGTGAGTATTTAATTGCCCAATCCCCGGAAAGAGAAATAGGGTGGTGAATATGAGTCAGGACTACGAGATCGTCGACATTGCAGAGCTGAGTGACGACGAACTGGATGCGGTGCTGGGTGGAAACGGCACGCTGGAGCCTCTTCGCAACTGCATCTAACGACGCATGAGGGGGTGACGTCGGAGAAATTCCGGCGTCACCCCTGCCGACCGATCTGGAAAAGGAGCGAGGTCATCGAACAGGCGCCACTCACTTTCGCTCAGGAGACCCAGCAAAGCCTGCTGATGCGATGGCCCGAGCTGCGCTCTGCCCGGCACGCAACCTACCGGCTCGTGGGGCCGCTCGACGTCCCCCGCCTCGTGCGGGAGTTCCAGGGGATCGTCCGGAGGAACGAGGCGTTGCGCGTCGTGATTGACGAGGCCGACGGCGTTCGCCGACAGGTGGCGCGTCCGGTGGTTGAGGAGGGCTTCCCGTTGAGTGTGCAGCAGATCAACTGCCGCTCGGAGGAGCAGTTCACGCGCTACGTCACCAAGGTGCTGAAGGAAGACCTGGTCGCGCCGTTCGACATCGCGAAACAGTATCCGTTCAGGTGCCGGGTCTTCCGTTTCTCCGAGGAGTGCCACGCCCTCACCATCTCGGTCGAGCATTCGGCGATCGACTACCGCGGCATGCACCTGCTGACCACACAACTGTGGGAGCGGTACGCCGACGGGGCCGGGCCCTCTGAACCCTCGATGGGGTTCCTGCAAGCCGCCCGGCAGCAGCGCGATCGGTGCGGCGAACGGACCGCCGAAGCGGCGAAGCGGCACTGGCGGAACAAGATCGCCGCGCTGCCGCAGAGCTGTGTGTTCGCCACGAGCCAGGAATCCGGTGGTGAGCGGCACCCGGACCGGCTGCTGCGCTTCCAGCTCACCGGCGCGGAGCTCGGCCGCGTAGAGGAGGCGTGCCGCCGGCTCAACCTCTCGGTGTACCAAGTGGCCCTGACCGCTTTCGCCGACACCCTGCTCCGGCTGACCGACGAGGACACCGTCGCCGTCTACATCCCCGTGGACAGTCGGGACCAGGGCGAACAGGCGGTTATTGGCATGTTCACCCTCTACCTGCCCCTCTTGATCGAACGCAGCCGCTTCGACCCGGACCGGCCGGGGAGCTGGATCTTCCGTGAGATGGTCACCGCGTTGGCCCATCGCCACGTCGACTTTCAGGCCCTGCTGCACGAGGCGGGGATCGAGGAGACGGACCGGCCCGCCGACCGGCACCGCTGCGTCGTCGCGAACTACCTCGACCACGGCGCCAACGACCGCGCCCCGTCGCACTTCGACGAACGGGCCGGCCTGCGCCGTGACCGCGGCCATTACGACCACCCGGGCCGGCGTGGAATCGACATGGAGCTGGCCGTGCACCGGTACGCCGACATGGTCGAGCTGGAGCTCTTGTTCTCGGGTCTGCATTTCAGCGGGGAGCATGCTGAACGGGCGATGAGGCAATTCACTCGTGAATTTGAAAGGCAATTGGGCGACGGGGGTACGGTGTGACGGAAATAGTTGTGACGCTGCGCACGCCGGTGCCGTCCGAAAGGGCTCCCGAGATCGCGCAGCGGATTTTCTTCGTGTCTTCCGCCGTCACGGGATTTGAACTGGTCGAGCGGGATGCGGCGGTGTGCGCCGTGGTGCTGCACGGTGACGAAGAGCTGGACGAGGAATCCCTGTCCGAAAGAGTGAACCTCGTCGTCGAGAACGACGTCGTCAAGCAGCAATTCGTGCCGCCGCGCACGATCTGGCGGTCATCCCACTCAAGGGCCGCCGACGACCGCGTCTTCGCGGAACTGGCCGCGGCGGGCACGGTGGCGGAGCTCGGCGAGGGCCAAGTCGCCATGGGAGAACCACTGATCGGCCTGACCGAGTACTTCGACCTGCGGATCCGGGAACTCGTCAACACGCTGTTCGACGCGAGGGAGTTCCGCTACCCGACCCTGGTGCCGAGGCAAGTGCTCCAGGAGTCGGGGTACTTCCACTCCTTTCCCCAGCACCTGATGTTCGTCACCCGGCTGCACAGCGACATCGACACCTACCGGGACTTCCGCACGCGTCAACTGGAATCGGGAGGTCTGGACGGCTCCCTGCTCGGCCTGTGCGACGACGTCGACTACTGTCTCCCGCCAACGATGTGCTACCACACCTTCGGCCAGTATCGAGGGCGCGCCATCGGCCCGGCCCTCCTGCACACCGTCACCTCCAGGGGGAAGTCCTTCCGCTACGAGTCGCGCTACGCGACGACGCTGGAACGGCTGTGGGACTTCACCATCCGCGAGACCGTCTTCATGGGCGAGCGCATCGCGGTCCTCCAAGCCCGCGAGCGGCTGATGAAGGCCGCCTTCGGCCTCGTCGAGGAGCTGGGCCTGACCGGTTCCTGCGAGGTCGCCAACGACCCCTTCTTCGGCGAAGCCGATACTCCGCTGCGGATCTGGTCCCAGCGGCTGCTTGAGCTGAAGTACGAACTGCGGCTCGACGTGGCCCCCGGCCGGTCCGTCGCGGTCGGTTCCTTCAACTTCCACGACGAGTTCTTCGGCAAGGGCTTCGGCATCACCCGCACCTGGGACACCCCGGGGCCCGTCTCCAGCGGCTGCGTCGGCTTCGGCCTGGAACGTCTCGTGTACGCCTTCCTGTGCCAGTACGGAACAGACCCGTCCGACTGGCCGACCGCGGTCGCCGAGGGGTGCCGGACCAAGGGGGAAGCACCCGCCCGGACGCCGTCAGGTTCTTGACGGGGTGTGGGGTGGCCCTGGTGCACGCCATGACGGGACGGCTCGTACGTGGACCCGCTGCGGCACCCGCGTACACCGGCCGCCTTCGAGCCCGTCCGTGCCGCGCTGCCCGGCCAGTGACCGACCGCCACCCGTGAAGACTTCGCGAAACAAGGGAGACCCCTGGTATGCCGTCCCCGTTCAGCCTGACCCAAATCGTCGGTGAGGTTGAGGAGTTCATGTCGACCTGCTGGCGGCGGAAACCGGCGGTGTTCCGGCCGGCAGCACCGGTCGGGTCGCCGCTGACCCTGCCCGGTCTCGACGCCGTGCTGACGGCGGGCTTCCTCCAGCCCTGCTACGTCGAGGTGACCCGGACCGGTGAGACGGTCCCTGCGGAGGCCTACTGCACTCCCCGCACGATCCATCAGACCGCCTACCCCGGCTTCGTCGACGGCACGAAGATCCGGCGCCTGCTCGACGGCGGCAGCACACTGCTGCTGCGCTGCGTCGAGCAATGGCACGCCGACACCGCCGCGCTTGCCTCCGCCATCGGCCATGAACTCGGCCGGAAGACAGAGGCGTTCTTCTTCGTCACCCCTCCGGGCCAGCAAGGGCTCGCCATCCACCGGGACGACGCGGACGTACTGGTCCTCCAGGCCAACGGCAGCAAGCAGTGGCACATCCACAGCGGCCCGTCCGACGGCGACTGGCAGCCGGGTCCCGTCGCGGAAGACGGCCCGGAACTCCTGTCGATCCAGCTCCACCCGGGCGAAGTGCTCTACATCCCCCGGGGGTTCGCCCACTACGCCACCGGACAAGAGGGCCTGTCCGCCCACATGTCGTTCACCCTGCGGGAAGTGGGAGGCGCGCATCTGTACAAGGCCCTGCAGCGCCTCCTCGCGCAAGGCCTGCGCCTGACGCCCCGCCCGCTGGGCGACGAAGCGCTCACCGAGCAGGCACGCGCCCTGCTCGACCACATGGCGGACCGGCTGGCCCGTACGTCCCCGGAAGAGGTGGTTGCCGCGGCTCGGGCCGCCCTCCGTGCCGAGGCGCATCGGCATGTGAGCCCCGAACTATCCGTTCTCGCCCAGTCGTTGGCCGGTGAGGCAACCACCGGCGAGGGGTGAGAAGCCGCCGGTATGGATCTCAGGTCGCGGCCGGAGCATCCGCGACCGGGGAAGCCCCGGCGGAGGAACGGCAGGGCGACGGGAGTCGCCCACGTCGGTGTGTCGGTGATCAGCGGCACGGTCCGGGCCGTGAGTCCGAGAGCGGAGTTGGTGCGGGGATGGCAGTGGCGAAGGATCTGAGGGACGCCGGGTCGGAGACCGATGGTCCGAGCCTGTGGCGGCAGCGGGACTTCCTGCTGCTGTGGAGCGGCCAGACGGTCAGTGAGATGGGCTCGGCGGTCACCCAGGTCGCTTTGCCGCTACTCGCGGTCGTCGTGCTCCAGGCGAGCGCGTTCCAGGTCGGGCTGCTGACCGCCGCCACCACGGCGGCGTTCGCGTTGATCGCGTTGCCCGCGGGCGTGCTCGTGGACCGTGGCTCCAAACGTTCCATCATGATCGTCTGCAACATCCTCCGCCTGCTGATCATCGGCTCGGTACCGCTGGCGGCCGTCCTCGGCGTCGTGACGATGGCACAGCTCTACGTCGTCGCCGTCACAGCCGGTGTGTGCACGGTGTTCTTCGACGTCTCGTACCAGAGCTACGTGCCGTCGCTGATCCGCGCCGATCTCCGGATGGACGCCAACGGCAAGCTTGGGACCACTCAGGCGTTCGCGCAGCTCGGGGGACCCAGCCTTGGCGGGGGGCTGGTCGCGGCGTTCGGTGCCGCAGGGGCGATGGCGGCTGACGCCATCTCCTACGTGATCTCGGTCTTCTCGATATCCGCCATCCGGACGCGCGAAGAGCCGCCGCCCGCGCGGCGCGAGGGCGAGACGTTGCGGAGCAGTATCGCCGAAGGAATGAGATTCGTCGTCGGGCACAAGATATTGCGGAGGGTCGTGGCGTGCACGGCCACCGTGAACCTCTTCAGCGGCATGAGTTCGGCGCTGGGGACGATCTTCCTCGTCCGGGGGTTGCACGTGCGCCCCGGACTGATCGGACTGGTCGTGGCGGGCTCGGCAGTTGGCGGGATCGCCGGCGGAGTGCTGGCCGGACGGCTCGCCAAGAGGTTCGGCTCGGCCCGGATCATCTGGATGTCGGTGCTGGTGTTCAGCGCGCCGCAGGTCGTCGCGGCGGCCGCCTGGCCGGGCTGGGGAGTCCTGCTGTTCCCGCTGGGCTGGGGCATCGCGTACTTCTCCGTGATGGTGTACAACGTTGCGCAGCTCAGCTACCGGCAGTCAGTGACGCCCCCGGAACTGATGGGCCGGATGAACGCGGCCGTGCGCTGGGTCGTGTGGGGCACGCTGCCGCTCGGCAGCGTTCTCGGTGGTGTACTCGGCACCCTGCTCGGGGTCCGGCCCGTACTCTGCCTGGCGTTCATCGGTTCGTGGGCGGCCGGCTGGTTCGTGTTCTTCTCCCCGCTCCGCCACATGCGCGACGTTCCCGTCCCCGCGCCCGCCTCTGTTGCTACGGGATGACGGGTTCTTTCCGCTCCGCTACACGCACGACGCTCCTCCCGCCCGGATCCCCGTACACCACCACGGCCGCAAGGGCGAACCCGAGGGCTTCCAGGAGAAGGACTTCGCCCGCCTACTGGGCGTCGCCCACCGGCAGCTCGGCGGCAACATCGTTGTGCTGTGAGGCAGCTAGTCCCATCATGTCGATGCTGCCATGCGCGAGTTGATCGACGAGCGAGCCTGGCTGACCGCGTTCCGCTTCCCCGTACACACCCCAGACCTCAACCCCGCTGAAGGCATCTGGGCACACTCCAGGACAAGCCTGGGCAGCCTGGTCCCATGCCTTGTCGACGTCGGCCAGGGCGGTGAGGATCTGCCGGTAGGCGGGGTGGCCCCGGATGTCGGGCCGCGCCGGCTCGGCGGCGGGTGAGGACGGCGGGAGCGTGAGGAGGGTCTTGCGGGTGATGCGCAGGTTCCCGCTCTCCGCGTCGATCTTGCCGAGCTGCCGGGTGAGTTCCTCGATACGGACTCTCAACTGCCCGGCCTGGTAGGCCAGATGGCGTTGATCACGAGGGCCTGCCGCTCGTAGCGGCGGGCGAGCGGACAGAAGGCGTTCTGCCAGACGTGGGTGCGCTCCACGTGCCACCGCCGACCGGCCTGGATTGGTGCGTTCCCTCATCTCTGTGCGCGATGCAGCCGCGCCGCGGCGCGGGGACCGTGCGGTTCACAGCCTTCTCGGGGGCCCATCGACATACCCCAGTGCTGCCCGCTCTGAAGTACGCGCGCAGAAACCGGCAGTCCTGCCGACGGGGAACTCCAGGCAGCCGAGTAGACGTTGGTCTTGACGTGACTGAACTTCGCGCCCTCGGCTCGTCCGACCTTCTCGTTTCCCCCCTCTGCCTGGGCGGCAACGTCTTCGGCTGGACCGCCGACAAGACCCAGTCGGTTGAGGTGCTCGACGCCTACCTCGCCGCAGGCGGCAATTTCATCGACACCTCCGACGCATACATGAAGCACTTTCCCGAGCAGGGCAACGAGCCGGGACAGTCTGAGAGCATCATCGGCGACTGGCTCGCCGCCCGCGGCAACCGCGACGACGTGGTCGTCGCAACCAAGGTCGGCGACCACCCGAACTTCATGGGCCTTGCACCGGCCAACATCAAGGCCGCTGCCGAGGAGTCCCTGCGGCGACTGCGTACCGACCACATCGATCTCTACTACACCCATTTCGACCGGGACGAATCCATCCCCGTGGACGAGATCGTCACCGCTCTCGACGATCTCGTGAAGGCCGGCAAGGTGCGCGCCATCGCGGCCTCCAACATCAGCCCCGAACGGCTTTCTGCATCACTGGCTTTCTCCGATCGTGAGGGGCTGGCCCGCTACGTGGCTCTGCAGCCGCATTACAACCTCGTCTCACGCGACACCTACGAGGGTGCACGGCGGGACGTCGTGCAGCGCGAAGGACTGGCCTGCGTTCCGTACTTCGCGCTCGCCTCCGGCTTCCTCGCCGGCAAGTACCGTCCCGGACAGAGCATCGACAACGTGCGCAACCTTCCCGGACTCGCCGGTGGCTACGCGGACACTGAACGCGGCGTGAAGGTGCTCGACGGGTTGGAGCAGATCGCGACCCCGAGGGGGGTGGAGATGGCCACTGTGGCGCTGGCCTGGCTCGCGCAGCAGCCGACGGTGACCGCGCTGATCGCCTCCGCACGCACCGTAGAGCAGCTGCCGGCGCTCTTCGCCGCGCAGGACCTGCATCTGTCGGACACCGAGCTGCAGACCTTGACGGCAGCCTCATCCTGACCAGGGCGTGGTTGAGGGTTGAAGGCCCTGTTCGCAGGACGGGCGCAGGTCAGGTTGATCATGGAGTTGCGACGCTCTGTGATCACTTGGGAGACCTGTGCCCGCGCTGCCTTCCTGGCTGACAGAACCATCTGTTGCGCCAGCCATTTGCCGAGGTCGTCGCCGTCGTAGACGACGCCGGGTGCGATGTTGGGGAGGTGGCCGTCGGCGTCGACGAGGTCGGCGAGGACCTTGTAGTGCGTTGCCAGTTGGGTGGCCAGGGGCAGTTCCAATCGGGGTCGATCGCGGTCAGCTGTGCCGCGCGTGCGGCGGCCCGCGTCGGGTCCTTGCCGAGGCCGCCTTTGCGGCGCAGGTTCGCCATGTGCTGTCCGATGGGGACCATCTGGTCGTCCTCGCCCCACACGGCGTCCTGCCGGGGCGCGAGGTGTCCGGTCGTCCGCCGGAACGACCGCAAGGCGGCCAGCTTGGCCTCCCACGCTTCCTCGCCCGGCTCCCACACCATCCCGGCCTCCGGCGCGTCCAGCAGCGTCTTGCGGCGCTCCTCGAGTTCCCCGGCCCGCAGCGCCTTGCGCTGCTGGTGCACCCACCGTCCGAGGGGGAAGTCTTTGGTGACGCCGACTTCGGTCTCGAGGCCGTACGGGACGGCATAGAGGCCGGTGATTTCGTTCTCCTTCCGCCAGCGGAGGAGGGCTTGGTAGCCCTGCGCCTGCCGAATATCTCATCCGGCCAGGTCAGGCAGCATGTCGGTACTCGTGGATTGTTCTGCCGGGCCGGTCGTGTCGGCGTATGTCCAGGCGGGCGATTGGGCCGGGATCGGTGATCGGTTCGGGCACTGCGCGTAGGGGTGCCGCCTGGTTCATGGCCTGGTGGGGCCGGTGTGTGTTGTAGTGGTGCTCGAACTCGCGCAGGGCCTGGCGCAGGTGGCGTTCGTTCCAGATCAAGGTCCGGTCCAGGAGCTCGCGGCGGCATGTCGGCACCCAGCGTTCCATGATGGAGTTCATGCGCGGTATGCGGATGCCGCAGGGCACGACCTGGATGCCGGCGTCGCTCAGGATCTGGTCGAAGAGAGCTGGGAACTTCGCGTCCCGGTCGCGGATCAGGTAGTTGACGGTGGCTCCGGCATCTTCGAGGTCCATGGCCAGGTTCCGGGCGGCCTGGCCGGCCCAGTGGGCGGTGGGATGCGCGGTGGTGCCCAGGACGCGGACGCGGCGGGTGGCGTGCTCGATGACCGCGAGGATGTACTGCCGCTGGCCGGTCAGGGTGACGGTCTCGATGAAGTCGCACGCCAGGAGCGCGTTGGCCTGGGAGCGCAGGAAGCCGGCCCAGGTGGTGGCGGTGCGGTCGGGCGCAGGGTCGATACCTTCGGCTTTGAGGATCTCCCGGACGGTGGAGGCAGCGACCTTGATGCCGAGAGCGGCGAGTTCGCCGTGCACGCGCCTGTACCCCCACGACGGGTTCTCCCGAACCAGGCGAAGGATCAGAAAACGGATCGAGCGAGCGGTACACGGGTGCCCCGGCCGCTTCGGCCGGCAGAGGCGGGCGTGACGCTGCCTCATCGGGTCACGATGCCAGCGCAGCACAGTCTCCGGTCGGACCAGCAGCCGCAGGCGCCGCACGACCTCGCGCGGTAGCGGGGCGAGGAGCGCAGAGAGGAAAACGCGGTCCGCCGGAGCGAACTTCACCCTGTCCGCACCGAGCTGCCGCTCAAGGACGGTGACTTGATGGCGCAGGGCGAGGATCTCCACGTCCTTGTCCCGGTCGCTCATCGGCAGCAGCCGCAGGGCGGCGAACGCGTTGGTGACAGTCAGGTATGCCAGGCGAAGCAACACGAGTGATCATCCTGCCGCAACCACCAAGCAAGCCCGTGAGCAGCATGGATGACATTCTCGGCAGGCGCACAGTCCCGACAGCCGGTCTGCACGGTCACCGGCGAGCGCACTCACAGCGGTGGCCATGGGCTCGGACATGAGCACGGCCTCCAGCCAGGCCAGTCCGGCCGGTGCCGGCACGGCCCGCGCATCCATTCGATCCGGGGCCGAGCATCATCAACCCCGCCCTGGCCGATCGACACCGATGTCCTGAAACCGGCTCGGGTTGGTTTGCCGTACCGTTGCACAAGGTGATCTAGCTTGCTAGGATGCTAGCATCTGCTTGTGAGTGATGAGGAAGTCAAGCAATTCAACGTGTACCTGCCGATCGGACTGATCAAGCAGGTCAAGTACCGCGCCATCGAGTCGGGCATGTCGTTGTCGGCGCTCGTCGCTGACGCGCTGCGCGCTTACCTTGACGACGCCCATGGGAACAAACAGCAATCGCCCAAGAAGGAGACCTGACATGCCGACCGAAGGAATCGAGGCCGTGTTCCTGACGACGCACAACTGGGGCAAGGCGGCGAAGTTCTTCCAGGAGCTCGGGTACGAGCTGGAGTTCGCGACGGACCACAACTCCGGCCAGCTCCGCAACGGCGGCGGTCCCTACGTGTTCATCGCCGAGGTTCCCGAGGACCAAGAGCCCCAGACGCGGATCGTGCTGAAGGTGCCGGACGCGGACGCGTTCCGTCCCGATCCTGTCGTCGAGGTGGTCACGCCGTTCGAGGACACGCATTACGGGACCAAGGAGATGACCGTCCGCGACCCCGACGGGCGCCTGTGGAGCCTTCAGGCTCCCGCCAAGAACTGACTGCGACGAAGGGCGAACACCATGGCGCACGAGGAGACAGAGGCACCGGACAACACCGCAGTGCGGACCGCCCTGTGGCGGGCGATGCACCTTCAGGTCGACGCGCCCCCGCATGTGGTTGAGGACGAGATCGGCCTGCAACTGGCGGCTCCCGGCGATGACTGGCGCGACCGCCCGGACATGGACCCGCAGGCCACCAGCGGGTTCCGGGCAGCCATCGTTGCCCGCGCTCGTTTCATCGAGGATCTGATCGCTGAGCAGGCCGACCGGGGAGTGACCCAGTACGTCATCCTGGGAGCTGGTCTGGACACCTTCGCCCAGCGCAAGCAGGAGCTCGCCTCCCGCCTGCGCATCTTCGAGATCGACCAGCCTGACACCCAGGCATGGAAGCGCCACCGCCTGGTCGAGCTCGGCTACGGCATCCCCGACTGGTTGCACCTGGTGCCGGTCGACTTCGAGGCCGGCGCGTCCTGGTTCGAGCAGCTGTCCACCGCCGGCTTCGATCCCGGCCGCCCAGCGGTCGTCGTCTCCACCGGCGTCACCATGTACCTCACCAAGGACGCCACCGTAGCCACACTGCGCCAGATCGCCGGGCTTGCTGCCGGCACAACGCTCGCCATGACCTTCCTGCTGCCGACCGGACTTGTCGACGATGCCGACCGCCGCGGCCTCCGGGCGAGCGAGGAAGGCGCGCGAGTATCCGGAACGCCGTTCATCAGCTTCTACACCCCGCAGGAGATGCTGGCACTGGCGCGCGAAGCCGGCTTCAAAGACGCCCGGCACGTACCGGGGACTTTGCTCGCCGAGCGCTACTTCACCGACCGGACCGACGGCCTTCGCCCGTCAAGCGGAGAAGACCTCCTGCTGGCCACCACCTGATCCCTCCTCAACGCGGTCTGGCCTCCGAGCCCTATGGTTCAAAGCCGCAGGTCCGGAGGCTGAAGTGCCCCTTCCGTGGGAACGGCCGCCGCACTGGAGGGAGCCGCACAATCGCCGGACGCGGGAGTTCAACTCCAAGGTCATTGGAAACGAATCCCCAGGTCAGGAAGCTGACTTCACTCTCCGCGCTTACGGATACAGTCCGTTACGACCGGATGTGAGACAGGGCCTACGCGCTCGCGTCGTCGCCGTGGTCGTAGCGGCCGCCGACGACGCGGGGGCCGACCTGGGTGGACAACGCCGGTACAGCGGGGGGCGGAAAGGCGGGCTTACTTGCTCCGTCCCCTGCGGGGGGGGTGCCCCTATCTCTTTCGTCAAGGGGTGGGCCGGTTGATCGGTGGGGTTTCAGGCGGCTTGGGGGACGGTTTGTGGTTCGAAGAACGTGCCGTCGCGGAGCATGGCGAACAGGACGTCGACGCGGCGGCGGGCGAGACACATCAGGGCCTGTTTGTGCCGCTTGCCTTCGGCCTTCTTGCGCTCGTAGTAGGCCCGGGAGGCCGGGTCGGACAGTGCGGCGAACGCGGCCAGGAAGAACGCCTGTTTCAGGTGCTTGTTGCCTCTGCGGGACGGGCTCTCGCCGCGGATCGAGGACCCGGATCTGCGGGTGACCGGGGCGAGCCCGGCGTAGGCGGCGAGGTGGCCTGCGGTGGGGAAGGCGGTCCCGTCGCCGACGTCGATGAGGATCCTGGCTCCGGTCCTGACGCCTATCCCCGGCATCGACGTCAGGAGCTCGGAAAGAGGGTGCGACTTGAGCAACTCCTCGATGTCGGCGGCGAGTTCCTTGCGCTGATCGAGCAGGCTGGAGAGGTTCTTGGCGAGCTTGGGCACGATCACCGCGGCCGCGTCGGTGCCCGTGACGATGACGGTCTGCTCGTCCAGGGCGGTGAAGATGTCCTCGACCAGGCGCTCGGCCATCCTGGGCGCCTTGGGCCGCAGCAAGGTGACCAGCCGGCGCCGTCCGGCCTTGCGGATCGCCTTCGGGGAGCCGAAGCGTTCGAGCAGGGTGAGCACGGCCGGGTGCTGGATGCGCGGGCCGAGCACGTGTTCCAGGTGTGGGTGGATCTGGGTGAGCAGGCCGCGCAGCCGGTTGGCGACGCGGGTGACCTCGCCCGCGAGGTCGTCGTCGAAGCCCACGATCATGTGGAGTTCGGCGATGGTCTCGTCGTCCAGCTCGATCGAGCGGAGGGTGTGAGGCATGGTGCGGGCGGCGTCCGCGATGATCGCCGCGTCCCTCGCGTCGGTCTTGCCCTCGCCGGGGTAGAGGTCGGCGATCCGCCGCATGGTCAGGCCGGGCAGATAGGCGACCTCGCAGCCCGTGTCCCGGGCCACGGCCAGCGGCAGTGCGCCGATCGAGGCGGGCTGGTCGACCACGACCAGGACCTTCCCGTACTTCGCCGTGAGCTTGTCGAGCATGGCCCGCATCTTCGGCTCGCTGTTGGGCAGCGGCTTGTCGACCACGTTCTTGCCGTCCGGCGTGAGGCCGGTGGCGTGGTGTTCGCCTTTGCCGACGTCCAGGCCGAGGAACACGGCGACGTCGCGGGTGTCGATCACTTCACTCCTCCTGGGAGGGTTCGTTCTTCCCGGCCAAGGCACGGCGCCGACATCCGGCAACCACGTTACGAAGAGCGTTGCCAGCGGACCGGCGCTCTTGCCCCTATTAGCGATCTACCGGCGCCTTCCGACCCGGTGACACCACCCCCCCCGGGTCATGGTCGATAGGGGGCAAAAGTCATACCGGGCCAGAAGGCCGGGAGCCTCATGATCGAGGCCGTCTAGAAGGTAACGGGGGTGGTTCTCCTGTCGCACCCTCTCAGGCTAACCCGACAAAGCGGGATGTCTCACCCAAGGCTGGCAGAGAGGGAGTCGATGGGTTCGACGGAGCGGACGTCTTGGTGCAGCTCGTAGATGCTGAAGGGGCGACTGAGATCGGTCGGATCCCTCGACAGAAGGGCCACACGGCAGACGATCACCTGTTACCGATCACGCCTCCGACCGGCACGAGCGCCCCAACCCCGGCCCACACCAGCTCCGTGGCCTGCAACGTTAGGTTGGAGAACGCTCATTCGGTCAACGAGCGGCCGACTCATTCGAGTGAGGGACCGGGGTTTCGGCGTGCGGACGTGGCGAGGGCCTCCAGGATCCGGTTGTGACGCCCGACTTGGAGATCCTCTTGACCGCACTCCATTGACGATCGACGACGAAATCGGAGGAACGCGCTGGATGGGACGACCGCCCCTGCTCAGCGACTCCGAACTCGTCTGCCTGGCGGTGGCCCAGGCTCTGCTCGGCCACTGCTCCGGGCGCGATGGCTTCGCTTCGCCCGCAAGCGCTTGTCCGGCATGTTCCCGTACCCGCCGCAGCAGTCGGGCTACAACAAGCGCCTGCGCTCTGCCCTGCCGCTGGCCAAACGCACAATCCGGGAGCTGGCGATCGACAGCGGCTTCTGGACCGATACCGCGTGGATCACCGACTCCACCCCGGTACCGTGCGGCATGTCTCGCCCGACAGTCCAGCGGTCGAATCTGGCCGGGGTCATGGTCTTCGGCGTCCCAGCGGTCGTAGGTCGTCTGCAGGAACGGCGCGAGCTGCGGCGACCGCCGAAGGCCGTAGCGGTGGACGAAGGCGGCTTCCGCTGGCTGGGAAATGGTGATCCGATTACTCAGCAAGCGGCCGGGGTGACGAACGACGGTGTCCGGGCGTTTCACCGTCTGCCGAGCCCCGGTGGGCAGCAGCCGCGACCCGGCCACCTCCCGGAGCTCTGCGGACGGCTTACCAAGTTGCCCGACCAGAAGAGGACGCCGCGCTATGCGGTGTCCTCGGCTCCCAACTGGTCACCGTGTTGGCTGGTCGGCGGCGCGGCGAGCCAGCAGGTATCCCCGACGGGTCTGGGCCTCCTGCGGGTAGTTCGTCCGCTCCAGTTGTGCCTCGATGGTGAAACCGCCGTCCTGCAGTGCGTCGACAACGGTCTTGGTAGCGAGGAAGTGGAAATCGATGTCGACGTCGTGGTCCCACCACTCCGTCTGGTGCCTGACCTCGGTACCGAGGTGGAAGGCGACGAGAAGCAGGCCGGACGGGCGCAGCACCCGCCGCATCTCGTCGAAGGCGTGGCGCAGTTCGGAGGGTTCGAGGTGGATGACCGAATAGAGCGCGATGGCCGCGGCGAACTCGGCGTCCGCTGCGGGAAGGTGCAGCAGGTCGCCTTCTCGGAACTCCGCCTCGGGGTGTTCTCGTCGGGCAATGGCGACCATGGTGGGGGAGAGGTCGATGCCGACCGGACGGGCGCCGCGAGTCGCGAGCCATGCGGTGACGTGTCCTGGGCCGCATCCCAGGTCCGCGACGGGCATGTCGCTGCCGGTCTCTTCGACGAGCGCCGTGAGCAGAGCCCGGTCCAGCGGTTTGTGCACGAGCTCGCCGCTGATGCGCTTCTGGTACTCCTCGGCGACGACGTCGTAGCTCAGGCGCACCCGGGCATGGTCCCTCGCGCCGGTCATGGGCCGCGCGCCGGGCGCGAGTTCGGTCACCAGCTGCGTCGTGAGCGGTACGCGGATTCCGTGCCGCTCGGCTGCGCGCAGCAGGGCACCCCCGATGGCGTCGAGTTCCAGCGGGCGGCCCGCCGCCGCGTCGCGCTGCATAGACGACTTGCTGTCGGCGGGGAACGCGCCATAGCGCTGAAGGACCTCGGCGACCACCGTCTGCCCGCCGCAGGCCCGGCTGACCGCCACGGTCTCCTGGACCAGGGCCGTCAGCTCGTCCCGCCGCTCGGACCGGATGCCACCGATGGGCAGCCGATGGCGCGTGGTGAGCAGGGCGAAGGGGGCGAGGAAGGCCAGCTTCCCCCACAGGACTTCGTTCTCGTCCCGAAGGACGCGAGCGGCCGCACCGGCGCCGGCGAGCAGTGCGGCGAGTGGGGCGAGCCGCTCCTGGCGACCGGCCAGGTCGATCTCGACGAACGGGCTGCCGTGCTCGATGACGCCCGGCGCGGTGCGGGCGGACTCGACGCGGACCACAGCCGGTACGACTCGCTTGTCCCCATAGCGCGCCCGCAGGGCGTCCATGTGCTCGACTCCGTTGAGCAGCGGCAGCAGCACACCGTTGGCGAGCCACTGCGGAGGGATGCGGTCGAGTGCTTCGTCGAGTGCGGTGTTCTTGACCGTCACCAGGCACAGGTCGACGGGCTCGCGCAGCACGGTATCCGCGTCGACCGACGCGGTGAAGTCGCCGAACTGCCTGCTGCGGACGCGGATGCCCTCTTGGCGCAGCGCACCGGCGGTCTCCTCGCGGGCGAGGCAGATCACGCGGTGTCCTGCGCGGGAGAGCAGCGCGGCGAGCAAACCGCCCACTCCTCCGGGGCCGAGCACGGCGACGGTCGAGCGGGGCGGAATCGGGACGGATTCGGCAATGGGCTGTCCGGAGTCGGACATGGATGGGGCTCCTCTCAGTTCGCGGGTCGGCACCCGTTCGGGTCCAACACGTCGACGACGACCGTGGTCTGCTTCGCCGACACGTTGACGGCTGCCTTCAGGCATGGGTCCGAGACAGGTCAGTTGTAGGTACTGATCTCGATCAGATTCCCGTCCGGGTCGAGCAGGTAGGTGCTGGCGACGGGGCCTTGGGCTCCTGTTCGCGGTACGGGGCCTTCCTCCACGGGCACCCCGCAAGCGGCGAGGTGGGCCAGGACCCGCTCCTGCGGTGCTTCGGTGACCACGCACAGGTCCGCGCTGCCTGGGGTCGGACGAGTGGCGTGCGGGCGGAGTTCACGGCCGGCTTGATGAAGGTTGATCTTGCTGGTGCCGAAGGCCAGCGCGCGGCGTCCCTCGCCGAAGGTGACCGGGTGCATGCCCAGGACGCGCTCGTAGAAGCCGACGGTCCGTTCGATGTCGGCGACGGTCAGCACCAGGTGGTCCAGGCCGGTGATCTGGATCCCCGACTCAGGGTCAAAGGAGTACTGGCCGAGCTGCCGTACGCAGGCGTCCCACGCCGCCGCGGACAACAGGTCGCGCGAGCGGAGGAACAGACGTTGAAGTGCTGGGCCGTAGCGCTCGCCCAGGTCGGCATCGTGCGCCAGCACGTCGAGTTCGTTGGCAGCCGTGATTTCGAGGAAAGCACGCGCGTCTGGGTCCGAGGGCGTGTGCTCCCGGCCAGTGAAACGGTCGCAGAAGACGACCGGCCGCGCGTCGCCGAACCGCGGATACACGACGTCACGATCGCAGCTCGCGTACAGGTGGACCAGCGCCTCCGCCTGTTCGCCGACCAGTTCGACGAGCACTCCGCGCTCGGTGACATCCATCAGCGTCTGATCGAACCCGTCGGTTCCGTAGGCCGCGTGACACAGCCCTGCGACCTGGACGACCGGATCGGCGCCCCACTCGCTCAGGAGTCGCGCGACGCGGATCAGGTGTTCCAGGAGCGTTCCACCGGGGTGGGGCATCCGGTGGGCGCCCCGGGTGCGCAGGAAGTCCTCGATCTCGGGCCACGGCGCCGCACAGCTGGAGCTGCTTCTCGGGGAGTTGCTGTCCGCCAGGGCGAAGGGCTGCATCAGGCCTCCTGGTTCGACGGACGAGCCACCTCTGCCACGAGTCGTGTCGCGGCCTGGAGAGTCGGGCATGGATGGGGCTCCTCTCAGTTCTTGGGTCGGGACCGTTCCACCGGCTCAGCTCCGTGTGGGCGCAGCGGGAGAAGTGGAGTGGGTTGCCGCCCTGGGCCCGGTGGGAGGAACGTGCCGCCCCAACCGTGGTGAACCTTGGAGTTACGGACGGAGGCTCCCGGCCGGGAGCCGTTTCGATTTCACGCATTGGCGGGCAGGACCGCAAGGGCGTCGATCTCGATGCGGAAAGCCGGGTGGACGAGTCCGGCAACCTTCACCAGGGAACAGGCCGGTGGGCGGGCGGGGTCCAGATGCTCGTCGCGGATCCGGCGGAAGGCACCTAGATCGGCCAGATCGGTCAGGTAGACAGTCAGCTTGACCACGTCCTGGAACCGGGCGCCGGCTGCCTGCAGTGCGATGCCCAGGTTCGTGAAGACCTGCCGAATCTGGGCGGCGGCGTCGGACTCGCCCACGGTTCTGCCTTCGGCGTCCACGGGGACCTGGCCGGAGACTGCGACCGTCGGTCCGGTGAACGCCACCGCATGGCTATAGCCGTTGACGGGTGGACTGCCTTGGGGCCGGACGAAGTGCTGCACGTGATCTCCTGCTTCGCGGTCGGGGTCGGAGTGGTGAGTGGTGGAAGCCGGTGCCTGGGGCGTACGAGGGTGATGCCCAGGGCCGACAGGGCGGCCTCGACCTGGTCGGAGCAGACCGGGCCGCCCGGCTTGGTGAGGCAGGCGACGTCGTGGCGGTGGGCGTGGTCGACGTTGTCGCGGAACGGCAGCGCATCGTCGGGCGCGAACGCGACGCCGGTCGGGCCCCGCCGCCACTGCTTGCGCTGGTGGGCGGTCAGCGGGTCGTCGCCGGCGAAGGCTCCCATGCGGTCGACACTCGCATCGGTTCATGGCCGCTTCCCGATGGTTGTCCACCCTTGCGAGTGGCGGCAGCCGTTCACTCGGGCGGTGGGCAGGTCGATGCGGGTGCGCGCGCCGCGCGCGCCTCGGCCCGGCGGTCGTGCCAGGCCGGTGCGAGGGCGGTAAGCATCGCGGCGCCGGTCAGGGCGAAGGCCCAGGGGTAACCGGTGCCCGCCGCGAGCCAGCCGAAGGCTATGGCTCCGGCGCCCATGCCTGCGTCGTACGCGAAGTTCCACAGCGCGCTGACGGTGCCGTAGCCGGCGGCGGGTACGCGCGCGTACATCAGCGCCAACGTGGCGTTCTGGGTGACGCCGAAGCCGATCCCGAACACGCCGACCGCGAGAACGACGGCCACCGGGCTGCCGGTCAGCGCCATCAGCAGCGTGCCTGCGGCCGACAGCAGCAGGCCGGGCAGCACCAGACCGGCGGGGCCGCGCCGGTCCCCGCGCCGGCCGGCGAGCCAGCGAGCCACCGTAGCTGCCGCGGGCTGGACGAACAGCGCCACGGCGACCAGTCCCGTGGCCGAGGCGGGGACAGCGAGTGGCAGAAAGGTGACGACGATCCCGGCGGCAACGGCGGTGGCCGCGAAGACCACGGCCGGGCGCAGCAGTTCGGCCGAGCGCAGTCCTTCGGCGACGCCGACGGGCCGCCCCGATGCGCGGATCCGGTCGGGTAGACCGGGCACCGCGAGGATCGCGGCGAGCGCGACCACGGCCCCAGTGGCGAAGACCACGTCGTAGCCCGTATGCGCGGCCAGCCAAACACCCAGCGGCAGCGCCACCAGTGCGGGCACGCCGCCGACGATGCCGACCAGGGCCAGCCCCTCACCCCGGCGTTCGGCCGGGATGAGCGACGCCGTCAGCGCGCCGCCCGCGACTACGGTGAACGCAAAGCCCAGCCCACGCAGCAGGCAGATCGCGACGATCCACCACAGGCTCCGGGAGAGCGTCAGTGCCAGCGCAGGAGCGCCCAGCAGACTCAGCCCGGCAGCCAGCACCAGACGGTAGCCGAAGCGATTGACCAGGCCGGGCGTCGCAAGCTCGCCCACCACCGTCGCCAGCATCAGCGCGCCGGTGGTCAGCCCGGCCGTCCCGCCGCTCCCGCCGCCAGCCGTGGCGTAGGCGGGTACGACCGACAGCAGCAGGTAGAAGCTGGTCGAGGCGCCCAGCATGGACACGAAGCGCAGCAGCAACGGCCGTGTCAGCAGCGGCGGGCGCGGCGCGAGCGCCGGGGAAGTCGAGGGGAGCGTTTCGGTCACGGCAGGACGCTAAGCGCCCGACCGGATCGCCGGTAAGCTCCAGTTCCATGCCGCTGGAATGGTCCAGTTCCCCGCCTGAACTGCTGCTGGCCGTCGACCGGACCAGCAGTCGACCGCTGCGCGCGCAGCTGGAGTATGGGCTGCGGGATGCCATCCGCACCGGCCGCCTGGCGGTCGGCGAACGGCTGCCGTCCTCCCGGGAACTCGCCCGCGCGCTCGGCCTCTCGCGCGGGCTGGTGCAGGAGTGCTACGCCCAACTCCAATCCGAGGGCTACCTGGTGACCCGCCCTGGCTCCGCCACCCGGGTGGCGGCGGGTGCCGCGCCGTCGCCCGGTGTCGCCCGGCCGCCGCACACCGCGGCCCCGCGCATGGTGGCCGATTTCCGTTGGGGTGTACCGGACTTGAGTGGTTTCCCGGTCCAGGACTGGCTCTGGGCCACCCGCGAGGCAGCCCGCGCCATGCCGACGACGCAGTTCGACTACGGCGACCCGCGCGGCAGCACGGACCTTCGCGAGGTCCTCGCCGGCTACCTGCGCCGGGTGCGAGCCGCCGCGGCCGGCCCGGAGCACATCGTCGTCTGCAACGGCTACGCCCAGGGCCTCGGGCTCGCCCTCCGCGTCCTCGCGGACAGCGGCGTGCGGACCGTGGCCTTCGAGGACCCCGGCTCACCCGCCACCATCGACGCGGCCGCCACCGCGGCGGGCCTGCGCGCGATTCCCGTACCGGTCGACGAGCACGGCATCGATGTGCACGCGCTGGCCGCGACGGATGCCCGCGCCGTCGTGGTCACCCCCGCCCACCAGTGGCCGACCGGCGTCGCCCTCGCCCCGGAGCGCCGGCTGGCGCTGATCGAGTGGGCCGCGGAGCGCGACGCGATCATCATCGAGGACGACTACGACGCCGAGTTCCGGTACGACCGCGAACCTGTCGGCGCGCTCCAAGGCCTGGCGCCCGATCGGGTCATCTCCCTCGGCACCGTCAGCAAGTCCCTCGCCCCGGCCCTGCGGATCGGCTGGATGGTCTGCCCACCGGACCTGGCCGAACCGCTCACCGACCAGAAGCATCGCAGCGACCGCGGCACCCCCACGCTCGACCAGCTCGCCCTGGCCAGGCTGATCGAGTCCGGACGCTTCGACCGCCACCTGCGCCGGATGCGCGCCACCTACGCGGCTCGCCGTACCGCCCTACTCGCTGCCCTCGTCGAACACACCCCCGAACTCCCGCTCACCGGCCTCGCCGCGGGCTTCCACGCCGTCGTCCACCTGCCCGCCTGCGCCGACGAATCCCACATTGTCGCGGCCGCCCGCGCACGGTCCGTCGGCCTGTACGGCATGAGCACCTGCCGCGCCGCGCGCGCCGCCACGCCACCGCAACTCGTCCTCGGCTTCGGCAATGTCGGCGAACGAGACATCAGGGAGGGCATCGCGGCCGTCGGCGATCTGCTCGCCAACGGGTCGTAGAGTAACGGCCCGTGACCGACACCGCCGATCTCGACCATGCCGAGCTCGCCGTCCTCCTGGACGATGTCCGCGGCTCTGCCGCGCGCCTCGGCGCCGCTCTCGACACGCTGACCGACCTGGAGGCCCGCGAGCCATCCACGCTTGCAGGCTGGAGTCGCGGCCACGTCATCACCCACCTCGCCCGCAGCGCCGACGTCTACCGGTGGCTGCTCACCCTTGCTCGCACCGGCGCAGAGCCCGGACCACGGGCCGACGCCGCCACCCTGGACCGCGCGCTGCGCGAGGGTGCCGAGCGCGACGCCGCCGACCTCGTCGCCGACCTAGACCGCAGCCTGGACCGCCTGCTCGACGAGGCGACAGCCATGCCCACCGACCGCTGGCCCACCCTGGTCACCGCCCTCGCAGGCTGGCGACACCCGGCCTGGTACACCCTCCACCGTGCCCGGCGCGAACTCGAAACCCACAACGTCGACCTGAACCTCGGTTACACCAGCACCGACTGGCCCACTGGCTACGTCACCTGGGCACTCGACGAGAGCATCATCGCCCTGGCGGCACGTGGCTTCGCCGTTGCCCGTATCGGGGCCACTGACCTCGACCGCACCTGGACCCTCGGACCGACCGGTGCCACCGCTACCGGCCCTGGCCATGCACTCCTCGCCTGGCTCGCCGGCCGCAGGTCGGACGTGCGTCTCCTCTCGGATCTTCCGCTGCCGACCCCGCCGGCGTGGCCGCTCCCACCGGCACCGGGCTGGGCCTGACGCGGGATCCAGAGGACGGATGCCGGAGCCGAGAGGAATACGCCACATCGCGAATACGCGCGCTGTACCAACTCAATGAGCCTCAGGCGTCCCATGAGCAGCCCCGAAGTTCTCGGACAGTGGTCCCCGATAGGATCATGGTCAGGAACGGTGGAGAGAGCACGTGGCACCAAAGCGTAGGAAGTTCAGTCCCGAATTCAGGGACGAGGCAGTCAAGATGGTGATCGTGGAGTCCCGGCCGATAGCCGAGGTCGCGCGGGAAATCCAGGTGAACGAGGGAACTCTGGGTACCTGGGTCAGCCGCTACCGGCAGGAGCACGCAGGCGAGGAACCGTCCCTCAACATCAGCGAACGTGCTCGCCTGCGTGAGCTGGAACGCGAGAACCGTGAACTGCGGATGAAGACCGAGTTTTTGGGAAAAGCGGCAGCCTTCTTCGCCCAGGAATACCGGTGACGGAGAAGTGCGAGTTCATCGACGGCGAGTCCGACAGTTTCCCCGTACAGCGCATGTGCGCCTGGGCGGGTGTATCCACGTCCGGTTTCTATCACTGGCGTTCGCGGCCTATGTCGGCAACCGCCGAGCGCCGCGCAGAGCTCAAGGCGATCATCCAGCGGGTGTTCGCCGACTCGCACGAGACCTATGGTTACCGGCGCGTCCACGCAGCCCTGGAGCGGATGAACGTGCAGGCCGGGCCGGAGCTGGTCCGCGCTCTCATGCGCGAGCTGGGTCTGGTGCCATGCCAGCCCCGCCCGTGGCGGATTACCACCATCGCCGATGAAACGGCGCCGGCCACGCCCGACTTGATGGCCCGCGGCTTCACCGCGGATGCACCGGGACGTAAACTGGTCAGCGATATCACATATGTTCACACCTGGGCTGGGTTTCTGTATCTCGCGACGGTCATTGACTGTCACACCAAGGCCGTGGCCGGCTGGGCGATGGCCGACCACATGAAGACGTCGCTCATATCGGACGCACTCAACATGACGGCACGGAACATCGACCTCGCCGACGGCTGCATATTTCATTCGGATCGCGGCAGTCAATACACTTCCCGTGAACTCCGGGAGAAACTCGGTTCGTTGGGGCTCAGAGCCTCCGTCGGCCGCACCGGAGTCTGCTGGGACAATGCCATGGCCGAATCATTTTTCGGGGCCCTGAAGAATGAGCTTGTACATCGAACGTCGTTCCCGACGCGCGCGCACGCTCGCCGGGCAATCGTCCGATACATCGAGATGTTCTGCAATCACAAACGCCTCCACTCCGGCCTCGGCTACCGAACCCCCGCAGAAGTGCACGCCGAGTACGAAGAGTTGCAGGCCACAGCATAGAAACCCCTCAACGCCACTGTCCGAGGAACGCAGGGCGGCTCAGTCCCCTCAAAGGGGCCACACCCGAGTCCTATGGCTGGGAGGCGTGGAGGAGTTGGAGGCCGAGGGGGGAGCAGTGGTGGAGGACGGCCTTGCCGTCGCGTCGGGAGGTGATGAGTCCTGCTGCGCGCATTGTGGTGGCGTGTTCGGAGGCGCTGGCTTCGCTCATGCCCAGGTCGCGGGCGAGTTCTCGCGTGGTGCGGGGCCGGGTCAGGAGCGTGAGGGTGGCTGCGCGGGTGCGGCCGAGGAGGGCTGCCACCGGGCTGCCGTCGTTGTCCTCGGTGAGCAGGGGCCAGGGGGTGGGGACCGGGTAGACCAGCAGGGTCGACCCGTCGGGGTGGTCGCCGACCAAGGGTCTGCCGGCCCAGATCGGTGAGGGCAGCAGCGTCAGGCCCCGGCCGCCCAGCAGGAGGTCGGTTGTGGCGGGCACGTCGATCTCCAGCACGGCTCCCGCCCAGCGTGATCCAGGGTACAGGCCCGCGAGCATCTCCCGCAGTCCTGCGGTGGCCATGGTGTGGGTGCGCCAAGCCACGTCGGCGGCGTGGCAGTTCGCGATACGCGGCCCGCACTCCTCGCTGGCCAGCGCGGCGTGGGTCTGGCGCAGGTTGCGGGTCAGGTCGCGCCAGGTGTCGCGGTCGTGCTCCAGCAGGTGACGCATCCCGGTGGTGAACCGCTTCGAGGTGTGGGTGACCCGCCCCAACTCCTCCTGGACGAAGGAGCCGGGCGTGGTGGCGACCAGTTCCAGTCCTTCATCAAGGGTGGTGGTGATCGGGTCCAGGAACAGCGGCCCGGCCCCACTTGCCGGGATCAGCTCCAACAGCTGCCGTGTCCCCGCCGGCAGCCTCCGCGCCGCGCTGGCGCGCCACCGCTGCATCCGGGGGTCGTTGCGCTGCAGCATCGCCAGTCCCAGCCCTACCTCCATCAAGGGCACGGGTGCGGTGACGAAGCGGGTCCGTAACAGATCGTCGGTGGTGAAATGCAGGCGCAGCACGCGGCTTCACCGATCCTTTCGGGCAGCGCCGAAACCCTGGACCCGCCCGGTCGACTGGCCCGAACCTAGTCACGCCAGCCACCGCTGCCAAGGCCGCCGTGGCCGGGGCCCAGCCTCGGCCGGCAGCCTCCGGCGGGCCCTCCTGGAGGGACCGCGAGGTTCGGATGGAAGCCGGACAACCGCCGTGTCGCGGATCGCACGCAGCGATCGTGAACGGGAACACCGATGGGGGACACACCATGAGATTCCGCAGAACGTTAGTGACCACCCTCACGAGCCTCGTGCCGGCGACAGGCGCCCTGGCGGCGACCGGCGCCACCGCCCAGGCCGCCAAGGTCAGGAGAATGCCGCCCATTGGGATTCTTCCTGGTCAACGCCTGGCGCTTCGTCAACGATCTGGCTGGCGCTGCAGCACCCCGGCTCCGCAGGGCCCGGAGGGACTGCAACGCTTCCGTCTCACCGGAAGCTGCCGGCGCATCCCTTTGGACCGGCGTCAGGCTCTGCGGCTGGCTCAACTTCAACGACCGGCAGGTCGATTGCAGGAGGCAACTATGAGGTTCAGGCTCGGACGCCGCGCCGCGACGGCCGCGGCAGTCGCGGCGCTCACCTGCAGTGGACTGGGGATAGCGGCGGGCCAGGCGTCTGCGGCGGGGAACACGGACATCTCCCTCTACGGATACCACGGGGTGGGCGTCTACGAGGACCCCTCGGCCAGCTTCAAGGTGGGGATACCGGACCTGACCGCTCCGGCTTACGTCTCTTCCGACTGCTGGCGCCCTGGCCAGTACATCGGTAACGACGGGGACGTGTGGTACCACGTTTACCAGGAGCATTACAGCAACGGTCAGGTGCAGTACAACTACGGCTACGTTTACGCGCCGTACGTCGACAACAGCGACGCCTTCCGCAGGGGAGATGTTCCTCGGTGCCCATGGGGGTAGCAACGTACGCCCAGACGTGATCCCTGAACAAGCGCTGGCCACAACTGCGGTGACATCCGCATCCAGATCCGGGCCTCACGGAATTGACTATCGCGCGGCCTCTGCACCTGAATGTGGCGGGGCCGTGCCCGCCTATCCGATGGGTAGGCGGGCACGGCCGCCTCGTAGCATCAGGGAGGCGCCACGCGAGCCACGGTGGTCGACTGCCCTGCCCGTTGCCGGGGTGATCAGGCCGGCAACGGCACGTCTGGACAAAGTATCCGGAACTGCGAGTTCCGTCACTGGCGTAGGTGCCAGCCACTCGCCCCGGACATCCGCAACCCCAACGGTCTACACCCGGTCGAGTCCGAGCCTGGCGCGCTGCGCGAGTTGCTGTTCGGTCAGCCGGTCGCGGCGCATCTTCTGGTTGGAGATCCATACTCCGAGGCGCACGTCGTGGTCCTGGTGGTGAGCGACGCGCAAGGTAAGTATGTACTCGGGGGTTCGCGACGTTCACCGTGGCCATGACCTGGAGGCGCTGCGTTGACGCTCGTGCGTGACGACACCGTGCACATCAACCCCCGCTCCCCGTCCGGCGCTTGGCCCCGGGGCTCGGTCTTTGTCGACATCGTGTCGCTGGTCTTCGGTCGGGAGAGCCGTAGGGCCGAGTTGGAGTCGGTGATCCGGCCGCCCGAGGGCGGCCTGGGACGGCTGTGTCCGAGGCGGGCCCGCTGCTCGGTGGTGGCGGAAAGAACCTCCGACGCCCGCAGTCGTGAATGGGGTCCGTGGCGAGAACAAGCCTGGTCGCGAAATCCTCCGTCGTGCGCACCGTCGCCGAACGTGACTCATCGTCTCGCAGCGAGCGGAGTGGAAACGCAGGGAATCCGAGATTCTGCAAATAACCTTCCGTTGTCCAACACGGTAAACCGGGCACCGGTGGAGTCCGGTGCTCTTCAACACGCGATACGTGAACGCCGCGATACCCAGCTGCGCGAGGGTGGGTTCGACGTCCGCGATGGGGACGTGGCCCGCCGCCCGTTCGTTCGCCACCACATCAACATGGGCGGTACTCCGTCCAGCTCCCCGACCTGCCCGGGGGCTTGCGCCCGCTGCGTGAACCCGCAGGCCACCGACGAGGAGTGACGCCCGGGGGCGTCCGATGAGCATCATCTCGCGCTGCTGCTCATGCTGAAGCCGTACCGGCGTATGGGGGCGCTTCCCAAAGCTTGCGGAGATCCCGGAGACGGTCGTGGACTGTGTGCGGCGGGCGGTGGAGCTGCCGGACGGGAAACTGCCAGTGCATGCGTCAGCGCGGCGGGCCAGGCAGCGCCGGGTCCTGGTCCGCCGGGGCACGGGGGGTTCGCTACGACAGGCCGTACGGGACTTTGGTGATGTCGTGGTCCGCGTCGGGCCCACCGGACTCCCGGCGGCCACGCAACGTTGCCGGCAGGGGGTTTCACGCGTAACGGGTGACGGCGCAGAACCGGGATGTGTGCACGAGGCCTGCGGCTGGGTCAGCCGACACGTGCTCTTCGCGATGCTCCGGGACGGTACCTTCTACGACCCCCAACCCGCCCCATCAGCTTGACGACCCCATAGGGGCACCCCCCTTCGAGCCAGGTGCACACCGACTCCTGTGTACCGGGTCGTCGTCGCTCACCGGCATGTGCAGCTCAGGAAACGGACGTGTGGCGGCCGGCTCAGGAGACGGGCGTGGGGCCCTGCATGTGCTCGCTGATCCACTGGATCAGTCCGGCGGACTCCATGTTGGGCACGTAGGTCGCGGCGTTGTGCTTGCCGCCCTGGATGACGTTCAGCTTGGTGTGTATGGGGCCCTTCGTGTAGGACTTCACGAAGTCCTCGATGGGTGGCATGGCCGCGGTCTCCTTGGTGCCGACCTCGAAGGCAAGGTAGACGTCAGGGTGCCCGGACTTGATCAGCTTCGGGGCGAGCACCTTGGGGTTGTTCTCGGCCTTCTCCTGGTCGTGCCCCTTCCACAGGCGGGAGTCCGGGACTATGTCCGGGCCCGCCGCGATGACGGCTTTGAAGCGGTCGGGCTTCTGCAGCACGGACTTGAGGCCCGCGAAGCCGCCGGTGGAGGCGCCCATGAAGGCCCAGCCGTCGCGGGAGCTGACCGTGCGGAAGTTCTCCTTGACCAGGTCGGGCACGTCCTCGGTCAGCCAGGTGCCCATCTTCGGCTGGCCGGGGATGTCACTGCCGTCCCAGTACTGGCCTAGCCTGGGGTCCTTGGGGTCCCGGTCGTGGTCCTCGGGGTTGAGCACCGGCATGACCACGATGAACGGCAGGCTCTTGCCCGCCTTGGACCACTTGGAGATGCTCGCCTCCAGCTTGAGGTCGGGCCCCATCCAGTAGTTGTTCGGGTACCCGGAGCCGCCGGGCAGCGCGATCAGCACGGGGAAACCGCTCCTCGCGTACTGCGGGTCCTTGTACTGCGGCGGCACCCAGACCCACACCTTGCCCTTGAACCCGGACTTCTTGCCCTCGTACGTCGTGACGGCGATCTTGCTGCCGTCCTCCGGGACGGTGCCGGAGACGGTGAAATCGGCCTTCGGGCCCGTCGGCATGGACGCCTTGGAACTGCTTGTACCGCTCCGTTCGCCGCCCTGCTTGTCGTCCTGGCCGAAGCTGATCGCGTCGCCCTTGTCGGAGAAGACCTCGAAGTAGTTGAGCACGGGCCACGAGGCAAGGCCGAGTACCGCCACGACGGCGGCTATGAGGACCCAGCGCTTGGTACGGTGGCCGAGCCGGCGGCCCTGAGCGGGCCTGGCCACGGTGTCGGGGGGTGTCATCGTCTGTGCTCCACGTGGTGCTCGTGACTGGGGGCAGGGCGGTCCGTCCGGCCTGTTCCTGGCGGTGACCAGCCCTGAAGGGCAACGGGAACAGATATTTCAGAGCCCGATAAGAGTTCTCTAAGAGCCCGGGCCGCGGGGCCGCCCGGTCCCAGTTACGACCTCAACGGAATGACAAGCTGCGTCCCTGGTCGACTCGGGCTGCGCATAACCCCTTGCGGGTGGTGAGACGTCCTCCCACCATTGCCCCATGACTAGCGCGTGGATGGGTGTCGAAGCCGCGGACGGGTTTCCCCACGAGGCATTCGAGGGGGCGTACCACGACGCTGTCGTGCGCACACCGGGGATCTACTCCGCTGATCTTCAGGCGGGTGCAGACACTACCGAGGTCAAGACCCAGATCGCCACTGCGCTCCATGCGGTGGTGTGTACCGCCACCGCCGGGCGCGCGGGACGGCCCTGGAACTGACCGACCTGGTGAACCTTTCGAGGGAGGAGCGCCTGAGGGACTGGCATTTCACCACCCAGACCCGCCTCTTCGAGTTCTTCGTCTCCCTCCACTCCACCTTCGAAAGCTCCTTCTACGGGCGCTACTTCGCTGCTTCCCGCCTTGACCGGCAGCGCTTCACCTTCGCTGATGATCCAGAGAGGTACCAGCGCCTCACGGGGAAGTCGACGACCGAGGCATTTCAGGCGGCATGGCCAAGCGACGTGCTCGCGAGGGCGATCGGACCTGAGGTCCGACTCCTTCTACGAGCGACTGGGCAAGGTCCGAAACCGCCTGGCACACCGGATCGCGCCGGGGTTCGAGCACAGGATCACTCTGTCCGCCGGAGTGGAGGTAACAAGCGGCGGATCACGCACGGACGGACAGGAATGCGAGAGTTACGAACTTGCGTGGCTGGGTGAACCACTCGCCACGATGGTGCCTTCGACCTTGGCACAGGCAGAGGAGAAGCTCGGTGCTTGTGGAGCACGGCTGCAACCTTCTTCGCTTCACGGCAATGATGACGAGCTGACCGAGCGCTGGAAGGCCGCACGCCAGGACGGCGCACCGCCAGGCCAGCTTCGGCATTGGAGTTCGCGGGTGTGCCGATCACGAGGGCTGTGCGTCTACCGTGGCTCGTAGATTTCTGGGAGGCGTTGATGGGTGTCGTTGAGGGCAAGCATCGTTCTCCGATCGGGGACGACGGGCATCAGCCGAACCGGCCTGTACCGCCGCCACCGCCTCCGGCGCCCGCGCCGGACAAGAAGTAGACCGCGGTGTCCGTCGTTCAGGCCGACGTGCCTGCCCTCACCGACCGGCTGCTCGCCGACATCGCCGATCAGTTGGGACGGCCCGTGCCGGCCCGGTACGCAGCCGCGCTGCGGGCGGTGCCGCGGCATCTGTTCCTCCCGGACCGTCTGTGGCTGCGTGACGGAACGGGCGGCTACCGGCCCTGCGACAGGAACACTGATCCGGACGACTGGTGGACGGCCGCGTACACCGACACACCGCTCGTCACCCAGTTCACCGACCATGCCCCGTCATCGTCCGCATCCATGCCGTCGATGGTGCTGCGCACCCTGCTGCTCGCCGATGCCCCGCGCACGGCCAGGACGAAACCGGGAGCGGTGCTCGAGCTGGGTACCGGCACGGGCTTCAATGCCGCGTTACTGTGCGCCTTGTACGGGCAGGACCATGTCACCACGGTCGAGCTGGACCCGGTACTGGCCGACGAGGCCGAGGTGAACCTGAAGACCGCCGGGCACGTGCCGGCTGTGGTCACTGGTGATGCGAGCGTCCGTCTGCCTGGCCGAGCCCTGTTCGACCTGATGGTGGCTACGTTCTCCACCGATCATGTGCCCGACCTGTGGAGGGAGCGCTGTCGGCCTGGTGGGCAGATCGTGACACCGTGGTTCTCCGACTGGTGCGTGTACGGCACTCTCGCCCTCGCCACCACTGCAGGCCATGGAGCAGAGGGCCGCTTCCATCCGTTCGGCTCCTACATGCCCGTGCGTACCTCGACATCCGTGCCCGCCTCCAACGTGCCATCAGAGAAGGGCAGTTCGCCATCAGGTGTGCGGTCAACGTCCAGTCTGTCGCCGTGGGCGGTGGCTGGCGGGGACCTGGACGCCGAGTTCCACCTCGGCCTCACCGTGCCCCGGGTGTCGTTCGCCTGGGACAGCACCGGCGAGCATGCCGCGATCCGCTTGTGGCTGCACGGAGCCGACGGCGTCTCGGTTGCGACGGTCGACTACGACGGCCATCAGTCCGAGGAGTTCGCGGTTGTCCAGGAGGGACCGCGTCAGCTGTGGGACGAGACCACGGCTGCGTACGCGCGTTGGGAGCGGCTCGGGCGGCCGCCAGTCGACCGCCACGGACTGACCGTCCTTGAGGACGGCGTTCATCAGGTGTGGATCGACGCCCCGGAAGCCCTCCTCACAAGGTACTGAGATGCGAGGCGCTGCGGGCCGCTCGCCGGCCTTGATGGGTGAGCCGGTGTCATGCTGATGCCGCGGCTGGTGACAGCCCGGTGAGGATTGCCTGCGATCTCTCGGTTTCGGGGCAGGGGTGTGAGAGACAGTAGGTTGTGGTGTGTTGATGCTGGGCGGGGGCTGTTTCGGGACGTGGGGTCACTGTCATGGACGGGAGAGGTCGGTGTGGGATCGCTGTCCTGGGCGTTTGTCGCAGCTGGGGTGATGCCTCAGTTTCGTGATCGGGCGTCATGGATCCAGTGGAACGCCTGTTGCGCCTTGCTCGGGCCTTTTCCGTTGGGTGTGGCTCCTCTGAACGTGGGCGTTGAGGCTGGTGGCGGCCCTGGCAGTAGGTCGCTGCCTGTGTCTGAAGCGTTCGGGACGTTCAGCCGGGTTGGCGGGCCGGCCGCAGTGGACATCCTGTTCCGACGCGCTCGGCGAGTTCGGCCCTCAGGGCCGTGAGTTCGGCCATGCGCGCGTCGACGACGTGGATCTTTTCCTCGAACAGGGCGGACAACGCTTCGGCGGTATCGGGCGCTTCGCGGAGTGCGTCGCCGGTGCGCGCGATCTCCGCCAGCGAGAACCCGAGCGTCTGTGCCGTACGGACGTAGTGCAGCCATGCCACGGTCTCGGCTGGGAAGTCGCGGTATCCGTTGGCCAGTCGCTGACCGGAGACCAGGCCGATCTTCTCGTAGAACCGGATGGTGTCTTTACTCGTCCCCGCCTGAGCGGCCAGCTCTCCGATGCGCACGGCTTCCCCCTCGTCGAGATCTTGGGCTTGACCTTGGACCGTACTCCACTGTTTAGCGTGAGGTGTCGCTGTTTACGGGACAGACAGGAGCCTCACCGTGATCCGTCGTTTCGCCCCCGCACGCCCCGCCTATCTTCGTGTCGTGCGTGCGAACGCCTGGTACGACCTCGTCGTCACGGCGGGATTCGCCACGCCGTGGACGCTCGCCCTGGTACATGACGTGCTGTCCTGGGCGGGTGACTCCCTTGGGCTGGGCGTCACGCCCGAACTCGACCTGATGCAGACCCTGTACGCGAACCTGATGGGTTCGGTCGTGGTCATCTGGGCCACCCTGCGAGTGGTCAGGCCGCTGGCGGTGCACGGACTGTTCGACGGCGTTGCGCGCACGTTGTTCGCGACATGGATGGCATACGCCCTGGCCCATGGCGCCCCGCGGTGGCTGTGGCTGTTCTTCGTGGTCGAGGCGGCGCTCGCCGTCGTCGAGCTCGGGCCGTGGCTGCTGCACCGCACCCCCTGGCCGGGGGGCGGCCGCCCCGGCACTGCCGATGACCACCTCCTGGGCGCCGCAGGTCGCTGACGGCCAGCCGGGGCGGTCCGGTGAGCGGGCTCTGCTCGGGTCCGCCTGTCTCCACCGTGGTGGCGAAGAAGGCCCCACGGCATCCCAGTTCGCACCGCCCGCAACGGCGCGTTGGCCGCTCTCGCTGCTGATCGCCCCAGCCCGATCCTCGCGGAAGTGACCGGGATGCACCGTCACACCGCACTCCGCTGGGTCGCCTACGCCAGACGCGACTGGGCCGAGTACCTCGCAGCCCGGGCGGCAGATGACTCGCCATTGAGGCGGTTGCCCAAATGATGTTGCGTCTGTCCGGCGTGTCCTGGAGCCTCTCAGGCTGGAGGTGGTCTCCGTGACCGACATCAGGGTCTCCCTGTCCGTGCGCGATCTCACCCACGAGGACCTGCCCTCGTGCGACTGGTCGGGCTCCGCCATGCACGTGAGGCAGATTGCCGAGCAGTTGCGGCGGGCCGAGGTCGGCGAGGTCGACTACCTGGCTGTTTGCGGACCCGCAGACGTGCCGGTGGCGATCGGCGGCGTCGACTACATGCTCAAGAGTGGTGCCGGCACGCTCTGGCAGCTCGGTGTCCATCCAGCGCTTCAGTCGTGCGGCATAGGCACCTTGCTGATCAGCTCCGCAGAGGCCCGAATCACAGCCCGTGGTCTGGCGGTGGCCGAACTGGGCGTGGAGGAGAGCAACCCCAGAGCCCGAGCTCTCTACGAGCGATTGGGCTACCGGCCCTACGGCCGCGAGCTGGACTCCTGGGACGTGGAGACTGAAGAGGGTTCGATCAAGCGGTACCAAACCATGTGCACGTTGATGCGCAAGGACCTCGCATAGCCAGGGTCGCCAGCAAACCGAGCGGACATCGGAAGTTGCAGCAGCGAAGCAACGGCACGGAAGACGGGGAATAGCGCACGGTCGGAATAACCCCCTCCCGCCAGTAGTGCAGAGCCTGCGGGCCGGATGCTGTCCCGACTCCGAGCCCTGCCATTGCCGAAAATTTCATCCGCCCTGGTGGGAGTGGGTGTACCGGGTGTCGCGGATGGTCGACCGTGGTTGCTCGAGTCAGCGCTCTCGCGCGGTTGGAGGGCACTGCGGATGATGATCAACCGTGCTGCTGCGACTGGCTTACCTGGGTGTGGCGAACGCGTTCGCGGTGCTGCCTGCTGCCGATGAGCAACCGGGACAAAGACGCGGAGATCCTGGCCCTGCGCCACCGGATCACCGTGCTGGAACGCCAACTCGGCAACAACAGGCCGCGGTTCGCTGCGAGCGACAGGGCGTTCCTGGCCGTGCTGCTGCACCGTCTGCCCTCGGACGTGCTGCGCAGGCTGTGGCTGCTGGTGCGACCGGACACGGTACTGCGCTGGCAGCGCGGCCTCGTCGCACGCCGCCATGCTGCCGCCCTCCCGTCCGAAGAGCCCGGGACGACCCCGCACGATCAACTCCGTCAGGGCCTTGGTGGAGCGCTTGGCAAGGGAGAACCCCAGCTGGGGATATCGCAGGATCCACGGCGAGCTGCTCGTCCTGGGCGTGAAGGTCGCCGCGTCCACAGTTTGGGAGATCTTGAAAGAGGCCGGGATCGACCCTGCACCCGAGCGCGGCTCCAGCACGTGGGCGGACTTCCTGCGCTCCCAGGCCGACGCGCTGCTGGCCTGCGACTTCTTCGAGGCAGTCACCCTGTCCGGGACGCGGACATACGTGTTCGCGGTGATCGAACACGCCAATGGACGGATCCGGATCCTCGGCACCGCCACCCATCCGACCGCGACGTGGGTGGCGCAGACCGCGAAGAATCTCGTCATGGACCTCGAAGACGCCGGCTGCCGGGCACGGTTCCTGATCCGTGACCGCGACGGGAAATTCCCCAGCCTCTTTGACGCCATCCTCAACGACGCCGGCATCGAGGTCGTACTCAGCGGCGTCCGGATACCGCGAATGAACTCCATCATGGAACGGCGGGTACAGACCTGTCGCCGCGAGCTCCTGGACCGCACCCTCATCTGGAACCAGCGCCACCTCCTCCACGCCCTGCGCGAGTTCGGACAGTTCTACAACTCCCACCGACCGCATCAGGGCATCGCCAACACCCGCCCACTACACCCGTTCCCCGCGCCGATCACCGATCCGGGACAGATCACCCACCTCGACATACGAAGACGCGAGCGCCTCGGCGGCATCCTCCATGAGTACGAACATGCCGCCTGACGTGCGCGGATGAGATTCTCGGCAAGGGCAGGTCCCGGTGCAGGGTGACCGCGCTGGGTGGGAAGGCGACGAAGACCGGGCTGGTGCGGTCCTCGGTGGTCGTGATCGCGGGCCCGCCGTCGACGTGGACGGTGTGCCCCCGGGTCTCTTCCCGGTAAGGCTGAGGCCGCCAAGTGGGCGATGTCGTCGGTGCGCGGGTGGCGGGCGATGTCGGAGGGGCGCCTTCCTGGACGATGCGGCCGTCCTCATGGCGACGAGGTGGTCGGCCAGAACCATGGCGTCCAGCAGGTCGTGGGTGACGAGCACGGCGACCGCTTCGAAGGCGGCCAGATGGTGGCGGAGCTTGGCCCGGCTGCCCAGGCGGGTGCGGGCGTCGTGTGGCTCGTCGAGGAGCAGTAGCCGGGGCCGGGTGGCCAGCGCGCGGGGGAGGGCGACGCGCTGGGCCTGGCCGCCCGAGAGACGGCGGGGTTTGGCGGAGGCGTGTTCGGCGAGGCCCGTGCGGTCCAGCCAGGCTGCGGCCTGGGTGCGGGCCTCCGCCTTGCTCATGCCGCGGCAGCGGGGTCCGAAGGCCACGCTGTCCAGCGCGGACAGGTGGGGAAGGAGCAGATAGTCCTGGAAGATGACGCCGACCGGGCGGGACTCCCGGTGGCGTACGGTCCAACTTGGCACCGTACAGGTGGAGTTGGTCGTCAGCGAGCGGGAGGAGTCCGGCGAGGGCGCGCAGGGCGGTGGTCTTGCCGGCGCCGTTCGGGCCGAGGAGCGCGACCACGTCGCCGGGCGTCGCCGTAAGCGCCACGTCGAGACGGAAGGCGCCGTGCTCGACCACCAGCCGGGTGTCAGGCCCCTCGCCGGCCGGACCGGGAGCGTCGACGGCGACCGCGCGGGCTTCTGGGTGTCGGTCATGAGGCGGTCATCCAGCGGTCCCGCAGTCGCGCCAGGACCTCGACCGACACGGCCAGCAGCACCAGGCTGAGAGCGATCGCCGCCTCCGGATCGTTCTGCAGGGCGAGGTAGACGACCAGCGGCATGGTCTGGGTGCGGCCGGGGAAGTTGCCGGCGAAAGTGATCGCCGCGCCGAACTCGCCGAGCGCGCGGGTCCAGGCGGGCACGGCGCCGGCCGCGATGCGGGGGGCGGTGAGCGGCAGGGTGACCCGCGGCCCAGCTCGTCGCGTTCGGCGGTCGGTTTCCCGCCGTCGACCAGGCGCCTCGCGGTGTCGACGCTGACGCCCAGTAAGGCGGCCGCTTCCCCCATCCGGCAGGTACGCATACGCCGACGATACTGCCGCAGATGCGAGGGAAAAACCTCCTATGGCTTTGCATGAGCCGAAGCATTCATCTATTGGCATGGCATGTGCGTTTGTACGTGATGAGTGTTCGGGTACGGTCCCCCCGGAGGTGGTAGTCCGTGAGTCAGTCCCTCGTAGTTGCCGGTATGGCCGGCGGTCAGGTGGCGGAACTCGTCATCACCGGCGACCTGGCCCATCCGGCCAGGCTGACGGTTCCCGACCTTCTCATCTGGCCCCAGTACGAGGCACAGGTCGCCTTCGAGTGCGCCACCAGCGGCATCCAGCGCCACCGCTTCACCGGCCCGCTCCTGCACGACGTTCTCCAGGACGCCGGTCCTGCCTTCGATCCCGTCCGCCGCAAGGACCGGCTGCGCTTCCTGATCGCCGTACGCGGTGCGGACGGCCACCACGCGCTGCTGTCCTGGGCGGAGATCGACCCGGACTTCGGCCGCGCCCCCGTCCTGCTCTCGGTCACCCTCGACGACACCCCGCTCGACAGGGTCGGCCCTCAGCTGGTGCTGCCCCAGGACCGCTGCGGGGCACGGCACATCAGTGGCATCGACGCGATACGAGTGGACGGCGGCTACCCCGCGATGACCGGCGCCTGGTGAGTTCGGTCCAGGCCGCCCACGTCCTGGTCCTGGAGCACGCACCGCAGGAGAGCCGGTACGTCATCGCTAGGGCGCTGGAGAGCGCCGGGCAGAAGGTGCGGGTATGCCGGACGTGGGCAGGGGACCATATTCCGGACACGCTCGCCGACGTGGTCGCCCTAGTGGTCATGGGCGGCCCGATGACGGCGTACGCGGACTTTCCGGGCCGCATGCGGGAACTGGCGCTGCTGCGGGCGGCGCTGGAGGCCGATGTGCCGGTGCTCGGGGTCTGCCTGGGCGCGCAACTGCTGGCGGTAGCCGCGGGTGCAGCGGCCCGTCGCGGGATCGGAGCGCAGATCGGCTGGGGAGCGGTGGGCATGAACCCGGCCGCAAACACCGACCCGCTCTTCGCCGGCGTGCCCGAACGACTCCGCGTGCTCCACTGGCACGCCGACGCCACGGACCTGCCGTCCGGCGCCACCTTGCTGGCATCCTGCGACCGCTATCCGGTCCAGGCGTTCCGGATCGGCGGCTCGGCCTGGGGCCTGCAGTTCCACCTGGATGTGGACGAGACGGCCGTCGACGCGTTTGTCGCTGCGTGCCCGGACGAAGCGGCCATCGCCACAGACGTCGGCGAGTCCGCTCCTCCGGAACTGACCGCGTTTCGTACAGAGCTGACCGCGTTGGCCCGTCACCGTGACGACGTGTTCGCCCGCTTTGCCGGCCTCGTCGCCGACCGGGCCGCGATGATGTTGACCCGTACCTTCTTCACGCCCCGTGCGGCCACCTGGGAGGAGCGCTACGCAGCCGACGGCGCCAGGTACGCGGCGGCCGTCTCCCGCATGGGATTGCGTCCCGGCAGCGAGCCCTGGACGTGGGCTGCGGCAGCGGCCGCGCCCTACCGGCGCTGCGCGCCGAGGTCGGTGACGAGGGCGTCGGGTTCGGTGTGGACCTCACCGCGGCCATGCTGGTGGCCACAGCGAGGGAAGGTCGAACCGGCGTGGCAGGGCTGCTGCTGGCCGACGCCTGCCGGCTGCCGTTGCCGGCCGGCGCGGTGGACGGCGTCTTCAGCGCAGGACTGGTCAACCATGTCCCCGCCCCCGCAACGGCACTGCGCGAGTGGGCCAGAGTGACGGCCCCCGACGGCGTCCTACTGCTCTTCCACCCCTCCGGCCGCGCAGAACGCGCCGCACGCCACGGCCGCCCCTTCGACTCGTACGACCCGCTGGCTGAGGAGAACCTGCGGCCTGCTCTGGGGGCGGCGGGCTGGGACCTGGACTGCTACGAGGACGCACCCCGTCACTTCTTGGCGCGCGCGGTTCGTGTCGGCGGATGAGCCATCATCCAGCGGTTCTGAGAGGACAGGCGCATGCCCCCAGGCATGCAGGGACACCGCCCATGGCCTGGTCGGCACCGGGTGTAGTCGTGTCCTCCGCGCCTACCCGCGTTTCCCTGTCCGGTGTCGCACCAGCTGGAGTCGTGCAGGGCGGTACTGCTGATCGTGCACCGCGGTTACCCCAACACCCGTCCCGGAGGCGGGTGAGCGGACCGGAGCACACCCGAACCGCGCAGGCGAGCAGGGGTAAAGCGGCGCGGGCAGGGCGGGGGCATGACGGTCCTCGTCGCAGCCCCGGACCCGGTGACCACCTCGTACCGAGAGGTGCCGTGGGCGCGTGCACGCGAACTGGCTCATGCGGTCCCCGCGCTCCTGCCCGGTCGGCACGTCCCGCTTGCCCCGCCGGCACGTCCCACTCGCGCGGGCGGCAGGACTGACGCCGGCCGACGCGCTGCGGGCCCACCAGCTTCTGCCCGGCTTCAACACGGCGGCCATGGACGGCTACGCGGGCGGCCCCGGTCCTGGTCCGTGGGGCCTGCGGGGCGCGATATGCGCGGGCACTCCCTGGACGGGCGGGACGCCGGGTCTGGGGGAGGCGGTAGCGATCTCGACCGGGGCAGCGGTCGCGGCGCGGGTGCGCTCCGGATCGGCATTCTGGCAGCGGGTGGCCGACCTCGTCGCGACGCTGCGTGGCAGGGGCCCGCAAGTTCGAGGTCGAATGGCCATCCTATGTAGCATCTACCAACCAACTCTGTGTGATTAGCCTGTAGCTGCGGTTCTGACGGGCTGTTACTGTCCGCGTCTGCGAGCCGAGTTGAATGCCGACTCGTACGGGTTCCGTCTCCCTCCGTCCAAGGCTTCCCAGCCGCCCCCGGACCCGTGGCGGCCGCTACCCCCAAAGCGGTCGGTTCTTCTCGTGCAAGGCATTTCTCCGCGCTGCTCTCCCCGTACGCAGCGCTGCGATCAGAGAGGAAGAGTCCGATGAAGACCACATTCCTGCCGCGCCTGGTGGCCGGCAAGGGGATGGTGATAGGCGCCCTGCTGGCCCTGGCTGTGCCCGGTGTCGCGTACGCCAACACCGTGAGCGTGACCGTGAAGACCCCCGGCGCGACCGCCGGACCCACCACCACCTTCTCCGAGATCTCGACCCACGCCGACTGCAGCAGCGGTCTCGTCTCCGGCGGCGGGCTCGAGCAGGCCATCGGTACCGGTACGTCGTCCAACGGCAACCACGTGATGGGCACCGAGCCCAGCTCGGACGGCTCCACCGAGTACACCGGCACCACTGGTGTCGTCGGCACCGACAACACGCACTGGCTCGGCATCGGCGGTAGTGGCGGCGCGGTGAACAGCTCGTTCTCCACGACCCCCTACGCGGTGTGCTTCACCAGCAACGTGGTCAACCACACCCAGATCGTCATGAACAAGGCTGCCGGGCCGACCGCCGCCGCGACGCCGGTCGCGGTGACGGCGACCTGTCCGGCCAACACCGTGCTGCTGGGCGGCGGCGCCCGGACCACCCCGGCCAGTGTGGGCAGCCTCAAGCCGATCTCGAGCTTCCCCACGTTCAACAACTCGGGGCACGACTACGGCCTGAAGGCCGCGGCCGACGGTGAGACCAATCCCGACTCCTGGACGGCGGTCGGCTGGAACGGCGGCGGTGGCGGCACCACGAATGAAACCTACGCGTACGCGATCTGCAGCGGCAGCGGCATCAACGTAAGCGGCGTGACGGTGAAGGTCCACTACAGCGAGGTGACCACCTCCTCCTCGGCGGGCGCGAACACCGTCGTGACGGTCGGCTGCGGCGCCGACGGCAACCTGGTCAGCGGCGGCGCGGGCGCCAGCGGCGGCAACGTGACGACAACCGACTACACCGGTCCCGGCTCGGGCGGCGACCACCTCAACGGCAGCTTCCCCAGCGGCTCCAGCGGCAACCCCGTCGGCGACGGAACCACCACCGCCTCGTACTGGTCCGCGGACGCCCACGCGGGCGGCGCCGGCTCCACCAACACCTACGCGGACGTTTGGGCGCTCTGCGCCAACGACGGTGTCTGATCCACCGGTTGATCCCGCTCCGCGGGTGGGCCCGGCCCGCCCGCGGAGCACCCGTTCCCCATCTCAGCTGCCCACAGGGCCGGAGAAACAGTGTCAACACCCATGAGCGACAGTAGCCCGACCTCCCGTCGGACCATATTCAGATCCAGGATGATGACGGTGGCCGGCACCACCGGCCTCGTCGCCGCCATGATCGTGCCCCTCACCGCGGCCGCCGGCGCGGCGAGCGTGGCCGAGCCCTGCGGCACCGGGGGCGTCTTCACCACCTCCCAGCAGCCCACGTGCGCCTACAACTCCGCGGGCACGGACACCTTCACCGTCCCGGACGGCGTGACCGCGGTCAACGTCGACCTGTCCGGCGGCGAGGGCGGCAGCGCGGCGGGCTACATCGACCCGCACCCGGCGATCTCCGGTGCGCCCGGAGGTCTCGGCGGCGAGACCCGCGCCACCCTGCCGGTGACCTCCGGCCAGATCCTCCAGCTCACCGTCGGCGCGGCCGGTGTCCCCGGTTCCTCCCGGCACGGTGAGTTCGCCCGTCCCGGCGGTACCGGCCACGGGCGCGGCGGTGGCGGCGCGCACGGCGGCGGCGGTTCGGGCGGCGGCGGCTCGGACGTGCGGGTCGGCGCCTTCGGCGGCTTGGACCGCGTCCTGGTGGCCGGCGGCGGCGGTGGCGCGGGCAACGGCGGCCCCATGCTGCAGGGCGGCGCCGGCGGCGGTGTGGTCGGCCAGGACGGTGGCCAGAGCAACGGCCCGCTCGGCTCCGGCCTGGCCGGTGGCGGCGCTACCCAAACCGCGCCAGGTCACGGCAACCCCAACACCCTGAACGGCGGCCCCGGCACCCCGGGCATCGACCTCGACCCGATCACCAGCGAGCCCAACCCCGGCAGCGGCGGCACCGGCGGCAACGGCGGTGCGGGTGGCCCCGGCGGTGGCGGTGGCGGTGGCGGCCGGCACGGCGGTGGCGGCGGCTCCGGCGGAGGCAACCCGGGCTATTTCCCGGGCGCGGGCGGTGGTGGCGGCAGCAGCTACGCAGATCCGTCGGCGACCAGCGTCACGCTCCTCCAGGGCGTCAACCACGGCAACGGCAAGGCGATCGTCACGTTCCAATACGGGACGTCGCTCACGCTCAGCGCGGACACAGCCGCCCCGCTGTTCGGCCACGCCGTCAGCGTGACGGCCACTGTGGCCTCGGCCAATCCGGGCGCGGGCATCCCGACCGGGTCGGTCACCTTCTCGGACGGGACGACCACGCTGGCGACCGTGCCGCTCAATGGCGCAAGGGCGACCTTCGCGACCAGCAAGTTGCAGCCCGGGGCGCACAGGATCACCGCCACCTATGGCGGCGACCCCACCTTCACGGCCAGCGCCACGGCCGCGCCCACCGATCTCACCGCCGGCTTCACCCAGCCGTGCCTCACGGACCACGACGGCCCGCTGACCGTGCCCGCCGACCAGTCGCTGTGCATCGCCCCCGGCGCTATCCAGAACGGACCGGTGGACGTGCAGCCCGGCGGAGCGCTGGCGGTGTCGGGTGCGGAGATCAACGGCCCGGTGGCCTCGGACGGCGCCCTCGCCGTCACCATCTGCCACTCGACCCTGCACGGGCAGGTAACCCTCGCGGGCACCAGCGGCTTCGTGCTGCTGGGCGACGACGAGGGGACGGACTGCGCGGGCAGCACCTTCAGGGCCCCGCTGACCCTCGACGGCAACACCGGCGGCCTTGAGGTTTCGTCCAACACGATGTCGGCGCCGGTGAGGATCAACGACAATAGTGGTAGCGGCCTGCTGTCCGAGGACCTCGTCCCGGAGTTCGAGGGCAACCATGTCGGGGCGCCGCTGCGCTGCGCGGGCAACTCACCCACCCTGCGGCAGTCGGGCAACACCGTGAACGGGCCGCACAGCGGCCAGTGCAAGTGAGTTGAGCCCACAGCCCTGTCCGGCCGGTCTCGCCGGGCAGGGCATCGCGCTCAATTCCTCAGACCACATACACATATCGGTGCCGTAGTACGCGGCTTGGCGGTGCGGATCTCCCCCTACCCAGAGCCGGGCTTGGGCGTCGAGTCGGTATGTTGCCGGCCTGCGGCATGTTCGATCTCGGTTGGTCCGGCGACGGAATGGCCGGCGAGGCCGGCCTTGCGGAAGCTGTGCCAGCAGCCTCCCCGAACGGGGCCAACAGTGCCTCTAGGCAGCTCGGGGTTGCGAAGCCAACCGATTCTGGCCGGGCTTGGTTCGGGAGATCACCGCCACCGGCAGTGAGGGAAGACCATGCCGGGTGTCGGCGCCGGAGCCTGACCTAGAGTTCGGTCTGTGCCGTCGTACAGCATTGGGCAGGCCGCGAGGCTGCTGGGCGTGAGTTCGGAGACCGTCCGGAGGTGGGCTGACGCCGGACGGCTGCGCATGGAACGGGAAGGGCCGGGGAACCGCGCGATCGACGGAGTAGGCCTGGCCGCGTTCGCGAAAAAACGGGCAGCGGGGATGCATTCGTTGCGGCAAGGCCCCCGGTCACATCCGTACGCAACGCGTTCCCGGGGATCGTGACCCGCGTGACGCTCGACGAGGTCGCTGCACAGGTCGAGGTCCAGTCGGGACCGCACCGCATCGTCTCGCTCGTGACGCGGGAGTCCGTCGAGGAACTCGGCATCGAGGTCGGTGCCACGGTCACCGCGCGCGTGAAGTCCACCAACGTGCACATCGACACACCTTGAGCCGACGCGCGCCCGCCGGTGGCTCACCGGCACAGGAGTGCGGCGTGCAGGTCGAGTTTGTGGTCGAGGCGGGAGAGGTCCCGCCCGGTGAGTGCCTGCACGCGTTCAATGCGGTAGTGGACCGTGTTGACGTGCAGGTGCAGGGCGTCGGCGGTGCGGGCCCAGGAGCAGTTGTGGGCGAGGAAGACTTCCAGGGTCTCCAGAAGAGTTCGGTGCGAGGCCGCCTCGCTGTGGGCGAGGGGGCCGAGTGTCGTGCCGCTGAAGGCTCTTCGCACGTCCGTGGGGATGCCTGCCAGGAGTGATTCCAGGGAGGCGAGTTCCTCGATCATGGCCACCTGGCCGGTCGTCGGGGAGCTGTGGCGCGCAGCCGCGAGTGCGTAGCGGGCCTGGGTGAGGGCGGCGTGGAGTCCGGTGGGCTCCCCGGTGGGGCCGCTGACGCCGGCGTACAGCGGAGTCTCCGGTCGGCAGCCGTTGAGTAGGGACCAGGGCTCGTCGAGCCGGAGGGCGTCCTCGTCTCTCACGCGTACGACAGCGACGGCTTCGGCGTCCATCGTCGTGCCGACCGCGAAGACCGTGGCGGGGAGGTGCCCAAGCGCCTCCCTGAGCGCTTCCTTGGCGCCACTGTCCGCGAGCCGTGCGCCGGTGGTCGTGACCACGACCCGCCAAGGTCCCTCGGCGAGCGGCCCGCAGGACTCGAGAGCATTCGCCAGCGCTCCGGGGCCCGCGTCGCCCAGGTCGACGAGGGCAATCAGCTCGTGCCCGGTCCGTCGCCGGGCCGCGTACGTGCGGTGGTGATGGTGGCGGTACTGGCCGATCACCTCGGCTATCTCGTGCAGGGCTCGGGGAGGCGCTCCGCCCACCTGGGGCATATGGAGGTACCAGGCGTCGTACGGGGTGGTCTCCGCCTGGACGCGCAGCGTCTCCCCGGTGAGGCCGCGCAGGCTCTCCACCGCCCGCACCGCCGACAGTTGAGGAGCTGAAGCGGTGCGGGCGATCGTGCGCCCGGTGCTGGTGAGTACGTAGCAGGGCGGCGCACCGAACGGAGCGAGCGCACGGCCCAGGAGTTCGTCGGCGTCGGTGTCCTGCTCGACGAGGCGGCCGAGGTCGCTGCGTACGTACTCGGGCAGGGCGAAGTGGTCGGCGGGGCGGCGGCTGAGGTCGCCCCACTGGCGCCGGTACACGGCTTCTGTGATGGCCCGGAAGGTGGTGTGCGCCGACACGGCCAGGAGCGCGATGCCGTGTGCTCGACACGAGTCGACGATGTCGACGGGGACGTTGCCGTGGGTCTCCTCGCCGGCGAGCAGTGCCGTGGCTCCGGCCCGTGCCAGTGCGGAGACGAACCGCTCGGTCCTGGCGCGGCCGTCTGCCTCGTTCCACCAGACCAGGCCACTGAGCACGACCTCGCCGGGCTGGACGAAACGTGCGGGGTCCTCCAGGTCGGTCGCGGTCACTCCGCTGATCGCCCGGCCGAGCAGATTCTCGCCACCCCAGAGGTGGCTGAGATTGAGTCCCTCGGTCTGGAGGAGGTCTCCGACGTGCATGTTGCGGCTCCTTGCGCGGCCACCGGTGGTCATCCGGCTTCTCACACCCACCAGGCAGACATGGGCCGAGCCATCGTAATTGCAAGGGCCATAGGGGAGAACGCCTCTTGGTTGATTCACCAGGACGTGGCCGGTCCGGCGGGGGATTTTCCGTGGGGCGGACCAGTCGTTTTCGGCCTGCGGCGCAGCTTCACTGAGGAGGCAAGCAGTGGCCGACGGAGGGGGAGACATGGACCTGAACACGGTGCTCGACATAGGTGACGCGAGCCGTCACGAGCCCTGGCGACCGGGCGACGCCTGGCTCGGCGGCGGCACGTACCTCTTCTCGGAGCCGCAGCCGCATCTGCGCCGGCTGGTCGATCTGAGCCGGATGGGCTGGGTGCCCGTCCAGACACTGACGGACGGTTCGTTGGAGATCGCGGCAACCTGCACGATCGCGCAGCTGTCCCGGTTCGGGCGGACGCTCGACGCGGAGGCCGCGCCGCTCATCGAGCAGTGCTGCCGGGCCTTCCTCGCCTCGTTCAAGATCTGGAACATGGCGACCGTCGGCGGGAACCTCTGCAACGGCCTGCCTGCCGGACCGATGATCTCCCTCACCGCGGCCCTCGACGGCGAGTGCCTGCTCCAGGCCCAGGACGGCTCGCTTCGGCGGGTGAAGGTGGCCGACTTCGTCACCGGAGCTGGGCGCAAGGATCTTGCCGAGGGCGAGCTGCTGCGCTCGGTCATGATTCCCGCCCGCTCGCTGCGCTGCCGTACGGCCTTCATGCAGGTGTCGCTCTACGGCCTCGGGCGCTCCGGCGCCCTCGTCATCGGGGCACTGGATCCGGCGGACGGATCGCTGGCCGTGACCATCACGGCCGCCACCACCCGACCGTTCCGTCTCTGGTTCGCCCTGCCGCCGGACCGGACCGCACTGCGCAGGGCGATCGCCTCGGCCGTGGGCGACGGTGACTGGTTCGACGACATCCACGGGCTGCCCGAGTGGCGGCGGCACATGGCCTTCCATCTGGCCGAACAGGTCCGCCATGAACTCGCCCTGGACGGTGTGCGATGAGCTTCCGCATGCAGGTCAACGGCCGGCCCTTCGAGAAGGAGCCCCGCGCCGGGCAGTGTCTGCGCACCTATCTGCGCGAAGCCGGCTGGTTCGGCGTGAAGAAGGGCTGCGACGCCGGGGACTGCGGGGCCTGCACCGTGCATGTCGACGGCGAGCCGGTGCACAGCTGTCTCTATCCGGCCGTACGCGCGCAGGACCGGTCGGTCACCACCGTGGAGGGATTGGCGGCACAGGACGGTGAGCTCCACCCCGTACAGCAGAAGTTCCTGAACGCGCAGGGCTTCCAGTGCGGATTCTGCACCGCGGGGTTCCTGATGACCACGGCCGCCCTCGAACAGGAGCAGGGCAGCGCCCACGACGACGGCAAGCTCGACGACCTGCCGCGGGCCTTCAAGGGCAACATCTGCCGCTGCACGGGATACCGCGCCATCGAGGACGCCGTCCGCGGCGTCAAGCACACCGAACGACCCTGCGCCGGCAAGGCAGTTGGCAAGAGCCTCGGCGCCCCGGCCGGTCCCCAGGTCGTGACGGGCGCCGCCCGCTACACCTTCGACGTCGAGGTGCCCGCGCTGCTGCACATGAAGCTGCTGCGCTCCCCGCACCCGCACGCCCGCATCCTCGCCATCGACACCTCCGCCGCCCTGCGCGTCCCCGGCGTGCACGCCGTCCTCACCCATGAGGACGCTCCCGCCACGCTGTACTCCAGCGCCCGGCACGAGCACCCCACCGAGGACCCCGATGACACCCGCGTGCTGGACGATGTCGTCCGCTTTGTCGGCCAGCGCGTAGCCGCCGTCGTCGCGGACAGCGAGCAGGCCGCCGAGGAGGGCTGCCGGCGGATCGAGGTGACGTACGAGCAACTCCCTTACGTCATCGATCCCGAGGAAGCCATGCGCTCCGGCGCACCCGTCATCCACGCCGGCAAGGGTCCGCAGGAGCGGATCGCCCGCGTCGAGAACAACGTGGCCGGTGAGGTGCACGGCGAGATCGGCTGCGTGGACGACGGATTCGCCGAAGCAGCGGTCGTGTACGAGGAGACCTTCCAGACCCAGCGCGTGCAGCACGCCAGCCTCGAAACCCACGGCTGCGTCGCCTACTTCGAGCCGAAGGAGGACGGCAGCGGGGAGCGGCTGACCGTGCGCTCCAGCACGCAGACCCCGTTCCTGACCCGCCGTGCGCTGTGCGCCCTCTACGGCCTTGCCGAGGACGAGGTCCGCGTCGTCGCCGGCCGGGTGGGCGGCGGCTTCGGCGGCAAGCAGGAGATGCTGACCGAGGACATCGCCGTCCTGGCCGCACTCAAGCTGCGCCGCCCGGTCAAGCTCGAATACACCCGCGCCGAGCAGTTCTACGGCGCCACCACCCGCCACCCTTTCACCATCCGGATCAAGCTCGGCGCCCGCGCCGACGGCACGCTCACCGCGGTCCAGATGCGGGTGGTCACCAACACCGGCGCGTACGGGAACCACGGCCCCGGCGTCATGTTCCACAGCGTCGGCGAGTCCTTCGCCGTCTACCGCGCCCCGCACAAGAAGGTCGACGCCTACGCCGTCTATACCAACACCGCTCCCTCCGGAGCGTTCCGGGGCTACGGACTTGGCCAGGTCACCTTCGCCGTCGAGTCCGCCATGGACGAGGTCGCGCGACGCCTGGGCATGGATCCACTGGTCTTCCGGGAGAAGAACATCATCGGCCCCGGCGACCACATGGTCACACCGATCGGGCACGACGAGGACCTCTACATCGCCTCGTACGGCCTCGACCAGTGCCTGAGCATCATCCGCAGTGCCATCGCGGAGGACCGCAGCACCGAAGAGGTGCCGGCGGGGTGGCTCACCGGTCAGGGCGCCGCCATGGCGATGATCGCCACCGCCCCGCCGAACGGACACTACGCGGACGCCACCGTCAGCCTCCTTGCCGACGGCACGTACGACCTCGCCGTCGGCACCGCCGAGTTCGGCAACGGCACCACCACGGTCCACAAGCAGATCACCGCGGGCGCCCTCCACACCACCATGGACCGAATCGCCGTCCGCCAGTCCGATACCGACGTCGTCCGCCACGACACCGGCGCCTTCGGCTCCGCCAGCACCGTCGTGGCAGGCAAGGCGGTGATGCTCGCTGCCGACTCCCTGGCCGGACGGCTGAAGACCTTCGCGGCCCGGTACACCGGAGCACCCCGCCACCTGTGCACGCTCGATACGGAGGCGTTCGACTGCGCGGGCCGCTCGGTCACGCTGAAGGAGTTGTACGAGGCAGCACACGAGCAGGGAGCGCAGGCCGAGCTCACCGCGGACGGCTACTGGGGCGGCAGCCCGCGCTCCGTGGCCTTCAACGCACACTGGTTCCGCATCGCGGTCGACCCGGAGACGGGAGAGATGAGGATCCTGCGCAGTGTGCACGCCGCCGACGCGGGAAAAGTCATGAACCCCTTGCAGTGCCGGGGCCAGGTCGAAGGGGGAGTCGCCCAGGCGCTGGGTGCGACGCTCTTCGAGACCGTACGGGTCGACGAGCGCGGCGAGGTGACGACGGCAGCCTTGCGCCGCTACCGCCTCCCGCAGTACGCCGACGTGCCGCGCACCGAGGTCCACTTCATGGCGACCTCCGACTCGACCGGCCCGCTCGGAGCCAAGTCGATGAGTGAGAGCCCCTTCAACCCGGTGGCCCCCGCCTTCGCCAACGCCTTGTACGACGCCACAGGCATCCGCTTCACCGAAATGCCCATGACCCGCGACCGCGTCTGGCTGGCGATGAACCAGCAGAAGGCATGACAGGGCGAGCCCTCACCCTGACCGCGATCTTCATCGGGTACTTCGCCCCGCCCCGATCGAGAGCCGGCTCGGCGTGGGGTAGCCGTACCGCACCGGCCAGTCGCACCATCCCGCTCGACCCCACCACACATCCCCGATTCCTCGAATCCCCCAGCGAAGGAGACCGCCATGCTGGACATCGCCGAAGAGCTCGACCGGTGGGCCCGGCAGGGACGTGAGTTCGCCGTCGCCACGGTCGTGGCCACGAACGGAAGCTCGCCCCGACAGCCCGGCGCCGCCCTCGCCGTCGACAGTGACGGCACAGTCATCGGCTCCGTCTCCGGCGGATGTGTCGAAGGGGCGGTCTACGAACTCTGCCGTCAGGCCCTGTCCGACGGCAAGAACACCCTCGAGAGCTTCGGCTACAGCGACGAGGACGCCTTCGCCGTCGGTCTGACCTGTGGCGGCATCATCGACATACTCGTCACGCCGGTCCTGGCCGACTCGCCCGCCCGCGCGGTGTTCGCCGCGGCCTGTGCAGCCGTCGCGCAGGGGTCGGCGGCTGCACTGGTCCGCGTCACCGAAGGGCCGTCCGAACTACTCGGACGCGCCCTTCTGGTACACCCAGACGGCAGGTACGAGGGCAAGCTCAGAGGCCACCCCGACCTGGACCGGGCGGCAGCCGGCGTGGCCCACGCCATGTTGGACGCCGGTCGGACCGGCGTCGTCGTTCTCGGCGAGGACGGCTCGCGCTGCGGGCAGCCGCTGACGCTCCTCGTCGAGTCCAGCGTCCCTGCCCCCCGCATGATCGTTTTCGGGGCGGTCGACTTCTCGTCGGCGCTCGTCAGGGTCGGAAAACTTCTTGGCTACCACGTGACAGTGTGCGACGCCCGACCCATCTTCGCGACGAAGGAACGCTTCCCCGAGGCGGACGAGGTCGTCGTCGACTGGCCGCACCGCTACCTGGCGGCGACGCAGCTCGACTCGCGGGCCGTGCTCTGCGTCCTCACCCACGACGCCAAGTTCGACGTACCCCTGTTGGAGAGGGCGCTGAAGCTGCCCGTGGCGTACATCGGCGTGATGGGTTCGCGCCGCACCCACCTGGAACGCAATGAGCGGCTGCGGGAGGTCGGCGTCACCGAACTGGAACTGGCCCGCCTGCGGTCGCCCATCGGACTCGATCTGGGCGCGCGGACACCGGAGGAGACGGCGCTGTCGATCACTGCGGAGATCGTGGCCGTCCGGCGCGGCGGCTCCGGTGTGTCGCTGAGAGGAGCCCACACACCGATCCACCACGACGAGGCGAGGAGCGCCGCGCGAAGGATCGGCGAGGTCGCTTAGCTTGACTGCGTCGGGGATCTTGAGAATCCCCGGAGGGGCAGCCTGGTCAACCGTTCTGGTGAGTTCCCGTCTCCGACCGAGCAGATGGCGCGAGCGAGCAACCCGGGCGGTACAACGGCGATGGGGCACGGGCAGGCAGCCGAGGCGGTTCGCTGCCGCATCGATTTCAAGTACGCGCCGGCCATGGCGATCGCCTCGGTCTCGGCTGATCCCTCCTGCTGCCCCTGACCCCGCCGCGCCGCCCCGCTCACCTGGTTTCAGGGGCGCCAGGGTGTAGAAGTGAACGCGACCTGTTCCGCGCTGACGCCCTGACTGGAGTTCCCCGATGAAGGCCCTCGTAGCCCGCGCGTACACGACGCTCGACGGCATCAGCGTCACCGACCTCCCAAAGCCCGTCGCAGGACCGGGTGAGGTGCTGCTCAAGGTGGAAGCCGCAGCCCTCAATCCGCTGGACCTCGCGCTGATCACGGGTGCGATGAAGGACCTCTTCCCCGTCGAGCACCCCCTCGTCGTGGGGATGGATGCAGCGGGCACCGTCGCCGATCTCGGTCAGGGGGTGACGGCCTACGCACCGGGCGATCCGGTGCTCGCCTTCACCGGTCAGGCCGGGGCCGTCGCCGAGTACACCGTGGTCGCGGTGGGTCCGCACCTCGCCAAGCGGGCCGCCGGGGTCGCCGCACCGACCGCCGCAGCCATCCCCGAGTCCGGGATGACGGCCATGTGCCTGCTGCGCGCGGTCGGCCTCACAGCGGGGGAGAGCGTGCTGGTGGTCGGTGCGACGGGAGGTATCGGCCTGTACGCGGTACAGCTCGCCGCCTCGCTCGGCGCCAAGGTGATCGCCACCGCGACGTCCGAGGACGCGGACTACGTTCGCGGGCTGGGCGCGCAGGGCACTGTCGACTACAAGGCGGGCGACATCGCGGAGCAGCTGCTGCGCCAGGTCCCGGACGGGGTGGACGTGGTGGTCGACCTGATCAATCGAGGTGACGCGCTCTCCAACACGGCCCGCACGGTCCGCGCCGGGGGCCGTGTGGTCTCGCCCCTCTTCGGGCCGCAGGACCTGGGCCGGGGAGTCACCGGCGTCTACATTGGCAGCTTCACCGCCGAGCCCGGCGACCTGGCGGACTTGGTAGCCCGCGCGGCCGACGGGCGGCTACGGGTGGAGATCGGCGCCACCTACCAGTTCGACGACGCCCCGCAGGCGGTGTCCGACTTCGCAGGCAAGCACATCCGGGGCAAGGTCGTCATCACCGTCCCGTAGCGACAGATCCGGTGATGTGCCGCCTGGGTCGCTGGTCTGGTCTTCTGGTCCCGGGATGTAGTCGGTGCAGGTGCCGGGCATCGATGACAACGCCCCCTTCATCTCGACGGGGGCAGTCAGCTTCCCCACCGACCAGGCTCTTCGTTGTCGCTCCGGTGCAGGCTCAAGGGCGGTGGCTGGCCGATGTCGGTGGTGTGGAAATTTCTGAGGTCACAGGGTGTCGCCCTCGCCCGCGAGGTCCTGGCCGAGGCCGAGGGCTGCGAGCTGGTGGGCGGCGTCGCGGGTCGCAGCGTGGCGGGCGGCGCGCACGACGTACGCGTTGACGCTCAGGCCCGCTGCTTTCGCGGCGTGCTTGATGGCGGGCGCGAGTTCGTGTGGGGCGTCCGGTCCGGCGCCGCCGGCGCCTCCCGTAGGCTCCTGGCATGTCCTACGGGGTGGATGCGCGGGAACTGTACGAGGCCCTGGCGTGGTACGAGGGGGTCGAGCCGTACGAGACGATCGTCGTGCCCTGGCTTGATCGGGCCCAGGGGGGCTACCGCGCCTGGCTGGCCACGTCGGCCGAAGACGGCTCATGGTGGGCCGAGAAGGAAATGGAGCCCGACGGCCAGGAACTCGTGTGGGAGCTCTACGCCCTGCACCGGGTCAGCGACCGACTGCTGCTCACCCTTCAGCCTCCCTCCGAAAGGTCCGGCTCCCCGGACCTTCGGCCCTTGCTTTCGAAGTGCGAGTACCTCGACGTGTTCACCTCGCTCGGCATGACGCCGTTCGAGGACGGCGACGCATTCGACCCGTTTCTCCACGAGATCGTCGAGGTCGAACAGGCCGACGACCCGCACGTGCCGTTCGAGATCACCGAGGTCCTCTGGCCCGGCCTGATGCTGGGCCAGCTGCTGTTCAACCGGGCCGGCGTGCGGATCCGCGCCGGCGTCGAGCACGCGCAGCGCGGCGTTGCGGACCGCTCGCTGCTGTACTGGACCTTCCGGCGCCGCCACCGGCCAACGGTCGACCTGTCTCAGGGCTGGGGCAGCAATTCCCAGTGGCGTACCGACTTCCGCCTCGACTACCGGACCCCGGCCGGCGATCGGCTCAACGTGGCGGGGGATCGCCCGATCGACGGCAGTGCCGACCTGCACCCCGACCACCCGAAGAATCTCAGCCCCGAGGGGAGACTCCTGACGCCCGGCGACCGGCGCGAGCTGTTGCGCCACCGCTGCTTCCTGCGCACGCCCGAGGCCGCTGACGCACTGGCCGGATCGCCCGGCTGGGAGCGGGATCTGATGCCCTTCGACTGGCGGCTTCCGGACTCCGAGGCCTGAACCGGGGCGGCCGGTAGTTCGGGAACAGGGACGGCCGGACCCGCCTGCGCCGCCCGTCCAGTGGCACCGGGGAGACCTCTGCGGAACTCTCCCTCCGCAGGAGGTCGTTGAGGGGCGTTGGCCAGGTGGTCAGTGCCGTGAGGTAGAGGCCGCCCGCGCAGCCGAGGGCTTCTCCGGAGAGCCGACGGATAGTCCGTTGAGCAGGATGTTGTCCTTGTAGCTGTCGTTGCTGGCCCTCCGACTGAGTCGGTGGTGATTCCCTGCCCCGGGGTGACCGCGGCCTCGCGGTGTTCGACGGCTGCACGGTGTCCACGAGGCGGGTCGTTCCTGGAGATGACTGACGCGACGTCGTGCCACGGACCTCGGCCAGCATGATGATGATGCCGTTGGGGGACGGTCGAAGGGCGTGTGGGTCAAGGAGGTCTCGGCAGTCGCTCATGCACGTGTCATGGGAGGGGTAAGGGTTGTGCTGGCTGCTCGTTGTTCATCTTCTGGGTCTACTCGCATAGATGCTCTGGGTGGTGTCATGCCGTCAGCCGCCCGGCAGCACGGCCGGGCCGACCGACGGGACCCTCACCTATGCGCCCGATACGCCGCTTCGTCTCCGCTGCCGCCGCCCTCGCCCTGGCCACCGCTGCCCTTGCCGCCGGCACCGGCATGGCTCACGCCGCCGCCCACGCCGCTACCACCACCGCTTCCGGGGCGTGTCCCAGGCGTACCTGCCGCTGCCGGACCCGGTCTGCCAGCCTGGCGTCGACAACCTGGATGTCACCCAGGACACCATCAGCTCCACGATCTGCGTGTCCGGGTGGACCAGCACGGTGCGCCCGCCGACGTCCTACACCAACCCTGCGCCTGCCGAGAATGTCATCCATGCTGCTCACGGGCTTGCTTGGTGGTTGCGGCAGGATGATCACTCGTGTTGCTTCGCCTGGCATACCTGACTGTCACCAACGCGTTCGCCGCCCTGCGGCTGCTGCCGATGAGCGACCGGGACAAGGACGTGGAGATCCTCGCCCTGCGCCATCAAGTCACCGTCCTTGAGCGGCAGCTCGGTGCGGACAGGGTGAAGTTCGCTCCGGCGGACCGCGTTTTCCTCTCTGCGCTCCTCGCCCCGCTACCGCGCGAGGTCGTGCGGCGCCTGCGGCTGCTGGTCCGACCGGAGACTGTGCTGCGCTGGCATCGTGACCCGATGAGGCAGCGTCACGCCCGCCTCTGCCGGCCGAAGCGGCCGGGGCACCCGTGTACCGCTCGCTCGATCCGTTTTCTGATCCTTCGCCTGGTTCGGGAGAACCCGTCGTGGGGGTACAGGCGCGTGCACGGCGAACTCGCCGCTCTCGGCATCAAGGTCGCTGCCTCCACCGTCCGGGAGATCCTCAAAGCCGAAGGTATCGACCCTGCGCCCGACCGCACCGCCACCACCTGGGCCGGCTTCCTGCGCTCCCAGGCCAACGCGCTCCTGGCGTGCGACTTCATCGAGACCGTCACCCTGACCGGCCAGCGGCAGTACATCCTCGCGGTCATCGAGCACGCCACCCGCCGCGTCCGCGTCCTGGGCACCACCGCGCATCCCACCGCCCACTGGGCCGGCCAGGCCGCCCGGAACCTGGCCATGGACCTCGAAGATGCCGGAGCCACCGTCAACTACCTGATCCGCGACCGGGACGCGAAGTTCCCAGCTCTCTTCGACCAGATCCTGAGCGACGCCGGCATCCAGGTCGTGCCCTGCGGCATCCGCATACCGCGCATGAACTCCATCATGGAACGCTGGGTGCCGACATGCCGCCGCGAGCTCCTGGACCGGACCTTGATCTGGAACGAACGCCACCTGCGCCAGGCCCTGCGCGAGTTCGAGCACCACTACAACACGCACCGGCCCCACCAGGCCATGAACCAGGCGGCACCCCTACGCGCGGTGCCCGAACCGATCACCGATCCCGGCCCAATCGCCCGCCTGGACATACGCCGACACGACCGGCCCGGCGGAGCAGTCCACGAGTACCGACATGCTTCCTGACCTGGCCGGATGAGATATTCGGCAGGCGCAAAGCTGGCCCATTGCTTGAGCGGGTGCCGCTCTCCGTGCCGGGGCGGCCGCCCGGGTCTGCCGTCCCGGCGGCCCGCGGACGCCGCACCGTAGAACACCCGGTCCGAACGCACTCGGCCCAGCACCTGGACCGCCAGGCCCTCCTGGCCGGCCAGGTAGCTGATCCGGCTCAGGTCGTAGCCCGAGTCGAACACGATCACCGGAGCAGGCCGGTCAGCGAGCAGGCCCGTGTCCGCCAATTCCTCGACCACACGGGTAACTTGGCGCACCGTCACCAGGGTGGCGTCGTCGTCCGGGCCGATCCGGACTGCGTCCAGTAACGCCGTCCACGAGCTCGCAGCCCCCTCCAGACCGGCCGAGAATTCCGCCAGCGAACCCACCCGACCGGGCGCGGTCAGTACCACATCGGCCAGTTCGAACAAGGCATCCCCACGAGACTGCGGACACTGGTACAGGCCCTTCCGGAACGCCACCAGCCGCCGCCGGGCCGCGGCCTCGCCCTCGACCGCTGCGGCCAGTCCTGGCATAGTCGGACCCACGGCCACCCTCCTCTTCGAAGCCTCAACACTCCGAAGGTGACGGGTGGCCGCCCTGCTGTCACGAGCCATGACAAACCCCGACAAGAACGATCTTGATGGGGATAAAAGTAAAGTTCAGACGTCCAGTCGTTTGCGCGATCGCCACAGGTGGACCGCCGGGCGGCCATGTGTTTCACGAGCGACCACCTATGAAACACACGAGAGTTTCGCGGCCGGCCCCCGAGGCTCCGACTTCGCCGGAGTTGGCAGAACGTAGTCACTGACTACAGATTGATACTTGGGACTTCGCCGTGGCAATACGGGTTCCGGGCTTGCTTCCAGGCCTATGACCAATGCTCTAAAACAGGACGTATGCGTCCCGTATGGAGAAAATGGAATGTAGGGCACTCAGTGTGCCGAAAACCCGAGCGAGAGGAGTGCACCATGATCGCCAAGCTGCTCCGAAAGCTGTCCTTCACACGCAACTACGGTGCGTACGGGCTCCACGACTGGGCTACGTCCGCCGACAAGCTGTGACCGCACTGCCGGCGGGCGCTCCCGGGCGCCCCCCGGCTCTTGGCCATGCTGTCGGCGATATCGGCCTGGACAGGTACGAGCGTCAGGGGCGATTTCATGGGCCGAATGAATGAGCCGCCGCGGTTGCCCGAAGGCAGCTTCGCGGCCTGGAGCCGCGACCGGCTGGCACTGGCTCGCCGTGGCGCTGACGAATGCGGCGACGTCTGGCAGCTGGAGCCGGGTGCCTACGTAGTCGCTACGGCCGGCTCGTGCGAAGAGGTCCTGCACCGCGCGCAGGACTTCCCCAAGCCACCCTCGCCCCTCTTCCCACCGTTGAAGCGGGCCAACAGCGCGCCGACGCCCGAGGAGCATGCGTACGCCCGCGCCGCCCGAATGCGCGGACTACGCCCGCAGACGGTTGCAGCCCGGATCGGTGAGATCGCTCCCGGCGCCGCTCGATTTGCCGAACAGTGGCCCACAGGCCGGGACGTCGAGATTCTGCCCGTAGTCCGGCCCGCCCTGGCAGAGATCGGCGTGCGCTACCTCTTCTCCATGGACGCTCCCACTCTGCTGCCCTTCGCCTGGCAGCTCTTCATGGCCCGGGAGCTGCTCGTACGCCCCTCGCGCTGGGTATGGCCGCGCTGGGTCCCCACATCGGCACGGCGCTTCCGCACACGGCAGCAGGTCGCCTTCACCAACGCTTTGCGGCCGATCGTCCGCCGACGCCGTTCATCGGGCTGGCTGGGTGACGACGTGCTGGGACATATGCTCCGGCCCTCCTCCCGCTACGGCCTACTGCCGGAAGAGGCCATCCTCGACACTCTCCCCGGAATCACCGTCGCCACCTTCGAGACACCGTCCCGGGCAGCCGGATGGATCCTGCTCCACCTGGCCCGGTACCCCCAGGCAGCGGGCCGCGTCGCGGTCGAAGCCGCCTTGCTGCCCGCGGACCCGGCCGCGACGACCAGCATCCACCTCGACAGCCTCCAGTACACCCAGGCACTGGTACGCGAGGTCCTCCGGCTGTACCCCCCGAGCTGGCTGCTGACCCGGCGCGCCACGCGACAGACTCGGCTCGCCGGCTACACCATCGACGCCGGGTCCACCGTTCTCGTCTGCCCCTACACCGCCCACCGTGACGCGCGGGAACACTCCGAGCCGGACCGGTTCCGGCCCGAGCGCTGGCTCGATGATTCGGGCTCACCGGCGAATCCGGGGGCTTTCCTCACCTTCGGTACTGGGCCGCACGCCTGCGAGGGAGCCGCTCTGGCCATGGCCATGCTCACGCTCCTGACCGCGCAGATCGCCAGCCGCTACCACTTGAGCGAGCTGCCCGGACCGGAACCCGGCTACCAGGTCACCACCTTCGAAGGTCTCGCGACCGACGGCCTGCGCCTGCGTGCCACCGTGCGCGGCTGAGGGCGGTCCCGCTTTCGGTGACAGGACGCGCCTCCACCCGCGAGCAGCGAACGTTGATCAGGTTCGGGTGCCGTTCCACACGTGATCGTAGGACCGGCTCATGGTTCGCTCATCGTGTGTCGCTGGTCGAACTCGTTGACGAGGATGCCCATCATGACGAGGTCGTGGTGCCGGCCGGCGGAGAAGACGTGTTTCCGCAGGCGCCCCTCCTCGGTGAAGCCGAGCCGACGAAAAAGTGCCAGTGATGCCTCGTTGTCGGCCAAGACCGCCGCCAGGCATTTGTGGTAGCGCCGCTCGGCGAACATGAAGCGCAGCAGCAGCACCACGGCTTCCGCCGCATAGCCCTTGCGTCGGTGCTCGGCGCCGATCGTGACATCGAACTCGAACCAGCCCGATGGACGGCCGGTGCGATGTGAGCCGACCGTGCCGACCAGCTCTCCCGTGGCCGTCGTTTCGACGGCCAACCGGAAACGGTCGTCATCACACTCGGCAACGGCTTGCTCCTGCGCCCAGGCACGATAGCTCTCGGCGGACCGCGGCAGGTCCAGACGGGTCTGGCCCTGCCCGTAACCATCAGCGTCAGCGAAGCGCGCGAACACCGTCCAATCGTCGGGTTCGATGGCGCGCAGGCGCACCCGTTTGCCGGACCAGGACGATGCCATGCTCTAGTTGATCACGCTCAGTGCACGCGAGGTCGAGAGGCGCGCCGAGGCAGGTGTCGCCCGCAGTTGCTCGGTCTCGCCGCTGATCGTCGTCCTCGTCCGGAGCAGTGGGGTCGCGCAGCGGGCGCAAGTCCGACTGTGTCAGAGAGGGGCGTGCCGGTGCTGCCGCGCTACTGCTCTTCGGACTGAACTGAGGTAGAGCTGTCATGGGGGGGGAAGGTGGGGGCAGCTCATGACGGTACCCGTGGCGACGATTGTGAACATCGCGATCCCGTCGTCGGAGCCTGCCCACGCGATCGACGGAGTCCCAATAGCCCCGTCAAGCGCGGCTTCCCGAGTCCTGCCGAGTGGGCACGCGAAGGGCATGGGGCGGCCGCCAGTCACCGCTTTAGGAGTTCGCTGGATGTCAGGCGTTCGTCTCCCGGGCGATCGGACTTGCCGGTATCGGTGCCGCTGATACGCTGATTTGTGACGGTTTACCGGCGCACCATGTCATACGGTTTCGTCGAAACGGCAATCCAAAAGAGTGCCGTTTGCGTAACCAAAATGCAGCCGCAACCAGGGATGCGTCCCCAGTCAGGCGCCGATCGCCTCAGCCGCGATGATCATTCTTTTCATGGGGACCCACCGAGCGCGGTGCACCCTCTCGCACTTCGCAGGGGTGGGCAGCGGCCGGGTTCTCCCTCGTTGCGCGCCGGAGTGGCGCTGGCTTGAGGGTCTGCAGCTCCCACTTCCTGTGGAGGTCGGGGTGAAAGTTGTCGTTGATCTTTCCCGATGCGTGGGGCATGCGCAGTGCGCGTTCCTGGCTCCGAAGGCGTTCTGGATGCACGGTGAGGAATCGCTCATGTACGCCCCGAACCCCGACGACGCCCAGCGCGACCAGGTGCTACGCTCCGCGGCGGCCTGCCCGGTCCAGGCGATCCTGGTCGATGTCGACCAGCCGGAGGCGCGGCACGTACCGGCGGAGGCGTCGCCGTCATGACCGGTGCCGACAACCTGCGTGCGTTCAAGCGCGATGGCCGCATCGTGGTCGTCGGGGCTTCGCTGGCGGGGCTGCGGGCCGCGGAGGCTCTACGAGACGAGGGTTTCACCGGATCGTTGACCATGATCGGTGACGAGTTGGGCGAGCCCTATGACCGGCCTCCCCTGTCCAAGCAAGTACTGACCGGGTGGGTGCCGGCCGACGGCACCACTTTGCCCCGCCGTCGTGGCATCGATGCGGAGTGGCTGCTGGGCGTGCCCGCGAGCGGGCTGGACCTCGCGACGAACCACGTGCGTCTCGCCGACGGACGCGAGGTTCCCTTCGACCGCGTGCTGATCTCCACCGGGGTACGGGCCCGGCCGTGGTTCGTCGAGTCCGAGGCGGCCCTGGACGGAGTGTTCGTCGTACGTACACGCGAGCATGCCGAGAGCCTGCAGCGGGCCCTCGCCGCCGGGCCCTCCCGTGTGCTGGTCATCGGTGCGGGGTTCACCGGCTCCGAGATCGCCTCCGTCTGCCGCGAGCGGGACATCCCGGTGACCGTCGCCGAACTCGCGTCGGCCCCGCTGGTCGGGGCGCTCGGCGCCATGATCGGCGAGGTCGCGGCCGGCATGCAGCGCGCTCACGGTGTCGACCTGCGGTGCGGTGTCAAGGTCGCCTGTCTGGAGGGCGACGCGCAGGGGCGGTTTCGCCGTGCTCACTTCGGCGACGGCAGTACGGTCGACGCCGATGTGGCGGTGGTGGCACTCGGGAGCATCCGCAACACCGAGTGGCTGCGGGAGTCGGGACTGGCGGCGGGCGTATGGGGGATCACTTGCGACACGGGCTGCCGCGCCCTCGACATCAATGGCCGTGTCACCGACAACGTCTTCGCCGCGGGAGACGTGGCACGTTGCCCGAACCCCGTCTATGAATACCGACTCATCTCACTGGAGCACTGGGCCAACGCCGTGGAGCAGGCAGAGGTCGCGGCACACAACATGGTCAGTGCCCAGGCGGACTGTCGGCCCCACCTGTCCATCCCGCTGTTCTGGTCGATCCAGTTCGGCGTCAACATCAAGTCCGTCGGCGTGCCGACCTTCGCCGACGAGGTGGTCGTCACCCAGGGATCGCTGGACGACCACCGTTTCGTCACCGCATATGGCTATCGGGGCCGCGTCACGGCTGCCGTGAGCTTCAACAACGGTAAGTGGCTTGACCACTACCGACGGTTGATCGAGACGGCCGCGCCTTTCCCGCCGCCCTGCCCCACGCCGGACCAGCCGACCGACATGAAACCGGTGCCCGTCGGCACCCCCGGCCCCGCCCTGCTCGCGGAGGGTGCCACGGTGGTCCTCACCGGCCATGACCTAGGTGAGCGCCGCGTCACGGCCGTGCACCAGCGTCGGCAGGAGGAAGGCCAGACGACCACGACCGGGACACCCGGCACGCTGCAACGGATCTTCGACTACTCCGCCCGGGCCGACCCCTACCCGCTGTATGCCGAGCTGCGTAAGACGCCGGTGGCTCGGCAGGAGGACGGCAGCTACGTCATCAGCACCTATCGCGAGATCACGGACATACTGAATGACCCGCATCTGAGTTCCGACCTGCGCAATCTGTTGCGTCCGATGCCCCCAGCCGAGGAAGGGGCCACGTCGTCTTTCATCCACATGGACTCGCCCGAGCACGATCGCCTGCGGCGTATGGCGATGCGTCACTTCGGCCCCCCGCACACCCCTGGGCTGGTGACCGGACTTGAAGGCTTCCTGACCGCCACCGTCGGCAGCCTGATCGACGATTTGGCGGGCAAGGAGCGGATCGACGTCGTCGACGATTTCGCCTTCCCGTTCCCCGTAACCGTGACCTGTCACTTGCTCGGCGTGCCACGCGAGGACGAGCCGAGGTTCCACCTCTGGGTGAAAGACATCATGAACTCGATCGACTACAACCCCGAGACCGACCCGAAGGAGAAACTGGACAAGGGCGTACAGGCCCGCAAGGACTTGCGCCAGTGCCTCGGCGAGCTGGTGGAACAGCGCCACGGCCGGCCGGGAGATGGCCTGCTGTCACGGCTGGCCAACGACGACGGGCCCGACGGTCGGATGACCGACGACGAAATCGTCGCCACCGTCAGTCTGCTCCTCATCGCCGGCCATGAGACCATCGTCAACCTCATCACCAACGGCATGCTGACGCTGCTGCGCCACCCGCAGGTGCTGCAGCGACTGCGCGACGAACCGGACCTCGTCGTGCCGCTGGTCGAGGAACTGCTGCGCTACGAGCCCCCCGTGCACATCATTCCCTGGCGGGTGGCGTACAGCGACGTCACCGTCGCCGACACCGTCATCCCCCAGGGCTCGCAGATCATGCTCATGCTGGCCTCAGGCAGTCGCGATCCGAAGCGCTTCCACGATCCGGACCGTTTCGACCCGGATCGGCATGACAACCAGCACCTGGGGTTCGGCAGCGGCATCCACCTGTGTTTCGGCGGCCCGCTGGCCCGGCGGGAAACCCAGATCGCGCTGACCGAGTTGGTACGCCGGCTCAAACGCCCCAGACTGGTCGCCGACCCGCCGCCGTACCGGCCCAGCCCCGTTCTTCGGGGTCCGATCCATCTGGACATCGAGCAGGGTGACGGTTGACGCGGCAGCCGAGGGCAGTTGAAAGGTCGCGCCGCGGACGGCCCGGCCATCCGGCTCTGCATTCGACAGCAACCCGCTACCCTCCTCAGCTCACGGCGAGCGGCGCGCTCGCGGCCCGGACTCCGGTCGAGACCGGCTTCTTCCTCTTCGCCCGTCCACGCGCCACAATCTGCTCAACCACACCGCCATAGAGACACTGACTGCCACCGTCGCAGACCACGCCGCCTCCGGATTGCCCCACGGCGGCATAGCGTCAGACACCGCCCTCGGCAAGGACATGCCGGTGACGCCACACTCCCGCTGTCCCGCCTGCTCGGCGTCAGCCGCAACACGATCTACAAATACCTGCCCGAACTGAAGGACGGCCGCCTCGCGCTCACCGAGCCGAAAGCCTTGGCCGGACTCCCGCTCCCGCGCTGCCGACCAACTGGGCCCTGCATCAAGGCAGATCAGCGATATCCGTTGTTTTTGCGGCCGGTGATCCGGCTACCCCCTTGGGCCCACGCGAACGCCAGCCGGCCCCCTACGTAGCCAGTGCACCTCGTTGAGAGGCTGTTGTCTTTCCGGGCTTGAGGACTGCGTTTCCGCTGGTCGGGCATAGGGTCGGCGATCCCGTGGGAGTTGTGGCCTGGTGTGCTGTCGCTGCCCGGGAGGTCGTGGATGCCGTCGGTGGTTGGGCTGTTGGAACAGCGTGAGCTGGGTGCTCGCCGTCGTGTTGAAGAGTTGCGGGGGGAAGCCGACCGCGTCCAGGCCGAGTTGGCCGTGGCCGAGCGGGAATGGAAGGAGTGGGCCATCGCCTGCTCGCGGGTCGGCGAAGTGCTGGCCCCGGGCGGACGAGAGCGGGCAGGACCCCGCCCGGGCCGGGGGGACCGTGCCGGGCGCTGAGGAGCAGTCCGGAAAGACGTCGCGGGCGCCGGAGGTGGCGAAGACGAAGTCGCAGGTTCCGGTGTGGTGTGAGGGGCTGGCCTGGTCGGTGCTGTCGGTGGACTACCAGCGGATCCTGGGGGCGCTCGCGGACCGGGCCCGGCTCCATCAAGGGCCGCTGACCTGCCAGGAGATGACCGCGGCGTTCGGCATGGATGTGGTGCCGGCGCGGGTGGAGGCGCTGCGGTCGAAGGCGAAGCGCCTGGTCGCGCGGGGCTGGCTGGCCGAGCGGCAGCCGGGCCGGTTCACGCTCGCGCAGGGTGTGGCCGGGCAAGGCGGCGTGTCATGAGCAGGGGCATCGACCAGTAGACCATCGCTTCGGCGCTGGTGGTGCGCCGCTCGAAGTCGCGCACCAGACGGCGGCTTCGCATCAGGTGGGCGAAGAGACGCTCGACGATCCACCGCTTGGGCAGCACCACGAAGCCGCGCATGTCGTCGCTGCGTTTCACGATCGCCAGGACCAGCCCGAGCCTGGCCAGGCAGTTCTCGACGAGGCTGCCGGTGTAGCCGCCGTCGGCCCAGACCAGTTCGAGGCGGTGGTGCACGCCGGCGACCTGCCCGAGCAGCACCTGGGCGGCGATACGGTCTCCGGTGTCCGCGGCGGTGACCATCACCCCCAGCAGCAGGCCGAACGTGTCGACCACGACATGCCGCTTGCGCCCGTTGACCAGCTTGCCGCCGTCGAAGCCCCGGCTGTCCGCGCCGACCACGGCGTCCGCTTTGACGGACTGCGAGTCGATCACCGCGGCCGTCGGCTCCGCATCCCGCCCCAGCTCCTCGCGGACCCTCACGCGCAACCGGTCGTGGAACTCCTTGACCAGCAAGTTGTCGCCAGCGGCGGAAGAATGCGCAGATGCGGTCCCACGGCGGGAAGTCGGCAGGCATCGCCCGCCACTTGATCCCGTTGTCCACGAGATACCGGATCGCATCGAGTGCAGCCCGGTGGCAGTACCCCTCCGGCCGGCCGCCGCGACCACGCATCCAGCCAGGCAACGGCAGCAACGGCCGGACGGCCGCCCACTCCGTGTCCGTCATGTCCGTCGGATAACGAGGCTTCCGTCCCGTTGTCGGCGGCGTTTCCGAACCGGTGAGCCAGACAGTCACACTCCCAGGTGACCGCACTGGACTACCCGGCCGTCGGCACGGAAGACTGCTGCATCAGGGCCTCCTGCTGCTCGGTGATTCGACACCAACGAGCTGTTCAGGAGGCCCTGTCCGTATGCCCCGGGCGCCCCACGACCACCCGATCGGTACTCCCGTTCGACGCACATCTCTCAAGATCGAAAAGACAACAACTACTAATCGGGCACCCGTGGCTGCGCTTCAGTTGGCGAGCTTGGCCAAGTACGGCGCTCAGCACGTGTCCGGGTGTCGCCAACATCTCTGTGACGTCAAAAACTGCGAGCCATTCGGTGACCATCCAGGCAGGATGCTCTCTGTGAATCATGTCCTGTGCGGGCTGGCTGCCAATGCCGCCGTGCCGTCCGAGCTGGTCGACCGGCTGATCGAGGTCGCGGACGCTGACATCGCCGCGGACCTCGCTCGTCGCGAGGATCTCAGCCATGCGCAGGCGGTTGCCCTGGCATCGCGCGTTGAGGAGAGCGCCGCATGGCTTGCGTCCGAGGGCCAGCTGACCACTGCCGACATCGATCCCGCAGCACAACCACACGCCGCCCTCGCGTTGCTCTGCGAGCATGTTGACAGCCCGGACTGGGCGCGACTCTTCGCGACGGACCCAGTCTTCGAGCACCGGGAGAAGCTGGCTGCCTGTTCCGGTCTCCCATCCGATGTGGTGGAGACGCTTGCCGCTGACGCGGACGTACGGGTCGTCGCGGAGCTCGCATTGTGGACTACATCTGAGGTTGCCGGCAGGCTCGCGGGGCATCCGCATGCCGAGGTCCGCCGCGCAGCGGCGGCCAACGGGGCGACGCCCCCACCCATCCTGGCGGCGCTGCTCACCAGCGTGGGCCTGCCCCCGGCGCAGCAGTGCCTGGTCTGTGACCGCGAAGAGACGCCGTTCGTACACGATCCGCAATGCCCGCGAAACGAATGCGATCTGCTGCCGGGTGACTCCTGCGACGGCGCCCACCAGTCCACCGTGCAAGAGACGCAGCGGATGGCACTGCAGAACCCGGCCACGCCCACCGACGCCGTCATCCACTTCGTCAATCACCCCTCACCGCTGCTTCGCTGGGCACTCGCCGCTCGCCCCGACCTGCCGTCGGAGGTATACGGACAGCTCGCCATGGACTCCCACCCTGGTGTCCGAGCCGACCTCGCCGAGAATCCCGCGATCGAGGACGCCCTGATCCGAACGCTGGCCGGCGACCGTGGCCACGACGTGCAGCGCAGGCTCGCCCACAATCCGCGCGTCCCGCTCGACGTACTCATCCGCCTGGCGGGCACCACCAAGATCGGCGCAACCCTGCTGGCACGAATCGCCGCCGCCTCTTGCGCCGAGGTTGAGGAACTCGCCCAGTCACCAGAGCCGGCTGCGCGGATGCTCGTGGCTCAACGACGAGATCTGCCGACCAGAATCCGCGACGCGCTGGCCACCGACCCCGACGCGAAAGTGGTCAAGTCCGTTGCTTCGCACCCAGGCCTTTCCGAAGCGCAGTTGCGCGCCATGGTCGACAGGCACGGAGTCCGTGTCATCGCCAAGGTGGCGACCAACCCGGACGCGACTCCGGCGCTGCTGGAGGACCTGACCCGGCACGAACCCCCGGTACAGAAAGCGTTCCGCGAGATCGCCCGGCACCGCAACGCGACGGGCCCGGCGCTGCACAACTGCTTGGCAGACAGGCAGGCACGGCCACTAGCCGCCAGCCATCCGGCCCTTCCACCGCAAGTCATCATGGAGCTGCTCACGGATCCCGACTGGCAGGTAGTGGAAGCCGCAGCGGCCAACCCGTCGCTACCGCTCGCCACGATGTCGGCTCTGGTGCACCAGCTGTAATCGCTCTGCTCGCCAGGCTGACGATCACATCAGATCGGGCGCTCCGGGTGAGTGGTGTCGCCGTCTCTTCGCTGTGGCAGTACCCGGACCACGCCGGACCCTTCGGACAGTTTCTGTCGAAGCACCCGGTTCTCTGTTACCGACTGGTGCAGGGCGCTGACCAGTGCCTCGACATCGGCCTTAAGCCGGGCGATCTCTTCGGCGTCCGCAGCCCGAAGCTCCTTGAGCCGCCGGACCTGCTGGCGCAGCCGTCGTTCACTGTCCGGCATCTGCCCGCGGGCACGGACCTGGTCGTAGAAGTCGTTCTTCAGGTCGGGGTGGCGCTGGGTGAGCGCGTTGCGGGGGACCTGAGCCTCGGCCGCGAGTGCGACGATCGGCAGCGCGCCGTTGGAGTGCTCAGGCTCGCCGAGCATCCCGTACAGGGTGTCCCACAGCCGGACGCCGCCGACAAGGAATGACACTCAGTGAGGGGTCGTCAGCTGCGCAGGACGGTGGCGCGGCCACGTGCGGCGACCGGTAGGGCAATCTTGATGCAGTGCAGGGGAGTGACCTGACGGTTCTGAAGCATTTCCACGGCGGGTGGCCGCACCGATCCGGCAAACTCCCAGTTCAGCCCGCCCTTCCCGAAAAGAGCTGCCCCTGGGACGGTCGGCCCGAGGTGTCCCCGTCGATCTCCGGCTCCAGCAGGCGCCGACATGCGCAGGCGTGGGGCGGCAGTTGGCCGTGCCGACGGCAGTGATCACCCTGTCAATATGGCGCTCCTACGCTGGTTGGCGTGGAAACGTGCCTTCTTCTGGCGGTTGCCGCAGGTGTTCATGTCGCACCACCGGCGGGTGCGGCTTCGACTGGTATCGAAGAAGGCGGCTCGGCACGTCGGTGAGGCGCACAGGGCCAGCCGTCCGTCCCGTTCACCTGCGATGATGCCGATCGCGTCGGCGGCGATCACGCCCAGGGCATCCTCCAGGCCGGAGGCTGGACCGAGCCGCCAGCGGCGCTCGCCCTCGGGTGTCAGGATCGCCGTAGCCCGGCCCTGCCTGCTGCGGTCATTGAGGATTCGGACAGCGAATGCGGGCAGGGTGCCCTGGAGCGCGGCCGCGGTCGCGGCCGCGTGGATCGACTCCCTCAATTCCCGGGCGAGGTCGAGCTGGTCAGGAGTGCAGGAGTCCACGTCGAAGCCGTACACCGCCAGCCAGTCGACGAGTCGTCGCGGCGTGGGGATGCGCTCCACGGCGTCGCCATGACGCTCGGACAAGGTCCCCGTGAAGCTGGTCGCCAGCACGGATCCGAGGCGGAAGTCAGGGAACTCAGCACGCATAGAACCACCGTAGCCGGTTGCGTACGGGCGAGAGCTCGCGCTAGAACCGTCATAGCCGGTTCGCGATGGAGTGCGGCCGGTATCGCGATGGCCAGGAGGTCCCATGTCTCGCCCGACCGGCGACGTGTACGCATTCACAGCCCGCGCCACCGACGCCGAACTCGACGATCTGCGCGCACGCCTGTCCGCGGCGCGGCTGCCGGAGACCGAGACGGTCCACCGCGCCACGCCCGACCCGCGCCGGTGGAACCAGGGCGTACCGCTCTCCGACCTCGTCGATGTCGTCCACTACTGGCGCACCGGGTACGACTGGCGGTGGTTCGAGGACCGCCTGAACACCATCGGCCAGTACCGCACAACCATCGACGGCCTGGGGATCCACTTCCTTCACCGCCGATCAGCGCGCACGGATGCCACACCGCTGCTCCTGACCCACGGCTGGCCGGGCAGCATCGCCGAATTCATCGACGTAGTAGATGAATTGGCGGATCCGAAGGATGTCGACGCGCCAGCGTTCCACATCGTGGCCCCGTCGCTGCCGGGCTTCGGTTACAGCGACAAACCGGCCACCACCGGGTGGGGGACCGGAAAGATCGCGACCGCATGGGTGGAACTCATGCGGAGGCTGGGCTACGAAAGGTTCGCAGCCCACGGCGGCGATTGGGGAGGCGTGATCACCACCGTCCTCGGCGGCAGGTTCCCCTCGCACGTCCTCGGCATCCACACCACGCTCGCGCAGGCACCATCCGGCCTGACCACCGAAGGCCTGACGCCGACCGAACGCCAATGGGCCGAGGAAACCCGCGACTTCTGGCACCACCGCGCGGCGTACGCGAAACAGCAGGCGACCCGACCGCAGACCATCGGCTACTCGCTCGTCGACTCACCGGTCGGACTCCTCGCCTGGATCCTCGACAAGTTCGCCGAATGGACGGACACCGACGACAGCCCGTTCGAGAGGATCTCCATCGACCGAATCCTCGACGACGTCACCCTGTACTGGCTGACACGGACCGGCGCGTCGGCGGCCCGCATTTACTACGAGAGCCACGGCGGCGTCAACGCCCTCGACCCCGACCTCCGCGTCGATGTCCCGTCAGCCATCACCACGTACCCCCGCGACATCGAGAAGTGCCCACGCCCCTGGGCACAGCAGCGGTACCAGCAGATCGTCCGCTGGAAGACGGCCGAAGCCGGCGGCCATTTCCCGTCGCTGGAAGTTCCCGAATACTTCGTCAAGGACCTGCAAGAAGGCATCACGGCAGTGCTGACCGCCGACGGGCGGTGAACATGGAAGCGAGCCCCTGAACCAGGGCGCTGGGAAATTTTCCGAGGCCGCACTGCCCGACCGATCGCCGAGCGAACCATCCAGCCGGGCCTCAAACCGCAGTTCACGCAGGCAGTGCCGTCTCCGGAAAGGATCCGCACCCTTCCGGGAAGGCACCCCGCCCGCGGTCAGCGTCGGCGATCGCCCGGCGCGAGCAGGCTGGTGACTTCGGCGATCGCCTCCGGGGAGGGGTGGAGTACTTCCGTACGTTCTCTGCCTTCTTGTGCCGGGACTTCGCCATCAGCATCAGCAGGCTCGCCCCTCCCCCACCGAGGTGGGTCAAACCGGAGTGCCGCCACTCATGCAGATCCCAGCCCGTGCCCGGCTCACCGCCGAGGGCCGTGCGCTCGTCCAGTAGCATCCGGGCCTGCCCGTAGGAGAGCCGGGCGAGCCCAGTGTCCGGGCAGATGTCGCGCGGGCTGACGACCTTGCCGGGACCTGGCTTGCGGTGGGTGACGAACACCGGCCCGCGCGAACGGCCCTTGAGCAGGCGGGGCAGCAGCCGGGCGGTGCCCGCGTCCCAGTAGACCGTCTCCAGAACGAAGTCCTCGCGGACGGCGCCGCGGTGACGGGTACGGGGACGGGGACGGGCACCCTTGGCCTTCACTGGGGCGCGGCGCCCAGCGAGGTCGAGCTCCTCGATGTTGACGCCCAGGATCTCCTCGGCGCGGGCGACGGTCTTGTAGAGCATCCGCCACAGGGTCTTCTCCCGCAGGTGCACCTCACGCCGCGCGATCAGCCGGTCGATCGCCAACTTCGAGCGGGCCGGGGTCTCGGAGTCCGGCGGGGTGAGCCGCTTCGTCCAGGCCGGGACCGCTGGGCCGTCGTACCCGCGCTCACCGCATCAGCCCAGCCACGAGAGCACCGCTGCACGCCGGGCATTCCAAGTGTTCACCGCGGAGCTGCCCCACAGCAGCTCCAGGGCCTCGCCGATCTCGTCGTCCGCGACGGACGCCAGCGGCCGGCCTTCGCCGAGCCGCTCGGCGGTCTCACCCACCCCGATCCCGTAGCTGCGGACCGTGTTCGGGTTGCTGAGCGAGTCGAGGAACACATCGGCCGCCGCACGGACAGTCAGCATCTTCCCGGCGGGCAGCTGCACCACGGTGGCCACCGCTTCCCCCTTGCCGCAGATAACAGGGCCGCCTCGCGTCGCGGCCCGGAGCCGTCGCCGCAGGTAGCGTTCAACGGTGCCCCAGAAATAGGGCGTGATATGCGGGATGCCTTCAGACCGGCCCCGTGACCGACGCCCCGTCAGCCGCCCACCAGGGCCGACGAAGGCTTAGCGCACGATCTGACACGGATGTTCCAAGCGCCGCCAATCCGCCTTGACAGCCCAAGTGATTAGCCGCCATATTATTTGCATGACGAGGGACGGCATCGATGGCGAGGCGCCCACGCTGGACCAGGCCAGGCGGCAGGTCGAGCACTACGGACTGGAGGTCGACCCGCAGGCGGTGCTGGTCGCGGTGAGGCTGATCTCGGCGGGCGCGAGGGTCGGCCGGGCGGCCGAGGCGCACTTTGCCAGGTTCGGCCTGTCGACGGGGCGCTACCGCCTGCTCGCCGACCTCGAAGACCACGGCGGGGAGAAATCCCCCTCGCGGCTTGCGGTCGACCTCGATGTCTCCAGGGCCACGGTCACGGGCCTACTGGACGGCCTTGAGCGCGAGGGCCTGATCGCCCGCCGCCCGTCCACGGAGGACGGTCGGGGCGCGGTGGCCGTCCTGACCGCGCGCGGGGCGCAGCGCCTGCGCGACATGGCGGCCGAGCATTTCGGGCGGCTTGAGGCGATGGTGGGCGGGCTTTCCGTCGAGGAGCGTGCGGTGTTCCTGGATCTGCTCGCCCGCGTCGTGCGCGGCAGTAAGGCTCTGGATGCCGACTGACCCGGCCCTCAGCTGGTTTGGCCCCGCCCTCCGGGTAGGGCCCCTTTTTTCGAGGCAATAGTTAGCCGCCTAATTATATTGTCGAAGCAGGCTTGCCGCCCCCCGCTGCGACCCTTCGCTTCCCTCACGCGAACGAGAAAGAGGCCAGCATGCCCGCAACGAAGGACAGAACCAGCCGAAACCGGGCAGCCCCCCGGCCATCCCGGCCGTTCACCCTGTGGCGCGAGGTACTGACCGCCTACGCCGCCCCCGCGCTGATGGCCGGTACCGCCGGAGTCGTCACCAGGCAGCAGGATCTGGCCGTGGCTGCCTGCACCTCCATCGCCGGTCCCTCCGCCGTGGTGGCCTTCCTGGTCGGCACCTGGCTGTGGCACGGCGGGCAGCCCCGACGGTGGACCACCACCGCGCCGCGCGTCGCCCTGACCGCCGCACTCGTCATCACCGCCGCCGGCGCGGCGGCCCTGCTGGGATGGGTCGCCGCCCAATGGCTACCCGCCCACACCCCAGTCCCCGCCACCTTGTGGCTGGAGCGCCTGCGCATCGACCTGCCCGTCTCCGCAGCCCTCGCCACCACCATCGTCACCCTGCGCTGGCGCAGCACCATCACGGCATCCCCGACATAGCCAACTCCGGCACCGGGCCCACCCGCCCCATGCACCCAAGCCCGGCCGAGCCCACCCCGGCAGCCCCCCGCCGGGAAGTCACCAAGGAATGAGCACACGATGATCGTTGTCATGGGAGCGACCGGAGCAACCGGGAACGCCCTGCTCCACAGCCTCCTCACACTCGGCGCCCCCGTCCGCGCACTGACCCGCACCCCGCACAGGCCGATCCCCGGCCTAACCGGCGCACACCAACCGCCCGTCGAGGTTCAGTACGCCGACGCCACCGACCCCCACTCCCTGCGCACCGCCTTCAAGGACGCCAGCCAGCTCTTCCTCGCCATGGCCAACAGCCCCGCACAGGTCGAACTCGAAACCCGCGTCATCGACATCGCCGCCCACACCGGCATCGGACACATCGTCAAGATCTCCGCACCCGCCGCCGAACCCGACTCCCCGGTCGTCATCTCCCGCGGACACCACACCATCGAGGAACACCTACGCGCCAGCGGCCTCACCCACACCATCCTGCGCCCCTACGCGTTCACGCAGAACCTCCTGCGCCTGGCCCCCACCGTCGCCCAGGGCATCATCCTCGGCACGACGGGCGACGCGCCCTGCAACTACATCGACTGCCGCGACATCGGCGACGTCGCCGCCGCCGCCCTCACCAGGCCCGACATCGCCGGCGCCACCTACACCCTGACCGGACCCGAAGCCGTCTCCTACCCCACTCTCGCCTCACGACTGACCACCCTGACCGGCAATCAGATCCGCTACGTCAACCTCACCCCGGACGAACTGCGCGACAACCTCATCCACAACGCCCACATGCCCACCTGGCTCGCCGACCACGTGACGGAGATCCAACAACTCGCCATTACCCGACCCGAAACCCCCACCACCACCGTCATCGACATCCTCGGCCGCCCGCCCCGCACCCTCGACGCCTTCCTGCACGAACACCACGCCCACTTCCGCCGATAAGACGCCGCCTCAAGCCCGGTCACGAAACTGCGAACCGTCCCGCCGCACAAGGCAGATGATCATTCACCGGCTCGGCGGTGTGCGAAGCGGGTGAATCTCCGCCCGGCTGGGCACCCGTGGAGCCGATACGCCGCTGGGGATCACACACGGTCACCGGCCGGTTGGGTTCCGCGGGAACCGGTGACAGTTGAATACGAGAGCCCATCAGTATGAGCTTCCCCCGCTGCGCGAGAGGTGCTGATCAGCAGGTCGGGACGGGGTGATGGATGTTCAGATTCGCTTGTTCGGCCGTCGCCTGCTCGGTGTAGTGCTTCTCCTCGAACTCGATCGGGCTGAGGAAGCCGAGCCGTTCCTGGATGCGACGGGAGTTATAGAAACCGTCGATGTACTCGAAGAGCGCGAGGTTCGCCTCGGCCCTCGTGGCGAAGGTGCGGCCGCGCAGGCCCTCGGTCTTGATCAGCATCCACAGATTTTCCGCGAGGGCGTTATCGTACGAATCTCCCACGGATCCCATGGACGCCTCAATTCCCGCCCGCACCAGCCGGGTTGTGAGCTTGATGGACGTGTACTGACAGCCGTGATCGGCGTGATGGATGAGCGTGCCGGGCTCGACCTCGCGGGAGGCGAGGGCGTACTCGAGGGTGGTCAGCACCAGGTCCGCGTCGGCGCGGGCGGAGGTCTCCCAGGCGACCACCCGCCGGGAGAAGGCGTCGCGGATCGCCGAGAGCCACAGCGGTCCCTCGCCGGTCGGGATCATCGTCAGGTCGGTGACCCACAGCCGGTTCGGCGCGGGCGCGGTGAAGTTCCTGTTGACCAGGTCCGGAGCAAGGGTGGCCCTGGGGTCCCGGCGCGTGAAGCCCTTCCTGCGCGGGCTCACACCCGCCAGGCCGTCTTCGCGCATCAGCCGCTCGACCCGCTTGCGGCCGACGCGGGTACCTTCGCGCTTGAGGACGGCGTGCAGCCTCGGCGAACCGTAGATCCCACCGGCGTCGGCGTGAACCTTGCGGATCTGCTCGGTCAGCTCGACGTCGCGGCGCCGCCGTTCGCACGGCTCACGCTCGGCCCGGCGCCAGCGGTAGTAGGTGGAGGAGGGGATGTGGAGCTCCCGGAGTACGCACTCGATCCCCAAGCGGGGGTGCTCATCAACGAGCGCCGTCACCTGGGCCGGGTCGGGTCGAGCTGCGCCGCGAAAAACGCCGAGGCTGTCCGCAGGACATCGTTGGAGCGCTTGAGCTGGGCGTTCTCTTTGCGCAGAGCCACGAGCTCGGCCCGCTCGTCAGTGGTCAGCCGGTCATCACGCTCGCCGGCATCCGCCTCGGCCTGCCGGATCCAGCCGCGCAGGGCCTCGGGATGCACCCCGAGATCGACGGCCAGCCGCTTGATCTGCGGCCTCGGGTCGGAGGTGCGGTACATCCGCACCGCACGCTCGCGCAACTCCAGCGGATATTTTCTCGGGGCAGCCATGGTCGATGTTCCTCTCATGAGTCCCATCTGACCCTCTGTCAACTCACTCCGCATCTCGGGGGAAGCTCAGTATCAGCCCCCGGCAAGGCCGTGCTGACCGTACGGGAGTTGCAGGGCTGGCTGGCGTTGGCGGTGGCCTGCTATCACGGTCAGGTCCACGAGACGCTGGGCCGCCCTCCGGCCGGGGTCTGGTCGGAGAAGGCCGCCGCGTCGGGGCCGCTGGTGACGGTGACCAACGAGACCACCTTCCTGGTGGACTTCCTGCCGGTGATCCGCAGGACCTTGTCGCGGTCGGGGTTCGTGATCGACCACGTGCAGTACTACAGCGACGCGCTCAAACCGTGGATCGCCCGCCGCGAGCGGTGGGGCCGGTTCGTGCTGCGGCGCGATCCGCGTGACATCAGCCGTATCTGGGTCCTGGACCCGGACGGCACCGCGTATGTGGAGATCCCCTATCGGGCTCTGTCACGACCGCCGATCAGCGCATGGGAGCAGAAGGCCGCCGCCCGGCGGCTGCGCGAGCTGGGCCGTGCGGAGGTCGACGAGAACGCCCTGTTCGCCATGGTGGCGCAGATGCGGGAAATCACCGACACCGCCGCGACCACCACCCGCAAGGCCCGCCGTGACCAGCGACGAGGACGATCACGAATTTTGGGGGTCCGTGCAGGACGCCACCGGGCTGTTCGTACCTCAAGAAGACGGCCTTCGCCAGGTTGAACTGCTGGGGTGCTCGCCGCAGGGAAGGTTCCTGACCAGCCTCGATTATCTGGGGAGCCGGCGAGCGACGGTAGGCGGGGCTCATCTGGCGTTCCTCGATGCTGAAGGCATCGAAGTGGGTTCCTACTTCGTCAGCGGTGTGACCGCGACGGCCGCGAGGCCGTCCGTGCACGGTGACGGCTTGCTCGATGTCGACGTGCGTCTGTGGTGCGATGAACTACTCCCTGGGGCGGCGGAAGTCTGGGACCTGCTCCGAACAGGGAATCTCGACCGCGAGGGCCTGTGGGAGAACGTCGACGCGATCGGCCGCAAGGCCTGGTTGTCCGTCGCGCTGTGGTCCCGTGACTACCAGCGTCGCCGGAACCCCGAAGATGCCGCACCAGGACAGGTGTTCACCCTGGATGGTCGACAGGTCGTGGACGTCGACAGCTTCTACTGCGCGCTGGGAGAGGCCATCAACGGCCCCGGCGGGTACTTCGGGTGGAACCTCGCTGCCGTGGGCGACTGCCTCAGAGGAGGCTTCGGCGCCCAGCCCCCGTTCATCCTGGAATGGCTGCACTCGGACGCCGTGAGATCAGACCTGACCGACCATCCTGCACCGGGCAGTGACACCGCGGCCGACCTCCAGGTTCTCTTTGAAATCTTCGCCGACCACGACATCACCGTCCTTATGCGGTGAACAGCAGAACGAGACTTGAGCGAAGATCGGCAATCGCCTGTCAAGCGGCCTGCAGCGGACGCTGCGGGCGGGGCACGGCGGCGTTCGGCTGGGTCACGGGCCGGATCAGACGGCGGGTCATGAGCATCCGCGATCAGGCGATCATCCTGGGGAACGAGATCGTCGAAACCGCTCCCCAGATCCGTGGCCGCTACTTCGAAAACGATCTCCTCAAACCGGTGTTCGCGCACTACTTCAAGCGGGGCGCCCGCTGGACGTCGATGCCGCGTCCGGTCATGGCCGACCGCTCCTTCGACCTCACCCACGCCCGCACCAAAGACCCCGAGCACGTCCCCACAGACGCCGAGCTCGACGACAGTGATACTGGCACCGGTGTGGAGATGATGTTCGACGCCGCCCAGTGCCTGCGCTTCGGCCGCGACGTCCTGCTCAACGTCGCCACCGAGCACCACGCCCTTGGCGCACGCTGGCTCCAACGCCATCTCGGCGACCGATTCCGCCTCCACGTCGTGCACCGCCTGGACAGCAACCACATCGACACCCAGATCCTGCCACTGCGCCCAGGGACCCTGCTGCTGCGCGGCCCCGAGGTCCTCGCCCACCTGCCCGAACCGCTCCGGCGCTGGGACAAGATCTACGCTCCCGAACCCGACCCCGCCGAGTTCCCCGACTACGGTCCTGACGCTCTGACCCTCACCAGCCTGTACATCGACATGAACGTCCTCTCACTCGACGAGCACACCGTGATCGCCAACTCTCAGGCGCCCCGGCTCGTGAAGACTCTGGAGGCGCACGGGTTCACCGTCATTCCCGTACGTCACCGCCACCGGCGCTTGTTTGCCGGCGGCTTCCACTGCTTCACCCTCGACACCGTCAGGGAAGGGTCCGGCCCCGAGGACTACCTCAGCTCATGAGTGCTGTGTTCGCCCGTGAAACACCCGCCCACCCGGCGGTCCACCTGTGGGGCGCCAGGCCTGGGCGGTCTGCACCAGCAGGTCCAGCGTCGGCACCAGCACCAGGACCCGCCCCCTGGGGAACATGTCCAGCGCGGCCGACGCCGCGGTGAACGTCTTCCCGGACCCGGTCGCCGACACCACCGGGGCGTGTCCCCTGCGGGGGAGTGGTGGAGTGGGCGGGGAAGCCGAAGCTGCTCAGGATGCGGTGCTTGGCAGCGACTTGATCTTCACGAAGCCGGACACCGGCCATGGCTGCTCCCCGCGGACGCGGGGTTGGTCCCTCCCAGCTTGGTCCTTGTCGGGAGTAGGGGTGCGTGCCGTCCTGGGGCGGGCCTAGGGCTTGTGCCCGCAGGTTGGCGATGCCATGCATCCACCTGCGGTGTTTGCGCTGTGGTCGGTGTGCTGCGGGGGACCCCCGGAAAAGGGTGACGTGTTCTGTCAGGTTTGGCATGAACGATGGATGACATGAACAACGAGGACATCACCATCCAGAACACTCAGAACACCGTGCACGCCAGCCCAGCGGGTCTGCTCGCGGGGCGGGTCGCGCTGAGCGCCGTGGTTGGCGAAACCCGTCAACCACGGCGCTCAGTCACATCCGCCCATCGACCGCGACAAGAGCCCGCTGTTCGACGCCACCACGACCCGGTCCGGGTCGCCGACGCGCTGCGCCGCAGCCCGCACTTCGCCGCTTGTGGTCGGGCGCTTCACCTGGCGAGTGAGCGCTTGAGTTGGCGAGGCTGAGCATCTCAGTCGGCGCGCCTACTTATTGGCTTGTTGCGGAGTCGGGGCGGAATCCGCCGCCATGGATGATCCCCCGTGGCGACGGCTCGGATGCGGAGCGGTCGTGCGGCGGATCGCGATCAGGGCGGCGTCGTCGTCGAGGTGTCCGCCGGCGTGGGCGAGAAGATCGCGCCGGATGTGATGCAGAAGCGTCTCGGGGCTGGCGTCGGTCCACTGGGCTGTCCGTTCCGTGAACGGGTAGAACCCACCGGCAGGGTCGCGGGCTTCGATGACGCCGTCGGTATACAGCAGGAGGGTGTCCCCGGGCTCGAAGGAGAACTCATCGAGGGTGTAGTCCTCCGGTCCAGTGCGGCCGACCCCCAGCGGCGGCGCGGGGTGCACGAGAACGGTGACTGCTTCGCCCGGCCTGAGCAGCAGTGGCGGAGGGTGACCGCAGCTGGTCAGCCGGGTGATGGGGTCCTCGTCGGGGATCTCCAGCAGCAAGGCGGTCGCGAAGCGTTCCCCGGCCTCGTCCTCTGGTTCGAAGTCGGCCATGTAGCGGGCGACGCTCTGTTCCAGCCCAGCGGCCAGCTTCGGCAGCGTGGTGTGCTGGTGGGCGGCCTCGCGAAAGGCGCCGAGCAGCAGGGCAGCCTCACCGATGGCGGGCAGACCCTTGCCCCGCACGTCGCCGATCATCACGCGGGTTCCGTGCTCGGTGCGGGTGGCCGCGTATAGATCGCCGCCTATCTGGGCCTCGTCCTCGGCTGCCAGATACAGGGAGGCGACCTGCAGTGGTCCGATCCGGTCCGGGAGCGGCCACAGCAGGACGTGCTGCGCGGCCTCGGCCACTGACCGCACCTGGGCCAACTGCCGACTGCGCCGCTCGCGCACCGCACTAAAGAACACGACCAGAACCGAGAGCACCGCGAGGGTGATCAACTGCACTATGTGGTTCGTTGTGGTCAGCCCGCCGTGAAACACGCCAATGATCGCTTGGGCTGCCAAGGCCAGAACTCCGATGAAGCCGGTCAGCCGGGGACCGGCGAACGAGGCAGTGATCGCGGGCGCGATGACCAGCGCCGGTCCCAGATGGACGTCTGGGGGAGAGCGGATGTCCACCACAGTGATCACCAGGATGAGCACAACAGGGATCGCCAGCAGCGCATGGCGGGACTGCCATGGCTGCCGCAGGCTGGCAAAGCGCTGCGGGGCTGCCACCTCTCCATCCTGCGCCCCCTTGGGGGTGGCTGCGAGCCCAGGACATCAACACGGCACCCCCGCCAAGCGCTCCCTCGCCAGGTGAAGCGCTCAGTGTCGGAGGCGAAGACGACGTCGACGGCCGGGGTGAACAGGTCCTCCGGGGCGCACACCGCTGCGGACGCTGACCCGGGCGGCGACACGGTGTGGGTTCATCACCGAGGCCGGCATCAAGCTGACCTTCAAGGACGCGGGCGTTGCCGCGGTCGACGCCCAGGACCAGGAGGTGGCGCACCTGGTTACGGGACTGGATGGTGATGGTGTCCTCGCGCGGCGAGTCCGCGTCCGCTGTGACGAAGCCGGGGTGGTTGAGGATCGCCGCGGCGATGGCCTCGGTGAGCACCGTCTCGGGCAGCAGGCCGTCGTCGGTGGGCTCCGCGCTGCTCACCAGCGACCCGAGCGATTCGGAGCGCGCCACGGCCGAACTCCTCAACTGCGTGGCCGCCACCTGGGACAAGCAGGACCTCTCGCTGCGCGAGCACGCCCAGGCCGTCGCCCGCACCCTGCCCCGGTACGTTTCATGATCCGCATGCTCGCAGGGACCGCTGACACCGATCCCGCAGGCGAGCTGTCTCCTTGATCCCAGCGGTCATCACCTGTCAATCGGTCAAGATCGTTTATCAAAGGAAACGCGCCGCGTGACGCTACCCCGCACCTCCGCCCTTCAAAAAACGTTGGCACCCTCAAGTGATCAACGCACCACCCACGGATGATCATGTGATCGTGGAGGCACAGGTGCGTGACTACGGGTTTTCGTCAGCTCAGCAGGATGAGATCTGGAGACGCTGGCGCGAGGGACAGTCGTTCAGCTTGATCGGGCGAGGGCTCGGGGCACCGATGCACCACGTCCGCCAGTTCCTGTACCAGAGCGGCGGCGTCCGCCTCACCCCGCGGCAGCGCTCCGAGCGGCATCTGACCGGCGGCGAGCGCGAAGAGATATCCCGCGGCATCGCCGCCGGGGAATCGGCGCGGCAGTTGGCCAAGCTGCTGGGCAGGTCGCCTTCGACCGTCTCCCGCGAGATCGCCCGCAACGGCGGCCGGGACCGCTATCGAGCCGCGTCCGCCGATGCGGCTGCCTACGCGCGCGGGCGTCGGCCCGAGCGGGCCAAGCTCGCCCAACGGCCCGCTCTACGCGCCCTGGTGGAGGCCAAGCTGGCTATGTGCTGGTCACCCGAGCAGATCGCAGGATGGCTGCCGCCAGTTTCCCGGTGACACCGCCATGCAGGTCTCGCACGAAGCGATCTACCTCTCGCTTTACGACCCTCGCCGGTGCCAGGCGATCGACCGCAGTCTCACTCAGCGGCTGAGGTCAGCCCGGCCCATGAGCCGCCCGAAGATCGCCCGCCGTCCCACCGGGCGCGGCATCATCCGCGGCATGGTGTCCATCACCGCCCGCCCCGCCGAGGTCGAGGACCGCAAGGTCCCCGGCCATTGGGAGGGCGACCTCGTGATGCGCACCCGGCCTTCGGCAGTCGCCACGCTGGTCGAACGCACCAGCCGCTACACGGCCATCGTCGCGCTGCCGGACGGCATCAAGGCCGAGCAAGTCACCCCGCACCTCACCAGAAGCCTCCTCAGCGTCTCGCCCCAACTGCGTCGAACGCTCACCTGGGACCGCGGCCGGGAGATAGCCGAACACCAGGCCATCACCGCCGGACGGGCGGCCGCAGATCGCACAGTGGGGATGGGGGGCCAGGAACGTCAGCTCGGCCACCGTCGCCATCCGGCTGTACGGCCCGACCTCGCTGGACGACATCAGTCCGCCGGCCGGACCCGGACCAAACGCACCATCCGGTGGCGGCTCGTTGCGACCCGTACCTCAGCCACCAACCCCTGCGCCACCGCCTGTTCACCGGCTGTGGCCCGGCGGCCGGGGCCGGCTTTGCGGGGCAGGAGGTGGCCAGCGACGGCGTGGGCGACCTGGGCGGCGCGCACCACATCGAGGCGTGGCGAGGTCACCACTGGCTCGCCGTCCAGGAGGACCCGGACTGCCCATGGCCGGTGCACCGGGCCCAGGGCAGCGGGCACACGAGGCATCGATGGTGTCGTTGGTGCGCCACTTCACCCACGCCCGCTCCAGGTGTTCGTGTGGTGACAACCTCAGCTGTCGTGGAACTCTCGTAGAAGCAGCTGTCATGGAACGGTCATGGACCCGTCATGGGACGCTCATGAAAAGCGGCCAACCGTTCGGTGTGCCCCGTTCGTCTTCCCGGCGACACCGATATCCAGGGATTGGTCGGACCGTGGGCAAGAGGCAGCGGCAGGACAGCCGAGAAAATCCGGCGAGGCGTCATTCGCGGGGCAGGAGGTTAGTCGACTATCCGCGCCGGGGGAGAAGGGGCCTGCGCCGCTGGCTGCCGTCGTGGCGGCTGGTGCTGGGCACGGTCGTGCTCGCTGTGGGCGCTCTGGTCAGCCTGTTCGCCTGGGCGTATGCGAGTGTGGACATCCCCGACGAGAACGCCGTCGCCGTCCAGGAGGCCAACACGTACTACTGGGCGGACGGTACCCAGATGGTGAGTCTGGGGAAGGTGAACCGCAATATCGTCCACCTCTCGGACGTGCCGGAATCCGTGCAGAACGCGGTGATTGCTGCCGAGAATGAGAGTTTCTACAGCGACCCCGGAGTCTCTCTAAAGGGAATTTTCCGGGCCGCTGCCAGCGCGGTGGAGGGGCAGGAGACACAGGGTGGTTCCACCATCACTCAGCAATATGTGAAGAACATGTATCTCTCGCAGGAGCAAACTCTCACCCGAAAGGCCAAGGAGTTTATCATTTCGCTTAAGCTCGACCGGACAAAGAGCAAGCAGGACATTCTCCAGGGCTACCTCAACACGAGCTGGTTCGGCCGCGGGGCGTATGGGATCGAGGCCGCCGCGCACGCGTACTACGGCATTCCGGCGAGGCAGCTCGAGCCGGGCCAGGGGGCCGCGCTGGCCGCGCTGCTGAAGGGCGCCGAACTCTACGACCCGGCGACGAGCCGCGCCAACCACGAGCGTGCGGAGGACCGCTGGAAGTGGATCCTCGATCGCGAGGTCGAGGCCGGGCTGATGTCGCAGCAGGAGCGCGACAAGCACCGGACCTTCCCGGAGCCGGACAAGCAGTCCATGGCCACGAACCTCGCGGGCCAGACCGGCTATCTCGTCGACGTCGCCAATAAATACATCAAGGCACACTCCATGATCACCGACCAGGACCTGGCACACGGCGGCTACCGGATCCACACCACGTTCGACAAGAAGCAGGTGGAGCGGCTCACCGCGTCCGTCGAATCCGTCCTGGCGAAGGACATCGACCCGAGGAACCGGGAGGCCGACCGGAACATCCAGGTCGGCGCCGCCGCCGTACGCCACTCCGACGGTGCCGTCCTCGCCCTCTACGGCGGACCCGATGCGACGAAACAGTTCACCAACAACGCCGACACTCTCGGCGTGCCGGTCGGCTCGGCCTTTAAACCGTTCGTCCTCGCGGCAGCTCTTCAGTACGGCACGGAAAGGAGGGACGGCGATCGGACGTCCGTGCACTCCGGGGACTTCTACGGCAACGCCGGCAAGCTCCAGAGCGCGTCCGCCACGGCGGCTCCGGACAGCTCCCACCCAAGCTTGAGCCAAGCCCTGGCAACGGGCGGAAACGCCACGTATGTCCGCCTCGGCAAGGAGGTGGGACTGGAGGCGGTGAAGGACATCGCGATCCGCTCGGGCCTGCTCGAGAACAGCATGGCTCCGCTGGAGGACACCTTCTCCGTCGGCACGTCCACGCCCAGTGCGATCCGTATGGCGGGCGCGTACGGCACCTTCGCCAACCACGGCCTGCAGAACGACCCCTATTCGGTGACCAAGCTCGTCAAGGACGACGAGTCGGTGGGCGGCTTCGAGAGCCGCACGAAGGCCCGGCGCGCCCTGCCCCGAGAGGTCGCCGACGAGGTGGGCGACGCCCTGCGCGAGGCGGGGAGCAGGATGTTCGTCGGTGACACGGAGTGTGCCGTCGGCGCTCCCGTCGCGGCGGGCCGCACCGGCGACCAGGACCGCCTGAAGTCGGCCTGGTTCGTGGGCTGGACGAAGAACACCTCCACCGCCGTGACGATGTTCCGCATGCAGCCCACGGACGGCAAGCTGCTGTCGATGTCGGACGTGGGCGGTGACGGGGGACAGCGGGGGAACGCCTTTCCAGCGAAGATCTGGGGCGACTACATGGATGCGAACCCGCGCGGCTGCACTCCCGCCAAGGCCGGGTAGTAGAGCTTGCCGGGGTATCGATGATGCGTGGTGCCTACCGGGCCCGAAACGGTTCAGTGTCGGGTTTGTGCGGGCTCTGGTCCTACTTCGTGGGACCAGAGCCGCCCCGTTGACACAGTCATGCCCGGCTGGCGTCGCCGCGAAGACTCGACATCCTCGACTCGGTTTGCCTGTGCCAGGGGTTGCTGGAGCCGGTTTCCGCCGTAGCCCTTGAGCGGCGCGGTCCGCCGGGCGGCGAGATACAAGGTTCGCACCCGCTCACTCGCCCGGCCCTCGCCCTCGACGGCCTCTAGCAGGACGGGGGTGTCGGTTTCGGCAACGGCGATCCGGAGCCGGGCGACCAGCCCCTCCAGACCTGACGCTTGATATCGATGACATCTCTGCGTGTTCCGCCCAGCCGTCCTGCGGTAGGCACTGCCGGGCCGCGCGGAGTATTTGATGCCCGAAGGTGCCCGTGGTGCGGGCCGCAGGGCATCGGCGGTCACCACGTGGAGGCCATGTCGAACGGGGCCGGCAGAGCGGTGAACGCGGAGATCTCGTTGGTCTTGTCCGGCACCCGCAGCTGGCTGACGATACGGCCGGCGGCCGTGACGGCGGACAGCGGATGGGCGGCGGGCGCGGCATCGGTGCGCGAGCCGCGGGCGCTCTTGCGTCCACCGCGACTGTCTCCGTCCCGGCCGGGCCGTGGCCGAGCAGGTCGGCGAGCCCGCCGGGACACACCAGGACCAGCACCCGGCGCACAGTGGAGAGCGAGGCCGGCCGGCGCACACCGAGCGGCCCGCACGCACGAAACCCCAGGCGGGGGAGGGTGGCCTGGGGTGCATGGCCAGCCCACTGCCCAATCGCCAGATAGGAGCGGGCGCCGGCCAGGACCGCGCGGGCGGCGGTCAGCATGACCGAGGCCAGGTGTGCTGCCGTCCGCGCCGGTGACGCGGATCGGGCAGGGCACTCAACCGGGCGGCCCTGTACGGCAGTTCACGGCTGACGGGAGGCGACTTGATCAGACAGACGGGGGCAGACTGGCGGCACATCGGAGCTCCGGTGATGGGGCGACTTGGTAGGTCCCCTTGATCATCGGACCTTCGTTGCGTGCGGGGCCGCCGTAGTGAAGGTTCGTCACATCCCTGTGATCTGCTGGTTCTTGGACCCAACAGGACTATGAATCAGCCCTGGCTGGTGACCGCGTCCAAGCCGATCACCTCACGGCGGCCCTCGGCGGTGGCACCGACCGCGACCAGGCAGGCGATGTTCACCACCCGGCTGCCCTCGCGGACCTTCATCGTCAGCGCGTCCGCCCACACAAAGGCCTACGGGCCGACGTCCAGCGGCCGGTTGCACCAGGCATCCAGCTGGACGTCCAGGTGCTTGACCAGAGCGGACACCTGAGACTTCGACAGCTGGGTTACGCCGAGGTCCTTCGCGATCCCCTCGACCCGATGGGTGGACACGCCAAGCACATAGCAGGGGCGATCACCGACATCTGGGCCTGCTCGGAACGACGGCGGCGCTCCGGCAGCCACTCCGGGAAGTAGCTGCCCTCGCGGAGCCGCGGCATCGCCAGTTCGACCGTGCCGGCGCGGGTGTCCCACTCGCGGCGGCGGTAGCCATTGCCCCGGTTGACGCGCTCCGGACTGACCTCACGGTACTCGGCGTTGCACTGGTCCGGGGCCTCCGCGCTCACCAACACGTTCGCGAACGTGGTCAGCATCTGCCGCACCAGATCGGGACTCGCCGGGGCGAGGTAGTCCTCCAGCAACTCAGGGAAGGGCCCACTGTGCCGAGCGGTCATCGCGACCTCCAGGGACGGACTTTGATCGATACGTCCGGAGGCTCATCCGATGGCCGCTTCCTTATGCCCAAGACCACCCGCACGTCCAGTCAAACCACCCTGACCAGTGACCGCCTCACGAACCCGCCGTACACCACGTCCGTGGACGCGGCCCACGACCCTTGACCAAAGAGAGAGGGGCACCCCCCCGTAGGCACACCAGTCCAGGGTCTCGTCGCAGCGGGGCTCTGCGGTCGTTCCAGAGCTTCCCCAGCGCCGTCAGGCCACCGGCCGCTGGTCACTCCGTGACCGCGCAACCCACCACACCCGCGGCCCCCGGTGCCGCCGGACATCGCGTCCGCGGGTGTGGCCCTGGCACCTCAGGCGGCACGTCCGCAGGTGCGCCGAGTGCAGCACTGAAGCCGCTCCTCATCGCCAGGTCGTGGGGACGTACCCGTAGCCCTGATTCGCGTACCCGGCGGTCGCGTCGTAGTTCAGCAGCTTGGGCACACGGGTGTCGACCGTGACGAGCGGGGTGATCCCTCATAGTGGTGCAGGCCCCCACGCTCGCCCCCGCCCGCTCGGTACAGGTTCAAGCGTCAGGCAGTCGGACACACCTCGCGTCGGGCCTGGGTGAGTGCCGGATCGGCGACGGGCTCGCGTGACGGTGCGCCGTGTGGCATCGACATCGGTGCTGCTGTGCTGACGACCCGCGCCACAGGGCCGCCCGGAAGACGATGTTGACGGCGAACCCGTACTTGGCTTGCTCGGGTGCTAGCAATGTCATCGAGGACGAGATCGGCCTGCGGCTGGCGGCCCCCGGCGGCGACTGGCGCGCCCGCCCGGACATGGACCCGCAAGCCACCAGCGGGTTCCGGGCGGCCATCGTCGCCCGCGCTCGTTTCATCGAGGATCTGATCGCTGAGCAGGCCCACTCGCCTCCCGCCTGCGGATCTTCGAGGTCGATCAGCCCGGCACCCAGGCCTGGAAGCGCACGAGCATGCCCGGTCTGGGCATCATCCTCGGCGCCGAGTTCCTGGCCGCCACCGGCGGCGGCAACGGGCGTTGGACCTGACCAACGCCGGCCAGCCCGCAGAAGCCGGGAACATCGAGTCGGGCACGTCGTTGTCGGCGCTGGTCGCCGACGCCTTGCGCGTCTATCTCGCTGACGCCCATGGGCATGCACCGCAGTCGACCGAGGAGGAAGCCTGAATCCGGCCCCCTGCGGGCGCTCCCGTGGCGCCGGCAGCCCTGTCAGGTACTCGCGAAAGCCCCGCCGCCGGCCAGGCTGAAGCAGAGGTCGTCGAACCGGGCCGCGTAGTCCTCCAACAGACACCGGCGCAGGCGGACACAGACGGCGAGCGGTCATCTTCAGCGCCTGACAAGGACGTTGGCTCCTCTCACCGGCCTACGGCCAACCAGTCCTGCCCGTCAACCCACACCACCGGCGGATTTAACGAACTACCGGTAACCTCGGCCGCTGTCAGCAGTCACTTGCCTGTCAGCAGGGCCAGACGCAGGGCCAGTTGGAGTTCGAGCGCGTGGTCGGGGGTGTTCCAGTCGGGCCCGAGGAGCGATTCGATGCGGTCGAGGCGCTGGACGACGGTGTTGACATGGATGTGCAGTTCGTCCTTGGCCCGGGTCAGGTTGCAGCCGCTGGCGAAGTAGGTGCGCAGGGTGCCCACGAGGTCGCTGCCGCGCCGGGCGTCGTAGTCCAGCAGCGGACCGAGGACGGAGTCGACGAAGCCGGCGACGTCGTGGTTGTCGCCGAGGAGCAGGCCAAGGAAGCCGAGGTCCGCGACGCTCGCGCCTTCGCCTGTGCGGCCCAGGACGTGCATGGCGCGCAGGCAGCGCCGGGCCTCGGCGTGCGCGGCTGCGAGCGCCGCAGGGCCGGCGGAGGGTCCGGCAGCCGCGACTGTGACGGCGGCGCCGGTGAGGTGGGTGAGCTGCGCGGAGGCCGTCCTGGCGGCGTCGGCGGGCGCGGTCTCGTCCTGAGGCAGGAGGATGACGATGGTCTCGTCGTGTTCGGCGCTGATGCCGCGGCGGCCGAAGAGATGCTGCACGCCGGCGGTGGACAGCTTGGTGCTGGCCCGGGCGGCGGATTCGGCGACGAGCAGCAGGTGTGGGCGTTCGAGGTCGATGCCGAGGCGGCGTCCTCGGTCGATGAGCCCGACTGGATCGCGGTCGGGTGTGGTGAGCAATTCGGTGAGAAGCTCGCCGCGGATGCGGTTCTCGGTCTCCGCGACGGTGCGTCGCAGCAGGAGCAGGAGTGCTGTGACCACGCTGGCGCGTTCGAAGAGCCGCCGGTCCGCGTCCTGCAGGTCCGGGTGGTCGAGCAGGACGAGGCTGCCCAGGAGTTCGGGCCCGGCGAGGACGGCGCAGATCCAGTGCGTGTCGAGTCGGACTGCGTGGGCGGCTGCCCGGGAGGCAGCTGCGGCCTCCGCGATCGTGTCGGGCTCGATCGAGAGGTCGGGGGCGGTTCCGGTCTGCGCGAGCCGGTTGCCGGCCGGGTCGTGGACGCTGATCGGGTGGCCGAGGAGTTCGGCGAGGGCTGCCGCGACATCACGCGTTCCTCCGCCGCGCAGGACGAGGTCGGTGAGGCGGTCGTGGGCCTCCTCGGCGCGCTGGATCGCGGCGGCGTGCGCGCGGATGACCGCATTGGCGTGGGCGAGTTCCGCGAGAGCGGCCTGGGTTTCGTCGAGGGCACGTGCGGTGTCGATGGCGATCGCGGCGTGAGCGGCCAGAGAGCACAGGAGCGCGACCTCGTCGGGCGAGAAGGTGCGTGGGGTGCGGTCGGACGCGAACAGCACGCCGATGACCTTGCCGCCCTCCGTGGTGCTGGAGCCGAGGAGGAGGGGGACACCGAGGATGGCGACCAAGCCCTCGTCGAGGACTCCGGCGTCGATGGGGTCGGTGTGCGCGAACCGGTCGTCGGTGCGGTAGTCGGCCGTGACGTAGGGGCGGGCGGTCTGGGCGACGAGGCCGCCCAATCCCTTGCCCAGCGGCACGCGTAGGGCCTGGAAGAGGGGGGAGACGGACCCGTCGGTGACGCGCATGTAGGTGTCGCCCGCTCGCTCGTCCGGGAGCGTCAGGTAGGCGGTGTCGGTGCCCAGCAGCAGGCGTGCGCGGTGCACGATCGAGCGCAGCACGGCGTCCAGGTCGCGTAGGGCTGCGAGGTCGCCGGCGGTGTCGAACAGCGCGGCGAGTTCCGCCTCGCGGCGGCGGTGCTGGGTCAGGGTGCGGTGGACACTCAGCGCGAGCGAGGCCACCCGCTCGATCTTGTCGAGTTCGCTCGGGTCCGCGCCTGCGGCGCGGGCATCGGCCAGCGGGCGGCCGAGTTCGTCTGCGGTGGCGTCCTTCGCGAGGAGTTCCAGCAGGCGGTGGATGGTGGGGGAAGCGTGGTCGGACATGGCCGCCGTCATCGTCGAACGTGGATGATTGGGTGGGATGTGCCGACCGGCGTGGCCCCGTCACAGGGCTGGGCCGGTCGGCGTCTGCGGTGGACGACAGGCTAGTAGTCGGCTCGGCTCGGGGCCAGATCGCGTTCACTGCTCGCCGGTGCGCTGCCGGAGCTGGGAGCGACAGCGGCCAGGTCGCGGTCACGGGTCTCCTTGGCGAACAGCAGCGCGACTATGGTGATCGCCGCAGCGACGCCCACGTACAGGGAGATCGGTGAGGCGTTTCCGTAGGAGGCCAGCAGGGCGGTGGCGATCAGCGGCGCGGGGGCTCCTGCGGCGACCGAGGCGAACTGGGCGCCGATGGACGCGCCGGAGTAGCGCACCCGGGTGCCGAACATCTCGGCGAAGAACGCCGCTTGCGGGGCGTACATGGCGCTGTGGAAGACCAGGCCCACGGTAATCGCGAGAGCGAGCGCCGGGAAGCTCTTGGTGTCCACCAGGGAGAAGAACGGCCAGATCCACGCCGCCATGCCGATTGCCCCGGCCAGGTACACCGGTCTGCGGCCGATCCGGTCCGACAGGGCACCGAAGAGCGGGATCAGGCAGAACTGGATCGCGGAGCCGATCAGCACCGCGTTCAGTGCGGTGTGCTCCTTGATCTTCAGGTGCTCCACGCAGTACGCGAGGATGAAGGTCGTGATGACGTAGTAGGAGATGTTCTCCGCCATCCGGGCGCCCATCGCCACCAGGACGTCCTTCCAGTGGTGGCGCAGCACAACAAACAACGGGGCGGGCTCGGCAGTCTGCTCGGCCTTGTGGGTCTCGGCCCGGGCGAGGGCGTCCTGGAAGACGGGGGAGTCCTCCACCGACATGCGGATCCACAGGCCCACGCCGACCAGAAGCGCGGAGAGCAGGAACGGGATGCGCCAACCCCAGGAGACGATCGCGGAGTCGGACTGCACCGAAGTCAGCAGGGTGAGCACACCGACGGCGAGCAGGTTGCCGAGCGGGGCGCCACCCTGCGGCCAGGAGGCCCAAAAACCCCGCCGCTTGGCGTCACCGTGCTCGGAGACCAGGATGACGGCGCCGCCCCACTCTCCGCCGAGCGCGAAGCCCTGGATCACACGGAGGGTGGTCAGCAGCAGCGGAGCGGCCACGCCGATCGCGTTGTAGGTCGGCAGGCATCCAATGAGCGTGGTTGCCGTGCCCATCATCAGCAGGCTCACCACCAGCAGCTTCTTGCGGCCGATCCGGTCGCCGAAGTGACCGAAGACCAGCGCGCCGATGGGCCGAGCGGCGAAGCCGATGGCGTAGGTGAGGAAGGCGAGCAGCGTGCCGGTCAGCGGATCGGACTTCGGGAAGAAGACCTTGCCGAAGACCAGCGCGGCGGCGGAGCCGTAGAGGAAGTAGTCGTACCACTCGATCGTCGTGCCGATGAGGCTCGCTCCGACCACGCGTCCCAGGCCGCGGGGTCTGGCGGGAGCATTCGCAGCGGCGGGAATGCCGGCCATGGTGTCACCGTCTCGTGAGAGTTGTTGATGGGATGGGGGTGGGGCAGCTAAGAAGCGGTCAGTGAGCGGTCCAACCGCCGTCCAGGGGCAGAAAGGCGCCGGTCAGGTAGCCGGTGTGCGGGCCGCACAGCCACAGCGCGGCCGCTGCCACCTCCCCGGGCTCGATGAGCCGCTTGATGGCGGAGCGTTCGAGCATCACCTGCTCGACCACGTCCTGCGCGGCTATTCCGTGCGCGAGCGCCTGGTCGGCGATCTGCTGCTCGACCAGCGGGGTACGCACGTATCCGGGGTTGACGCAGTTGCTGGTCACGCCGTGCGCGGCCGCCTCCAGGGCGACCACCTTGCTCATGCCTTCCAGCGCGTGCTTCGCCGCGACGTACGCCACCTTGTACGGGCTGGCGCGCAGGCCGTGCACGGAGGAGATGTTCACGATCCGCCCCCACCCCTGCGCGTACATGTGCGGCAGGGTGCGGCGGATGATGCGGAACGGTGCCTCAACCATGACCCGCTGGATCAGGGCGAACTGTTCCGGCGGGAAGTCGTGGACGGGGGCGACGTGCTGCAGCCCGGCGTTGTTGACCACGATGTCCGCGTCGTCCGGCAGGCCGTCGACCGCCTCCGGGTCGGACAGGTCGACCACCAAGGCGGTCCCGCCGCTCTCGTCCGCTACGGCCTTGGCCGCGTCCATCGCCCGGTCGACAAGGTAGACGCGCGCGCCAGCCTCGGCGAAGGCCAACGCGCAGGCGCGTCCGATGCCGCTCGCAGCCCCGGTGATCAGAGCCGTACGGCCGACAAGGAAGTGAGTGCTCTCCATACCGGGTCACCGTAGGGATGCAGGTCACGCTCTCCCATGTGAACCTCCCCCACAGTCGTGCGACGGGATGTGGCAGCACAGCCCATACCGCTCAGCGCCCACAGCCCCTTCTACCAACAGCGATCCTGCGCAATGGCGAACCGCTGGCGGACCGGGAACAGCCACCCGGGGGGCGATGTGCCGCGTCGCGTCGCGTCGCAGACCTGGAGCTGATGAATCCCGCGCCCTCGGCCACTGCGCCTGCCAAGCGGGCCAGTTCTATCGCCGAACCAGTGAGTTCCACCTCGCCGAAGATGGGATCGGACACGAGAATCATGGGCATCGCTCCTGCAAGGTCGGGACGGGACCGCGAAGATCACCCACCCTACGTATCGGCAGCAGCCGTTCGAAGGCGACCGGGAGCCGTTCCGGGCCGCGCAGGATGGCGTTTTCGCGGTAAGGCGGTGGGTCGGCGGCCAGGCGGGGAGAGACCAGGCGGCCGGCGAGCGCGGTCAGGGCGATCTGGGCCTCGGCGCGGGCGAGGGTGGCGCCGATGCAGTAGTGGATGCCGCCGCCGAAGCCGAGATGGGCGTTGTCGGCGCGGTCGGGCAGGAACTGGTCGGGGTCGGTGAAGCGCCGCGGGTCGCGGTTGCCGGCGGCCAGGAGCAGGCGGATGCGTGAGCCCTTGGGGATGGTGGTCCCGGCGATGTCGATGTCGGCCAGGGTGCTGCGTCCGGACATCTGCACCGGCGGGTCGTACCGAAGCACCTCCTCCACCAGCGGCGTGGCCAGGTCGGGGTCGGTGCGCAGGCGGGCGAGGAGGTCGGGGTGGCGCAGCAGGGCGAGGGTCCCGTTGGCGATGAGGTTGACGGTGGTTTCGTGACCGGCGATGAGCAGCAGGCCGAGGGTGACACGGAGGTCGATGGCGTCCATCGGTCCGTCGGGGCTCTGGTCGTTCATCAGGCCGGCCAGTAGGTCGCTGCCGCCGTCGGCGTTGTGCCGTGCGATCAGCCCCTCCAGGTACTCCACCAACTCGGTGCGTGCCTGCTGGAGTTCGTGTATCTCCTCCTCGGTCTGGGTGTCGACGGGGTCCAGGCCGCGGGTCAGGCGGCGGGCGAGAGAGCCGAAGAGGCGCTCGTCCTCGCGCGGTACGCCGAGCAGTTCGCAGATGACGGTGACCGGCAGCGGGTAGGCGAGGTCGGCGACCACGTCCAGCTGTCCCGGCTGCTCGCTGGTGTGCGCGTCGAGTAGCTCGGTGACGAGGGTGTCGATGTGGTCGCGCATGCCCATGATGCGCGGGATGAACTGCTGGGTCACCGCCTGGCGCAGCTGGTCGTGGCGGGGCGGGTCCTCCATCAACAGGCTCTTGCGGATCGGCTGCTGTTGCGGGTTGAGGCGGTCGGCGCTGATCCGCGGGTCACGGAGCAGCAGGCTGATCTCGCGGTGTCCGGTCGCCAGCCAGGATCCGTCGGCCATCTGTACCACCGGCTGTTGCAGCAGCTGCTCGTAGGCGGGGTAGGGGTCGGCGCGGTTCTCGTAGCGCAGGGCGTGGGCGAACAGCTCCGTGGGGAAGTGCTGTTGCTGGATGGTTGGGGTCATGGTGTGGCTCCCTCACTCGTGTCTCTCACTCGTGTCCGGCCAGGACGGACGGGACGGAGGGGACGGATGGGGCGGATACGGTGGATGGGCTGGACTCGATGGGCGGGGTGGACTGGACAGGCGGGGCCGGCGGCGTGGACGGAGCGGGCAGGTGGCCCGGTGACGGGTCGACGGTCCGGGGGACGGCGGCCGGGGCGGTGCCAGGGAAATCGGCGTCGAGGGGTTCGAGCCGGTCCGGCCCGTCGGTGGCGTTGAGCACCGGCGGGAACGGCGCTTGGGCCTCGATCAGCGCCGCGTATCCGTCCAGCACGCGGGGCGCGTCCACCGCGACGACGGCGACCAGGCGCCCGCGCTGCCCGTATGCGGCGACGAACTGCCGCTGGTCGAGCGCGCCCTGGGTGACCACGACCTGGTCGGCGAGGGCGGGCAGCCCCAGGCACTTGAGGTTCATCCCGAACTGGTTGGACCAGAACGCCGGCAGCGGCCGGTGGTCGCGGTGTTCGCGCGGCGGGTGGGTCATGTTGTGGGCGGCGGTACGGGCCTGGGCGACGGCGTTGTCCCAGTGGTCCAGGCGCAGCAGTTGCCCGGGGTAGAGCGGGTGCGGCCAGCGGGCGATATCGCCGGCGACGAAGACGTCCGCAAGTGGTGTCCCGTCGTCGGTCAGGGCCCGGCAGGACGCGTCGCACGCCACGCCGCGGGCGTCGGCGGCCAGCCCGGAGCCGGCCAGCCACTCGGTGTTGGCCATGGCGCCGGCGGCGACGACTGCGACCTCGGCCGTCACCACCGTGCCGTCGGAGAGGACCGCGTGCCGCAGGCGGCCGTCGGCATCGCCCTCCAGGGCGTGGACGGTGGTGCCGAGGCGCAGGTCCACGCCGGCGTCGCGGTACCAGCGGGCCGCGGCGCCGCCGATCACCCCGCCCAGCGCGCTCGACAGGGGGGCGCCGCTGCGCTGGGTCACGGTCACCTCGATGCCCAGGTCGCGGCAGACCGAGGCGACCTCGCCGCCGGTGAACCCGGCGCCGATGACCAGCACCCGCTGCGGTCCGGCTGCCAGCGCGGCGCGCAGCCGGTCGGCGTCGTCGCGGGAACGCAGCAGGTGCACCCCGTGCAGGGCGCCGCCCCGCTCCGTTGGCCAAGGCCGGGACCGGGTGCCGGTGGCTATCAGCAGCCGGTCGTAGCCCACCTGTCGCCCGTCGGCCAGCGTCACCGTGCGGGTGCGCGAATCGAGGCCGTCGGCGCGGGTGCCGAGCAGCCATCGGGCGTCGATGTCGCGCAGACGGGGCAACTCGGTGTGGTCGCTGGTCAGCCAGCCGGACAGCACCGCCTTGGACAGCGGCGGGCGGTCGTAGGGCGCGTACGGCTCGTCGCCGATGAGGGTGAGCTCGCCGGTGAACCCCTCGTCCCGCAGTGCCTCGGCGGCACGCAGTCCCGCCAGGGAGGCGCCGACCACGACGATGCGCTCGGGGGCGGTCACCGTATCGGGGGCGGTCACCGCACACGCTCCGGTACCAGGGGAGCGGGCTCGGTCACCGGGGGTGCGGGCTCGGTGGCCCTGCCCAGGGCGATGGCCTGCACGGGGCAGGCCGCGGCGGCCCGCTCGACCTCGCGGCGGGTGCCGGCGGCGGGCGCGTAGTCGTACTCCAGCGCCTCCTCGCCGTGGAACCGGAAGACGGCCGGTGCGGCATAGACGCACTGCCCGTAGCTCTGGCAACGGTTCAGGTCCACGACCAGCCGGAGCCTGCCGGATGGGGGCTGGGGGAAATCGGCCGGGCCGGGGGAGTCGGTGGGGTCGGCGGATTGCGTGAGGCCGTCGGGCCTTGTCAGGTCCGCGTCGGCCCATTCGGCCGGCTCGGCGGCATCAGCGGCTCCAGCGGAATCAATGGATCCGGTGAGCATGTCTTTGCTCTCCTCCCAGGTTGGTGGGGGTGTGGCGGTGCTTTCGGTGATCGACGGGGCCTGGGCGTGGCTCCCTTGCTCCTCGATCACGACTTCCGATCGCGAACGCCATTCAAATAGTCACCACTATTTGGACTGTACACGCTATTCGAGAATTGACATAGTCACCACTATGCGAATAGCCTCACCAACATGAGTGCCGAGCAGGACGAACCCGTACGCCAGCGACTGACCCGCGCCGAGGCCAAGGCCCGCACCCGTCGGCTGCTGCTGGATGCGGCGGCCCGCGTCTTCGCGCGGAAAGGGTTCGCCGGGGCCTCGGTGGAGGAGATCGCCGAGTCCGCCGGCTTCTCCATCGGCGCGCTGTACTCGAACTTCGGCGGCAAGGAAGCGCTCTTCCTGGAGCTGATGGCCGAACGCGGTCTGGGCCGCGTCGCCGAGGCCGCCCAGACCCTCGACCGGCACGAGGCCGGCACCGGAGAGGCCGCCGCCGAACTGGGGCGCCTGCTGGTGGACGTCGCCGACAAGGACACCGACTTCGCCCCACTCCAGGCCGAGTTCTGGCTCTACGCGGTGCGCAATCCGCACGTCCTCGACACCATGGCCGCCGCGCTCCGCGAACCGCGCCAGGCGCTGGAGGGGCTGATCGACACCTGGCTCGCCGAACAGGGCGCGCCCGCCGACGCCCCCGCCGATGCCGTGGCCACGGTGGTGGCCGCACTGTTCCAGGGGCTGGTGCGCCTGCGACGGGTCGACCCGGACGGCGTCCCCGAAGAACTCTTCGGCCAGGCCCTGGTCTGGCTGTTCGCCGGCATCCATGCCGGCGCCGCCCCCACAAGCGGTCCCGACCAGCACTGACCGGCCACGACAGGAACCTCGTCGCGCGCATCTCCTGCTGCTCGCTCCGTTTCTCCGCCCCTGTTCCTCCTGCCGGAAGCCGCCTACATGAACCCGCACGTGTCACAGGGCACCCCTGCCCCCGGAGGCATCGGCAGGGTCTACGCCCTCATCGGCATCGTCCTTGCCGTCATGTGGGTGGGGGAGACCACCGAGCCCGCGTGGGCCCATGGGCTGCGCACCGTCGTCCTCCTGCTGACCCTGCCGCCGCTGCTGCTGCCGGCCAACCGCCGCCTCACCGCCGCGTTCCATACCGCCGCGCGCCCCGGCCCGGCACTCGCACGACTGATCACCGTCCGAGTCCTGATCGTCACGGCGGCACTCGCCGCCAACGCGCTCCTCGGGCACCTGCTGGACCCGCACTCCGGCCACGTGCTCCGCGCGCTCGCAGTCCGTGTGCTGTGCGTCCTGCTGACCATCCCGCTCCAGATCCGCGCGGCCCACCGGTCACGCGCCCGGGGCGTCCACCCCTCGGCCCGCCCCACGCTGTCCGCGCCCCGCGTGATCGGCGCCAAGCTGACCCTGGCCACGGCCGCCCTGCTGGCCCAGCTCCTGCTCAACCCCTACATGGCCAACGCCCAGTTGGTCATCGCCGCCGCCCTCGCCGTCACCGTGACCGCGCTGGGCCCCGCACTCCATGCTCGGCTGCTGATCGCCCCTGCCGCCGGCCCTTCGTCCGGCCCGGCCGCCCAGGAACAGAGTCCGGCCGGCGCCACGACCTCGTGGCCACAGGCCCCCAGCGCGGCACCATATGGGAGGACGTACGTACCGTGCACCTGGTGCGCGCCGATGCGGCGCGCACCGCGCGCGGTGCGGGTGATCTTCTTTGCCTCGAAGAGCTGCGGGGCCATACTTCTGAGCAGGTTGCCGGGCTCGCACCTACGGCGGTGACGGGCGAGGGAACTGCGGGGCCGGGCGCAGTGCTTTGGTCAGTCTTCGCCCTGGGCCGGGATGGTACCGGCGGCGATGGCGTCGAATTGGGTGGTCAGGTCGCGTGTCAGGCGGGTGAGCAGGCGGAGGAGCTCGGTGCGGTCCTGGTGCGGCCACTGGGCGAGCGCCGCGGTGAACCAGCCGTTGACGACGGTGGTGTACCGGTCGACGATCCGCTGCCCGGGGGGTGTGAGGGCGATCAGGCGGGCCCTTTGGTCCTCGGGGTCGGGGACGCGCTTGATGAGCGCCCGCTTTTCCAGGCTGTTGAGGTGACGGGTGACGTGGGGTCCGACGACGTGCATGCGGGTGGCGATCTCGCCTACGCGCAGCGGGTGTTCGGCGGCGTCCAGGACGACCAGGATCGTCATGGCAGGCCGGTCCAGTGTCACTCCGGCGTCCTGGACGGCCTGCTCGTAAAGCTGCCCGCGGTTGAGCAGAGTCCGCAGCTGGAGCAGGTGTGGCAGCAGCCCGGTAGTCGCGTCGCTGAGCGGATCCATGTCCCGCACTCCTTGATAGATACCTAACGTAGGTATATTGTATCCCTCGGAAGCCGACCTCGCAGGAGATCGGGCCGCCGACAAACATGATACCTAAGGTAGGTAATCAACGTCATGAATGAGCCCGCCCCCTCCACCGTGAACGTAGCCACGACCGACGTCCTGATCATCGGCGCTGGCCCCACCGGCCTGACCCTGGCCTGCGACCTGGCCCGACGCGGTGTCAGCTTCCTCCTCCTGGAGCGCTCCACCACGCCCAGCACCGCCTCCCGCGCCAAGACCATCCAGCCCCGCACCATGGAGGTCGCCGACAACCTCGGCGTGGCCGGGCGCGTCCTGACCGAGGGCCGGGTGAACGTCCCCACCCGCCACTACGACCGCGCCCGGGTGGTCTCCGAGGCGGTGGAGCTCGCCGCAGGGGTGCGTACCACGGACGCCCCCTACCCGCCGGTCTGGCTCTCCCAGCCGCGGTTCGAGCAGATCCTGCGCGACCACCTGACCGAGCTCGGCGGAACCGTCCACTGGGGCAGCGAGGTCACCGACCTCCAGCAGGACGGTGACGGCGTCACCGCCACCGTCACCACCAGGCCCGACGCGGGCAGCCGCACCGTCCACGCCCGCTACGCGGTCGGCGTCGACGGCGGACGCAGCACCGTCCGCGCACTGGCCGGCATCGAACTGCACGGCACCTCCCTGACCGACCAGCGCTGGCACCTGGGCGACGTCCGCGTCACCGGCCTGTCCCGCCACTGCCAGCACCTGTGGACCAGCAAGGAGGACGGCCTGCTGTCCCTGTTCCCGCTGCCCGGCACCGACCTGTGGCAGTTCCAGGCCTCCATTCCCGCCGACCCGGCCGAGCCCGAGGAGCCGTCGCTGGAGCTGTTCCGACGCATCTTCGCCGAGCGCGCCGGCGTCCCCGGCGTGGTCATCCAGGACGTCGCCTGGCTCTCCCTCTACCGGATCAACGTGCTCCTCGCCGACCACTACCGCAGCGGGCGGATCCTCTTGGCGGGCGACGCCGCCCACATCCACTCCCCGGTCGGCGGCCAGGGCATGAACACCGGCATCCAGGACGCCTACAACCTCGGCTGGAAACTCGCCGCCCTCCTCGATGGCGCCGACCCCGCCCTGCTTGACACCTATGAGCACGAGCGCCGCCCCGTCGCCCGCAGCGTCCTGGACGACAGCACCACCCGCCTGGGCAAGGTGATGCGCGCGCTAGGCGAGAGCGCCGGCCCCTCCGCCCAGCAGGGACTCACCGACGACCGCACCACGGGCCTGGGCGTCGCCTACACCGACAGCCCGCTCACGCACGGCCCCGGCGCGGGAGTCCGCGCCCCCGACGCACCCTGCCGCAACGCCGGGACCGGCCGCCCCACCCGTCTGTTCGACCTGCTGCGCGGCCCCCACTGGACCCTGCTTTCCTTCGGGAGCACCGCCGTCCAGCAGATCCCGGACGGCCCGCGCACCATCCGCGTGACCACCGACCTGACCGCCACCGGCGCCGACGCCGTCATCGACGCTGATGGCCTCGCCCACCATGCCTACGGAACCGCCGGCGACGAACTCGTCCTCATCCGCCCCGACGGCTACATCGCCACCCGCCGCCCCGCCAGCGACCTGGCCGCAGTCCTCGCCCTGGCGGCTGCCAACGGCATGTGACCTGCCGAGCTGGACGCGCGGCGGACAGAACCGAAGTCAGTGGTGCCCCACGCCTTCTCGCCCCTGCCGATCCGCGCCCCGGCATCCGCGGACGATTCATCGGCGAAGGCGGAGAGTGCCCCAGCCCCGACTGGAGACCACGTCGTACCCGAGTGCTGCCAGTTGGGGACTATCAGGATTCCGAATTTATGACACTCCCGCCGGTTATCCGACGCGCCGCCGATGTCATGGCGACGCGCTTCGTGTCCACTGTTGGTTCGCGAGGGACGCCACACGCTTGGGAACACCCCAAGGTCATCTCGCACATGCGCCTCCGAGCCGATCGGCGTGGGCCATCGGCTCGGAGACTCCTGCGGGATTCCGCACAGGGTTTCGGACGAGGTAGTCGTTCAGCGTGTGGTGGAAGCTTGTCGCCAGGTGGGACTGCGGCGCGAACAGGTCGAACGCGTGGTAGGCGCCGGGGTAGAGGTGCAGCTCCACGGGGACGCCGTGGGCGCGCAGGCGCGCCGCGTAGTCGAGGTTCTCATCGCGGAAGAGGTCAAGTTCACCGACACCGATGAAAGTCGGGGGCAGGCCGGCGAGGTCGGTAGCCCGGGAGGCGGCGCAGTATGAAGTCACGTCGTCGGTGCCGACGCGGTCGCCGAGGATCGACTTCCAGGCCGAGATATTGGTCGCGCGGTCCCAGATGCCGATGTCGGTGATCTCGTGGCTAGAGTCGGTCGTGTTGCGGTCGTCGAGCATCGGGTACATCAGCAGCCGGAACAACGGGGTCGCCGCGCCGATGTCGCGGATCAGAAGCGCGGAGGCGGCGGCGATGCCTCCGCCTCCGCTCTGGCCGGCCAGACCGATCCGGGCGGGATCGAGGCCGAGGTCGGTGGCGTTGTCGCTGATCCACCGGTAGGCCGTGTCCTCGGTGGCGCCGGGCGCGGGGGTTTCCGGGGCCAGCCGGTAGTCGACGCTGACAATGGCGCAGCCGAGTGCCGTGCACAGCGGCTTGAGCCAGGGTGAGTCCTGGGCAGCGTGGCCGAGCACCTGCCCACCGCCGTGGAACCACATGACGACCGGCAGCGGGCTGGGCGCGTTCTGCGGACGCAGCAGGAGGATCGGGACGTAGGGGCCGTCGGCGCGCGGCACCTGGATCTCGTGGGTGGTGACGGTGGGCTCGTCGGGGATGGTGCTGGCGATGGATTCGGCCATCGCGCGGACGCCGACTCGCGTGCCCTCCAGGTCGCTGAGGTCGAACACCCCGGTCGGTGTCATGGGTACGGCCTTCAGGACCTCGGCGAGCTCGGGGTCGATCCGCTCGCGTGCGTTGTGCTTGTGCATGTTGTTCGTTCCTTACGCTGCGATGCGGCGCGGGGCGCGCGGGCGCGTGCAACAGCCGATCGTGGGGATGATGGCCGATTTCCGCCGCGCGGCGTTGATGCCGGGGCGGCGGACCCGAAGCGGCTCAGCGCGCCGTGGTCGTCGGCGCGTCGAAGTAGTGGCCCTGGGCGAGGTCCTCGATCAGACCGGGCTGGACCGGCTTCCAGCCGAGGAGGTCGCGGGTCAGCGTGGACGACGACGGGTTGTCGACCTGGGTGTGGGCACCGAGGAAGCCGAAGTGGTCATCGGCCTGGGCCGGCGGGATGCTGACGACGGGCAGGTCCAGCCCGCGGCCGATGGCCTCGGCGATCTCCCGGAAGCTGACCCCCTCGTCGTCGACAGCGTGCAGCCGTGACCCCGCCGGTGCGGATTCCAGAGCCAGCCGGTACAGGCGTGCCGCGTCGAGCGTGTGCACGGCCGGCCAGCGGTTGGCCCCGTCGCCGACGTAAGCCGAGACGCCCTTCGACCGAGCGATGGAGACGAAGGTCGGGATGAAACCGTTGTGGTCGAGCGCGCTGTGGACGCTCGGAGTGAGCCGGACGACGGACGAGCGGATACCGCGCTCCGCGAGAGCGGCCACCGCGTTCTCGGCGTCGATCCGCGGGCCCGCGCCGAGCGCGTCCACTTCGGTGAGGGGGTCCCGCAGTCCTGCGAAGGCGAACAGTACCGTTCCCGACGTGGCCACCAGGGGCTTACCGGTGCCGGCGAGCGCGTTCCCGAGCGTCTCGACGGCGCGCAGATCCGCCGCGACCGCGCTGTCGAAGTCGCCGGCGAACATGGCGTCGTGCTTGAAAGCCAGGTGGATGACGCCGTCCGCCGCGGCGGCGGCCGCGGCGAGGCTGTCGAGACCGTCGAGGTCGCCCCGGTGCACCTGGGCACCGGCGGCCGCCAACGAGGCGGCGGACCTGTCCGAGCGAGCCAAGCCGACGACCTGATGCCCGGCTTCGAGGAGCTCGGGGACGACGGCGGAGCCGAGGTGTCCGGAGGCTCCGGTGACGAATACGCGCATGGTTGTGCCCTCCTGCGGCGGGCTCCCCACCCCGGTGGGGAGGTGATGTCAGTAACTGACATCACTCTGATGTCAGCTTCTGTCATCGGCGGCTAGGATCGGATCATGAGCCGATGGAAACCCGACGCACGAGGCCGTCTGGAGAAGGCGGCGCTGGAGCTCTACAACCACAAAGGCTTCGACGCCACCACAGTCGCGGAGATCGCCACCCGTGCCGGGCTCACCCAACGGACCTTCTACCGGCACTTCGCCGACAAGCGGGAAGTCCTCTTCCCGGCCGCCAACCCCCTCGCCGACACCCTCGCGGACGCCACGGCCGCCGCCCCGGTCCCCGTGATCAAGTGATCAGTCTGGCTCCATGAGAGTCAGGTGGAAGAGGTGATCGGTGTGGAGGACTGGGTTGAGATCCGGCGGCTCCACCGTGCACCCAGCGCGACGGGCCGGGGAATTCTCCGTCGTGCCGGACGCTCTCATGGCCCGCCGTCCCAGGCGGGGCCGCTCCGCGCGCGGCGGGCAGGGCCAGTCACGTATTGCGGCCCACCTGGGCGGGCGCGGTCTCCTTCGTGATCGGCGGCTCGCCGTTCCGTCTCGGTGTGTCCTTCACCCGAGGATGGATTCGTCACTGTTTGAATCACCTTCATGACCAAGCGCGACGATGCGGCTCTCTTCGGCAACCGATTCCTGACCGTGCCCGCTCCCTCGGAGACCTTCCCCGAGGAAGGCATGGCCGCGACGGACGCGATGAGGCTGGTGGGTGAGGACCTCGCCATGGAGGGCGACCCGCAGCGCAACCTCGCCACGTTTGTCACCACGTGGATGGAGCCGGAGGCGCAACGGCTGATCGCCGAGAACCTCCACCGCAATTTCATCGACCATGCGGAGTACCCCATCTCCGCCGAGATCGAGCAGCGTTGTGTGCGGATGCTCGCCGACCTCTTCCACGCGCCGGGCAGGACGACTGGATGTCGGACCCAGGGTTCGTCCGAGGCGATCATGCTCGGCGCGCTCTCGTTGAAGTGGAAGTGGCGCGAGCGCCGCCAGGCGGCGAACCTGTCCATCGACCGCCCCAACTTGATCTTTGGCGGAGACGTCCACGTCGTGTGGGAGAAGTTCTGCCGTTACTTCGATGTCGAGCCGCGAATCGTGCCGCTCGCCGAGGGCAAGTACACGATCGGCCCCGAGGACGTGGAGCCCCACCTCGATGAGAACACGATCGGCGTCGTCGCCGTCCTCGGCACCACGTTCACCGGCCACAAGGACGATGTCGTGGGGATCGACAAGCTCCTGCGGGACGTCCGCAGAAAGCGGGACCTCGACATCCCGATCCACGTCGACGGCGCCAGCGGGGCGTTCGTGTGGCCCTTCCTCTACCCGGACTCGAAATGGGACTTCCGGCTCGAGCAGGTCCGTTCGATCAACGTCTCGGGACACAAGTACGGCCTGGTCTACCCCGGCATCGGATGGCTGGTCTTCCGCGAGGAGTCCGACCTGGCCCAGGACCTCGTGTTCTACGAGAACTACTTGGGCAAGACGGACGCGACGTTCACCCTGAACTTCTCCACCGGCGCTTCGATGGTGCTCGCGCAGTACTACAACTTCGTGCGGCTCGGCCGTCAGGGCTACACCTACGTCATGAAGATGATGCAGGAGAACGCCCGCGCGTTGGCGGACAACCTGCGTAGCGGCGGCCGCTTCGAAGTGATCGGCAGCGACCTTGAGCAACTGCCGCTGGTCGCCTTCCGCCTCGCCGGCAAGCACGCCTACGACGAGTCCGACATCGCCTGGCAGCTCTCGGCCGAGCGGGGCTGGATGGTGCCGGCATACACCCTCCCGCCCAACGCGGAGCGGGTGAAGGTCCTGCGTGCCCTGGTCAAGGAAACCCTGAGCCGCGAGCAGATCGATCGTCTGAGCCAGGACATCGCCGCCGCGTGTCGCACTCTGGACGACAAGGGTGCGACCCACGGGAAGGAGCGGGCCCAGGTCAAGCGCGGTAGCGGCTACTGACGCACGCTCCCAGGGGGCGGGCGGCGAAGTCGCTGCATCACTACACGGGTTGTGGGGCGAAGGGGAGCAGGTCGTCCGCTCCGGGCCTTACCACGCCGTAGCTGCTCTCGGGGACCTCGTTCCAGACGCTGGGCAGATCGCCCAGCGGCTCGGACACGATGAGGCGGGTCTCGTCGAGGTTCACGGGCAGGGCCGGCACTTCCGGCGTTTGTTCGAACGGCTCGGCCCTGGTTCCTTGGTGGCAGATTCCGTGGCGGTGCGTACCGGCGTCGGGGGTGACGACGGACGCTCTTATCTTTCGCTTAGAACGTTCTCCTAGCGTCTCGTTCATGATGATGCAACGTGGTGCAGTCGGATCTGTTGTCCTCACGGCCGTGGCCTTGACGGCCGTCGTCGAGGTGGCCGCCGCGGCTCCCGCCCCCGACAAGGCGGCCGCCTCCGTGTCCGGAGGCAAGGTGACGGACAATCTGTACATGTCGCTCGGCGCGTTCGAGGATGCGGCGTCCGGCAAGGACTCGAAGGTCAAGGCCATGATTGACCGTCCGGACATCGGCGGCGTACAGGTGGTGGTGCCCTGGAAGGCCCTTGAGGGGAGGAAGGGGGAGTACAAGTGGTCGCGGCTGGGCGATGCCCTGAAGTATCTCCAGGAACGCCACAAGAAGCTGTTCGTCCAGGTTCAGGATCGGTTCTTCGATGTAGCCATCAAGGACGCCAACGTTCCCCAGTATGTGAAGGACGAGGGCGGGGTCGCGCCGACGGTCGATGAGAACCCCGACAACCCCACCACCCACGGGGCCATGGCCGCGCAGTGGAACAAAGGGGTGCGGGCTGACTTCCAGGCCATGTTGAAGGCGATGGCGGGGAAGTTCGACGGCAAGCTCGCCGGGGTGAACCTTCCGGAGACCGCGGTCGAGGTCGACACCAAGAAGGATCAGACCAAGTACACCTCGAAGTCCTACATCGATGCCGAGATCGACAACATGCGCTACGGCAAAAAGGTCTTCACCAAGACGCAGTTCATCCAGTACATCAACTTCCTGCCGGATGACGACGACCACAAGCGCATGAAGGAGATGTTCGACGTCGCCAGGGACAAGAAGATCGGCATCGGAGGACCGGACACCCTCCCGGATCGGAAGTACCAGATGGAGAACTCCTACAAGTTCCTCCACGAATACAAGGATGCCCTTCCCCTCGTCGCGATGGCTGTACAGGAACCCGACATCAACGCCAAGGACCCCAAGACCGCCAAGCCGTACACCCGCGAACGGTTCACCGACTTCGCCCACGACTACCTCGGTGCGCGCCACATGTTCTGGAGCACCGAAGCGGACTGGCTGCAGAAGCCCCCGGCATGACACGTGTACGAGTGCGGCTGCCCCGCCCCTGACCGGTGACCCAGGCGAGGCGATCGAGGGGCAACTGCTGGATGACGACGTTGCGGGGTATGAATTGGCATCCACATCCACCCCCGGCGTCTACACCTGGGTCCCGGCATTCTCCCGCCCAGTTCCCCGCAGTCGGTGCAGGTCGCCGACCACGAGCTGATCATCCATGAGCCCGGGGCACAAGCACGACGGCAAGACGGGTCAAAACCTTCACCCCACGAGAAAACCGATCAAGTACACCGCGAGAGCCCACCTCGCCCACACCGGCTTCCTGCCCCACCGTTCCCGCAGTTTGACCCCCACCGGGCCAGCCTAGACGAGCCCACACATCTCGAAGGTGGGGACGGACAGCATCGGCGGGACCAAAGATCCACGGCCGGGTCTCACGCATGCTCGTGCTCGTCGCTCTTCCCCACACCGTTCAAAATCCAACCATGTGACGGGAAGAGCGACTCTGACGTGTCGGTGACCGATCACGTCCAGGCGGGGGATCGGTACCGCCGTGGGAACCGTGTCCGAGGACGTGCGGCACGGAGATGGTGATCTTTTTCTCCACCGATTCGCCGGGACCAGCTCGGCGCCCTGGGCCTGGTCCTCAACGCCCTCGTGCTCTTCAACACCGGCTACATGGACGCCGCGGTCCACCAGCTGCGCGCGGACGGATTCGACGTCCGCGAGCAGGATGTCGCCCGTCTCTCCCCGTTCGTGCGGCACCACATCAACATGCTCGGCCGCTACTCCTTCCAGCTGCCGGAGCTACCCGGCGGATTGCAGCCTCTGCGCGACCCGGATGCCGCCGAGGACGAGTGACCGGCCTCTTAGCCGCCTCCCACTCCATCTCCGCGTCAGCACTGGTCAGTGGCCTGGAGCGGGTACAGCGTCTCCTCACGAGCGACAGCTTTGCGTACCCACTCCGTCCGGGCAGGCCCGGTGGGCTTTCGCGCGCCGAATGCGCGCTCAGCTGACCGCAGCGCCGAACCACTGGGGAAGCCGGTCGAGCAGATCCTGCTGATCGTCACCAACCCACGCCACGTGGCCGTCCGGCCGCAGCAGCACCGCGGGCGCGTCCAGTTCCTTGCTGATGTCGGCGACGTGGTCGACTCGATCTGCCCAGCCTGCCACCGAGAGGCGGCCGGTCTGGTCGAGCAGCAGCCCGCGGCCGCCGTGCATCAGCTCGTAGAGGCGACCACGCTTCAGCCCCACGTCCCGCAGCCGTCGGCCGAGCAGTTCATGCCCCTCGCCGAAGTCGTAGCGGACCCCGATCGCCGTGATCTTCTCCATCAGGCACCGGCTCACCTCCTCGAAGTCCATCAGTTCCGACACCAGCCGGCGCACTGCTTGGGGACCCGGCTCGACGGACATCAGCTCCATCTGTGCGCGGGTGTTGTCCAGCACATCGGCGGCCACCGGGTGCCGTTCGGTGTGGTAGCTGTCCAGCAGTCCCTCCGGTGCCCAGCCGTTGACTTCGGCGGCCAGCTTCCAGCCGAGGTTGAACGCGTCCTGGATGCCGAGGTTGAGCCCCTGCCCGCCGGTCGGCGGGTGGATGTGCGCCGCGTCGCCGGCCAGCAGCACCCGGCCGGTCCGGTAGCGCTCGGCCAGCCGGGTGGCGTCGCCGAAGCGGGAGAGCCATCGCGGTGAGTGCACGCCGAAGTCGGTGTCGGCGAGCTTCCGCACCTGCCTCTTCAGCTCGTCCAGGGTCGGGGGGACCGTGCGGTCCTCGGCCACCCCTTCGGCGGGCGCGACGAGGCGGTACACCCCGTCCCCGAGGGGCATGGCGCCGAACCGCTTGTGGGTCTTGCGGACTTCAGCCATCACGGCGTTCAGCGTGTCCGGTGGCGCGGTCACCTCCACCTCGCCCAGCAGCGTCTCGACCCTGGAGGGCTCGCCGGGGAAGCCGACGCCGAGCAGCTTGCGCACCGCGCTGCGGCCGCCGTCACAACCGACGAGGTAGCGCGAGCGCAGTCGCGTGCCGTCGGCAAGTTCGGCGGTCACCCCGTGTTCGTCCTGGCTCAGCCCGACGAGTTCGCAGCCGCGCCGGATCTCGACGCCGAGTTCGGTGGCGTGCTCGGCAAGCAGGCGATCGGTGGTGGTTTGCGGGATGCCGAGGGTGTACGGATGTGCGGTGTCCATGTGGTCCGGCGCTGGCTTGTCAAAGGCGGCGAAGAAACCACCGACCGGGTGCTGCTTACCGAGGGCGAGGAACCGCTCCAGCAGACCTCGCTGGTCCATGACCTCGACGCTGCGCGCGTGCAGACCGAGCGAGCGGACGATCCTGGTCGGCTCCGCGTCCTTCTCCAGAACGAGCGCGTGCACGCCGTGCAGCCGCAACTCGCTGGCCAGCATCAAGCCGGTCGGTCCGCCGCCGGCAACGATCACATCAATCATGAACCCCCCATTTAAAAAGGTTGCATTTCGGCCAGCTGCTCTACTCAGTCCGGCGGCGCGCACACCCGGACCTCCGCGCCGCGTGCCCGCAACCACACTGCGAGCCCCACCGGCGGTTTCCCATCCCGAAGAGGTCACAGTCGATAAAGGCGCACGTGCCTCGCGAATCCCTGATTTCCCCAAGTTCTGGCCTCGGCCGACGATTCTGCGCCACAACCCGGGCCTTGCCGCAAGGCCCCCCGTGCGCTATAAGTTGAGAGTGGCAAGGAGTAGGTAACCTCCTTGCCTTTGCTTTTTGCCGTCCGTTGTGAACGGACAAAGCCCTCCCGCATCGGGGCCCACGACGCGAGGTCGACATTCGAGGTGTGGTCGCCAAAGGCGGCGATCCTCGCCCAGACCCCACCGCGTGTGAGGGCCGGCGTCCCAGCTGACTGGCTGGATCAACGCCGGGCGTCGCCGGGTGCGAGCGGGCTGGTGACTTCGGCGATTGCCTCGTCCGAGGGCTTGAAGTAGCGGCGGAGGTTCTCCGGCTTCTTGTGCCGGGACTTGGCCATGAGCATCAGCAGCGAGGCGCCCTGCTCACCGAGGTGAGTCAGGGCGGTGTGCCTTGTGTCCGCAGAGGCCGTGTGCGGATGACTCCGTGTGGCGATTGAGCAGGTCCGATCGCAGAGGCGGCTTCCGCGACGCAGATGGTCGGCTGTGTTGTATTCCGCAGGACCTCCCGTGATGCAGGTCACTCTCTTTCGTGTTCCTGGGGCCTCGCTGTCAGTAAGGACTGAGATCGTGCCTCCGTGGGCGAATTGGTGGAGCATGTAGATGAGCAGGACCGCGTGTTGGGAGTCGTCGAACGAGGCGAGGCGGAGCGTCAGCACTGGCCGCATCGCATTGCGACGACGATCTGCCGTGATCGGGCAGGGCGGATCTTGGTGCTGCGACGGTCCGAGACGCATTCCCGGTTCCCTGGCTACTACGACGTGATGGTCGGTGGCGCCGTGAACGAGGGTGAGTCGTATGAGGAAGCCGCAGCCCGGGAACTGTCCGAAGAGCTGGGCGTTCGTGTGCCCGTGCGCTTCATGTTCAAGTTCCTTTGCCGGGAGGGGACCAGCCCCGTGTGGTTTGGGGTGCATGAGGCTGTCGTGACTGAACCCCTGATCCCGGACCCGGGCGAGATCGCCTGGCAGGGCTGGCTGACAGAGGCCGAATTGTGCGAGGTCGTCGATCAACGGCTCTTCGTTCCGGGAGGACGGATAGCTCTGCGCCGATACCTTGAGTCCGGATCCGGCAGCGGTGCAGGCGAACTGGGAGCCGAGTGATTGGCGATGCGGTTGTCTCGTCGAGTCGGGCATTTCAGCTGCAGGACCCGATCACTGTGGTTCGTGGTGTTGGAAGGCGCCTGACTTGGGTGGTCCCGGCGGCAGCTTCGCGGAGCCGGACGCTCTCCTCGTGCTGGGCGGCGAGCCGGGCCAGGGCCTGGCCGCGGAAGTCGGCGAGCTCCGTGACGGTCTGCTCCGATGCGGCCAGCCGTTCCCGGAGCTTGCTGTTCTCTGTCTTGAGCCGGGCGATCTGGGCCTCGCGATGGTCAGGGATCTCGCCGACATCCTGCAGGGCCTGGACCCGTCGCTCGAACTCGACGCGGAAGTGCCGCCAGTGCCCGCCGCAGCCGGTCGATGTCGATGCGTCCACGGGCCACCGCGGCATACAGCCCGCCGTGGCCTCGGTGGCGTTCACCCACCAGCGACAGCTCGGCCAATGACTTCACCGGATCGTCACCGCACAGAACGGCATCGGTCACCTCGTACAATGCGTCCGAACGCGCGGTGAGGCAGGAGTAGAACTCGCCCCGGAAGCATGACAGTTCAGCCAACGGCTCTCGTCGGGCATCGTGATGCAACAGACTCATCCTCACGGCCTTCGTGCTGGACATGTGTGTTCCTTGGTCGGAGCACATGTTCAGACGAAGGCCGCTCTGACGTACACCGATTTCCGAACCGATTGATCAAGTTCGAGGCACGATTCGACCCCAGTCGTTAAAGATCAAGCTAGTTCAGCGGGTCGGCGGCCAGGACCCATAGGTCACCGGTGCCGCACGTGATGCGGCGTCCGGTGCCGGCCGGTGGCTGTTCGAGTGTGGTGCGGCGCAGCCGCCAGCGTGTTCCGTCGATCATCGCTACCGGGCCCTGTACGCGGGGGTGGTGGCCTGCGATGTTCCATGCGCGTACCTGTGTGTGGATGTGGGTGGCTTTCGTGGACCAGTCGACCGTGGCGTAGTCCTCCGAGAAGAATCCGGCCCAGGTGCCCTCGCGCTGCGGCTGCGGTTCGCCTCGGTCCCCGCGTACCAGTCGCCGCAGCACCTGCGGCAGCATCCCTGAAGCGGCCTCCAGGACCCTTGTGTTGACGCCGGTGAAGGACCAGACCTGGTCGGTCAGGGGGATCGTCGTGCGGGCCAGCACGGATCCGGTGTCCAGCTCCGCGTCCATCCGGTGCCAGGTCACGCCGATCGTGCGTTCGCCGTTGCGCACGGTCCATCCGACGGGGTTCGGGCCCCGGTAGGAGGGCAGGTCGGAGGGGTGGCAGTTGATCGTCCCCAGGCGGGGGACGGACACGGCGGCGGCGGGCAGCTTTCTCGGGTAGCCATAGCTGACGGCCACGTCCACCGCGTAGGCGCGCAGGAGCCCGGCAACCGATTCCGTGCGGGAGGGGACAGCCAGGTCCACGCCCGGTGGCAGGTCGTGCTCACCGAGCACGTGCCCGGGCCAGTCGCAGGTCGCCGGTAGCCGATCACGACCGGGACCCGGTGTCCCAGGGTGCGCAGTGCCTCGACCAGTGGAGGAGCGGTCTGCGGCAAAGCCGCGACGACGGCGACACGCAGTGCGGGGGCGTCCCGTTCGCACGGCGTCGTCGCCCGTGGTGTGTGCGGGGCGGTCATCGAACGGCCTCGGCTGCCCGCAGCGAACGCAGCCGGAGGTCGGTCCAGGAGGTCTCGGTCCAGGCCAGGCAGGTGGCCCGGTCGGCGCGGGGGTGCACCTCGCGCCAGCCGTCCGGGACGGCGATGTCGGCGGGCCAGAGGCTGTGCTGGTCCTCCTCGTTGGCGAGCACGAGGAACGTGCCGTTGGGGTCGTCGAACGGGTTCATGGGTCTCCTCAGGTGGGGGAGTCGCAATGCGTCGCGCGGGCAGCGCTGTGGTCGGTCGGGGAAGGGCCGCTGGAGGGCGTCGAGGGCGGTGGCGGGTCCCTGCCGCTTCGGGCAGGGACCGGCCTCGGTCAGCCGCGTGCGGGTACGGGGGCGTCGCCGGGACCGGTCGGCGCGGTGCCCGGGTCCGCCGCCGCCGCCGGTGCCGGCGACGGCGCGGGCAGCGGGGTGAGGGTGGCGGCCAGGGCGGCTGGGGTGGCCCGCCGCATCACCTGCTCCAGCGTGACCGCGGGGCCGAAGTGCTCCCGCAGGCGCTGGAGCAGGCGCGCCGCGAGTAGCGAATGCCCGCCCAGGTCGAAGAAGTTGTCGTCGATGCCGACCCGCTCCAGGCCCAGGACGTCGGCGTACGCCTCGGTCACCACCCGCTCGGTCGCCGTGCGCGGCTCCCGGGTCAGGGCCGGGGTCCGCTGGGGTTCGGGCAGGGCCCGGCGGTCCACCTTGCCGTTGACGGTCAGCGGCATGCCGTCCAGACCATCACCCGGGCGGGCAGCATGAAGTCCGGCAGCACCCGGGCCAGCGCGTCGCGCAGAGCGCCGCCCTCCAAAGGTGCACCGGTCTTGGACGAGCCCACGGCGTATCCGGTGAGCTCCTTGCTGCTACGTCCGTCCGGCCCGGCCACCACGGCGGCCTGCACCACGCCAGGGAGGGCGGCCAGGGCGGCCCGCACCTCGTCCGGCTCGATACGGTGCCCGCGGATCTTGACCTGGTCGTCGTTGCGGCCGGTGAACTCCAGCGTGCCGTCCGGGAGCCTGTGGGCCAGGTCACCCGTGCGGTACATCCGCGAGCCGGGCGGCCCCCTGGTTTTCCCGGGCCACGCCTGGACGCACCCACGACCTGACCGCCGCGCGTGCCCACGGCATCGTCCAAGCCTGCCTCACCAGGCAGATCCTCGTACTTGCGGACCGCGCCTACCAGGGCGCCGGCGCCACCGTCCGCACCCCGTACTACCGCCACCACGAACAGCCCGACAACTACCAGCAGTTCAACCGCGACCACGCCCGCCTACGGGCACCCGGCGAACGCGCCTTCGCCCTGCTGAAGTCCTGGCGACTGCTCCGGAGAGCCAGATGCTCCACCCGCCGCATCGGCACCATCGTCCAAGCCGTCCACACCCTGCTGACCTGCAGCCATTCAGGATGAAAACGGCTCAGTGAGGGACGGGCCAGCTTTCGGTACTGACTCTCGTGGTCATCTCCTCGGTAGGCGTGGAGTGGGGATGCCTAGGGCAACGGGCGGTCGCTGGGTGCGCCGTTGTGTTTCGTCGCGCTTGGAGCGGAGGAAGGTGAGGGTGAGGTCGATGCCTTCGATCTCGCCGATCCAGCCCTCAGTTTCGGCGCGCGCTCGACGGTCGAGGAGGTCAGCTTCCAGTTCCGCGAGGCGGGGCAGCATCTTGGGACTGACGTGCAGCATGGGGCAGCGGACGCAGGCTTCTCTGAACTATTGAGGTTGATGCCCGAGAGTGGATCTAGGCAGCATGAATCGATGCGCCGTGATGGCGTTCGGTCCGCCAGAGGATCTGGCTGCATCCGATGGGGGGATTGTGGAAGATCCAGAGTTCGACGTGCGGTTGACCTCAAGCGGGAGCAAGGGACTCAACCTTGTGCTGGCAGTTCGGTCAGTGACGGGGCTGAGCGCGTGGCGAAGCAAGCAGCTGCTTGAAGCCGCCCCGACGACGGTTGTGGACCGGACATGGTTCGCGGCCGCAGCGGCCGCGTCGAGGCGCCTCAACGCTGCTGGCGCGCGAGCTGACTTGGTCTGCCGGTGGTGTGAGCGGGTGATGTCTCCGGAGGACTGTCCGGTGGACCCGGGGCCGTGCTCATCGCCCTTCCTGTCCCCGACGGGCTGCCCCGCGAGCCGCTCGCCCTCGAGGACCTGATCCGTGAGCAGGTCCGCGCCTGGCGGGTGCGGGGATTGAAAGACCACAGCGTCGTCTTCGACCACATCGACCAGTACGGCGAGACGTCGGCCAGGAGACTGTTCAGCCACCAGCTGGTCGACGAAGCGCGGCGCCTGGCAGGCGCGCACCGCTTGGTCCTCGGGCACCACCTGGGGGCGAGCGTGAGCGGCGGCGAGGTGTCCAGGGTCGACTTGGCCCGGGTCGCGCTGCGGACCGCGATGAGACCGACGTCGTCCCGGACGATGCGCCGGCTCCGATCGAGCAAGCCCGCGCACAGCGCCGCCGTCAGACCGCGGCGACCGAGGCCGCCACCCTGCGCAGGGCTCGCGAGGAGAAGGCCGGCCTTCAGGTGCAGCCGAGGCAACTGGACCGGACAGCATGACTGGCTGGGCACTTCTGGCCAGTGCAGGTCGACCGAATCCGATCACCCCGCTAGGTTCCTCAACGGAGGTTCGACACGTGAGGTTACGAGAAGCGATCGGATGGATGCTGATACCGGCGTCCTTGCCCGGGTGTCCCGACTTGGCGGGCATCGTTAGGCAGCACATCGCGACCGTCCGGGACGGAGCGGCCGTGGCGCGCGAGGGCCTCATCGGCGTCTCCAACGCCACCGTCGATGGACCGGGCAGGCTGCCCGCCGACCTGATCTATCCCGGCTCAAGCCTCGCCGAGCAACTCCAGGAAGCGCTCCCCGAAACGCGCGTCGTCAAGACACTCAACACCATGCTCTTCCCGGTGATGACCGCCCCGGCCATGCTTGCCCAGGCGCCCAATGCCTTCCTCTCCGGCGAGGACCCGGGGGCCAAGCAGACCGTCCGTGAACTGCTCACCGACCTCGGCTGACGCGAAGAATGGATCACCGACCTCGGCGGAATCCGGACCGCCCGCGCCACGGAGGCCGCGATCCTGTTCGTACCGCACGTCATCCGCTCCAGCGGATTCACGCCCTTCGCGATATCGATCGCCCGCTGACCCGCACGCGCGGCGCACCGCTCACGGCGGCCTGACTGCGAAGGTCCACGTCGCCGACGACCACCCTGGGCGAACGGGCCCAGGACTCCAGAGGGCCGCCGGTCGGGAAAGTTGAACTCGTGAGCCCGCCCCAGCGACGCACAACGGGGTATCGATCGGGCCGCCGACCGCGTTCGGGCTGATCCGTGCGGCCCCTCCCGCGCACCTCGTACGGACCTTCGGCTGTCTGCGCGTGGCGTGGCACACTGGCGGCTTGGGCGGTGGTGAACGGGGGCGTCGGGTGGGTCTGGTGATCGAGAGTCGGCCGTCGGAGTTGCCGTACATCGAGAGGGTGTGGCGCAGCCGCAGCAGTGGAGTTGGCCGGATGACGTCGGTCGCGGCGTCGCACTGGGAGCTCGTCTTCTGGGAGCACGAGGGCCAGGTGCAGGCGGCCGTGCTGGGCCCGGAGCCCAGGGCCTGTCCGGCTCCCGTTCCCAAAGACGCCACGTTCTTCGGCATCAGCTTCGCTCTCGGTACCTCGATGCCGCACGTGCCGATCAGCCAACTGGTGGGGAGCAGTGCGGAGATACCCGACGTGACGCGGCACTCCGTGTGGTTGAAGGGTTCCGCCTGGCACGTGCCCGACTACGACAACGCGGAGGCGTTCGTACGGCGCATGGTGCGTGAGGGCATCGTGGACTGCGACCCGATCGTGCCCGCGGTGCTCGGCAGCGCGGCCCCCAATGTCTCCGAGCGGACCCTCCAGCGGCGTTTCCTCGCGGCAACGGGCCTCACGCAGGGAGCCGTCCGGCAGATCCACCGGGCCCGCGAGGCGGCGGTACTGCTCCAGGAGGGGGCGCCCGCGCAAGACGTCGTGCACCGGCTGGGCTACTTCGACCAGCCGCACCTGGCGCGGTCCTTGACCCGGTTCATCGGCCGGACCGCCACTCAGCTGAGCGCCCCGGACGGCGCGGAGCCACTGTCGCTTCTGTACAAGCCCTCCTCCCCGCTGCCCGCATAGTCTTCCTGACGTAGCCGACGGGGGTCGGCCCGCTCAGGCCGGACCGCTAGTGAGCCGGGACCGGGCAGAGGCCCCGAACACATCACGGAGGAATCATGCGCAAGGTCGTTTCGGGTCTGTTCGTCTCGCTCGACGGTGTCGCCCAGTCGCCGAACGAGTGGCAGTTCGCTTTCGACGAGGAGATGGGCGCGGCGCTGGGAAAGACGCTGGAGACGGCGGACACGATTCTGCTGGGCCGGGTGACCTTCACCGAATGGGCGGGGTACTGGCCGACGGTGACCGACGGCGAGGACGCGGGCTTCGCCAAGTGGATCAACGACTCGCCCAAGTACGTCGTCTCCTCCACGCTGGACAGCGTGGACGACTGGGTGAACAGCACGCTCATCAATGGCGATCTGACGGCCGCCATCGAAGAGCTCAAGGCGGGGGAGGGGAAGGACATCACCGTCGCGGGCAGCCCGACCCTGGTGCGCTCGCTTCTGGAGCAGGACCTGCTGGACGAACTGGTGCTGCTGATCCACCCGGTGGTGGCCGGCGAGGGCCGTAAAAAGCTGTTCGCCGACGACGCCACCCTGAAGAAGCTGGAGCTGGTCAGCGCTCAGCCGACCAGCAGCGGAGTGATTATCGCGACCTACCGTCCGACGCGCTGACCACTGCGTCAAAGCGGGCCGGGTACATGGACGGGCAGCGGATCGAGCCGCCTGTCCATGTCGAGGCGGACCGGGCCTGACTCCGCCGTCGCGGCACGTCATGACCTCCGACGAGGACCCAGCCAGCCGGGCCGGGTGAGAGTCAGACGGGTTGGGTGTGGAGTCAGACGGCCGGGTGTGGAGTCAGACGCGAATGCCCAGCCGCGACCGCCTCGACATCTGTTCCGCGGCGAGCAGATAGGCGACGGGAGATTGCGTTCTGTGTAGCTGGCGGGCTTTCAGACGGCCCGCGATATACGGAACGACACTGAGCGCGACGGCCCCGGCTCCCATGGCTGGGTGGCCGCCTGAGACAGCCAAGGTGCCCAGGACGGTGCCGGAGACGGCCCCGAGGTCCACCTTCAACCCCAACGTGCCCACCGTCGACTCGACACCGAACGCGCGCAGCGCACGGCGTAGTTCGTCCAGTCGCGGTTTGGTGGTCCGCTCGTGGAGCGCCTGCAGATGGGCTTGGGCTCTCGGAGTTCTCGACAGCGGCGATCTGTTCGAGCTCGGCTGCCAGCGAGCCGATGTGTGTGTGAAAGGCCGCGAGCTCGGACGCGTACCTCTGCCGGAAGCTCAGCAGCCGTACCACGGGCACGCTCGCGATCCTCTCGGGTCGGATCACCGCGCGGAGCGAGAGCTGGGCGTATGCGGCCCGGGTGTCCTGGAGGGCCGGGGTCACAGGGAGATCGATCAGATCGGCGAGGCGGTCAAGAGCGCCCACCGCGTGGTGCATCCCCGGGTCGTCGGTCACGGGCGACAGTGTGTTGTGACGGGCGACGGTGTCCGCCAGAGCGGTGAGGCAAACGGTGCCCAGCCTGGGGTGGAGGCCGACCCAGGGATCATGCTCGTCGACTTGGACGGCCAGGCCCGCCTCGATCAATTGGTGCCGCAGTGCGAACGACATCTTGGTGCCGGTTCCGCCGCAGTAGATCCACAGCAGCGCCGGATGATGCCATGCCCGGGCTCTCTCAGACGTTGGCTGGGCGGCGGGGTGAAGTCCTCAGCGACACAGAGCGTGGGATCCGCTGTCCGTAAGCGCAGGACGTTCAGCTCCCGGGCCAGGTCCTCGTACCCCAGGATCTCGAAGGAGGCATCAGCCACGGTCTCCAGATCGCGCCTGCTCGGAGTGATCTCCCGCAGCAGATCACTCTCCCCACGGATCTCGCGAACCACCTCGCTGTCGCGATCATCGACGGTGCGAGGACGGAGCCTGACGACCCTCTCCCATGACAGCAGCGCCAACGTGAGCCAGTCGGTGTCCTGGAAATGCATCCACGGGTAGTACAGAGCGATCGATGCCATTACCCCTCCGGCTGCCGGCTGCTCCCTTCGTCTTCCTGTGCCCAGTCTGGCTCACGTATACGGCGTAAGGGCCGGTCACCAGCCTTTCGCGAGAACACACCGGGCCAACTGCGACAGACCATCAGGCCACCGTTCGAATCGTTGTGAGGAAGCGTCAGAAAAGCGACGCACAGAATGGTGTCGTGGAAAACACCGAGACAAGTCCGTCGGTGTGGGCATGAAGGGGGCGGCAGGGGCCAGATCCCGGTGTGGCTGAGCACCTGTCGTTGGGCTGTCCGGCAGGGCAGGCGTTCCGCGGGCGGGGTCGTCACAGGGCGCGCCGAGGCTTTCGACGAGATCGCCGAGTGGTGTGACGGGTGCGGGGATGCCGCTGATCGCCGCGGCCGATGCGATGGAAGGACCGCTGGTGCCGCTCCAGAGGGGATGAGCTGGTCGCCCGGTCTCCGTCTGCGGCACACGTGTCCGTGAACTGTCCTGCCGGGAGGCGGCCTTGGCCCCCGTTGCGCCCGCCGAGGGTGAGCGACGTCGAAGCACGTTTTCGGGATGCCCAGTCGGAGCCCCTGCTGGGCGGGTGGGCAAAGCGGTTCGGCGGTGTCGGGCCTCCTGCGGTAACGGAGCGAGGGGCCCAGGCATCACTCCCACCAAGCCAGGCAGCCCCGCGACGTGCGGGCGCTCCGCCCGCAACTACGCCAGCAAGGTCGCGGACCGCTTCGGCCTCGCGCTGACCGACGTCACCTGCAGCGGCGCCACCACCGCGAACATCCTTACCACCGGCCAGCACGGCAAGCCTCCGCAGATCTCGGCGCTCACCGCCGACACCCGCCTGGTCACCGTCACTGTCGGCGGCAATGACGTGGATTACCTGGGCAGCCTGTCTGTCTACTCCTGCCAGAACACCCACCGTCCTCACTGTGGCACCGTCGACCAGCGCGCCATCGACGCGGCGCTCAGCACCGTGCACACCAAGATCGGCGACGTGGTCGCGGCGGTACACCGGCACGCACCGAAGGCGCAGGTGCTCCTGGTCGAATACCTCACGGTCCTGCCGGCCAGTGACGGCTGCTCCGGAGTGCCGCTGACCACGGCACAGGCCGGATTCGAGCGGAAGGTCGCCGCGCGCCTGCTGTCAGCCACCCAGCAGGCGGCCGCCGACCAACAGGCCACCGTGGTCGACGCGGCCGGCGCCAGCGCCAACCACAACGCCTGCTCGTCCACCCCATGGGTGGGGAAGTACGACGTCCCCTCCGCACGCCCTACCACCCGAAACCGCAGGGCATGGCGGCCGTGGCCGACCTGATCTCCGCCCGACTGGGCTGAGCTCTCGCCGGTACGAGCATGCCGGCATCCGCGCGGAACGGGAACACCGTCCGCTCCGGGTTGGTCGCCGTCGCACCGGTTCCCGGTTCGCTGTCTGCTGCACGGGCGTCGGCACGGACCTGGTCGAGCAGCCCGCCGCACCGAGAGCCGCCAGATCGGCATCTTCGCCGCCTGCGCCACCACACGCGGCCACACCCTGGTCGGCCACTCCCCGCCAGTGCCTCGAACCTCCGCTCTCAGGGAGCCGGTGCAGGGCCCTTTACATGGTGACCACGTGCTTCTCGACGAGCGACGTGAGATGAGGCACGGTGCGGCCCTGGGTCAGCGAACACTCCTGTTGGGGCACAACTACCGCTGGAGAAAGGTCAGACGGCCGCCATTGAGCATGGTCAGATGCCGAGGTGAAAGAGCGGGCCCCGCGGATGGTCTGCGTCGGCCTGGAGTCGAGGGCTCACATGCCGTGGTGCTGATCACCGATGAGGGCTGTCGGTTCGGTGTCGGTGGATTGTCGGTGGAATTTGACACCTTTCCAGAGGACCGGCCGGGTACCCACTCGGCCATACGTCCGCCTTGAAAGGGTGATCTTCGTGCATGACGTAGTGATCGTGGGCGCCGGCCCGGTCGGCCTGTTCCTCGCGTGCGAGCTCGGCCTCGCCGACTGTTCCGTCTTGGTACTTGAGCAGGAGCCGCAACTGCGCTCCCCGTGGAGGGCACTCCCGCTCGGGCTGCGGGGCTTGTCTCCCGCGTCGGTCGAGACGTTCTACCGCCGAGGGATGCTGCAAGACCTGCTGAAGGCGTCGGGCATCGACAACTATCCCTGGGCAGACCCCGATGCGGATGAGGCGGCACCTCCTGCTCAGGCGGGTCACTTCGCCGGCATGGTGCTCGATCCGGCGAACATCGACGTTGCCGCCCTGCCCTTGCGGCTTCCCAGCCCAGCGATGGAAGGAGTGATGACCAGCCTCGAAGCCATCGAGAGCGTGCTGGCCGAGCGGGCGACCAAGCTCGGTGTGGAGATCAGGCGCGGCGTCAGGATCTCAGCCGTCACTCAGAACGACGAGAACGTGGTCGCACACGCCGACCAGGACGAGTACGCGGCGCGTTGGCTCATCGGTTGCGACGGTGGACGCAGTGCGGTGCGCGGGCTGGCGGGCTTCGAATTCGTCGGTACCGAGCCGCAGTTCACCGGCTACACCATGCTCGCCACCGTCGCCGATCCCGAGAAGCTGCGCCCCGGGTTCAACCCGACACCGACGGGCATGTACCTGCAAACACCTGTGCCAGGACACATCGGCGTGATGGAGTTCGACGAGGGCGCCTTCGACCGTTCGCAGCCGCCGAGTCGCGAACACCTCCAGGCGGTTCTGCGGCGCGTGTCCGGCACCGACGTGACGCTGAGCGAGGTCCACCTAGCCTCCAGCTACACCGACCGGGCCAAGCAGACGACGACCTACCGGCGCGGACGCGTCCTGCTCGCCGGCGACGCCGCCCACATCCACTCGCCCCTCGGCGGCCAGGGACTCAACACCGGCATCGGCGACGCCCTGAACCTGGGTTGGAAGCTCGCGGCGACCGTGCACGGGTACGCACCGGACGGGCTGCTCGACACCTACACCCGCGAACGCCATCCGATCGGCGCATGGGTGCTCGACTGGACGCGCGCCCAGGTAGCGACCATGAAGCCGGACCCACACAGCCAGGCGGTTCAGACACTGATCCGCGACCTGATCGGGACCCGCGACGGAACAACCTACGTGTTCGAGAAAATGTCCGGCTCGTCGGTTCGCTACGACCTCGGCAGCGAGCAGCCGCTGGTCGGCCGCAACACCCCGGACCTTCGTCTTGAGGACGGGACCCGCCTCGGCGACCTGATGCCGGAAGGACAAGGCGTTGTTCTCGACTTCACCTCCGACCGCCGCCTGCACGATGCGGTGAAGGGCTGGGACAAGCGGGTCCGCTACGTCGCCGGGCCGGCCCGCACGGACCTCGGACTCGACGCCGTACTGGTCCGGCCTGACGGCATCGTCGCCTGGGCAGGCGAACGCGACTTTGATCGAGCAGGGTTCGACCAGGCCACCGGCTTCTGGTTCGGCAGCCCGGTGGCCTGAGCAGTGACCTCGCCTCCTATTCGGTCCTGTGGGCGCTGCGGGGGCAATGAGAAGCACGCTGCTGCTGGGCCTTGACCCCGCGTCCTGGACACGGGCTTATGCGGCTTCGGTCAGCGTAGTTGATGTTGTTGCGGTGGCTGTCTCGTAGGCGATGGGGCTGCGGTGTCCGAGGCGGGAGTGTCGCCGTCGGGTGTTGTATCGGTGGAGCCAGCGGAATGCGTCGAGACGAGCCTCGCGCTCGCTTGGCCAGCTCTTTCGACCTTTCAACGTCTCCCTTTTGAAGGTCGCGTTGAAGCTCTCAGCGGCGGCGTTGTCCGCCGAGCTGCCCACGGCGCTCATGCTCTGGAGCACGCCCGCGCGGTGGCAGGCGTCGGCGAAGGCCCTGCTCGTGTATTGAGCTCCGTGATCGGTGTGCATGATGGCGCCTTTGAGGCTGCCCCGGGTCCGCTCGGCAGCGGCCAGGGCGTCGATGACCAGCTCGGTGCGCATGTGGTCGGCGAGTGCCCAGCCCGCCAGACGCCGTGACGCGAGATCGATCACGGTCGCGAGATAGCAGAACTTCCCGCCGCCGACGCTCAAGTACGTGATGTCGCCGACGTACTTGGTGTTCACCTCGGTCGCGGTGAAGTCGCGGCCGATCCGGTCCGGGGCCTTCGCGGCGGCCGGGTCCGGGACCGTGGTGCGGTGGCGGCGGCGAATGCGGACGCCGGCCAGGTCGATCGTGCGCATGACGCGGGCGATGCGCTTGTGGTTGACCCGCTCGCCGTCCTCACGGAGTTCGGCGGTGATCCTCGGGACGCCGTAGGTGCCGTCCGATTCCCGGTGCACGGCGCGTATCCTCGCGGCGAGCTTCGCGTCGGCCGCCTGGCGGTTGGCTCGGTCCGGGGCGGTCTTGCGCCAGTAGTAGAAGCTCGAGCGGGCGATGCCCAAGACGGTGCACAGCCGCTTCACGCCGTGCCGGCGCTGGTGATCTTCAACGAACTGGAAGCGGTTCACCAGCGCGTCTCCGTCGCGAAATACCGGGCCGCCTTGCGCAGGATGTCCCGCTCTTCTTCGAGTTCACGGACCCGCTTACGCAAGGCGGTCACCTCCGCCGAGTCCGAGGCCGGCACGGCCGTCCGGGGCGCCGAGTGCGAGCCCGGACGCCGTCCGTCGGCGGCCCGTATCCAGTTGCGCAGCGTCTCGGTGCTGACCCCCAGATCGGCGGCGACCGACTTGATCGTCGCTCCCGGCCGTGAGCGGTACAGCGCGACCGCGTCCGCCTTGAACTCCGGCGGATAGTGCTTCATCCCCACAGGGACTCCGTTCTCCCAGATCCTCAAGATCCAGTGTCTACGGTGTCCAGGACGCGGGGGCAGGGCCCGCTTTTGACGCAGCTCTGGTCGCCCTCGCGGCCGATCCGCCGGGAGCAAGGCCCCAAAAGCCAGCCTCGCCGTCCTCAGGGCAGCCTGGACGTCTGTCGCATCTTCAATAAAGCTTGGTTTTGAAGATCGCCCTGCGGAGCCGTCCAAACCTCGCAGGGCTGTGGCCTTCAGAGCTTCACGACGCCGAATCTTCAGCGGTTTCCGGCGTAGTGGCCTGCGGCGGTCCGGTGAAGGCCCTTCACTTGGGCTGGGAGGCTCCCGACGCGAATACGAAGCCCACGTCTCGCACCCGGCGTGGACGGGCAAAGCATCGAAGACTTCGAGAAGGACCTGAGGAAAAACCTCTATAGGGTCTGGAATCGGATGTCCTCGGGCTCGTACTTCCCGCCGCCTGTGCGTGCGGTGGAGATTTCCCAAGTCAAACGGAGGCGGCACGAGAATGCTCGGCGTTCCCGCTGTCGCCGACCGTGTGGGTGGCCGAAGGGGGTTCCCTGGGCGCCTCCTTCGAAGGGCACTTGGGAACCCCCTTTGGTGCCCGGCACCCGAGGTTGGAGGAAATCCCCTTGTCAGGGCGGTAATCGGCGTGAAAACTGCGCCGTCACAACTCTCTTCTCTCCTCCTGTACTTGAAAGAAATATTAGTGGTGGAGGAGATCATCGGGTTGCGGGGCGTCCGGACGCTCGCCCTGGCCGGGCGGGGCCGGCGCCCGGCCGGTGGCCGGTCGTGGCAGATGGGGGAGCAGCGTTGATGGCGGGGAAGCGGAAGACGAACCCGGCGGGGTCGACGAACAGTTACCGCGGTGACGTGCTGCGCGTGCTCGGGGCGCTGAAGGTGGCGACGGCTGATCAGATCCAGCGGATCGGGGCCCCGCACCTGACGTTCCGGCACGCCGACAAGCCGACCCTGTCGAAGGAGAAGCAGGCCCGCACCGCCTCGCACACCGGTGCGCTCTCCGACATGCGCAAGCACGGCTTGTCCGAGAACGGAAGCTGCACCGAGACGGGGGACTCGCTGCGGAACCTGACCCTCAAGGGCCTTGAGGCCGCCTCCTACGAACTGCGGCGCCCGGCGGGGGAGATGGGCTCCACCGCACGCGGTGCGGGCTCCAGCGGGGCCTCCCACCCGATGGCCGTCAACGAGACGGTGATCGCGATGCTGCGCCCGAAGCCGAACATGGCCAAGCTCGCCGACGATCCGCCCCACGTCCAGGCCGCCGCCCAGGCCGCCGTCGACGGACCGGATGGGATCGGCACCATCGCCTCGTTCTGGACCGAGGTTCCGCTGCCCGCCACCGGTACGTAGAACGCGCCCGGCAAGGGCGGCGCCCAGGCCGACCTGGTGCTCACCGCACCGCAGGACCAGGTGCCGCTGCTGTTCATCGAGGTCGACAACTGCCATGAGACGCCGGAGGAGCTCGCCGCCAAGCTGGAGAAGTACGCCCGGTTCTTCAAGCGGCAGGTGAAGGACACCGACGGCAAGGAGCGCCCGATGTGGCGCACCCGCTGGACGGCCCGGGAGACCTGGTCCGGCGACAGGACACACCCGCCCGTCCTGCTGGTGTTCAACCGGATCGGCGAGCGCAACCCCGACCGCACGGTCCCGCGCCTGCAAGAGAGCTGACCCGGCACCTGTGGGAAGGCGAGCGGCAGAAGGCCGGCCACCATCGCTACGACGGACGGATCCCGATCATCGCGACCAGGCTGAACAACTTGCGCCAGCACGGCCCGGCCGGACCGGTCTTCCTCCGCTTCGGCCGCGACCACATGCAGCCGCTCCTGGAGGCGATCGGCAATCCGCGCCGCGAGGCCGCCGACGCCCGCGAACTTGAAGAGTCCAGGGCCCGCCAGGCGGAGTACCAGGCACAGGTACGGCGGGCAGCGCAGGAGCAGGCGGCGAAGCAGGCGCCGAGCGCGGGGCCCGCCGTCCCGTCTGCACCGGCTGCGGGGCGAAGTTCACCGACACCCGCTGGGAGGTGGCACAGCCGAAGGACTGGGGAGCCACGAAGGACTCCCACCCGCACCTGTGCGACAGCTGCAAGCACGCAGCCGTCGCCGACGCCCACGAGGCCGACCGGCAGGAGCTCCCGGAGCCGCTTCCCGAGTGGGCAGAGCGGAAGCACTTCCTGCGCTACGCCCGTCGTCCCCGCTGCACCGAGTGCAGGGCGGCGTGCACGGACGAGCGGTGGCAGGCGGTGGAGCGCACCGGCGGGGACGCCCTTCCTCCGGAGCGCCGTCCGACCCTGTGCGGGGACTGCGACCAGCGGCACGAGATCGACTGGGAGCAAACCTGGCCGGGCGCGATCCGCCAGGACCAGGATCAAGCGCAGGACCAGGCCGTGCCCGAGCAGAAGGCCACCGGCTGGCTCTCACGTCTGCGCCGCTGATCCGAGCAAGCCGCCGGCGGGCGCGGGCAAGCCCAAGGTCACCCCTCCGTAGTGAAAGGTCAGGTCAGCGGCACCTTGAGCAAATGGACGACATGGCGGACTCTTGGAGACAGGAGGCCGCCATGCCGAACAAACGCCCCCGCGGCCCGCAGCCGCACTGGCGCCCCAAGCGGGAGGCCCCGGGTGCTGATCGCGGTCGACGCCGCGCTCGACCGCTACCGCGACCACTTGCCCGTCTCGCTTCGCCAGCTGTTCTACGTGCTCCTGAGCGACGCCGTGCTGGAGAAGACAGTGCGGATGTGTGAGTACGTCGGCATGGCCCGTCGCTCCGGCCGGATCCCCTGGGACGTGATCCGCGACGACACCCAGATCGCCGTCGATGTCCCACCCTCCTTCACCGGTCCCGAAGACTTCCGGACGGCCGTGAACGCGGCGGTCGACGACTACCGCGTCGACCGCCAGGCGGGCCAGCCCGTCCGGCTGGAGCTGTGGTGCGAAACAGTCGGCATGGTCCCCCAACTAGTGAGGATTGGTGAGGAATTCGGCATCGCCTGCTTCTCCGGCGGTGGCTTCGACGGCCTGGCCGGCAAACACGACGCAGCCGTCCGGGCCATGGAAGGCGGGACGAGAACCCGCATCTTGCACCTTGTTCTCCCTGGCGCTTCGACGCGTGGCAGGACGCTGCGTCTGATCGTGTGACGAGCGGGTTCCGCCCGTCAACCGTTCGACCCAGTGTTGTTGGTGGCGGCGCCACGCTGCCACCAACGAGGCGGGGGCCCCGCGGTGCGCCCGGGATCACGCGTGCTCTCGACGTACAAGGGGCTGGCAACAACGGCGCGTGTCGTCGCGCGACGTCCGCCCACACTGAAGGGCACCTCCAGGGCAAACGTCACCTTGGCATAGCCGGTGAGGAGGCCAGCGGCCTGAGGCGGCATCCCCTGGTCGAGTTGATGCAGCAGATTCGACAGTGCCCTGCCCGGATTTTCGCCGTTGCGGGGCAAGTTGCCATACAACAGATCCATGAACCCCGGGGGATAGCTTCGGGACACGGAAAGCCCTTCTGTGGTGCTGTCGGCGGAATCGGCACCCGCGAGGTGCTCGGGGGAGCCATGCAGCACAAGTCGCGGTTTGGGGCCCGTGGCGGACCACCACCATCGCCGACGAAACGGCGCCGGCCACGCCCGACTTGATGGCCCGCGACTTCACCGCGGATGCACCGGGACGTAAACTGGTCAGCGATATCACATATGTTCACACCTGGGCTGGGTTTCTGTATCTCGCGACGGTCATTGACTGTCACACCACGGCCGTGGTCGGCTGGGCGATGGCCGACCACATGAAGACGTCGCTCATATCGGACGCACTCAACATGACGGCACGGAACATCGACCTCGCCGACGGCTGCATATTTCATTCGGATCGCGGCAGTCAATACACTTCCCGAGAACTCCGGGAGAAACTCGGTTCGTTGGGGCTCAGAGCCTCCGTCGGCCGCACCGGAGTCTGCTGGGACAATGCCATGGCCGAATCATTTTTCGGGGCCCTGAAGAATGAGCTTGTACATCGAACGTCGTTCCCGACGCGCGCGCACGCTCGCCGGGCAATCGTCCGATACGTCGAGATGTTCTACAATCACAAACGCCTCCACTCTGGCCTCGGCTACCGAACCCCCGCAGAAGTGCACGCCGAGTACGAAGAGTTGCAGGCCGCAGCCTAGAAACCCCTCAACGCCACTGTCCGAGGAACGCAGGGCGGCTCAATCTCCAGTGCTGTCCACATAGTAGACCCCCTGATCCGTTCCCCCGATGGAATCGGTCACAGCAGGCCAAATGTTTGGGTCATTGTTGACAGCCGCGTAGCTTGGAGAAATTGACGTGATCTGTAGGGCCGTCGCCACTGTGGCGGCAAGGTAGAGGAAGGAGCGCTTGTGAGATACCCGCATTCTGAAATCCAATTCTATTGATATTTTAGCGTTTTAGGAAGTAGGTGGTTCACTTTTCGGCGCTAGCGACTTCCTGGGGTGTCGCTCGCCTCATCTCAGTAGGCCCAAGCCCATTCCCACCTGTTCTAAAGCGAGCTTGCGGGAATGATGAACGACTCCAACTCGCCCGGAGGGAAGCTCTCCCCGAGTTACTGATAATTCGGAGGAATGAAGGAGAGTCGCCGGGAGCGGACTGCGGAGTCCTTGACGACCTTCAGGACACCGCACCCAGGCCATCAACCAGCTCAAGGCCCTGCTGGTCAGCGCACCGGCCCAACTGCCGCAGTCCAATGTCTCGCTGCTGCCGGACGACGTCCCCTTCGCCCAGGCGGCGGCCCTGGCGGGCAATGGGCCTGTCGCCAGAGCACAACTCGACGCCGGTCATGTCGGCCAGGGCAGCAACGTGCTGGTGATCGGTGCGGCGGGGCCGCTCGGTGCGACCGCCGCGTCGCTCACCGGTTTTCGCGGGGCCCATGTCATCGGTGTCGACCGGCTGAGCGTCAAACCGGGCTGCATGGAGGGCCTGCCACTGCGAGCGGCCCTCGACGGTGACGCGGAGGACCTCGCCGACGCCATTCGCGAGGTGACCAGCGGGTGGGGTGTCGACTGCGTCATCGACAACCTCGGTATCCCGGCGGTCTGGCACAAGTACCGCGAAACACTGGCTGACATGGGCCGGATAGTCGTGTCCGGAGCGATTTCGCACGAGCCGCTGCCCATGTCGTTGCTGCCCTTCTACCTCCACAGCCAATCGCTCATCGGCGTCCGCACCGGCAATCGCACGGAGATCACCGCCTTGTGGCGGGACGTGGCGGACGGCTTCCGTATCCCGGAGGCATTCGTGGATGCCAGGCCATGGGAAACCGTGGGTGATGCCCATCGTGCTGTCGAGGCGGGGGTCTCCCGAGGCCAGGCGGTGCTCGAAGTGGGGGACTGACTGGGCAGTGGCCAGGTCTGAGCTCTTTCGGCCAGGCGGGCGAACACGGGCGCGGGCGCACACATCTGGCCCCCGGACCGGGAAGACAGTCAAGCAGTCAAGCAGTCACCCAGTCACCCAGTCACCCAGTCACCCAGTCACCCAGTCACGTGGGCGTAGGCGGGGGCGCTTACCTGGACGAAAAGGTTCCCATGTCTGCCACCCGACGCAGGCGCACCGGCGCGCCGTCAGTCCTGAGCGCGATGGCCGCGCTCACCGCATCCGCCCTCGCCCTGACCGGTTGCGGTGCCCCCGTCGGGCACCGCGCCGGCGGCCATACGGGAGCCCCGGGCGGCGCCCATTGCCCCCAGCCGCAGCGCCCGATCGCCACGACGGACGCCGACTGGCAACCGGTCGCCAAGGCGATGGGGCGCACCGGCGCGCTGCGGGAGAAGGTGGTCTTCGGGATCTCGCTGCCCCGCAGGGATCTGACGGTCACCAGTCGGGGAGTGGACATCGGGGCGTCGCTCGCGCTCAACGGCAGCGCGGACTTCGCCCGGTACTGCGACGGCACCATGCTCATGGGCGACCTGGTACTCACTGAGGACGAACTGCCCAGGGCCACCGAAGCCCTTCAGGAGGCGGGCATCGAGCAGACCGCCCTCCACAAGCACCTGCCCGACCAGTCGCCCCCCATCTGGTGGACGCACTTTCACGCCATGGGTGACCCGGTCACCCTCGCCCGCAAACTCAAGACGGTGCTGGAAGTCAGCGGTGACCCCATCGCGGTGCCGGCGCCGCCCCAGACTGAGCCCATCGAGCTGGACACCGACGGGATCGACGAGGCGCTGGGCCGCAAGGGCATCGCCGAAGGCCGGACTTACAAGTTCTTCCTCGGCCGCGCGGAGACCATCACCTCACACGGCCATGTGCTGCCCGCACCCATCGGTGTCGACACGGTGATCAAGTTCCAGGCCCTGGGGGACGAGCAGGCCGCGGTCACCGGCGACGTTGTGATGACAGCAAGTGAAGTGCAGAACGTCATCCGGGCCCTGCACAAGGGTGACTTCGAAATCGTCGAGCTGCACAACCACATGCTGGATGACCAGCCCCGCCTGTTCTACGTGCACTACTGGGGAATCGGGGACGGCGTCGAGCTCGCCGAGGACCTGCGCCCGGCCCTGGACGCCACCAACCTGGCGCGGCCCGCCCCGGCGTCATGACCGACGCCGACGATGGACGGGTGGTTGGTGCTGGGTGTGACAGCAATTGCTCTTGAGATGAACGCCTGCCCGGGCAGCACATGGTGGCCTGGGCACCGCGTGGTCTCTCCTGGCTGCGCCCGGCTCGTCTCCGCTTTAGAAGCTGATGATCTGCAGAGGGAGGTACAGGCTCATGTACACACTCGATCGGGTTGATCTTGGGCGTGTCGTACACGTGTCGTGAGTAGGGGGATTCGGTGCGGGACAGCCATCGCGGGAGGTGAGAGGAGGCGAAAGGTGTCCCGTCTCGATGATCCTGGACTCGGAGCGTTGGATGGATCTGCGCCGTTTTCGCGCCCTGCACGAAGCAGGTCTGAGTATCTCCGCGATCGCCCGGGAGACCGGGCTGAACTGGCGGACCGTGAAGAAGTACGTCGAGGAACCGCCGCCGGTGGTGCCACCGAAGGGGCCGTCACGCAAGGGCTGTCATGGGCAGGTGATCGAGCCGTTCAAACCGGTGATCGACGCCGGGTCTGTCCAGTCAACGGCCCTGGCTCACATCCGGTGGTGACGGAGGGTAGAGCTACCCGAGGAGGATGCGGTGGCGCAGGAGGGTGAAGCCTGCGCGTCCGTGTATCTGGCGCGCGATCCGCTTGGTCTTCGTGTTGACGCCCTCGGTGGGGCCGTTGCTGTACGGAAGTGTGAGTCCGGCGATCACGGCGTCGAGGTCTCGCTCGAGGCCCCGGGCGAAGGCATGGAGATGGGGTAGATCGGCTGTGCGGACCTGGTTGATCCAGTGCGAAAGCTTGTCGGCGTTTTCTTCGTGAGGGGTCAGGAGCCGGGCGAAGTCCCGGTTGCTGCAGGCGAGTTGGGTCATTTCGGAGCAAGCGGCGGTGAGCCGGGCCAGAAGGTCGTGATGTTCGTCCTTGAGGTTGGCGGGCTTGGTCAGCAGCATCCGGGCGAGTCTGCGTGCTGAGATGTGGCTGCGGTCGGTGTCCGCGCGGCCTTGGCTGATGTACTTGTGCAGGAGGTTGAGACAGCCGGTGAATCCGAGAGTCTTGATCTCTTCGAAGAGGTGCTTGACGGGGACGGCGGGGTCTTCGACGCGGCGTTTGCGCAGGTGCTCCCGGTAGGGATCGACTAGGCCGGCGCGGTATTTGGGGACGCGGAGCATCCGCTCGGGTCGGTCGGCGCGGGCGTAGCGTTTGACGGTGTTCAGGGCCAGTTGCAGGCGGCGGGCGCATCGAGTAGGCCCACGCCCTGGTCGAGCAGGCCATGGACCTGGTGCCAGCGTTCCAGGGTGGTCTGGGCGCGGGGCCCGTCGTAGAGGGGCGCGTCCACGACGGTGGCCCAGCAGCTGCTGTGTGCTTTGACCTCGTTCAGGGCGGCTTCGCATAGGTTGTGCCACAGGTGCCAGCGATCGCCGACCTGCGTCGCCTCGGGCAGTGCGCGGCGGATGGCCTCGGCGTAGGTGGCCGAGCCATCCCGGCACACGACCTCGACGCCGGGATGGGCGCTCAGCCACGCCTCCAGGGTGTCGGCCGTACGGTCGGGCAGCACATCGATCCGCTCATGTGTCTCGGCGTCGATCACCACGGTCGCATAGCGGTGACGCCGGCGCAGAGCGAAGTCGTCGACACCGATCACGCGGGGCACCCGCCCGGTGGGCAGCGGGATACCCAGCAGCACCCGCAGGGCCGTGTGACGAGACATGCCCACCGCGAGTATCGCCAGCAAGCGTGCTCCGCCCCGGCCCGCCAACTCTTTGACCACGGCCTTAACTTGCCTGGTCAGACGGGCTGTCCGGCGCTGATATCGCTCCAGCACCCCCGGTACCTGTTCGCGGAAGGTGTGACGGCAGCCCTGCGTGGGACACACCAGACGCCGCACCCGCACACGGACCACCACCCGTCGCCCATCGAGTGGAACGTCGGCCACTGTCCGCAGGTGGTAGCCATGCACCCGGGCCGTCTCAGCCCCACACCCCGGGCATACAGCCGGTCCCTCGGGCGTCCGCGCCCGCACCCAGATCCGCTCGCCCTCGTCGACCACATCCTCGACAACCAGGGAACCCAGCCCCGAAAACACCGTAGCCACAAGCTCGTTGATATCTCGCACACGACATCAACGAGCCCGCTAACGCTCCGTCACCACCGAATGTGAGCCAGGGCCCAGTCGGTTCTGGATCACTTTCAGTGCCGGGACCACGGAGGGTCACCGAAACCGCGATCATGAACGGCTTGGGACGCTGAGAAGGACCCGCTTGCGGAGCAGGTCGAAGTTGGCTCGGCCGAACATCTGCCTCTTCAACATCTTGATCTTGTTGTTCTGGCCCTCAACGGCGCCAGAACTCCACTTCAGAGTGAGGCCGGCGACGACGGCGTCGAGGTCCTGGCCGAGGCCGGTGACGAAAGTGTGCAGAGCAGGGAGGTCCTCGGCCTTCACACGCATGATCCATTGGTCCAGGTACTTGCCCTGCCGGTTGTTCATGAGCTCGGCGAACGCGCGGACGTGGTGCGCGGTGCGGTCGAGGGCGGGGCAGCGGACCAGGATTGCTTTGAGCTGCTGAGTCTGGTCGTCGGTAAGGCGGTCGGGATGGCGGGTGAGCCAGCTGGTCACGTTTCGCACGGACGGTGCTTTCCCGGGCGGGTCGTGCGGAAAGCTCTCGCGGAGCTTGGCCACGTACTTCTTCACGACGTTTTCGCCACCGGGGTAGCCGCGCTCGCGGACTTCCTCGAACAGACGGCGGGCGACGGTGCATCCCTCGGCCCAACGCTGATGCAGGTAAGGCTTGTAGGGGTCGAGGATGCTGGCCCGGCCGGTCCACCGGCCGACCCGGAGTTCGTCTGGGTCCGCGGCGTTGGCGAAGCGGCGGACGGTATTGCGGGCCAGACCGAGCTGGCGGGCGATCGCGCGCAGTCCGACGCCCTGGTCGAGGAGCGAGTGGACGTCCGCGTGCCGTTCCCGAACACGGTTAGTGAGTCGGCCCGTTGTCCGCAGCCCTGCAGGAGAAGACGGTTCGGGGCTCGTGCTTTCTATGGCCGCGATGACCTGAGCCGTGGCGGATTCGTGCGGCTCACGCAGCAGCGCGCGATGCTGGACGACTGTCTTCTCGACGGCTTCGGCCAGATTCGACCAGATGTGCCACCGGTCCGCGACGTGGATGGCGCTTGGGGCGCCGAGCCGTCCGGCCTCGGCGTAGGCCGTGGAGCGGTCACGGCAGATCACCTCAACGCCGGGATGCTCGGCGAGCCACTGAGCGACCGTCGCCGTCGTCCGGTCCGGCAACAGATCGATGGGCTGGCGGGATTCGACGTCGATCAGGATCGTGCCGTAGTTGTGGCCCTTGCGCAGTGCGAAGTCGTCCACTCCGAGTACCCGCGGAGTCGAGCTCTCGGGCTCCGGAAGGCGACGGATCAATCGCAGCAGCGTCGACCTGCTCACTCCGGCCGCCAGAGTCTGGGACAGGCGGGCACCGGCCCGGCCGGCCAACATCACCGCCAGACGCTCCAGCACCGTCTGCAGCCCTGCGCTGCGTCGTCCGTGCCTGACGGTCAGCCCGTCGACCTGCTCGGCGAACGTCGCCTGCCTGCACAAACGTTGACCGCAGCGGAACCGTCGCACCCGTAACTCGATCAGGACTGGGCGACCGCCGACCGCACTGTCGGCGAGGCGACGTATGTATTGGCTGTGCACCCGAGACGACAGCGTCCCGCACGAAGGACACACCACCCGCTCCGCGGCCGTCCGGGCCCGCACGGTCACCAACTCGCCCTCGGACACGACGTTTTCGATCACGACACCTTTGACCTGGTGGAACCACAGGTCCTGGAAGAGGACATCAGCCACAGCCGTTCATGATCGCGGTTTCGGTGACCCTCCGTGGTCCCGGCACTGAAAGTGATCCAGAACCTGAAAAATGACCCCCCACTGCGTCAGTTGATGTTGGTCATTCCCCGGTGTTGGCGGCGGGAACCCGTCCGAGGTCGCGGCCGCGCATGCGATAGCTGTCGCCCTTCAGCGAGATCACCTCGGCATGGCGGACGAGGCGGTCGATCACCGCTGCAGCGACGGTGTCATCGCCGAAGACCTCGCCCCAGCGCCCGAAGGGCTTGTTGCTGGTCACGATCACCGAGGCTCGTTCGCAGCGGCCCGAGATGAACTGGAAGAACAGGTTCGCGGCCTCGGGCTCGAAAGGGATGTAACCCACTTCGTCGACCACGATCAGCGGGATCCGTCCCAGCCGGGTCAACTCCTCGTTCAGGCGTCCTGCTTGGGCCGGGAGGATGGGGGACCGACGTGGAGGACTGGGCGGAGATCTGCCGGCTGCACCGATCTGAGCAGATGCCGATCCGGACGATCACGAGGCATCTGGGGATCTCTCGGAACACGGTCCGGCGGGCCCTGGCGGGCAGTGCCCCGCCGAAGTACCAGCGGGAACCGCGGGGTTCGATCGTGGACGCGGTCGAACCGCAGATCCGTGAACTGCTCATCAGCGCATCCTCAGCGCGCTCGTGGACCGGCACCGGCTCCATAATAAGGAAGCCCGAGGGCAGGGCGTCGCCCTTCTGGATGCGGGTGGCCTTTGCAGGGTGCCGGTCACACCGGGCGGAGAGCTCCTTCCCGGTGAGGCGTCCTCACGCTGTCCGGGCACGGACCATGTCCATCTCGTCGAGAGCGAATAGCGAGGCCACTGCCGTCATCGCTTCCTTGCCGTAGGTGGTGAGGATGTGTCCGTCGGGGTTCGTGAGTGGCAGGCGGCTGATCAGGCGGGCGAGCGCGGCACCAGGGGCCAGGACGGTGCCGGGGCGGGGCAGATGGATGACGGCGAGTTCGTCGGCGCTGCAGTCGGTCAGGCAGCAGCCTTCGCCGCGCCAGACCGCCTCGCCTGCCGGGTTGATCGTGTATCGGCCGCTGTGGGGCGCGCGGGCCACCCGGGCCGGAGGCCCGCTGTGGCGCAGGATCAGTTGTACAGCGGCGTCCGCCTCGGACAGTGACTCGCCTGCGGTGCCGTGACCGTGCTGTTCCAGGACGTGCCGCACTTGGGTGGGCAGGACGCCGGCAGCCAGTTCAAGCTCGCCCAGCAGCCATGTGGAGCTCTGCATTCGGCAATTGACCTCCAGGGTGACGACGTCGTCACCCCTGACGACCAGGTCCACGCCGAACGTGCCGCGGTAGCCCATGTCCGCGAGACGTCGGCCGACCCGTTCCACGGCGTGCCGGGCACGCCCTCGGGCGGTGGCCGGCAGCGCACGGGCGGCGCCGAAGTCGCAGCCGGAGTACGAGCCGAACGGGGCCCCGGCTCCCTTGAGATCGGTGAGCTGGACGGAGGCGGGGAGAACGTGGACCGTACCGCCGAAGGTGACCAGGCCGTGTTGGTTGATAGGGACGCCTTTGGCGTACCGGCTCACCAGCCAGGGGCCTCCCTCCGGAATGTCACCGGCCCCGTCCACCTGCTGCCCGTCGTGCACCAGGTAAGTACCGTGGCCGCCCGTACCCCGGGGCTGCTGCACTACGAAGGAGGAGCCGAGTTTCCGGCTCAGCACCGTGAGATCGAGCTCGGCGACCACGGTGTCGTCCGGGGTGGGCAGCCCCAGGGAGCGGAGCCACGGACGCATCAGGGTCTTGTCCACCAGGTACTCCGGCAGCGGCGGCACCGGCGGGGCCACGACGCGCACGCCGGACTTGTCGAGTTCCGCACGCCATTCCGGCCACCACTGCCCGTACGAGGCGAGCCGCATCTCGCGGCCGTGCCAGCGCCGGGACAGGAGGGAATCGGCCCGGGGCAGGAGGTGCCGCATCTCGCGGCGGCCCCCGGCATCGTCACGCAAGCGGGTGAACTCCTCGGCGGAGAAGCACTCGACACCGAAGCGGGCCGCCCAGCCCGCGTCCTCCTGCTGCCCGCTGACGAGAGCCGCGAGGCACCCCGCGCGCAACAGCGGCAGGAGCAGAAACGGCCGGGGAGTGAAGCCCAGCGTGCGGGCATTTCGTAAGACGTCGCGCGCGTCGTTCAGCGAGGTGATCACCAGAGGATTATCCGACCCAGGGGTCCGGCCCGTGCGGCAAAAGAGTGTCCTCGCGGTCGGGTGCTGCGTACCGCTCGAAGGGATGGCGGTACGGAAAGATAGCCCCGAGCCGCTGCAAATGTCTGTTTCTGCACCTGTAACGCCTTGAGTGTTTTCCAACCTCACGTCACGCCCTCAAGACCTGGCAGCCAACCTCGACCTCACCGGTGCGCTGCGCTACCTGGACCGCACCCCCTACGAAGCAGCCCAGGTCCTGGCGCTGCGCGCACTCGTCCTGCACAGGGCGACCTCCACGATCGGCGCCTCCGGGACGTCTTGCCGCGAGAGCAGGTGACCTGCTGTCGTTCCCAGTCGATGGTGAAGTGGGTGAGGTCGTAGGCGTCCGGATCGCGGGCCTGCCAGCCCGAGTCGGGCCGCAGCGGGCCGATCAGCTCGATGCCGTGTTTCCCGGCGGCGTCGAGGATGTTGTTCACGCTGATGTAGGCGGCATCCGCCAGCTCCTGGTGCGGCTGCAACCCCCGCTCGACCAGGTCTTCGTGGCGGCGCGTGACCGTCTCCACATCGGCCAATGACGCCTCGGTGGCTGCCGTGTGGACAATCAGGTGCGGCCGGCCGGCTGTGTACGTCTCCGCGAAAATGAATCTTGCAGCCGAGCCAGCCGACCCCGCGTTTGACGCCATAGCAGGCCTCGGGGTCGTACGGACTGGAGATCTTGACCGCTCCGGGAGGTACGTCCGCTCCCAGGCACGCAGAACATCCCTCGTCACGGTGCGGGCCGAAATACGTAACTCCCCGCCCTCCACACCCACATGTTCCACTCGCACCTTCTTCAGGTGCGGAAAGACAATCCCGAGCAACTCCTCACAGTCCCGACGATGGCACCGTGATGACGGGCTGTCACCTCGTCACGAAGATCTTGCGAGCTCCAGATCGCGGTGCTGCCACGACTACGCGCAATGGCATGCGCAGGGCAAGCGGCGGGTGGGGGTGTCCGGGTCGCGGGGATGCGGGCCGGGGGAGTGAGTGCCGTTGGCATGTGCACCGAAGCCCTCCCGTAACTACCAATAGTAGTATTGGAGTTACTGCGTGTGGTCGGGATGCTGGATGTGTCTTCGCGGTCGGCTGTGTGACCGCCCCCTCCTGGAAAGGGAAACACCCATGCTCCGTGCTGCCCACCTCCGTTCGCGCCGTCTCGCCGTCGCTGTCGCCTGCGCCGCGCTGTCCGCCGGTGCCGCGCTCGCCTTACCGGCGAGCGCCAGCGCCGCGCCGAACGTGACCGTCTCGTGCTCGGCTGCCGGCCAGACCCACTTCAGTCCCGGCGTACAGCTGTGGCCGCGCCCGCAGCACGTCTCCTACCAGGGCCAGGACGGCCCATGCAACGACAACAGCGACATCGGTATCCGCAGTGCGCGGATCACGGCCGACTTCGACGGCGTCACTCTCTCGTGCCTGTCCGGCGGCGGCACGGGCAGCGGCACCGGCACGATCGAGTGGACCACCCTGGACGGCTACCGGCTCCGCAGCGTCGTGAACCTGACGATCGACAAGACCGTGCTCAACGACGCGACCGTGACCGGCTACGTGACCGACGGCCCCCTCAAGGGCCACGGCTTCAGCGGCACCTTCAGCACCAACCTGTTCAGCGGCGCGGGCAAGTGCACCGTCGGCGCCCCGTTCGGCGGTGTGAAGGAAGCCGACTTCACCGGCGAGTACAGCATCAACTGACCTGGAAGCGGGCGCCGGCCCACCCTGGCCGGCGCCTGTGCCAGTCCGGTCGTCCACACCGCCTGCGCCGCCCGAGCCGTGCGGCAGCCAGGTTTCTTGGCGGGCGCCGGCACCCCCCCCGTCTCGGCGCCCGGTGCAGCACAGAGGTTCCGCCGAGTTCGAACTCGGCGGAACCTCTGTGCTGCACCGGCTCAATGCGGCAGTGCGGCCCAGGGCCCCCTGAACGCCGCTTGCCCGGTCTGTCCGGATGGTGTCCGCGATGGACTGACCAGGCGGCGCGATCGGGTGCAGCGTGCCCCGTGACCTGCTGTCCTGCGTGTCCTGTCCGGTGTCCAGGATGGCGCGGACACTGTCCTCGTCGTATTCGATACGGAGGATGTCCAGCTGATCGAAGACGTCGTCCTCGGACGCGCCAGGCGCCGTGTCCAGGACAGCGCGGACCACGGCCCGGACAGTCCCGGTCGCGTGTCCGGCCTTGTCCCGGGCTGGTGTCCGGACCTCGGTCTGTAGCGGGTCGAGGAGGTCGAGACGCACCCCGACCGCGCCGCGAAGCGTCTGCCACGCCCGGCCCGGGAACATGACCCAGCCCAACACCAGGATGTGCGGAAGGCGTTCGGCGACGAGACCGCGCGCGGCACGCTGCTCGTCGCGGACGTCGCGGACGTCGCGCCGGTGCAGCTCGGTGAGCAGCTCGACGCCACCCGACAGCGCGGCCAGGCCCCACGCGGCGGGCCGGCCGCCGATGGCCTGGCCGTGCGACCAGTTGAGGACACCGGACACGGTGACGAACGCGAGGAGTGACAGGCGCGGGAGCCCGGCTGGGGTGTTCCGTTCGATGGCGCGGCGGGCGTAGTCGGCGCAGATGAGGCTGGCGCGCTGAAGCCCCATGCGGCTAGGTGGTTCATGCCCCAGCGGATGAGGAGTCCGCTGATGGACCAGGCGGCGGCGCCGAGCATCATGAGGACGACGACGGCCCATGCGGCGCGGATGGCTCCGCCGAGGCGGCGTGGTGCGGTGGTCACGTTGCAGCTCCAGGAGCAGCGGGGCTGGGCCCCGGGGAAGTAGGGCCCGGCCGGTTGGTGGTGGTCAGCTGCGGCGGTCGGCGATGGCGTGCCAGCGCTGCGCCTTGGCCCGGCATGCGGCGGCCGCACGGGCGGGCGGGATCCACTCGATGCCGTTGCCGGGGTCGTCGCCGTCCTCGTTGGCGATGTAGCACTCGATGAAGGAGGTGACCTCGTCGAACATGTCGGCGCCCGGGGTGTTGTCGACGTACGGCATGTCGATGTCCCCGAAGGCGATCAGGCGTACGGCGCCGTCGGGGACGAGTCCTGTGCTGTTCTCCAGGGTCTCGGCGACCTTGGTGAGGGTGGCCGCGATGTCGGCCGGGTGCTGTCCGGGCATGGTCACCAGTCCGGAGATCGGCCGCATCACCGACTGGGCACAAACCGCCGACACCCTGGTCGATCTGCGAGAGCGGCGGATACGCGGCAAGGCCGTCCTCTTGACCGAAGGAGCACGATGAGCACTACCACCGACTTCGCCGCCGCCCAGTGGACACGCGCCACCGGCACAGGTGTGGACCCTCACGAGTACCGGCGCGTCACCGAGAGCCTCGCCTCCGTCGCCGACTGGGGCCCGTCCTTCCTGCGCATCGGACACGGCTACCTCCAGCGCGCGGAAGACGCGGGATCGTCCCTTTCCGCGGGTGAGTACCTGCTGACGGCGGCCCGGTGGTTCCACCTGGCCACCCTGGCGCACGCGGACGCTTCCCGTGCTGCCGTCGAGGCGGACCACGCGCTGAGCCGGGCACTTACGGTGTTGGAGTCCGGTGCGCGGCGGGTGAGCGGCGAGGGATTCACCGGCTGGCTGCGTGGCCTTGCCGACGCGCCGGGGACCGTGGTCGTCGTCCCCGGCCTGGACTCGGCCAAGGAGGAGTTCCTCGATCTGGTGTCCGCACTACTGGCCAGGGGTCTTGCGGTGTTCGCGATGGACGGCCCCGGGCAGGGCGTGCTCGCGGCCACCACGACCTTCGTGCCGGACTGCGAGCGGGTCGTGGGCCGGGTCATCGACGCCCTCGGCGTCACACGCATCGGACTCGTCGGCCTGAGTCTGGGCGGCTATTTCGCGGCCCGGGCCGCGGCGCTGGAGCCGCGCGTGGCGGCCGTCGCCACCGTCAGTGGTCCCTTCCGTCTCGACTGGGAGGAACTGCCCCCGCCGGTACAAGAGATCATGGCCCAACGCGCGGGGGGGCCTCTATGTCCTTCGTCAAGTGAGGCGGGGTGTTCGGTGTTCGTAGAAGGTGCCGTCGCGGAGTATCGCGAAGAGCACGCTGATGCGGTGCCGGGCGAGGCGGAGAAGGGCTTGTGTGTGGGTCTTTCCTCTGGCCCGGCACTTGTCGTAGTAGGTGCGGGAGGCGGGATCGTGCAGGGCCGCGAACGCGGACAGGAACATGGCTCTCTTGAGCTGCCGGTTGCCTCCTCGTGGTGCGTGTTCGCCGTGGATCGAGGTTCCCGAGGACTTGGTCGTCGGGGCGAGGCCGGCGTAGGAGGCGAGGTGGGCGGCGCTGGGGAAGCTGGTGCCGTCACCGACTGCGAAGAAGATAACGGGGCCGACGCCGCCCACGAGTTCGTACGACACGTTGACCTCGCCGCCCTGGCACCCCGCATCGCAGCCCCGCTGTTGGTCGTGGACGGAGGCCAGGACGTCATCCCCGGCGTGAGGAACGGCGAGCCCCTGGCCCGTCTGGCGCCGCACGGCAGCTACCTGTCCGTCCCGCACGGCGACCACCTCCTCGGTAACGCGCGGCCCGACTGGCTGCCCCACCTCAGCGACCACCTCACGCACACCCTGACGGGAACACCGGCATGAACCGCTTCACCGAGCCCTGGCTCACATCCAGTGGTAACAGACTGTTGCCGACTTCACCTGTTGTGCTGTTCGGACCCTGCAGGCGCTGGGAAGGAGACGGGGCGTCGTGGCGCTTTCACTGTGCCGAGGTCGTCTGTTTTCGCTTTCTTGGGGCGGTTGGTGTTGATGTGCCGTCGCACCGGTGAAGGGGGCTGTGGTTCCCCGGCTGGCATGGCGACTGCGAGAAGTCGAGGTTGTCTTGGGCCCACCCTCTCCGCCTGCGTAGTCCAGAGCTCGCACGAGACGTTCGCCCGGTCTTCACCTGCCGCAGCCTCCCAGGTTGGCATGGACACTCCTACTCTCCTGCTGCATCGCCGTCAATCTCCCCCTCACTTCCGGAGGTATCTATGTCCGGTGAATCCCAACCCCGAGCCCGTACTGCGTTCTTGACCGCTCTGGGCGTGGCCGTTTCGTCGGCCGGGCTCTGGCTCGGCTTCGGCGGCACGTCGCATGCCGCGACGGGGGTTCCGACCCCCGACCATGTGGTGGTCGTGGTCTTCGAGAACCACGCGTACGACCAAGTGGTCGGCAGCTCCAGCGCTCCGTACATCAACTCGCTGGCGTCGGGCGGCGCCAACCTGACGGCCTCGTACGCCGAGACGCACCCGAGTCAGCCGAACTACTACGCGATGTTCTCCGGCTCGACGCAGGGCATTACGGATGACAGCTGTGTCACCCCCGGCTTCTCCTCCGCGCCCAACCTGGCCTCCGAGCTGATCGCGGCCGGCAAGACGTGGGCCAGCTACAACGAATCGCTGCCCGACCAGGGGGCGACCGACTGCCGGAGCGGCGACTACGCGCAGAAGCACAACCCGTGGTTCGGCTTCTCCAATGTGCCCACGGAGTTGGCGTACACGTTCGACCAGTTCCCCAACGACTACAGCACATTGCCGCAGGTGTCGTACGTTGTGCCGAACCTGTGCAGCGACATGCACGACTGCTCGGTGTCCACTGGCGACACCTGGCTGAAGAACAACCTCGGTGCGTACGCGGACTGGGCACAGAGCCACAACAGTCTGCTGGCGATCACCTTCGACGAGGACAACCGGCTCAGTGGCAACAGGATCCCGACGGTGCTCTACGGCCAGCCGGTGACCCCGGGCTCCTCGTCCTCAGCCACGTACAACCACTACAACCTGCTGCGCACGATCGAGGACATGTATGGTGCCTCGCATGCAGGAGAGGCTGCCAACTCCTCTGACATCACCGGGATTTGGGCCTCTTGATTCATGTACGCGATCCCGATGCCGGCGAGGGCCTGACGGTGGGGCACCTCACCGGGGCCTGAGGCGCAGGGATCAACGAACGCCTGGCCGGCCGGGTGTGGGGAAGGTATGCGGTTTCCGGGCAACGAGGTTCCCTGCCGTATGACGGTCCCTCGTGCTACCTGCGGGTCTACCGCTCCTGCGATGCCCGGATCCCGCAGGATGGCCTTCATGAAGAAGAACTGCCCTGGTTGTCAGGCCTTGCGTGTGAAGGCGGCGAAGCCGCGCGCCGATATCGGTGATCTGCTGGTGCAGACGGCGTTGCATGAGCTGTCACCGGAGTGCGGAGACAAGAAGCCGGCAGCGAAGAGCTACAGGGCGGAGGCCTCGTTGCGCAGTTCGGCTTGGTAGCGGCCCGGTGTCTGGCCGACGACGTCAGCGAACGCGTCGATGAAGCTGGAGGGGTTGGACCAGCCGCACTCCATCGCGGTGTCGGTGACCGACAGTCCCTGGGTGAGGTGCGCCAGGGCGTGGTGGATGCGCAGAGTGGTGCGCCAGCGGTGGAAGCTCATGCCCAGCTCGGTGTGGAAGAGCCGGCTCAGGGTGCGTTCGCTCGCTCCTGCCAGGCGCCCCAGCTCGGCCAGCGTCGTAGTTCGGCCCGGGTCGGCGTGCAGCAGGTCCGTTACCGCGCGGAGCCGGTCGTCGCCGGGCTCAGGCAGATGCAGCGGCTGCTCCGGGGTGTCGCGAAGCTCGTCGATCACCACCGCGAGCAGCCGCTCATGGGCACCGGGACGGGTTTCCGTCCGGTCCGTCAGTACCAGGACGGCCTCGCGCAGCAGCGGGCTGACCGCGAACACGCTCGGCCGCTGCGCGAGTTCGCCGCACAGCTCGTTCGGGACCGTGAGCACGCGGGCGTCGGTCCTGCCGTAGAACCGGTGGGAGTGGGCGAACCCGGGCGGCGTCCATGTCAGGCGGTTGGCGGGCGCGACCCAGGTCCCGAGTTCGGTCGTGGTCGCCAGGGTGCCGGCTGCCGCGTACACCAGCTGGCCTTGGACGTGCGAGTGCGGGTCGAGACGGTAGCCGTGCGGCAGCCACCCCGCCCCGCTCAAGGGCATGGCCCGTACGTCGGACGAATCCTGGGTGACCTGGCGGCGTTTCGGCATCGGAGGTGAGTTTATCGGTGGGCCGATTGCGTTCCGTGGAAGCGAGAACGGTGCCATCGCGAGCCAACCTCCGTGCGTGGACGCCCTGTTGAACTCCGTCCTTCACGCGGCCGGGTGATTCACATCCAGGGGCTCCAGCATGGCTTCCAGGTTCTTCAGCGCGATGCGCTTGCGGAACTCCCCTTCGTACGAAGGGTCACCGGCGTCGTGCATCGCCTCGGTGATCCAGACCGCCGCGGCCTGCTTCTGCCAGGTGTGGTCCAGGCACGTCTGCGAGTAGCGGTCGAGCAGAGCGGAATCGTGCCGTTCCACCCGGTGGATGACCGCGCGGGCGAACACGTCGGCGTCGTGGAGCGCCAGGCTCATGCCCTGCGCGCTCATCGGCGAGATGATGTGCGCCGCGTCGCCCAGGAGGTAGAGCCTTCCGTAGCTCATGGGGCTGAAGACGACCCCCTGCAAGGGCACGATCTGCTTGCTCGTGATCGGGCCCTTGGACGGCGCGTATGCGCCGAGGCGGGCTTCCGATTCGCTCCAGATGCGCTCGTCCGGCCACTGATCGACCGTGTCGGTGAGCGGGCACTGAAGGTAGAGGCGGCTCGCGTGCGGGCCGCGCGTGAACTGTGCGGCGAAACCGCGCGAGTGGACCGCCATCACGGCCGGCGGGTCCGCGGGAGCCGCGGTCATGACGGCGAGCCAGGCGTACCCGAACGCATGGGCCGAGCTGGTGAGGACTTCGGCGGGGACAGCCGTCCTGCTGACCCCGCGGAAGCCGTCGCTGCCGGCGGCGTAGTCGCAGCTGAGGGTCCTGGCCGTGCCGTCGTCGTGCCGGTAGCGGACCAGAGGGCTCCCGGTGTCGATGTCGTGCAGCGAGACGTCCTCGGCGCCGAAGCGCAGATCCCCGCCGTCGCGCAGGAACACCTTGATGAGGTTGCGGACGAGGACTTGTTGAGGGCAGTACACCCCGTCGGCGCCGTCCGCGTCGTCGCCGCCCACCTTCCACTGCCGCTCCTCGCCCTCGATCAGCAGCGGAAGGGTCCCGCCCGAGTCGCTGTGGCCGTGGCCTTCGACGACTTCGGCCAGGCCCCACTCGCGCAGTCGGCGCACCCCGCCGACGTCGAGAGACCCGGCTCGCTGCCGCTGCTCGACGTGTTCACGGCTGTGTTTTTCCAGGACGATGCAGCCGACGCCCTTGCGCAGGAGGAAGTTGCCGAGCGCCAGCCCGGCGACGCCGCCTCCGACGATGACGACGCTGGTGTCCTTACCGGTGGTGGTCATGTGTGGTGAGCTCCTCGCAGAAGGCCGAGTCACACCCGCTGGCGGAACGGCCGTGCCGTCCGTGCGGGGTGCTTACTGACACCACTGTGGAACCCGGCGCGCCCGCGCCCAACTGGTAAAGGGACACGTGATACCGGAAACCCGCCAACTCCGTGGAGGGATGGATTCCGGCCCGGAGTCCCTCAACCGCAGCCCATCCAGTTCGATACCTGCCCACCCGGCCTCACGGAGTCGGCGTGTGCTCCTCGGCGTACCGGGCCAGGCCTTCCGCCATGCCCCGCATGAACTTCTGGAGGTAGCGCGGCATGATCCAGCGCAGCAGCAGGCTCGTCTCGTACTCGCCGTACCAGTGGATGACCGTCCCCGAGCCGGGTGTCGGATCCAGCTCGATGCGCGCGTGATAGTTGCGCATCGACGGATTGAACGCGTCCTCGTAGGCCAGAAGCCGGTGCTCGACCTTCTCGGTCAGCCGCTCCCCGGTGACCGTGCGCCCCGTCCGGAAAGCCCGGATGGCGCCGACGCCGTCGTCACCGCCGGGGTCGAGGTCGGTCGACCGCGCCGTGTCCAGGCTGTCCACTTTGGACCACAGCGGCCAGCTCGCGGCGTCGACCAGCAGCTTCCAGACGATGTCGGGGGAGGCCTTGGTGGTCACGGTGACGTCGTACCTGTGCATGGTGAGGGGCTCCTTCGCCGAGTTGACCTGGGCGGTCATGAGCAGGTTGGGGAGGCGCCGCGGTGGTGCCGCCGTGGTGTCACGTACGTCCTTGTCGAAGGCACGGTAGAGCTGGAAACCGCCGGTCAGTGCCACGGGGTGGCGGTAGGTCCGCGAGGCACGCGTGAGGCTGTGGTTCGGTGGCCGCCGAGTGGGCGGCGTGCACACCCCCCCCGGTGCGTGAGGGCATCGGTGTCGGTGGCGCTCATCGGGACTCCTCCAGCTGGGTACGGGCTGTCGACAGGCCCTCAGTTTCGGCAGACCCCTCCCGATCTCGCACGAAAGCTTGCGGTAATGGCAACGTGGGGCCTCATGGATCCGAAGACGCCCAGGACGGACGAGGACGTACTCGACGGTGTGGGGCCGCGGCTTCGTGCGCTCCGTCGTGACCGCGGCATCACCCTCGCCGACATCGCGGCGACGACCGGTGTCTCCGAAAGCACGCTGTCCCGGCTGGAGAGCGGACAGCGCCGCCCCACCCTGGAGTTGCTGCTGTCGCTGGCCCGTATCTACGAGGTACCGCTGGACGACCTCGTCGGCGCCCCGCGCACCGGCGATCCCCGGATCCACCTCAAGCCGATCAAGCGGTTCGGGATGACGTTCGTGCCACTGTCCCGTCGGCCGGGTGGGGCGCACGCGTTCAAGATGATCACCCCTGCCCGGCCGAAACCGCTCGATCCCACCCCCCAGACCCACGAAGGCTTCGAGCGGCTGTATGTGCTCAGCGGTCGCCTGCGGCTGGTGATCGGCGAGCGGGACCTGGCGCTGCCGCCGGGTGAGGCCGCCGAGTTCGACACCTCCCTGCCGCACTGGCTGGGCAGTGCCGACGGCGGCGCGGTGGAACTGCTCATCCTGTTCGGCCTGCAAGGGGTGCGGGCGCATGTACGCACATCCGGCCCTGCAGCCACTGGCTGAGGCTGTTGCTCGACCTCTGGCCGATGCTGCGCACGGTGGATGATCCGCCCTCGCCTACCGCACGGGTTTACCCCCTGACGTTCTGGGTGGAGCGGACGCTCCTCCGGCGGCACGATGTGGCCCGTCCCGCTCCGCCCCTAGCCTCCTGTGCTGAGCACACCTCCCGCGATGAGACAGGGAGAGCACTGTGCGCAAACTCAGGATCGTCTCGTTGGCAGCGACTGCCGTACTGATCGGAACCCGGGCGGCCGCCATGGGCCCGCCGCCCAGGCCTCGGCGTCGTCCACGTCATCCCCTGACGCCGTCCCGCATCGATGCCGCCCTCAGGCCCGCGCATCCGGGCGCCGCACACGCGCCCGTCGAGCCGCGCACTACTCCGCGGTGCGCGGTGGCAGCCCTTGGGTGATCCGGTCGAACAAGTCCCTCAGCGGCTCCCCGAGTGTCTGGCCGAACTCCGTGAGCCCGTACGTGACTTGAGGGGGCGTCGTCGGCTCGACCTCCCGTCGGACCAGGCCGTCCTTGACCAGGGCGCGCAGGGTCTGGGAGAGCATCTTCTCGCTGATCCCATGGATGCTCTCGCGCAGCTCGTAGAACCGAAGGTCGTTGCTCCGCAAGGCGATCAGCACCCAGATGCCCCACCTACTGGTCACGTGGTCGACCACGTCGCGGGCAGGGCAGTCGGTGTGAAACACCTCATCCCGCCGGTCGGTCTCGACCTGGGTCACCTGCACGCCTTCCTTCATGTCCGGAGCTTACCTCTGGGTATGTTCTTACGAACAGTAAGTCCGGCTCCCAGCGTCAACGACCGCAGCACACAACGACTTTGGAGCTGAACATGATTATGGTGACCGGGGCTACCGGGAATGCGGGCCGGCCTTTGACGCAGGCCCCGGCCGACGCGGGGGAGCAGGTGACGGCGGTGTCGCGGCGCGCGGTGGAGATGCCGGACGGGGTCCTGCATGTGGCGGCCGACCTGGCCGATCCCGCGGGCCTCGCCCCCCGTATTGGACGGCGCGAAGGCGTTGTTCCTCCTGCTCTCCGGCGAGCTGCACGCTCCCGATGCGAGGCCGACCGACATCATCGACCTGGCTGCGGCCAGCGGGGTCCGCCGGATCGTCCTGTTGTCCTCGCAGGGAGTGTCGACCAGGCCGACCGGCCCGTCGCGGGTCGCGATGCGCGCGGTGGAGGACGCGTTGCGGGGGTCGGGCATTGACTGGGCCGTGGTGCGACCGGGCGGTTTCGCGTCCAACGCCTTTGCCTGGGCCGAGTCCGTCCGCACACGCCAGACGGTCGCCGCGCCTTTCGGTGATGTCGGGGTTCCGGTCGTCGACCCGGCGGACATCGCCGAGGTGGCTGCGGCCTGCCTGCTGGATGACCGGCACACCGGCGGCGTCTTCGAGCTCACCGGCCCCGAGGAAATCACGCCTCGGCAGCAGGCGGAGACCATCGCCTCCGCCCTGGGCACGCCGGTGCGGTTCCACGAACTCACCCGTGAGGAAGCCAAGGCGGCGATGACCCGGTTCGTTCCGGCGGAGCTCGCCGACGACACGCTGGACATCATTGGCGACCCCACCCCCGCCGAACTGGCACGGTCCCTCCCCTTGCCGCAGATAACAGGAAGCTCGGCCGGTCTCATCAGGACGAACTCGAGCCGCCCGCGTGCCCTCGTGCCTCGTCAACGCCGCCCACACATGCTGAGGGCCTCTGCGGCGTCGCCCCCGCACCCAGCAGGGACTGACCAAGAAAGACGGCCAGGCACCGTACGTCGGACCGGTGCGTGCTCGACGGCGTACGGGGCGACAGGCTTGCTCGTGATCTTGGGAATGACCGGCCGGGCATGGCGGCCCCCACGATGGCCGGCTCGTATGCGGACTCCCCATCGGTCGCAGCCACCGCCGGGAGGTCCCGGCAGCTTCTTCTCCTACCTGGACTTCCGCGTGGCCGCGTACTTGGAGGGCCGTTCGATCGCCGCGGGTCCATGCGGCCACCGATACCGCGTCCTGCTCCAGGGTGCCGACGCCGGCTCCGGGCGTAGCGCTACGGGTCGGCGGAGGCAAAGGCAGCCATAGCCTCAAGCACGGGTTCGGCAGCGTCTTTCGGTGCCAGGCGAGTGTCCAGGCCCAGCACCAACCCATGAAGTTCCGGCAGCACCTGGCACAGGTTCGCCGGGCCATGTGCGCTTTCGAGAACGACTCGGTTGACGCGATCGCCACGCTGTTCTTCTCCTCGCGTTCGGTCAGGACCTGGAACACAACTCGGCTCTGCGGCGGTCGAGTTCCATGCAGCTGCGACGCCGTGACGGGCACGGGATACTGGTGTCTTCTGACGACGCGGCGACCAGGGGAGCGCATCGGTGAATTCTGTGGGGAAGAAGGGTCGTTGGGGTGTGGGCGGCAGGAGGGGCGCACGGCATGCGGTCGTCGTGGGCGGGAGCCTCGCGGGGCTGCTCGCGGCGCACGTCCTCGCGGGGTATGCCGACCGGGTGACCATCGTCGAGCGCGACCGGTTCCCGGACGGTACAAGGCCGCGGCCCGGCGTATCGCAGGGCCGGCATCCGCATGTCCTGCTGGAGGGCGGGCAGGTGGCCCTGGAGTCGCTGCTGCCGGGTTTCCTGGCGGAGTTGCGGGCGGCGGGGGCACCGCGCGTGGGTCTGCCGTCGGACATGGTGCAGAGGCAGGACGGGCGCTGGTTTCGGCGGCTGCCCGCGACGACGCACATCTACACCGGTTCCCGCGCGCAACTCGAGGAGTTGGTGCGGCGGCGCGTCCTCGCCAACCCGGTGATCAGCGCGGTGGAGGGGACCGATGCCGTCGGGCTCCTCGGTGACGACTCGCGCGTGCGGGGCGTGCTGCTGCGGGACCGCTCCGGCGACGCCCGAGGGGAGCAGCGTGCCCTTGAGGCCGACCTGGTCGTCGACGCCTCCGGCGGCGGTACGAAGGCCCCGCAGTGGCTCACGGCGATCGGAGCCGAGGCCCCGCACGAGGAGACCATCGACACGGGTCTCGCGTATGCCTCCCGCGTCTACCGCGGCAGGAGCGGTGTCCTCGACGGCGACACCTGCGGCTACTACGTCTACCCCAGCCGAGCCCAGGTCCACGGCGGTGGTGCGCTGCCGCTGGAGGACGGCACCCATCTGGTCATCGTCTCGGGGCTACGCGATGACGAACCGCCCACAAACGACGACGAGTTCGTGACCTACATCAAGAAGAGGCTGCCGCATCCGCTCCTGCACCAGTGGCTGGACGAGGCCGAACCGCTCTCCTCGGCGTTCGGCTACCGGCGGACCGCGAACATCCGCCGCCGCTACGACCTGCCCAGCCGCCACCCGGCCGGATTCCTTGCCACCGGCGACGCACTGTGCTCGTTCAACCCGATCTACGGACAGGGCATGGCCGTCGCCGCGATGAGCGCGGTCGCCCTGCGCGACGCACTGGCCGATCCGCGCCGGATCCCCACGACGCGGCGCGTGCAGCGGGCACTCCTCGCGGCGTCCCGGCAGGCGTGGGACATCTCCGCCGGAGCGGACCGCAAGATGCCAGGCGCGGTCGGCACTGCCGTAGCCGCCGGGCCCGCGGACCGCATCGCCGACTGGTACCTGCAGCGCGTCCTGGAGCGCTACCCCGGCGACCCCGTAGTGGGGCCCGCCTTCCGTTCCGTACTGACCCTCTGCACACCCGTCACCGCCCTCTTCGCCCCGCCCGTGCTCCGGGCCGTCCTCCTCCGCCCGGCCGCGCCTACGCCCACCGAGCCGCCCGCGGCACCGGAGGAACCAGGGCGCTGAGCGGGCCCGCAGCTGACGGCAATTGTCCCGCCAGCCCGAGCGGCAGCCCGTCCGTCCCGGAAACCCGGTGTCCGGGGACAGTTCCGTCGCGCGCGAGGAACACCGGTGGCGGCCAATCCCCCCTCGCCCGCCACCCGGGCCTGTCTCATCCGCTTCTCTGCTCTTCCTGCCGTGGCAGTTGGCCAGCCACTGCCCGACCGGCCGCTGGTCGTAGCGGCGCATGAACTCCTCCTCGAACCCGGCGGGCAGACGTGGGCAGATGCCCGCGTTCACACTTCGTGGGGGAGCATGAGGATCATGACGGGCTCACCCGTACCGTCCTCGGTGCAGGCGATGAGCCGGTCGGGGCCGTTGCACGACTGCCGCAGGGAAGCTGTTGGCGTGGCTAGCCGGGACTGTCGGTTGTTATACGGGCGAGCAGTTGGTGGGTCTGCTGGGTTCGGCGGTGTCCGGGAGGCAGATACTTTTCGCAGTCCGCCAGTACCTGGCGGGCCTCTGCTTCGGCCTCTGCGCGGTGGCCCAGGCCGTGCAGAGCGGTGGCGACGCCGAGCCCGATCGCGCTGGCGCCGCCCCGGCCGTATGCGGGGGCGGTCTTGCGGGCCTCGGTGAGTGCTTCTTCATGGCGACCCTGGCCGTTGAGGCTGCGGACCAAGCCACACCCCAGGGCCATGGCGGCCTCCCTCTCGGCACGGGGCAGGGCACCGCGGGCCACAGCCTCCGCCTCTTCGTAGCGGCCCTGGCCGTTGAGAGCGAGCACCAGGCAGTGCAGCGCGGCCAGTTCCACCTTTGCCGAGGGCCGTGTCATGCGGGCCATGGATTTGAGGACGTCCCGGCATTCGGTCTCGGCCTCGCCAGTCCGCTCAAGGTGGCACAGCGCCGCCGCACGGTTCACCCGGACTGCGAGCGACACCGCGTGATGAGGCATGCTGGGCGGGTCAGTCAACGCGGCCAACAAACCGTCAAGCTCGGACACGGCCTCCGCGGCGCGGCCCTGTGCGAGGACGGCACGCGCGGCGAGCATCGAGGCAGTCGTGTTCGTCAGGTCATCCCGCCCAGGTGCGCGACCTGCTGCCTGCTGGAAGGTGCGCGCCTGTTCTTCGGCCTCCTCGGCACGGCCCGCACGCAGGAGTTCGCTGATGGCCCGCAACACCAGTGCCGAGGCCTGGGGGATCCCGACGATGGCCGGTACGGGCTTTCTGCGGGTCAGGAGGGTTCGAATGGACTTCACAGACCGGGAGACTACGGCGAGCAGCTCATCGCTGATCGCAGGGGTGCGGTTGCGCCCGCATCCCCGTCCGTGACGTCCCTGCTACCTGGTTCACCGGCTGGGAGGAGGCCGGCCGTCCCGCCCCCGAGACGTACACGCCCGCCCTGGTCCGCTACGACGACCAGGGCGCCAGCGGCTGGAACCTGCGCTCGCCCGCGAGGTGCACACCCCGGCTCCGCGGCTCGTCCGGGACCACGGCCCGCAGGTGGGCGGTGTGCGGAGCTGCTCTCACTGTCGTGGCGTGGCCTACGTGGGTTTCCTTCAACTGGGCTTCGAGTGTGGCGAGTTGGTGGCGGCCCTCGGGGAAGTCAGGTCACCGATCACCGCACCGACCCGAGCGTCCCAGCCCTCGTCATGCACCTCACCCCCGCACACCGGGAGCCATGGCGAGCCTCCGACGGGTCCGATCCGCAGACCGGTGCCTCGCGGCCATCGTTGGCCGGGGCGTGTGAGGAGGACCGGCGTGGTAAAAGCCTGCTCATGAACGACGATTGGGAGGTGCCACAGCCGTTCGGCAGCGGAAGGCGTGTCGTGCGCGGACAGGTGTGCTGGGAGTGGCCAGGGCCGGCAGGCAGTCGGCCCTGGTGCGGCCTCTGATGAGGCAGTGACGGACGCATGGCGCTGACCTTCTCCTCCTTCACGTCGACGCGGACGACGGTGCCGACTAGCAGCATGACCTGCTTGCCGAAAATCCATGGGCCGGTGTCGACGAGGTTGGTGGAGTGCGGCTGAGAGGCGATTGCTGATTTGTCGGGCGCATGGCGAGGCAATGCCACTGCTGCTTGGGCCACGGCAGGTCCGCCTCGCCGAAGCGGAGCACGATGGGCTGCAACACGGGCAAGGTTCGCGCCCCCCGGCAGGGGGCATGGCTTGACTTCGCGGCCCCGGCTCGGAACCGTGTTGCGTCTGCAATGCCCCAAGGTTGAAGCAGGTTCAAGCTGCCGCGATCACAATCACCCAGTCCTCCGCCGTCAGTCGTACGGGCTGTCGCTTGTCGGGGTTGAGGCGGACCCCGTATGCGGGACCGTGCGCGGACTGGGCGCGTAGCCGGTATCCGACGGCGCACTCCTGGCGGCGTCGCGCCGAGGCGACGACGGTGGCGAATGCGACCTCTTCTCCCGGTCGGACGTAGTCCGTGGCGGGTCTCAGGTACAGCTCGTTCCCGTCAGCCGTGAACAGCTCCTCGAAAAGGGCGGCCAGGTAGGGACTCTCCGAGATCTGGCACATGAGGAGGCTGATGAGACGACCGCTCACGATGAAGTCGGCACCCTCCCGCGCCGGTGCGAGGAGCCGGTTGCGGTCGTCGGACATCTCCGTCGTGAGAGAGATCTCCCGGCCTGTGGCCTCCTCGATCGCCCGCAGATGCAGCAGAGTAACCAGTGCTCTGTCGTCCACATCCGGGCTCGCCTGGGCGGAGTTGAGGACGCCGACCGGCGCGTCTCCGGAGTCGGCGATGACGATCACGCTGTCGAAGGACGGCACGTCCAGCGCTCCGAGGACGGACGGGTTCGTGGTGTCCGCGCAGTGCAAGGTCACCTCTAGGGGCCCCTGTTCGGCCGCTGAGTCGTAGGCGCTGCGCATGGTCGCATCATCCCCCGGAGCCACGATGTCCAGCGTGGTCCCCGTGCTCGCGTAGGAGGCGATTTCTCCGACGATGAGGGGAGCCCGGCGGTTCCAGCCGAGCAGGAGCAGCCGCTCGGGGGTGGTGGCCCGGGCGGTGGCCGTGGCGATGGCGTCCTGGTCGATGAATGACGTGGCGTCCTCCAGTTCAGCCGTGTCGTCATCACGCGAGATGACGATGATCCGGTCGTCCACCGTGATCGTCGTTTCTGCGTCCGGATTGAGTACGACCGTGTCGTCGGCACGCAGCAGGCCGACCGCCGAGGACGTGGTAAACGCGAGAAGGGCGTCCCCGAAGGTGCGCCCGCTCAATGCGGGGGCGGGAACGGCGTAGAACTCATCGCCCGCGAAATCCAACAACTCCTGGTAGACGAGCGAAAGGCCGGGTTGGCGCGCCGTCTGCACGAGAAGACGGGCGACGATGTCGTCGACGGCCAGGACGCGTCCGCGCGGTCCGGCGGCCAAGGTGGCGGTGAGACGGTTACGAGTGTCACGGACGGCGGCGACCACGATTACGCCAGCGGGGTCGACGCAGGTGTTGCTGTTGGCCTCGCTGTCGCTACTCGTACCGGCGCCGAGGCGCCATTTCCTGCCGGTACCTGTACTGCTGCTGCCCGTACCGACACGCGTACTGGTATCTGTACGTGCGTCGCTCCCTGCGCCTCCCGGCGTCGGCGCATTGAGAGCCAGGAGCGTCTTCACGACGTGGGCGTCACCGTCGTCCGTACCAGGCGGCAGTACGAGGACAGCTTTGGCGGTCTGCGGACTGACCCTTGCGAGAACCGCCGGATCGGTTGTGCAGCCGTTGCGGCAGACGATGGTCGTGGTGCCGGTCGTGGTGATCCGCGCGCTGATCTCACCCTCCATCTCGACCTTGTCCTTCGGAGCCAGGATCGCGACGGCGGCTCTCGGCTGATTGGAGTTGGCCGACACCAGTTCCGCGATGACGGGGAAGATCTGGTCGGACCAGCCGAGCACGACGGTGTGCCGCACCTCCAGCACCGTGGAATGCCCCAGACGCAACTCCAAAATCCGCTGGTTGAGCCCGGTGGTGATCAGACTGACCAACGTCGACACGAACAACAGCGCCACCAGCGCGAGTAGCACGGATGTCAGCACGTACATGGGGGAACCGACTGCTCCCCCCAGCTTCAACGTCTGTCCGACGCTGACCCACACTGCCACCAACTGCCCGGTGAAGGTCGCGGGTGGCCGACGGTCTGTCCGCACCAGCAGCACGCTCATCGGAATGACGGCGCCCAGACATGTGAGCGTGAGCCAGCCGATGAGAGCGGAAGTGCTGCGTGACACCAGATTGTCGAACCGGTATTGCATGCGCCGCCAGAGGGATGCCATGTACCGCACCACGCACCCCCCCCCAGCATGACGACGCGGGCAGTCGGTCGACGACCACCGTGCCGTTCACGGTAGAGAGGACCGGCCGGAGGGAGCGGCGAAATCAGTCGCCCTCACTCGGAGGGATGAATGGAGCGGCTTGCACGACGACACGATCAGTTACTTACTGACCTCGGCGCGTCAGGGTGATGCTGGTTGAACTTGCTGACGGTGTTGGGGCGTTGGCGGTAGACCGTGGTGTGTGAGATATGCGGATGGGGGTGGGCTGACGCCAGTGGCTCGGCAGCGCCGGGAGTCGGTACGTATGCAGGCGGCAGAGCTGTTTGCTCAGCAGGTCAAGGCGCCCGAGGTCGCCCGGCAGCTGCGGGTGAGTGTGAAGTCGGCCTATCGGTGGCAGCAGTTGTGGCGTGAAGGGGGAGCCGGGGCACTTGTCTCCCGGGGGCCGAGTGGAAGCCGGTGCCGGCTGTCTGCACGCTGTCTGGTCCAGCTCGCCGGGTATCTCGAACAGGGGTCGGCCGCGCACGGCTGGGTGGAGGACCAGGTCTGGACGGCGGCGCGGGTGGCGACGCTGGTCGGGCGGAAGTTCCATGTCTCCTACAGCGTCTCGGGCGCGACCAGGCTGATGCGCCGGCTCGGCTTCAGCCCGCAGGTGCCCGCACGGCGCGTGGCCGAGCGCGACGAGGACGCCTTCGAGGTCTGGAAGGAGGCGACCTGGGCGGAGGTAAAAGGGCCCGGGCGGCCTGCGGGGGCTGGATCTGCTTCGAGGACGGGGCAGGCTTCACCCGGCGGCCGCCCAAAGGACGCACCTGGGGCCGACGCGGCCACACCCCTGTCGTCACGGTCGGCGGACGCCGCTCGGGGCGGCTGTCGGTGGCCGCACTGATCGCGATGCGGCCCGGCTCCCGGACCCGACTGTGTCACCGTCTGCGGACCACCCCGCGGGCCGCGGCACGCGCCGCAGCATGGGCGAACGCGACTTCATCGCACGTCGCCGTGATCGGCCTCATGCCCCGCCGCCTCGCCCACGAAACCACCCCGACCTGACGCGGAGCGTGAGTCACCGAGCCGGGGAGGGGACGAAGCGCCCGGTCAGGCAGGCGGGCGGCCGCGCGACCTGGTGGCCCATCAGGCGCCTTCTGCGGCTTGGGCCTCGGCCGTGACTGCGGCGGCTCAGTCGAGGCGGGAGACCTGGTAGTGGCTGATATACCAGCCGTCGGTCGCGCGCTTCAGCAGTGTGCCGAGAAGGACGCTGAGAGTGGGCCGGTCAGTGAACGAGAAGTCGACGGACAGGTAGCCGAGCACGGCGTCGTCGGCGATCCGCCTCGTTTCGAGGATCCGGTAGGCGGCCGTCATCCCGAGGGGCTGGGAATCGTAGTACTCGGCGACGCCCTGCCGTCCGACGGCGTAGGGGTGCAGTCCCTGGAAGATCGCGTCCTCGGTGAAGAGGGAGGCGGCCCGCTGGGGTTCGTGTGCGTCCACGGCCGCTTTCCAGCGGTCGAGCACGTCGCGCAGGACCGCTTCGCTGTGTGCCGTGCTGTTCAACGAGGCTCCTTCTGATCGCTGAGGGCGCCCGCTTGTTGGTGGTGTCACTCGGCCGGACAGGACCTGAAGACCCGGGTCGCTCGGGTGCGGGGACAGCGGAGTCACCGTGTCGTGCCGCCACACTCGCAGCGGCATCGAGGCGAGCAGCTGCTCCAACTGCTCCGCGTCCTCCGCCCGAAACAGCCCCCACGTGCGCCACTCGCCGGGCGCCAAGGGCGGCCGCCACAACCGCAGCAGGTGTCCCTGCCCGACCAACTCGCCCGCCCGAGTCGCCTCCCGGACCCGGATCTCCGCGACCGCCTCCTCGGACGTGCCCTCCGGAACGCGAGTCACCATGTCGACGAGGAACTCCATGGCTGCCACTCCTCATCACATCGCGCCCGAAGCAGACGCCGGCCGGTTCACGCAACGATCGGCGATGACCGCCGCGAAGCCCGGGAGGCACAAGTCGGTTCACTCAAATGAGATGACTTCTAAGCCTGAATCCACCGACAATCATGGAGGGCAGTCCGCGTCGCCCCAGGTCAACAGGCTATTCGGGCGCTGCTTGGTCTTCACCCGGGAGATGAAAGTGAAGAGTGCTCCGATCCGCCCGCTGACCTGTAAGAAGGCCGCGTAGACCGACCTTCGTCGGTGGATTCAGGCTAAGACGTCATCTCATTTGGCTAGCCTTCGGTAGCAGATGAGGGTGCAGGCGATGCTGGCGAAAGCGAGGAAGTGGTCGGCCTTGCGCTCGTAGCGACGGTGAAGTCGGCGGCAGCCGGCCAGCCACGACATGGTCCGCTCGATGGTCCAGTGGTGCCGCCCCAGGCGGGTGGAGGACTCGATTCCTCTGCGGGCGATGCGGTGGGTGATGCCGCGGCCGCGTAACCATTGGCGCAGATGGTCGTAGTCGTAGCCCTTGTCGGCATGCAGCTTTGCGGGACGGCGCCGCCGAGGTCCGCGGCGGGAGCGGATGGGTGGGATACCCCGCACGAGGGGTTCGAGCGCCTGGCTGTCGTGCAGGTTCGCCCCCGAGATTCCGACGGACAGGGGCAGACCGGTCCGCTCCGTGATCAAGTGGATCTTCGAGCCGTACTTGCCCCGGTCCACAGGATTCGGACCCGTCAGGTCCCCGTTACCGTCTTCGTGGCCCTGAATCAGGGCTCCCGGCCTCCGGCCCCGGTATGACTCGGTCCCCCAGTCGATGATGATCGAAAAGGTGGTGTCGCCGGTGTCGGAGGCATTGGCAGACCGCTGATTAGAGGCACGAGCGCCCCTTGGGCAGTCTCTTCGTAACGTGGATGCCGGCACGCTGATGCCGCAGGTGAGGCCGGGAGGAATACGAGCGCGGGAGCGAAGGCATGTCGGACGAGACGGGCATCGACATCTATCTGGGCCTGGACGTCGGCAAGGGCGATCACCATGCCGCTGCCGTGAACCAGGCGGGGAAGAAGGTTTTCGACAAGCCGCTGCCGAACAGCGAACCAAAGCTGCGGGAGCTGTTCGACAAGCTTCAGGCCAAGCACGGAACGGTACTGGTGGTCGTCGACCAGCCTGCTTCCATCGGGGCCCTGCCGCTGGCGGTCGCCCGGAACGTGGGTTGTCAGGTCGGCTACCTGCCCGGACTCACGATGCGGAGGATCGCCGACCTTTACCCTGGTGAGGCGAAAACGGACGCCCGTGACGCGTTCATCATCGCCGACGCGGCCAGAGCGATGCCTCACACCCTCAGGACCATCGATCTCGCGGATGAGGCCGTTGCCGAGCTCGCGATGATCGCCGGGTTCGACGACGATCTCGCGGGCGAGTCCACCCGGATCGCCAACCGGCTCCGTGGTCTCCTCACGCAGATCCACCCGTCCCTGGAACGAGTCTTGGGACCGCGGATCCAGCATCCGGCCGTGCTCAAACTGCTGGGCCAGTTCGGCTCCCCGGCCCAGATCCGCAAAGCCGGACGCCGTCGCCTCGTGACCCTGATACGTCCCAAGGCGCCGCGAATGGCCGAGCGACTGATCGAGGACATCTTCACCGCACTCGACGAACAGACCGTCGTCGTTCCGGGCACTGAAGCAGCTGCGCTGATCGTCCCCAGCCTCGCCGACTCACTCCAGTCCGTCCTTGACCAGCGAAAACTCCTCGCGACCCGGATCAAAGAACTCCTGGAGGCCCACCCTCTTTCCCATGTCCTGATCTCGATGCCCGGCATCGGGATCAGGACCGCTGCCCGCATCCTCATCGACGTCGGTGACGGCAGTGGCTTCGCCACCGCAGGCCATCTCGCTGCGTACGCCGGCCTCGCGCCGGTGACCCGCAACTCCGGCTCCTCCATCCGCGGCGAACATCCCTCCCGGCGAGGCAACAAACAGCTCAAGAGGGCGTTCTACCTGGCTGCGTTCGCCTCGCTCTCCCAGCCCGAGTCACGCGCCTACTACGACCGCAAACGCCGCGAGGGGAAACACCACGTTGCCGCTCTGATCGCGCTCGCCCGACGCCGCGTCGACGTCCTGTTCGCCATGCTCCGCGACGGCACCTTCTACCAACCACCCACACCAGCATCGGCTTGACGAAAACCATAGAGGCACCTTTTCAGCGCCCGCATGTTCACCGAGTCGATCGCGCACCTCGACCAGTCCAACTCCCCACGGGAGCCGAGTTCGTCGAGGACCAGGCGGTGCAGCTTCGCCCAGACCCTGGCCTGGCTCCACTCGGCGAACCGCCGATGGGCCGTCGCTCCCGACGGCCCGAAAGACGCCGACGGCAACTGCTGTCAGGTACAGCCGGGCGTCGCGACGAACACGATCGCGGCCAGCACCTCCCGGTCGCCATGCCGACGTCGCCCGCCACCTTGAGGACGCACCGGAGCCTCCGGCACCACCCGCTGGAACAGCGCCCACAACTCGTCCGGCACCAGCCGCTCAACAATCCCCACCACAACCGACAGGCTACCGAAGCAGCCAAATGAGATGACGTCTTAACTGAAGGAGTGCAGGTCAGCACCCGGCCGTCTATCGCCCGGCCGGCGAACGCCCACCGCGACACCGTGTTCATCTCCGGCCACTTCACGGCCGCCGCCCGATGAGCCGCGACAACGACCGAAACCGCGTCCGCCAGGGGCGTCCCGGCGGGCTCGGGCATCACGGGATCGTCCGCGAGCGCGACGAGCGTGACCGTGAAGTATCGGCGAACGGCCTCCGACCTGCGGCGGATCCAGCCGCGGACGGTGTCCTCCGCCAGCCCCAAGCGGGCGGCGACCTGGCGATGCCCCATGCCCAGGGCCGCTATCTCCAGCCCAGCCCCGATCACCTCGGCCGCATCCGTCCGCCGCGGCCACACCATCTCCGGCAGCAGCACGTGCGTGACCTCGCAGCCGGTACAACGCGAACGACGAGGACGTACGAACAACCGTGCCCCGAGATCACCACGGACTTGCCGCGGCTGGCCGTGCCCCCACGGCGCGAGAGACGCCCCGCACGACGGGCACGCCAACTCACCAGCCCGCAGCCGGCGTTCCACCCGGACGGCGTCGGCGTCGACGATGAGCACTCGCTACCTCCATCGTGCACACCGTGTCGTCGTGCACGAAGCAAGATCAGACTGCCCACCAGGATCAGCACTCATGTCCACCGCGACTGTCGCGAACCCCTACCCACGTGCTCATGCAGAGAGTCGTCCAACAACCGAGTAGGCGTGCTGGTCGATGCCGCTTCGTCGCGTAGGTTCCCGTTCGGGTGAAGCGGCGTGAAACTCGGCAGTTGATCGTGAAATTGGAGCGACCCTGAGGGCCCAGCGGACGTACACGGAGGGGACGCCATGGCGAAGTCGCAACGGTGGAGAGCCGTAGGGGTGGTCATCTCGGCGGCCCTGCTGACCGGCGGGCTCAGCATCACGCCGGCGCAGGCCGCCAGTCAGATCTACACCCAACCGGGCCTCTACACCCTCAAATTGCCAGCCAACGTGACCTCGTTCGAAGCCTTCCTGATCGGAGGTGGGGGCGGCGGCGGTGGTGGCGGCTGGCATGCCGGCCGCACCGGTGGCGGTGGAGGAGGCGGTGGTGCCGGGGGCACCGCCCATTGCACCGTGACGGACCTCGCGCCCGGGGCGACGATCAGTGTCCGGGTCGGAGGTGGGGGCGGAGGAGGCCCCAAGGGCGTCCAGGGCCGCCAAGAGGGCGGACGGGGCGGTGCGGGTGGTTTCCCAGGAAACGGTAGTACCGGCAGCCCGGGCAATCAGAACGATGGTGGCGGCGCAGGTGGCGGAGGCGGGGGCGGAAGTTCGGCGGTCTTCACCTCCGAGGCCAGCCTGCTTGCCTTCGCGGGCGGCGGAGGAGCAGGAGGCGGCGGAGGCGGTTTCGCCACCGGTGTCGGTCCCCGGCCCGGTGGCAGCGGAGGCCCTGGAGGCGGGGGCGGCGGGGGGCCGCTCGACCACGCCGGCGGCGGCGGCGCTGCCGGCTACGGCGAAGGCCCCGGCACGATCGGCGGGCACGGCGGGGGAGGCGGCGGATACCTGTGCAGCGCGCCTAGCGGAATCCGGTCACAGGGGACCGGGCTGATCGCACCCAGGGGCGGCAACGCCCACAATTTCACCGCCGGCACCGCCGGCCAACGCGGCTACCGAGCTGGCCTGCCAGGGCCGACGGTGAAGACCGCAGGAGAAGGAGCCGCAGGCGGCCCGGGCGGCAATCAACGGGACAACGGCAGGAACGGCCACAACGGATACGTCGTCGTGAGCTGGGGCACCCCCTAGTTCGCGCACGCAGGCGCCCGCCTCACGACCCCGGGGGGCGGGCGTTCGTGCTGTGGGGTAGGGAGGCGTGCGCACCTACCGACCATGTGGCCTGTTCGCGCCCTGCCCCGCCAGGGGGCTGCTCTATAGCGTCTGCTTGTCAGTGAACAAGAGCATTCCGATGGAAGGCCGCTTTCATGGCCAATGTCATTCGCTCGATCGCTGGCTCCACCGTGCCCGGCCAGGATGGGTGGACTCCAACGGCGTGGATCCCATGCACATCGACGTGGATACCACCAACGCGCGAGTTCCGGCGTTCGGCGACGGCAACGTCTCCATCTACATCTGCTCTGCGCCTGCCGAATATCTCATCCGGCCAGGTCAGGCAGCATGTCGGTACTCGTTGATTGTTCCGCCGGGCCGGTCGTGTCGGCGTATGTCCAGGCGGGCGATTGGGCCGGGATCGGTGATCGGTTCGGGCACTGCGCGTAGGGGTGCCGCCTGGTTCATGGCCTGGTGGGGCTGGTGCGTGTTGTAGTGGTGCTCGAACTCGCGCAGGGCCTGGCGCAGGTGGCGTTCGTTCCAGATCAAGGTCCGGTCCAGGAGCTCGCGGCGGCATGTCGGCACCCAGCGTTCCATGATGGAGTTCATGCGCGGTATGCGGATGCCGCAGGGCACGACCTGGATGCCGGCGTCGCTCAGGATCTGGTCGAAGAGAGCTGGGAACTTCGCGTCCCGGTCGCGGATCAGGTAGTTGACGGTGGCTCCGGCATCTTCGAGGTCCATGGCCAGGTTCCGGGCGGCCTGGCCGACCCGAGGATCCGGAGTTCGGCTATCGCTTCCTGGCCGACGAAGCCCGGAGCGCGGGATCCGGCATGGCGGACCGGACCGCCTGGCGGATCTGCCGGGACAACCGCTGGTGGAGTGTCTTCGGCAAGAAACGCGGCCGGACCAAGAAGGCCGGCCCACCGGTCCACGACGACCTCGTCCGCCGTGACTTCACGACGGACGGCCCGAACCGGCTGTGGCTCGCCGATATCGCCGAACACGCCACGGGTGAGGGCAAGTTGTATCTCTGCGCGGTCAAGGACGTCTTCAGCAAGAGGATTGTGGGCTACTCCATCGATGCACGGATGAAGTCCCGCCTGGCCGTCGCGGCCCTGAACAACGCCATGGCCCGCCGTGACCACGTCACCGGGTGCATTCTGCACAGCGATCGCGGATCGCAGTTCCGGTCACGGAAGTTCGTCCAGGCGCTCGACCGGCACCGGATCGTCGGCTCGACAGGGAGGGTCGGGGCGGCAGGCGACAACGCGGCCATGGAGTCGTTCTTCAGCCTGCTGCAGAAGAATGTCCTCGACCGTCGGGCGTGGGCCACCCGCGAGGAACTGCGGATCGCGATCGTGACCTGGATCGAGCGGACCTACCACCGACGCCGCAGACAAGCCTCCCTCGGCCGGCTGACCCCCATCGAATTCGAGACCGTCATGACCACACCGGCCCTCCAGGCCGCGTAACCCAACCTGTCACCCAACCCTGCAGCAGACCCTCCGTGCGACAGCCCGGCGCTTGCCTGCGGGAATTCTTGCAGGATCAAGCCGCTCACCCGGCCGAAGAGCGGGCGGTGACCTGGCACAACGGCGTCGACGTACTCCCGCACAGGGTCCATGCGACCCATTCTCGTCCCCTCGCGAACCCCGCCGCTGCGGCGCACGCCGTGCCCGACCGTCAGGCCGCTGATCAGGGCGGATGGAGAACTGGGACGGGAGTATCTAGGGTCAGCGCGTGGCTTTCATCATGGTGTGCGAAGACGACGCGGCGGTCCGCGGCGTCCTCAGGCGTGCCCTGGAGCTCGACGGCCATAGCGTCTCCGTCGCCGTCACGGCCGAGAGTCTGCTGCAGCAGCTCGCACCGGCACCACCTCAGCTGGTCGTCCTGGATCTGGGGCTTCCGGACGCCGACGGACGCGATGTGTGCCTGGCCCTCCGGGCGCGCGGCGTGGACGTGCCGGTGTTGATGCTGACCGCCTTGGACGGCCTGCATCACAAGGTGGGCGGCTTCGAGGCGGGCGCCGACGACTACATGACCAAACCCTTCGACGTCCCGGAGCTGCTGGTCCGCGTCCGTGCGCTGCTGCGCCGAGCCATCGTGGCGTCCGCACCGCGCGAGGTCGTGCTCGATCCGGCCAAGCACGTGGTGACCCACGGCTCGGTGAGCGAGAACCTGACCCCGACGGAGTTCCGGCTGCTGGGCCGCCTGATCGCCTCGCAGGGCGACGCGGTCCGCCGCCACGCCCTCGTCGCTGCCGGCTGGCCGCACGGAGCGCAGGTCAGCGACAACACCCTCGACTCCTTCGTGCGCCGGCTGCGGACCAAGCTCGGTCCGCTGGGGGTGGCCGAGCGTCTGGCGACCGTCCGCGGCGTGGGCTACCGATGGCAGTGACGGGATTCCGCGGGAAGGTCGTCGCGCTCACGGTGCTGATCGCCACCGCGGTGGTCGCGATCCTGGTGGTGGTCTCGCACGTGCTGCTGAGCCGGGTGACGGACGCCGACGCGCACGATCTGGCGCGTACCCGCGCCGAGGCGGTCGCCGTGAACGTCACCACCGTGGGCGGCCGTGTCGTGCTGACCGAGAACGGCAGCGAGGCGCTGGACGAGGTCGCCTGGGTGTATGCCGACGGTCGCCTGATCGACGGGAACGTGCCGGGCAGCATGGTCGAGCGCGTCGAGGCGCTGGCTGGCTCAGGGCGATCGCAGACCGCCGCCGTCGGCAATTACCTCCTGTATGCGCAGAAGGTCCCGGTCGACGGGCACCACGTCATGGTGGTCGTCCGGGTGGACCTGACGCCGTATGAGACGTCCGAGCGGCGCAGCCTGGCCTTGTCTCTGATCCTGGGCGGCCTCACAGTCCTCCTCGCCGGCGGTGTCGCACACCTCGTGGTGCGTCGCGCGCTTCGGGTCGTGCACGAGATGGCCGCCCTCGCCGACGACTGGGGTCATCACCAACCCGGGCGCCGTTTCGACCTCGGAGTCCCACGCGACGAGTTCGGGGAACTGGGGCAGACCCTGGACCGCCTCCTGGAGCGCGTCGACAACGCGCTGGCGGACGAACGCCGGCTCACCGATGAGATCGCCCACGAGCTGCGGACACCGCTCACAGTCCTGCGGGGCGAGGCGCAGCTGGCGCAGCTGTCCGGCGAGCCGGTGGCGCCGGAGGCGGTGCTGAGCGAGGTCGACCGCCTCAATGCGGCGATCACGACGATTCTGGGCGCCGCGCGCGCACGGGTAGAAGCCGGTACCCGGTGCGATCTGCGCTCCGCCGCGCGGCAGGCGATCGCCGGCCGCGCGGTCGAGGTCGCCTTTCCCCCGAAGGTCGAGGTCGCCGTGGCGGCCGACGTCGCCGTGTCGCTGCTGTCGCCCCTGCTGGAGAACGGCCTGCGGCATGCACGGTCACGCGTGTGGATCACCGCGCGCCTCCAGGGCGAGGCCATCGTGGTCGATGTCCTGGACGACGGCCCCGGGTTCGATCCCGCGGAGGTCGACCGGGTCTTCGAAGCGGGTGTGACCAGCGGCGACGGGTACGGCCTGGGGCTGGTGGTGGTCCGGCGCATCGCCGCCTCCGCCGGAGTGGAGGTCCGCGCGATCGCGGACGGCCGCGGTCACGTCGAGATGACGCTCCCGGCCGCGCGGGCGGCCACGTAGTCAGGTTGTGTGCAGGTTCGCCGTGCAAACATCCCCGCATGACAACGACAACCGAGGCACGCACGCGCAGCGGGCGGCTCATGCTCAACAAGGTTCCCGAGGTCACCGTCTGGTTCTGGGTGATCAAGGTGCTGTGCACTACGGTGGGTGAGAGTTTCGCCGACTGGATCAACACCCAGCTGGGCGTCGGCCTGGTGAACACGGCCTGGATCTTCACCGCGGTTTTCGCGGTGGTCCTGGCCGTCCAGCTGCGGCTGAAGCGGTACGTCCCGTTCCCCTACTGGCTGACGGTGGTCGTTGTCAGCGTCACGGGCACCTTGTACACCGACATCCTGACCGACCAGCTGAACGTGCCGCTGTGGATCAGTTCCGCGGTCTTCTCGGTGCTGCTCGCGGTGGTCTTCGGCGTGTGGTGGCTGCGTGAGCGCACGCTGTCGATCCACTCGGTCACCACTCTGCCCCGGGAGTCGTTCTACTGGCTGACCGTCCTGGTCACCTTCGCGCTCGGCACTGCGACCGGCGACTGGACCCTGGAGCTCACAGGCTGGAGCCCGGGCGTCTCGGTACTGCTGCCGCTCGGCCTGATCGCGGCGATCACCGGGCTGTGGCGGTTCGGCGCGAACCCGGTGCTGTCGTTCTGGCTCGCCTACATCCTGACCCGCCCGCTGGGCGCGAACATCGGCGACTGGCTCGCCTCCCCCAAGACGGCCCAGAACCCGGGCGACCCGACCGGCCTCGCGCTCGGCACGTTCACCACCAGCCTGATCTTCCTCGGGCTGATTCTGGCCACGGTGGTCTACCTGACGGTGACCCGCTCGGATGTGACCGAGACACACGAGGCGACCCACAGCGCCCAGGCCACCAGCAACCCGCCCAGGCAGCGCATCGCACTGGCCGGCTTCGGGGTGCTGGCCGTCGCCACCGCGGCCCTGCTGAGCTGGGCCCACGCTCAGCCGCACACCGGCCCGGCGCCGGAGACCGACACCACCTCCGCCGTCCAGCTGCCTCCCGGCCAGGCGGTGAAGAACTTCCCGCCCGCGAAGGTCGGCGCGCTGCGGACCCTCGCATCCACCTCGCTCACGGACGCACGCTCCGGGGACGCCACCGGCGCCCACGCGGCCGCCCAGTCACTGCGTGACCTGTGGGATGCCGACCAGGACTCGCTCCAGCCGCTGGACGACACCGGCTGGACCTCCATCGACGCCCAGATGGACAAGGTGCTCAAGACCTTCGGCATCGACCACGACAACCCCCCGATGCCACCGGCACAACAGGAGAGCGAACTGAACGCCCTCTTGGCGGACCTCGGCTGACAGACCACGCAGCGCCCGGCCGGCCCACCCCACCGACGGGCTCAGAGTGCCGGCGCTGTGCCGAGAACCGTGCCGCCCCGGCACACGCCGACGAGCCGCGGACATGCCCGCAGGCTCCCGTGGGGTGGTCGAAGCCGACACCAACGGTTTCGACCACCCCGCTGTTGCGCCGGGCTGGTCAGCCGCGGCGGCGGCGGATGCGCCAGAAGCAGGCGCCGGTGACCACTCAGACCCGGTCATGGACCGTGGCCCGGCCAGTGCCTGGGGCTCGTCCTCGCCACGGGCAGTCCTGGCAGCCCCGGCGCCGGCGTCGAGCGCGACCAGAGGACTGACGACCTGCACCCTGTGCCCTCCTCCTGATGGGCTAGCCCCATGGATAGAACCCTGTGTCCCACCTCCTGTCAGGAGACAGAGATGCACCTGCGCGCCCCAAGACCCCGGTTCCGCCGGACTCCTCTCGCCGTTCTGTCGACCGCGCTGCTCGGCGTCGCCGGACTGGCCACGGCCACCGCCACCGCCGCTGCGCCCCAGGCGGGCCCGTCGACCTCGCGCCGGCGGCCAGTGGCAACCTGCTGGCCGACCCGGGCGGCGAGTCGGCGGCCCACAGCAGCGCTCACTGCACATCCTCACCTGGGACGAAGGAGCGACCACGGCATTCGGCTCCCGCTACCCCAACCACGTGCCCACCGTCCTGATCGGCTCGCAGAACTCGGTGAAGACCGGCTACAAGTTCAGCCAGGGCACCGACCAGTACGGTCTGCTGCGCACCTTCGACCAGTCACTCGGCCTGGCCCCGCTCACCAACAACGACCAGTACGCCGCCACCGCCAACGATGCCTGGCGAGTGGGGCCTCAAAGCACGAACCAGAGCCAGGAGCTAGGGACCCGGAAGCCGCCGGCACGGTTCTGCGCACCGTACGGGGTACCGCTGGAGGCGCTGTCGTGGGTTGAGCCCGGGGTGTCGCGGGCGGCCCGCGGCTGGCGCAGCGGAGTGTTTTGGCTGAGACCGCCGGGAGCAACTGAAGCTCTCGGCGTACGACTTGGGACCGCCGTGTCCGTGCACCTGCCAGATTCTCAGGTCTTGGGCGAGGGCGATCACTGCTGGACTATGCCCAGCTGAAGAAGTTCCTGACCGCGATGGCGGCCAGGGAGAAGAAGGGAAGCAGCGCCCTTGTCAGTCGAGGCTGGAGTCGGGGGCGGCGGCTGGGACCAGGGCTCCGTTGGGGCGTTGGGGCTGTCCGGTGCGCCGGTCCACGGGGACCGGCAGCGGGGCCAGGGGGTGGCGGCGAAGGTGCCAGGTCTGGTAGGCGATCAGGACGAGGAGCAGGGCGCTGAGCGCCGTCGTGCCGCCGGTCGTGCCCCAGCCCAGGCCGCCCTGGGCGGCCGGTTTGGTCAGCGCGTCGCCGCCGGCCGCGCCCAGCGGGCGGGTGAGGATGAAGGCCAGCCAGAACAGCACCATCTGATTGATTGAGGTCAGGTAGTGCGCGGCCGTGATCAGCACCATGACGGCCGCGATGACGAGGAAGGCACCCCGAAACCCCAGCCCCGTGTCGTCGGAGAGCCAGTCACCGCTGGAGGTGCCCAGGGTGTTGGAGACCAGGATCGCGAGCCAGTACAGAATCTCGCCGGTGCGGCTGGAGATGTTCTCCACGTCGTAGGTCTGTCCGGTGCGCCACCACACGGCGAAGACCAGCCCCAGCAGGGCGGTGAGGAGCAGGGCGCCGGAGGCGTAGCCGATGCCGTCGGGGGCGCTGCCGTGGCCGAACCCGCGGTTGAGGAAGTCGGAGACCTCGGTGCCGACCATGCTCGTGCCCAGCACCACCGACCAGTACAGCGCCGGACGGAACCGCTTCGCCCGCACCTGGGCCACCAGGACGGCCAGGAAGAAGACGAGGAAGACGAGCGCGGTGGTGACGTAGCCGAGCTGGAAGGTGATCCCGAAGAGGTCTCCGGCGGTCTCTCCGAGGGTCACGGCGACCATCTTCAGTATCCAGAACAGCACCGTCACCTGTGGGAGCTTACGCAGCACCACCATCATGCCGTCCAGCGGTGTGCGTGTGTGAGGGTTCGCGGCCATGCCTGTCCGTCCGTCGGCCACCTGTATCCGGCGCGCCATTGTGCACGCGTCGACGGGGCTGCCGTGCCGTTGTCGGCCCGTGCCCGCAGATCACCACCCGAAAGAGCGGCTCGGGAGGCCCGGAATGGACCCCGGTCAGTTTCCGAAGGCAGTGGCCCGCACCGAAGACGCAAGGTCAAGTTGCCCAGCGATGCAGCCTCCCTCCGGATGGGCCACCTGCACCGGCGCGACGGACATGGCCATGTCCCCTTTCCTTCCTAGCTGTTGCGCGGGGGAAGACCCGGCTTCCAGTTCCGTGCGGAGAGCAATGCTCAGAACCTGTGGATCGGGGCCGCAGAAGCAGGTGCCGGTGGTCACCGAGGCTCGTCGCCGGCTTCCTTGTGTGACACGGGCACGAGCAAGGTGAAGGTGGTGGGCGTTCGCCTGGTCAGGGAGAGCCGTCCTCCTAGCGAGGCGGCCAGGTCGCGGGCGAGGGCGAGGCCGATACCCGTACCCGCCCCGCTTCCGGTGTGGCCCCGGTCGAACAGCCGCGCCGTGTCGCCGCGCGTCTCGCCCTCGTCGGTGACGTCGAAGGCCAGGGCGTCGTCGAGGTCGCGGACCCTGACGCCTACCGTGCCGTGTCCGTGGGTGCGGGCGTTGTCCAGTAGGACGTCGAGGATCTCGGTCACGGGGCCGCCGGGGACGGCGACGTCTCCGGGCACGTCACCGCTGTCGTACTCCAGGCGCCTGCCTGCACCGGCGAACACGCCGCGCCAGCGCTCTGCCGACGCCGTCAGCACGTCTTCCACCGGCCGGTCGGCGGGATGCGCCAGCGGCAGGCTATGGGAGCCGGACAGGTGCAGTACCGGTCAGCCGCGGCCGTGCATGAATGGGGACGCTGGCGCCGCGCGGAGCCTTGGGGCCCGCCGGTGTCGGCGGGTCCCAAGGGGGTTCATTCGGCTATGCGGACACGTTCTGCTATGTGGACGTGTTCTGCATGGAGTTCGCCTGATCCTGTCACCGCAACGTAGGTGACCCGCAGTCCTTCGGTGAGGAAGGTCGCTCCCTCGATGGCTTCGCGGCGGACCAGGACCTCACGGCCGTCGTCCCCGTCGATGTACCCGTATCCCTTGGCCTGGTTGAACCAGCGGACCACTCCGCTGACCCTGTCGTTCACTCCTGTGCCTCCCCGCTGTGTACTGGACTTGCATGTCCCTCTGCTGCCTGTGATGCCCTTTCCTTACCGGCGCACGCCGGCTGCGCCGAGTCAGTTGACGCAGGGCACGCCACCCGCCTTGACCGCCGGTCCGCTGTCCGCCGCGGAAGCGGAGTCGCTGGGAGCGGGCGAGGGAGCCTTGGTGTCCGGGGGTGTGTAGTCGCGGCCCAGGGTGACGCGGACGTGTCCGGCCGGAACCGTGGAGCTGGCGGTGGCCGTACCAGACTTGAGGCGGGACGCGATCTGAGCCGCAGCCTGCTGGGCGCCTGCCCCGTAGGCCACGGTGGTGTGGGCCTGGGCGACAGCGTTGCCGCTATCGCCTGCGGTGTAGCCCAGTGCGGTCAGGGCTTTGAGCGCGGTGTCGGCGAGACCGCCGGTGCCGTTGCCGTTGCGGACGTCGACGGTGGCGGGTGCGGCCTTCGCGCCGGGCTTGTCATCGCCGCCCTCGGGTGCGGCGGACGAGGCGGGGCTGGGGCCGAAGGTCTGTTGGACGATGGCCTTTATCTTCTCGGCGTTGACTAGGTTGACCGATTCGCCCTTGCGGGTGGCGAATCCGGTGATGGGCAGGGTGTGGAACTCGACGTTGCCGCCGGTGAGGTTGGGTGCTTGCTGGGCGAAGTCCAGTACCTGCCAGGTGCTGTCGAGGACCAGGTCCTTCTTCACGACGCCGAACAGGCCCTGCAGTTTGCCGAGGTCGCCGAAGAGGCCCTCGTCCTTGAGCTGGTGGGTGATGCTGGAAATGAAGGCCTGCTGGCGGCGGGTGCGGTCGAGGTCGCCGTTGTCGAGGCCGTGGCGCTGGCGGACGAAGGCGAGGGCCTGCTTGGCGTCGACCTTCTGCACCCCCGCCGGGAAGTCCGCGCCGGAATAGCGGTCCTTGACCGGGTGCTTGAGGCAGACGGTGATGGGCTGGAGCACCTTGGCGATGTCGTAGAAGCCGAGCAGGTTGACCTCGGCGAAGTGGTCGATCGGTACCCCGGTGAACTGCTGGACGGTGGCCAGCGTCGCCTCGCGCCCGGCCTCGCGGCTCTTGCCCTCCAGGTCCGGGCCCTTGATGCCCTGCTTGGACAGGCGTTCGCTGGCGCCGGTGTAGGCGTTGGCGTACGCCTCCTTTATCTTGTGCTCGCCCTGGGAGGAGCCGTCACCGTTGAGGGTCTCCACGTAGTCGTCGCGCGGGATGGAGAACGCGCTGACCTTGCCGCCGTCCGCCGGGATGTGCATCAGGATCAGCGTGTTGGTGTTGTAGTAGCCGATCTCGCTGGACCCGGCGTGCAGCTGGTCCTGGACGAACTCCTTGGGCAGGTCGTTGCCGTCCATGTCCTTGCGTGAATCGAGGCCGATCAACAGGAGGTTCACCGAACTGTCCAAGTGCTTGGGCGCGTTCTTCTTCACGGCGTCCAACGCGTCCGATGTGGTGAGGCCGTTCGTCAGTGACCGGTACGTAAACCATGTCACGCCACAGGCGACGAGCACGACGGCCGAGGTCACCCACACCATGGCGCGCAGCACTCGGACCCACCCCGGCCGGCGCGTGCGGCCGTTGGCCGGTGAAGCGGGCGACGAGCCGCGGCGGCGCCAGTTCTGCGGGCGGGAAGGCGAGTTGTCAGGCATGGTCGTGCCTCCTGGTACGCAGGGACTGAAGACCGCGTACCGCCAGCACGGCCAGTACCGTGCACTCGGCGGCGGCCATGGCGGGGAAGGCGGCTACCGCCCACCGGATCAGGTCCGTGGACGTCGACTTGCCGCCGGAGCCGGAAGGCCCGGTCAACAGGTGCACAGCGGCGGCCAGAAGGGCGATCACCAGGACAGGCAACGGCACCACCCACGACAGCGCACCTCGCCTGGCCCCCAGTACGGCCGATGCGGCCGCACCGATCACACCGCCCACCAGCAGCCCCCACCCCGAACCGGAACCAAGTGCGGCATCCACACAGGCACCCGCCAGCGGCGGGACCACCAGGGCCAGCGCCATGACAGGACGCGTGGGCCCGCGACCGCGAGGTGGCCGGGACCGGTGCCCGGCCAGCGCACCCGGCGGCACAGAAGCGGAGACTGGCCGCTCTCGCTGCACCCGCGTGGTACTGCCGGCATCCCGCCGCGGCAGATCGCCGCCCGGCACGGCCGAGTGTCCCTGCTGCATGTGCTCCCTTATCAGTCCGTCCGAGAGGCTCCACCTCCCGCGATCCCAATACGGCCACCCCATATGCCGATCCTTCAGGGGAGACGTACCACCCGCCCCATTAGTTGCAGACCTACGCAATCGGACAAGTATCGCGGCCGTGATGGGAGTCACTGCTCAGCGGAGTTGCCTGCGTCGAGACCGGCCTGCCACCGGTTATGCCCTCTTGTTGAACTGTGTCTACCGTTCGGCCGCGAGCGGCGTGGGCGAGCTGCTCCTCATCCGGCACCGGCGGCGGCTGCTCTGCGGCGCCACCGACGTCGTGCTCCAGCTCACAGGCCTGGCTGGCGTACACGTGGCGGAGCAGACGGTGCGTCTCGCGGGTCAGCCGCAATCACTCTTCCTTCACGGGGGAGCGCATGCGGTTCGCGCGCACCAGATGCCGGTGCCCCAGCGGCGATGCAGACACCTCCGGGGCGCCTACGTGAGGGACGGACGTGCTGGACTCTGCACTCATGCTGAGAACCTCCCGATTCCGCCGGTCTGAACACCCAGTGGTTCCTTTACGGCTGGCAGGACGAACCACGGCACCCGACGGTTCCCCACTTGCGCAACCTTTAAAGTGTTGAGATGCGGCCCGTCGCGCTCGCGGCATGCGGGCGCTTTGTCGATCAAGGAGTGAGCGGATGTTCATGGAACTGAGCCCGATGAAGCTGGTCGCCATCGCCATCGTCGCGATCTTCGTCTTCGGGCCGGACAAGCTGCCCGAGTTCATCCAGAACGCCGCCGGTGTCCTGCGCAAGGTGCGGGCCTTCGCAGACAGCGCCAAACAGGACCTCCGTTCAGAACTCGGCCCGGAGTTCAAGGATTTCGAGTTCGAGGACCTCCACCCGAAGACCTTCGTGCGCAAACGCATGCTGGATGGTGGCAATCTCGCCGGGCTGGGGGAGATCCGCAATGCCCTCGACCCGCGCCCCGAACTGGAGGAGATCACGGTCGCCGTTCGCGACACGGCCGACAGCCGGACGCCGGGCACCGTCTCTCTGGCCAAGGATGCACACGCAACGCCGCCGACCCGGCACGCGTTCGACCCCGACGCCACGTGACCACCGCCCGGCCAGGCGCCCCAGGGGTGCTCAGGCGCTGACGCCCCGCGATGAAGTGACGCAGCACCGGAACGAGTTGGGCATGTCCATTCCAGGCCTTCTCTGGTCCAGCGAGCAGCCCCCTGCTGCCTTCTGCGTTAGGTGACGGCTAGACTAGGGTCTGTTGCGAAAGTGGATCTTGAATTGCGATGATCATGGTGTGGCGCGAGGGGATCTGACAGACCGGCAGTGGGCTCAGCTGGAGCCGTTGCTGCCGATGGGGAAGAAGGCGGGCAGGCCGCGGACGTGGACGCGTCGGCAGTTGATCGACGGGATACGGTGGCGGACCCGAGCGGGTACGCCATGGCGGGATGTGCCCGAGCGATACGGTCCGTGGGACCGGATCTACGACCTGTTCCGCCGATGGTAGCGCGACGGCACCTGGAAGCGGATCCTGGAGCAACTGCAGGTCCAGGCCGACGCGCAGGGTCTGATCACGTGGGATGTGAGCGTGGATTCGACTGTCTGCCGTGCCCATCAGCACGCCGCCGGCGCGCGTAAAAAGGGGATCTGCAGCGCGAGCCGCCCGGCGGGATCGACACCGAACCGGACGACCATGGCCTCGGACGGTCCCGAGGTGGCCTGACTGCGAAGATCCACCTCGCGACCGAGCAGAGGCAGAAGCCGTTGTCGCTGCTGATCACTGCCGGGCACCGGCACGACAGTCCGCAGTTCCAGCCTGTCCTCGAACGCATCCGCGTCCCCCGCACCGGTCCCGGACGACCGCGCACCAAACCGTCCAGGGTTCGTGCCGACAAAGCTTACGGCTCTCGCGCGAACCGATCCTACCTGCGCAGACGCAGGATCGGATGCACCATCCCGGAGAAGGCCGACCAGGTCCGCAACCGCAAGAAGCTCGGCTCCCGAGGCGGCCGGCCGCCGGTCTTCGACAAGGAGGACTACAAGGAGCGCCACGCGGTGGAATGCGGGATCAACCGGCTGAAACGGCACCGCGCGGTGGCCACGAGATACGACAAGCTGGCTGTGCGCTACGAGGCGACAGTGCTGGTCGCAGCCATCAACGAGTGGCTTTGACCAGCACTTTCACAACAGGCCCTAGTTCATACGCGGGTGAGACCGGAGGCGGTGTTCTCGACCCACAAGATCGCCCAGTCCGCTCCCGCGTTGAACTCCGCGGACTGTTCCGATGCCCGGTCCTCTGCTGCCGCGCGGATGCGAGCTGCGAGCGTGCGCAGATCTCGCTGCAGTACCTGCTGCTGAGCAGCCTGGAGGGCGTGCGCCTCTACTTTACCGACCGCAGGAGCTCGGACATCGGCCCTGAACTGCGACGATTCATAGACTCCATGTCTGTGACGGTGAGTTGAGCTCGAAGGTGTCGCTCGTCCGAGTGGTGCCGGTGCGACACGGCGGTAGTCGCCGGGCAGCGCAGTCTCGTCCGGGCACTCGCCCCGGTACGGGACCGGCAGCACCGCACGTCTCGCCACCTGCGCCTACACCGGGGCTTCCACCACGGGAGCCTCCGCCTCGGCCCCATCCTGCTCGGCCAGCCGCAGCAGGTGACCCGCTCGGCGATCACCAACTCCTCCCGCTCCGCCTGGACTTCCTGGAGCTGCTTGCCCAGCTCCTCGGCGAGCGCGTCCAGCTCGCTCCGGCGCACCGTGATCCGTTCCAGCTCAGAGATCCCCGCACCACACCCCGCGACCCGGCAGCGTATCCGCGCGGTGACGAATCGTAGGCGGAATCACGCGGCAGGAACGCAGCGGAATCCGCACCCCACCGACCGGTCAGTCAGTAGATCTTCTGGATACCGGCCGCCGACCAGCGTGAGCATGCTGAAACCCACGCGCACCAAGCCTGCGACCTGCAACTTCACGACGAACACCGCTCACTGGTCTGGAAGCGATCGACCGGGCCCACTATCCTGTGGTCTCGTCGGCAGCGTGTGGCCACTCGGGTGACGGGGGAAACGTGGGCGAGGCCGGGGCGACGGTTGGCCATGTGCTGGGCGGCCGGTACGAGTTGGTCTCGGAGATCGGCCACGGGGGCATGGGGCGGGTCTGGGAAGCCAGGGACACCCATCTGGACCGCTCGGTCGCCGTGAAGGAGGTACTGCTGCCGGCGTTGCCTCCCGTGCAGCAGGAACTGCGCCTGCAGCTGGCTCTTCGCGAGGCCAGGAACGCGGCCGCCCTCGCGGACCATCCGAACATCGTGACCGTCTACGACGTCCTGCTGGAGAACGGTTCGCCGTGGATCGTCATGCAGTTAGTGAGGGGCCGGTCGCTCCGCCACGTGTTGCACGGGTCCTTGGACTCAAAAACGGCGGCAGACGCGAACGGGCACTTGTCCTCAGTCGGGGTCCCGCAGGCCGTCCGCATCGCCCAGGCGATGCTCGACGCTCTCGGTGCGCTCCACACGAAGGGTCTCGTGCACCGCGACATCAAACCGCACAACATCATGCTGGCCGACGACGGTCGAGTGCTGCTCACCGATTTCGGTATCGCCAAGTCCGAGTCCGACGTGACGGTGACGGTGTCGGGCTCGGTGATGGGTACGATGGCGTACATCGCCCCGGAACGCGTCGAGGGCGAGCCCGGCACCTCCGCCTCGGACCTCTTCTCCCTCGGGGTGACCCTCTTCGAGGCAGTGGAGGGCTACTCGCCGTTCGAGAAGAAGAACAGCCTGACCGGAACCCTCTCGGCCATCCTCACCAAGCCGCTGCCGCCGATGGTCAAGGCCGGACCGCTGGCACCCCTCATCACGGCCCTGACACTGAAGCTGCCCGAGCAGCGACCGGACATCGCACAGGCGCGAACACTCCTGGCCAACGGGCGCGTGGACGGTTGGGAAATGCCGTCCAGCGACGAGGCAGTCACTGAAGCGCTGCCCCCGGCACCGGCTGACTCGTACTCGAAGACGCTGACGACTCCGACCCTGACCCGCACTGCCCAGATGCCTGACCGGCCGACGGCTACCGCTCCGCGCCCGCAGCGAGTGCCGGCGCAAGCGAAGTCCGGGCCGAACCGCACGGCACGAAAAGCGTTCGGCCGAGTCGCAGGCGCAGTAGTCGTCGCGGCCATTGGCGCCGCGGCCATTGGCGCCGCCCTGATCATCCGGCAGGACCAGGCGACCTCGAATGCGGCATGCACGACCTGGAGCACGGGTATGGCACAGAACAACACCTGGGTGAGTAACAACCTGAAATCGTCAGGGTCCCCTAACTTGGCGGATTTCGCCATCGAGGAAGACCGCTTGGCGGCAGTGGAATCGCAAGCCGCCACCCAGACCAGTGACAAGACGCTCAAGGCCGCATTTCAGCAGGCCGCCGCAGACCACACCGGGCTGGCGGCCGCCTACCGGGGGGAGAGCGCCGGGGCCGCCGACGTCTCCGCGTACAACCACTCCGTCTCCGAGTACGACCACTACTTCGGGGCAGCGAACCACGACGACGCCGTGCAGATCACGGCGCTCTGCGTCAAGCAGTAGGCAGCGGGTCGGCGCGGTGGGTGCCGTCCGGGCAGCGGGGCTACCAGGGATAACTCCACACCCCTAGCATTCACGGGGCGAGGTGACGGTGCGACAGGCACACGACGTCGCATGGGGCATCGACGTCGCGGTGAAGCGGATCCGTCTCGCCATCGGCCGTCGCTTCCGCGCTGTTCTCCAGGATGTGCTCGCCGCGATGGGCGCCGCCCCGGAGCGTGAGTGGCGCGCCATCGAACTGGCCACCCTGCTATGGCTGGACCGCAGCGACCTGACCGGCGAGCTGATCCGGTGGGCCAAGCGCAAGATCCTCATCGAGACCGGGCCGGCCACCTGGACGGACCGCCGCGGCCCTCCACGACCGCCGCCCGCCCCTCCGCAACACCGCGTTGTACTTCTCGGGGTAGAAGCGAGCCTTGTGGGCGGCCATCTCCTCCAGCACCATCCAGGGCACAGCGACCCGGTGACGCCTGGACTGCCGCAGTTTCCGAATGAGGTCAGCACGCGGACTCGACGGTGACAGTTCGTTCACCGCGTTCGTGTCGAAGATGATCACACCAGCCTCCTTGATCGGGCGGGCGCAGTATCTCAGCGGCAACCTGCCGGCCGTCCGAGCGAGGAGGCCGACGCCTGACACCGTGCGGGGCCACGCCGGCCCCGACAATGCCGCTTCGCACGGTCTGCGACGGCCGCTACTGCGGAACGCCGGATCAGACCGGGCGAATCAATGCCGCGAACCTGATGTACACCAGAATCATGACGAAACAGGAAGCGTTCTGCGTGCGATGTGGCAGCGCAGATACCCGAGTTACCCGCCTCGACCAGACCGGCGCAGAAGGCACCTGCTTTCGCTGCGACAAGCCGTTCCACGCCACGCCCTGTCAAGAGTGCGGAGGCTTTCTCATCGACGGTTCTTTCGGAGTCTCCGGATCACGGTTCGAGAATCTCCCCGAGTCCGTGAAGTGCTGGGACTGTGGCCACCGTAATCAGCTGCGCGACCCTGGCCACGGATAGGCCGCCTTCGGCGTACTCCGCGCAGGCCGCCGATAGGTGTCGTCGCGGGGGCGCTCGCCGCAGCGATTCAGGCCTTCCTCGTCCACCAGCCCGATGCCCTGTCCAAGGTGCATTCCCGGTGACGGTCGAAGAGGAGACATGGGATGGTGCCCATCTCCGACAGCCCAGTTGCAGGTGCCCGGCTGGTGGATCCTCCGGGGAGCTTGGTCTGCGGCCGCGGCGGAGACGCGCGAGGGTGCAGGTGATTGGCGCGCTCGGCCGTGGGCCTCGCGCGGCTGCGCTCCCATCCGTCGCCGAACAGGGCACTCCCTGCCCCGCTGCAGCGGGGCAGGGCTGCAAATGCCGCAGCCCCGTTTGTGGGTCTTCTTCGCCCGGAGCTCCTGTGCGGCGAACAGCACGGGAAGCCCCTGCCAGACGATGTGGCGTGCCGCGTTGTCGACCTTCTGACTGCGGGCACGTCTGATGTGGCACTCCAGAATCGACAGACAACTGTCCACGCTGGGCAGGCTTCTGCAGTTCCAACGATTCAGCCGGCTGGCCGTCATCGCGTAGGCATGACCGTTGGCGACCTGGTCCTTGTAGCGGGCGATGTCTTCATCGGCCTTTCGTCGCGCCCACCTGATCCGCTGGCACAGTTCGCACTCGCTGCTCGCTGTCGGGGTGCGGCAGGTGCACCTTCGGCAGTTCACGCACTCGATACAGGGATGCTGGGACGCCTCGCGGACCGTGGGCTCAGGCCGAACGGACACGTTCCAGGAGCTCATCGACACTGTCGACAACGCCGGTGGCACCGCGGCCACAGCCCGCCGGTTCGCCGGCGACCTCGCCGGCGCAGCAGCCCTCTGCCTGGAGGACAGCGCCTATCCCAAGGTCAACGTGGAGAACCACCGCCCCGGTCCTCGGGCAGCTGGACCTCAGCGCCGGGGCCAAGGCCCGAAGGCGGAGGCCGCGCTCAGGCCCATGACGTCCAAGGGGGCGCGCGGCCGAGCCCGAGCGACTGTCGGACCGTGGCTCTTCCGCTGCTGCTTGCCCAAGGGCACGAACAGCCCCTCCTCATCAGCCGATCGTGACAGTGATGCCGTTGGCCCCTAGTAGCTGCTGGTTCACCTGCTGCGACACCTGTGCCGCGTTCTGCACGCCCTGGGGCTGGTACAGGTGGTGGGCGTTAATGGCGATGGCGAAGCGGTGGTTGCCATTCGGGCCGAACCGAAACCGGGCCAGCTGCACGAGTCGCTCCGCGCAGCCGTCTCCCTGGGCTTTGTTGCTGGTCCCGAGCGAGGTCGAACAGGGGCTTGCCGACAGATTGATCTGGAGATGGTGCGCGATCTGTTGATTGTCTACGTCGATACCCTGGCCTTGCAGCGCGTTCAGATGGCCGGTGAGGGCATTCAGAATGGGTGTGCCGGCGCCGGCGGCGGCGATCGCGGGGTTGATATTCAGGAATCCGATCGCCGTGTCGAACGCGTCGATCATCTGGTCCTCGGCGTGATCCTGCGCCACCTGGGCGTACTCGTTCTGGCTCGTCCAGGATCCGATACCCACGTTGTTGAGGGTGGCGTTCAGGAAGACGGTGAAGCCGGGGTGGCCTAGGGCCGGCTCGCCGGGTGCGAAGTACGCCATCCGCTGGACGGCCTGGTCAGACGTGAAAGTGGCCTGCTGGTCCCGTTCAGCGGCGGCGCGGGAGCCCGTGGCCGGGGTCGGGCCGCTCATGACCCGTGTCGCGTTGGCCTCGGCTTCGCGTTCGAAGCGGTCACTCGGATCGCTGATGCTGAGGCCCGCGCCGTTGTCCATACCCGCTACAGGGCCCCGGCGTTGCTGGATGACGTGGGTGAGTTCATGGGCGAGGGTGTGCTTGTCGCTGCCGCCGTCACCGATGACCACGTGGTTGCCGCTGGTGTAGGCGTGGGCGCCGACTTCGGCGGCGGACGCTTTGGCGGCGGCGCCGTCGTGGATGCGGACGTCGGAGAAGTCGGCGCCGAGCCGGCTTTCCATGTCGGTGCGCGTCGCGTTGTCCAGGGGGTGTCCCCCGGAGCGCAGGACGTCGTGGACTGCGGAGCGCTGCACCGCGGGCTGTTCACCCGCTTGTTGGTGTCCGCAGCCGGCGCCGTGCTGGTGCTGATCCTGGGCCCAGGGGTGTCCCGCCTGGCGGAGCATCTGGACGACGGCCGCGTTCCCGGCGGTGCTCTGCAGAGCGAGAAGCCCGGCAGGTACGCCGCCACCCCGGCCGGGAGCCTTCGAGGGGGAGCGGCCGGGCTTCTTGCCCTCGGAAGTCTGGGCCTGGTCGTTGGCGTGCATCGCGTCCTCTCGTGAGCCGCTGCTCGCGGTGCTGGGCCTGGGGAGCCTGGCCGACAAGGGGGAATCGGCAGAGGCTCCGTGGGGGAACGCACGAGGATTTCAGGCGGCGCCAACGCTTCCCTAACCTCTCCAAGTGCTCCGCGTTAGCGGGAAGGGCGACGGCATCCGTTGCTTGCCTGGAGCCCGTCCGATGAAGCGCCCCTGCGGGCCCCGGGACTCTGTGCCACTTCATCCTGATCGCCGGTTCAACGACCGTTCCCAGCCCCAGTCACCGCGCCGCCTACACCCAGTCGATGCCGAGCTCGGCGAGCTGTCCGAGCTGTTCGGCGCTCAACCGGGCGCGGCGGGGTCTTCTGGTTCGAGGTCTACACCCCGAGCCTCACCTCATGTTCCTGGGCTAGAAGCGGATCTGGACATTCACGGAGCCGGCCACCTCGGTCTGGGGAATGTCGGTGGGTTGGAATGTCATCGTTCCCGACCCTACGGGGCCGGCGAATTGGAGCTGGCCGCCCCGGTCGCCCACGATCCCCCTGAGGTTGTAGGGACCGCTGCTGCCCCTGAACTGGGCGTTTCCCAGGACCCTGACGTCGTGGTCGAGGGCCGGGGTGTACACCCCTTCGGCGTCGATGCCAGGGCCGTGAATCTCGACCCGCTGGTCGGTCGTGAAGATGACGAGCGCCGGGGATGCCTGGTTGTTTTGCTGTGCCGGGCGGGCGGACGCGGTAGCGGCCGGGAACAGGAGCGAGAGGGCCAGCACGGCGGTACCGGCCAGCGACAGGGAGCGACGTGTGAACGTTGTACGGGACATGGGAAACCCTTCGTCCGTACCCCGGGCGGTCCCGGGGCCTCCAATCGCCTGTCTACCAGCGGCAATTCTCCCCATGGCGCCGCCCACCTGCACGTTCACCGGTGTAGGTGACCGCCACCTCAAACCTGCCGCTGGAAGCGCCGGGGGCGCAGCCCGGGATGCGCCGCTCACACTCGAGGTACTGCCCAAGCGCCGCCAGGCCCCCCGTGAACGCCTCCGCGCCCCCGCCCCGCCCCCCGTCTTCGCCCCGCCGGAATCAGCAGACGGTTCGAGTGGTTGTCACCGCTCCCTACGCCCAGTCGATGCCGAGTCCGGCGAGCTGCCCAAGCTGTTCCTCGCTCAACCGGTCGCGGCGCATCTTCTGGTTGGACACCCATACACCGAGGCGTACGTCGTGGTCCTGTCCGTCGACGGTGACCTGTTCGTTGTGCTGACGCGGCACCACGGTGCGCTGCTCCCGCTCGACGTACTGCGCAAGCGCCGCCAGGCCCCGCGTGAAGGCCTCCGCCCCTCGCCCGGCCCAGTTGGCCCCGCTGGCCGCCGACGCCGTACGGGCCTGCACAGCCGGTTTCACACCGAGTTCGCTGAGCCGCTTCTGCTGCTCTGGGTTGAGCCGGCCGAAGTCGCGCTGCTGCCGCAGCAGCCAGCGCCCGATGCCGTCACCGCACCATGTCACCCCCGGCACGATGCCCGTCAGCAGCGCCCCCTCGTCCAACAAGGCCGCCAAGCCGACGTAGTGGCGGTGCCAGTCCACGGTCCACCCGAGCGCCGACGGCGTCCCCAGTGGGTCGACCGCGGCGAGCTGGGCGGCCCGCCGTTCGGCGCGTACCGGGTCCTTGCCGAGTCCGCCGGGGCGCCGGATGTTGGTGAGCCACTGCCCGACCGGCTTGTCGAGTGCGGTGGTGTGCCGGGGCGCGGCCAGTGTGCCGGACTCTCCGCGAAGTAGGCGCGCTCGGCCGCGAGGTTCTTGGCGAAGGCGGAAGCGGCGGTGTCCCACACGATCCCGAGCGCTTCGAGATCGTCGGCGCGGTCGCTGTTCAGTGCCGAGCGGGCTTGCGACTATCCAGCCTGGTCGCGGATGGCCGCGATGACGGCGCGGGACCAGGCGGCGGGGGTAGCCGCGTTGAGCAGGCAGATCAAGTGGGCGGTGTTTGCCTTGCGCTGAGAAGGGGGCATAGTCAGCGCGGTGTGCAAGGTGCTCACTAGGTCTTGCGGGTAGTAGGGATCGGTGAGCAAGGCCGCGTTCCCGAGCTGGTGGGCGATCCCGGTGTGCCGAGAGAGGACGAGGACGCCTGCGCGTTCGGTGGCGGCTTGAGCGGTGAGGTATTCCTGAGCGGTGAGGTTCATCCCGTCGGCCAGAGAGGTCACCCAGAAGACGTCGGCTGCTAGTAGTGCTTGGTCAGGTTGGTGCGGGGTCGGGGATGTTGCGGTGACAGGTGGGGCAGGCGCCGGTCCAGGCTGCGAGGAGTAACTGCAGTTCGCGGACGACTCGGTAGAGGCTCAGGCCGACGCCGTCTCTTTTGGGGACCGGGTCAGTCGCTGGAGGGTGCAGAAGGCGTGGGCGACGGAGACGAGGGTGACGTGGTGGTGCCAGCCGGGCCAGGTGCGGCCCTCGAAGTGGGCCAGGCCCAGGGCCTGTTTCATCTCGCGGTAGTCGTTCTCGATGCGCCAGCGGAGCTTCGCGGTGCGGACGAGGGTGGCCAGTGGGGTGGTCTCGGGCAGGTTGGACAGCCAGAACTGCACTGGTTCGTCCTGGTCGGCCGGCCATTCGGCCAGCAGCCAGCGCACCGGCAACTCGCCCCCGGCCGTGGCTTTGCGGATCTCGCGTCCGGCGGGCCGGATCCGCAGGGCCACGAAGCGGGAGTACATACGTTTGTGCCCGCTGCGGCCGGTCCCGGGCCGCGAGCCCTCGCGCCACTGCACCGGCCGCGCAGCCCGTTTCCCCGCCGCAAGGACCAGACTCTTCACCGTCTTCGCCGCTTCTGGGTAGGCCGGCCCCGCTCGTCGGCCCCGGCCGGAACAGGCCGGGATGCACAGCTGTGCGTCCCCAGGCTGCGCGGTGGTCGTGGTCGAGATGCCCACCACGTAGTCGAGCCCGCGGCCCTCCAGGCCGAGGCGGAAGGCGGCGGTGTCGCCATAGCCGCCGTCCGCGATGACCAGGGGGACATCAAGACCCCAGGACCGCGTCTCGTCGACCATGTCGAGGGCCAGCTGCCACTTTTCGACATGCCCCACTCCGGCCGGGATACCGCACCTGCCACGCCGGGCCACCTTGGCCGCATTGGCCTTCGGCGACGCCGGATCCCAGCTCTCGGGCAGGAACAGACGCCAGTTCACCGCCGCCGACGCGTTGTCGGACGCCAGGTGCAGCGACACTCCCGCCTGGCAGTTGGTGACCTTGCCCGCCGTCCCCGTGTACTGCCGAGACACACACGCGGACGCGTCCCCGTCCTTGAGGAACCCGGTGTCGTCGATGACCAGCGCCGTCGGTCTGACGACCGGCTGCATCCGCCACGCGAGCCGGGCCCGCACGTGTGCCGCGTCCCACGGGCTGGACGTGATGAAGTGGGCCAGCGCCTGCCGGTTGCCGTCCTCGCCCAACCGGGCGGCCATCGGTTCCACCGACTTGCGCCCGCCCTCCAGCAGCAGCCCCCGCAGATAGACCGCACCCCACCGACGCTGATCCACCCGCCCGAACGGCTCGAACATCTCCGCCGCGAAGTCCTCCAGATCACACCGGACCGCGGCCAACTCCCCACCCAGCACACACGATCAACGACACAACCGATCAAGAAGACACGCCACCGCCGAACGAACTTGACCAAGCACTACTAGGAGGTGGTCAAGCCGACCGCTTCCGGGAACCGGGCGGCCTGTGGCAGCAGTGGCTCCAGGATGCACCTCACATGCAGAGCGACTCGGACCCCACCCCCTCCAATTTGAGCCTCATCCGTCGGCTTTGTGCGTTCGTCGACGAATGCGCCGAGGCATGATAGAGCCCCCATCTTCTGGTGGTCTCACTGGACCATGCCCGGCGCTCACGGGAGCGGTCAGATCTGTGTGCGGGACGCGATGTAGTCGAGCCAGTCGCGTCTGGCGTATCCGGTCCAGCGGATGGCGTTGCTGATGCTGGTGCCGGTGAAGTCGGCGAGGACGGACGCAGGTGCCCAGCCGGAGTGCCGGTTGGGCACGCGCCCTCCGCTGCCGCGCTCAACCTGACGGAGACCTGGCGGACGTGTCACACAAGACAACGGTGAGGGTTCAAAACGATGACTACTCAAGCGGCTGGGTGTCCGGTGGTTCTGTCTCCTACGCTATTGGTCCGAAACGGTTGGGGTTCTGGGTCGTTGATCCCTGCGTGAGTGAACTGGTGGGGGACGCACGGCAGTTGTCGCCGTCGGCGCAGGATGCCCTTCGGCTGCGGGTGGTGGCCGCGTTGGTGGCGGGCCGGACTCGCGAGGATATCGCGGCGGTGTTCCAGGTCTCGCTCAAGGCCGTGGACAACGCGTGGGCGAAGTGGCTGGCCGGCGGACGTGAGGCGCTCGTGGCCCAGCCGCGTGGGCGCCGGGTCGGGGAAGACCCCCACCCCACAAACCCAACGCCCCCGTCAGCAAGTTGACGGGGACTCATGAACGATCGAGGTTAAGCCGGGCAGTAGCGCTATTCGAGCCCGATCACTCCGTACTTGTCGCGTCGCTTATGTCTTCCTTTTGCGAAAGATGACTTTCCTTCGCCAGGGTGTCGCTGCGGTCGCAGCGCTACCGACGAATAGGGCGAGTGCGGCCGCAGCCCAGCTGTACGGGTCAGCGGCCGGATTAGCGGTCCAGTCCCACCAGTTGAGGGGATACCAGACCAGCAAGAAGGCTGAAGTGAGGGGGATGGCCCAAGCGAGTGGCTGCCCGAGCAACCAAGCCGAGAGCAGGGCCATGCCGAGCCAGATCAGGACGGATCGAACGAAGATGACCCCGGCGCCGGGCCCGACAGCCAGCGTCTCCATGACGAAAGAGAGAGTGCAGGTCGTCAGCGTCAAGGCGATGCAGTACATGCCACGAACTCGGTGCATTGTGACTGCGCCCATTTCGTCGTGTGCCGACATCGCTCCGCCGAGTGTGGCGGTGAGGAAGACGGCCGACAGGAGCGGAAGCTCCTGCCGGTAGGGCACGCCTGTGGTGAGGCCTCCACTGCCGATGGAGGGAAGCGCAATGTGTGTGCCACCGAAGAGTGCCGACAGAAGGGCAACCGCTGCCGTTGCAGCGAGGACCCCTCCGCCTCGGTGAACTCGCGCATAGCGAAGCAGGTCAGCGTGGTTCATCAGGCGTGCACCAGGAGGTGTCTCGAAGAAGTTGGCTACGCTCCTGCGCGACCCACTGCTGTTGTTGGACTGATGGCATCCGTACAGCGTTGGCAGCCTCGCGCTGGGCCTCGGAGACCCCTTCGACGTGGAGCCCCTTGTCAGCGACGGCGGGGTCCTGGCCCATGGACCGGTATTCCAGCCACAGATGGATGTTGTCGATTGCTTGCCAGGCCTGGATTTCCTTCCGGGGCGGTCGGCATCGGCCGAACGACTCGGTGAAGACCTGGTGCGCCATGGCAATTGCCGCAGCGCGTACGTGGCCTTCGGTGACGTCGAACCCTCGGTCGCCCAACTGGGTGCGTTGCAGTCCGAATTCATAGAACCAGGCCGGGATTTTGATCCCCGGTTGGGAGGTCTGGCCAAGGCGCTGTGCCATGCGGGTCAGGTCCGGCAGGTACTTTCGGTGCTCGGGCCAGACGCACACGCGCGGAGCGGTCTCGCCGGCACGGTCGCACAGCGGCGTGGTCGCCGATGCTGGGCGCTCCACGCGCAGTTCTCCAGCGGCCGGAGCTGCGGCCAGAGCGCCAAAGGCGCAGACCACCGCCCCGACGGCAACAGCGCGGATGTGGCGTGGCAGCCCCCGGCCGGGCATCTGGTCATCGGCCTTCCGCTTCGTCGGCGGCGCCGTCACCGCCAGCACAGCGAGGGCAAGAGCGCACAGCAGGCGAAGCACAACCGGCAGCGGGCGCATGTATGTGTCGGGCGGCCCCGCAAGGACATTGAATTTGAACGGCAGTGCCAACATGCTGATGAAACAGCCCAGCGCGCACACGATGGGTGTGAACCCGGCCGACGGCCACCATCGGCCGGCCAAATGCCCTACGGACGCGAAAATGATCAGGGTCGAAGCCCCCAACAGCAGGTAGGACGGCCACAGGAATCCTGGTCCTGCGTCGCCGAACGAGACTGCTGCGGCGACAAGACACCCGACCGCGTATGCGAGGAATCCCAGCGTGAGTGTCGCGGCCAACCGTGCAGCTTCGATCCGCCAACTCGGCCGGGCCGCCGCGAGAAGGAACTCGGGCATCTTCGCTCGGGACGAGCGGCCAGCCTGCCAGGCAGAGACGCCGGCGAGGACGGGCCCCAGGAAAAGAGTGACGACCTGTGCCGCCACGCTCGCCTCGGGCCATACACCGATCCAATACCGGGTCCGTCCGAAGAGCACCACCAGGTCCACGGCGATCATCACGGGAAAGGCAGTGAGAAGGGGGGAACGTCGCAGTTCAATGCGATAGGCGTTCAACATGTAGCTTCCTCGGCCGAACCGCGGTTACCCAGGACAGTCATGTAGCCGCGCTCAAGCGGGCTGTCTCCCGGAGCCGTGGGGGTAGACAGTTGTGCCAGCTGTTGCGGCGTACCGCTGTGGACCACCTGGCCATCGCTCAGCACAAGGACGGTGTCACAGGCGGCACCCACGTCCTCCACGAGGTGAGTGCTGAGCACAATGGCAGCACCGGCGCGAGCGAGGGAACGGATGAGGCTACGGAAGTCGAGGCGCTGCGCTGGGTCGAGTCCAACGGTGGGCTCGTCGAGCAGGAGCAGGGATGGAGAACCAACGATGGCTGCAGCGATCCCGGCGCGACGCAGCATGCCGCCGGACAGTGACTTCATACGGTCGCGGGCTCGGTCGCTGAGCCCGACGGCAGCCAGAGCTTCGTGGGTGGCGGAGTCTGCATCTTTGGCTGGCACCTCGCGCAGCCAGGCACAGTAACGGACGAAATCGATGATGGAGAATGCCGGGAAGTAGCCGAAGTCCTGGGGCAGGTAGCCGATGCGGCGGCGGACCCGCCGTGCTTCTCGTTCGCTGGTAACCGGTTTACCGAAGAGCTGAAGCTCTCCGCTCTGTGGTGGCGCGATCGTGGCGAGGGTACGGAACAGTGTTGTCTTGCCTGCCCCATTGGGGCCCAGCAACCCTGTGACACCCGGCTGAATGGACAGGGTGAGATCGTCGATGATGTTACGGCGTCCGTACCCTTGCGTAAGGGCCGTCAATTGAGCGACAGAGTGAGTCGTCATAGATTGAATTCCCTGAAATGCGTGGTGGGCCCGCCGTTACGGCGGGCCCACCACGACGTTAGTGAACTACTGGTATACACTCGTCTTGTTTATCGAGAACGTGCACTCGTACGTGTCGTACTTACCTTCGTAGCCGTTGTACAGCGTGGTGGAGTGGTGCGCATCAATCTCGGCGCTGCAGTCGTAGTTCGTGTACCAGGACGAACTGATGTACGTATTCGCGTCATAGCAGTAACCGTGACCGGACGTCGAGTACCAGTACCCCCGGCACCCTGCCTGCCAAGTGCTCTCATTTGAGGCGCTCGACGTCGGCGCGGTAAGACCGACTGCTGCAACCGCCAGGGCTGCAATGACGACACCCTTCGCAGTCTTACCCTTTATTCGAGTTACGAAAGAATTCATTTCCCCCCCTTGGGAAGTAGAGAGTAGAGACGAAGCATTTTCGCCCCCCCCATGTGCGAATCACGACCTTAGCATGCTTCATGCGCACGAAAAACGGGGTTTCGAAATCGGTTGGCGCCGTCAAAATTGCAGGGTTTGAGCGTTCTACGAAGTTACAGAATGTCTGAAAAGTTGGGGGGATATGCACCTGATCGATCGGTACATAGCAAAATGATTCGCATCAGGGTGCCCAGGAACCGCGCGAACTCGCCAACTATGCGTTCGCGCAACGGTCCAGGTGGCGTGGCAACAGGCCCCGGGGCTCACGGCAGTGCCGGCGACTCACTCTCCCTCCTTCAACCGTCCCGCCTGCCCTCCCGGCGCGGACGCAACAGCGTGCTGATCGACCTCGCAGCGCAGTTGCCCCCCGCTGTCGTCAGCGAGGTCCGCGGCATCTCCGTTGGAGCGGCCACCGGGCTGGGCCGCCGCCGCGGGCGCCCCCCCCGCGCGCAGTACGCCGTCGAACTCAGCCGCCGCTCGAAGAGCGGAGCCCAGTGTCGGATGCTTCCAGCGACACTTTCGAGGAACGGAGGCCCCCGCGTGAGTGAATAGGGGGCATGCTCTTCGATTTCACACACGACCACGACGACGAACGACTCAGCGGTGTGTATGGCGGTGATTCCGCCGGGGCCACCGCCGTCGTGCTGCATGGCGCAGGCACCAGCAACACGGAGCGACTGCTGCCGCTGGTGCGGGAGTTCGTGGCCCACGGCTGACGAGGAATCGCCTTCGACTTCTCCGGGCACGGCGAAAGCACCGGCAAACTATGCGAGTCAAGTCTGCGGCGACGGTTCGAGCAGGCCGTAGCGGTGATCGACGCGTACGCGCCAGCAGACGGGCCGCTGGTCCTGGTGGGATTCAGCATGAGTGGGCAGACGGTGGCGGATCTCGTCCAGCACTATGGGGATCGGGTGACGGCCCTGGGGCTGTGTGCACCCGGCGTGTACACCGCCGAAGCGTGGGACGTGCCCTTCGGGGACGGTAACGGTCGGTTCAGCGGGATCATCCGGCGGCCGGACAGCTGGCGGGAGGCGCCCGCGCTTGAGGTGCTGCGGGCGTACGAGGGCCGGGCGGTCCTCGCCGTGCCGGGCACGGACGCGGTGATCCCGGCGGCGGTGACCGAGGCTGTACAGGACACGCTGGCCGCGCGCGCCCAGTACACGCGGTTCGACCTACCGGACGCCCAGCACCAGCTGGGGCTGTAGTTCCGCGAGCACGGCGATGACCGGCTGCAGTTCGTTGAGGCGGTGCTGAGCGGCCTTGACGACCGTGGCTGGACGGCGACGCGTGAGTGGGTGGCGAAGCAGCTCGGCCACGGCCGCTCGGTCACCGACTCCCGCCTGCTGCCCGGTGGCTGGAGCTCCCAGATGCGCCGGCTCACGCTCGACGACGCTACGGCCCTGGTGCAACGGACCTTCGTGAAGCCGTTCTTCCGCCAAGCGGCGGCCGGGCTGCTGACCCGCGAGGCGTCCGTCCTGGCGCTGTTCGCCGGGCAGGAAGGCATCCCGGCGCCCGGTCTCGTCGCTGTGGACGCCACGGCCGAACACTGCGACCACCCGATGCTGTTGATGTCCGCGCTGCCGGGCCGCGTCCGCGTGGATGCGGACGACCTCGACCTGCGCCTGGACTTGCTCGCGGCCCAGCTCGTCCGCATCCACGGCGTTGTACCGGCCGAAAGACCGCGCACGTACCAGGCGTGGACAACCCCGGAGCGTGTCCGCGCACCGGACGGGTCCCTGTGGGAGCGGGCCGTGGATGTGATCCGCCGCGACCCGCCGCCTACGAAGGCTGCTTTCTGCACCGCGACTTCCACCCCGGGAACGTGCTCTTCACGGGAGCTGGGCCGGGGCTGCGGATCAGCGGTGTCGTGGACTGGGTCGAGACCTCGTGGGGACCTGCCGACCTGGACGTGGCGCACTGCTCGACCGCGCTCGCGCTGCTGCACGGGCCGACGTACGGGCTGGACTTTCGCGAGCGGTACGAAGCGCACGGCGGCCGCGACCTTGCCGACGACGCCGGCCACCTGTACTGGCGGCTGCTCGACGCCCTGCACTACTGCCCCGACGCGGCGAAGCTGGCCGGGCCGTGGCGTGACCTGGGGCGGGACGATCTGACGTCCGAGGTACTGAGAGAACGGCTGGAGGCGTACGTGGACGGACTGCTGCAACGATACGGCTGACCGGCCCTGGATCACACGTCTGACACCGACCCGAGGAGGCGCGCGCATTGGCCGCCGTGGTGCTCGTTCATGGCCTGTATCACCGTCCCGAACACTTCGCCCTGGTGGCAGAACGCCTACGGATCGCAGGAACCGAGGTCCTCGTTCCCGAGCTTCACCGAGGCTCATTGTCGGCTGACACAGCCGCAGTCCAGGCTGTCATCGACTCGCTACCTGAGCCTCCCACTGTGCTCGGTCACTCCTACGGAGGGTCAGTGATCACCGGGGTGCGCGGGGCGGGGCACTTGGTCTATCTGGCGGCCTTCGTGTCAGATGCCGGCGAGAGCGCGGCCAATCTGGGTGGCGCGTCCCTGCAGCTCCAGGACGCGATCAAGCCTGAGTCCGACGGATCGACCAGCCTGCACCCCGACCGGGCTGCTGACGTCCTTTACGGCGGCTGTCCCGAACCTCTCGCGGCCTGGGCGGTTGGTCTCCTGCGTGCCCAAGCCCCCGGCTGCGGACGAGGCATCCCAGAACACCACAGCTGGAAGCACACATCCTCCACTTACATCGTCTGCGCACAGGACCTGGCCATTGATCCGGTCCTGCAGCGGAAGATGGCCTCGCGCTGCACCGACGTGCGCGAGTGGCAGACGGGCCACTCCCCGTTCGTCGGACAGCCCGATCTCGTCGTTGGACTCTTGCAGGAACTGCTCGCCGCCAACACGTTGCGGCGACCCGATGAAGGCGTCACACGCTGTGTCGGAACCGGTGATCTGTGACGTTCCGCGACTGGTGGGCTGTAGTGCGGTCTTGGATGCTGGAAACGGAAGTCACCCGTGATCTGGGAAGGGGCCGTCGTGAGGATCGGGTCCGCAAAGTCGCCTGAACTTGTTGCTGTCATCGGAGTGGGCATCCTCGGGGCCAGCGTGGGCTGGAACCTCTCCCGGCACGGCGCCAAGGTGGTCTTCATTGATGCAGGACAGCCGGGCGAGGGCGTCACCAACTGGTCGTTCTCATGGGCCAACGCCAGCAACAAGACCGCACGCAAGTCCTACTTCGACCTGAACGTCGCGGGCATGGCAGCCTACCGTGAGCTCGCCAGGACCATCGGGCCAGGCTCCTGGTGGCATCCCAGCGGTCATCTGCGCTGGGCAGACGATCCAGCTGCGGAAGCGAAGCTCCTGAAGACTGCCGACCTGCTGGCTGGCTGGGACTACCGCGCCGAGGTGTACACGGGGGCCGAGGTGCGCCGCCGCCTCGAACCTGCTCTCACAGTGCCCGGCGACGTTCCAGTCGTCTTCTACCCCGACGAAGCCTGGGTGCACGGACGTCACCTCGTCCGCCACCTGGTCGGCCAGGCCGTCGCATCCGGCGCCGAACTCCGGTCCGGCATCGCGGTCTGTGACATCGGAGCCGGTACCGATGGGAGCATCCGGACAGTTGCTCTATCCGATGGGAGCCGACTCGACGTCAACGTCGTCGTGAACGCAGCAGGCCCCAGCGCCTCCCACGTCGCAGGGCTCGTTGCACGGCACTTGCCGATGCGCCGGGAACCCGGCGTCGTCACCCGGATCAGTTGTGCTCAGGTCCCGGTGCGCCGAGCCATGCACGCGCCTCACATCGAGATCCGTCCTGACGGAGACGCGTCGGTGGTCCTCCACAGCCGCGAGATCGACGCCCTCATCGACACCGGCGAAGATCCGGCGGAACTCGCACACCGGCTCCACGAACTGGCACGGCACGTCGTCCCCGAGCTCGGCACCTCCCGCATCGCACAGACACGGGTGGCCGACCGGCCCATCCCCGCCGATGGATTCCCCTCGGTGGGAGCGGTGCCGTCCATACCGGGCTACTACGAAGCCGTTTCCCACAGCGGCATCACGCTCGGGCCGGTAATCGGCCGGCTGCTTGCTTCGGAGATCCTCATCGGGACGAGAGATGAGATACTTGCGGACTTCCGCCCGGAGCGGTTCCTCCCGTGACAGCCCAAGTGCCATTGCGATGGGCATTCTTGTCTGCGATCAGCGCAAGGCAGCGGGGGCGAGGCGGATCGTCTGCGGCTGCATCCGGATGCGGATGGGCTTGGGCTTGTTGACCGCATTCACCACCCCCGCCGCCCCGCCCGCCGCCACTACGAACTCACCGGCGCCGGCCGGCGCAGGCCGTGGAAGCGTTCGAGAAGCGCCGGTCTGTCTACAGGAGGTGAGGACGCTTCGGACGGGCCTGCGCAACGCCCATGCTCACCGCATCAGGTTTCTCGGGCGCTCACGCCCGGCTGGAGAGAGGAACTCGAAGCTCTACGCGGAGTCGGATCGAGGTGTCGATGGGCAGTCCCATGCTGGAGTAGCGAAGATCTGCCGAGTACTTCGCGATGAGGTCGAGATCCCGCAACTGCCGCCGCAGCTCAGAGGCCAGCGCTTCGTCCGGATCAGGGACGAGCTCGCCGCCGTCCTGTTCGGCCAGGTACTCAAGGTGTTGATCGACCGCCTCGACCGCCCGGCGACTGGTCCAGCTGGCGAAGTCGTGGCAGCCGAACAGATAGGCGTGCGCGGCATGCAACGCCGCCGCTGCGGCGGACTCGTCCGCATCATCGGGCCCGTCCTGGCCGTCGTTGTGGCAGTAATCGCTGAGCATGTACTGGGCGACACCCCGCTTTACTGCCGAGAAAGCAGTCGTATCACCGAGAACGCCCTCCCACACAGAGTTCAGCAGGGGGCGAAGAGCCAAGGTGAACAGGGCCTGCTCGTCTTCGGGGAGCGCCTCGTGCCGGCTCATGAGCCGTTCCGCAACACCGGCAGTGAAAACACCGCGTTCCCCGGACGACCTCGCCCTCAGCCGCTCCTCCACCAGCGTTGAAAGCTCCTGCCATGTGTTCATACGAGCCACCCCCGAGTCGCGAAGCCAGCGCGCTCACACTGGCAAGGGCCGATCATGGCACCCACCAGGGACAGCTCATGTCGGCGTGCACCCCCAACGCGGCTCTGGCAGGTACACACAGGTACAAGCGCCGTTCGAACCCGGAACCACGCTGGGGCACCTGCGGGCTCGCACAGAAGTGTCCGAATCTGCGCGGGAAGTAGATCACACCGAGGAGCTGGCACCTCACGGGCGTCTCACCGGCCCCTAGTGGCCGGGCGGCCGGGACATTTGTCCTGGGGCAGTCGGGATTCTTCGCTCTGCCGCCGGGTGGCTCTTCGACGGGAGTATCAGTGGTGTCGGCAAGGGCCGGCGGGGTCGCTGGGAAAAGGGTGAGGGGAACACCATGAGTGCCACGGTCGCGATTCAGATGCCGGTCAACGCTGAAGCTCGGGCTCAGGCCGTCGAGGGCGCTGCCCTGAAGGGGCTGCCCACCTGGTACTTCCCTCTCGTCGGGCTGTTCGCCGGGATCTTCGACATCGCCCGCGCCTACCCGGTCCTCTACGCGCTGATCCCGGTCGTCGCCGTCGTTCAGATCGTGCTGTCGACGGTCGCGCAATTCCCCACGATCCGCGGTTTCGTGTCGGCGTAATTCCCCACCCCCGTGGTCACGAGTCCCCATGGGGACGGTGACCGGCACCAGGCGAGTCTCGAAGTCATTCCTCGCTTCGGCGCCCGGGTTCCTGGCCGGCGGCGTTGTCACGGAACCACTGATCCACGAATGTGACCGCCTCAGTGGAGTCAGCGGTCGCCAGCAGCACACGGTTGTCCCGCCAGGGAAACGCCAGAACGGAGTACAGACCGGGCCCGGCATGGATGCCGGGGAACCCCTCCGTACCCCAGTCGCGAAAACTTTGTGACAAGGAGAAATTCAGGCTGCTGTGCGAGGTCCACGGATACAGCGAGCGAAGCCGGGGCACGGAAGCGGCCGCCTGGACCAGAGGCCACATCGAACGCGACGCCCAGTCGTCGGGTGCCTCCGGTGGCCGGTATTGCACCAGAAGCCCGTCCCACGCCGCTGAAGCCTCGGCCTCAAAGGTCTGGTTGCTCATGTGTCTCAAGGTGTCCTCGGGCCTCGGCACCGTCAAGAGCTCCGGGAAGCGATCACCATCTCACCGGAAGGCCCGGTGACCGTCACTGGCAGGGGGCGTGCGTGATCGAACTCGCACAGTCCTTCCCTGTTGTCGGCGACGCTTGAAAAGTGAGCCGAGTCCGGCGGGTGAAAAGTGACCCCCACTGCGTCAGTTGATGTTGGTCATTCCCCGGTGTTGGCGGCGGGAACCCGTCCGAGGTCGCGGCCGCGCATGCGGTAGCTGTCGCCCTTCAGCGACACCAACGGAACACAAAGCTGTACTTGACGGTCACGCTGGCGTCCGGGGAGCCGGTGGAGGGGCTGTATTCGCGTCCTGAGCACCGTCGACGTCTTCGGCGGCCCATCGTGGAGAGGGTCCCAGATGTGTAGTGACTGTTGCCGCCGTGTTCAGCGAGAAGCACCGCTTCACGGCCTCGGGATTCGGTACGGGCAGCCGTCAACAGGGCGTGCGCCGTTGGTAGTTCCGGCGCGTTCAAAGAGTGCGGCGGGAAACGGTCGACACGGCCCCGCGGTCGCCTTACCTTCCGAAGTAGGAGGCGGGGCCGATGAGCGAACCGACGAGGTTGAAGGCCCTGGAAACCTCCGGACTGCTGCACCCGAACCCGGAGACGGTCACCTCGCCGCTGTTCGCGGAGGGCGGCTTCTTCCTGGCCCACGACAAGGTCCAGGTCAAGTACGAGATGCTCCGTGCGCATGTGATCGAGGGCTGGAGCGTGAGCGCCACAGCGGCGGCCCACGGCTATTCACGTTCGGCGTTCTACCTGGTCAAGTCGTCCTTCACCCGGGCGGGCATGACGGGTCTGCTGGACGGGCGGCCGGGACGGCACGGCCCGGTCAAGGTCACCGAGGACATCGTGGCCTTCATCCGGGCGGCGCCCGCGGGTGTCTCGGGTGCGGAATTGGCCGGCGAGGTGGAACGAATCTTCGGTGTGCTGCTGCACCGGCGCACGGTGGAACGGATCCGGCGGCCATGACCACGTCGCCGGGGCAGGGCTGGTTCCCGCTGCCCGGCGAGCACGCGCAGGCCGAGTACGAACTGCTCCGCTGCCACGTCATCGAACATGGCAGGACGCCGTCCTCGCTGGCTGCGGCCCGCTTCGCCCGCCGCGGACTGGCCGGACTCATCTCCTGGCCGGCCGGTGAGACGGACTTTAGGGCCGAGGTGTCCGGAGCGCGTCGACCTGCATGGTCACCGCACCACGACCCGCGAACGGACGCGCTTGCCGACGTGTTCGCGATGCTGCTGGAGGCCGCCGACCGCCTCGACTTCGGGAGCGATCAGGCATGGGGGTGGGTGCGGTGAGGGCCGCGCTCTATGCCCGGGTATCCACCGAGGGGCAGCAGGCCCGCGGCACCATCGGGTCTCAACTGGCCCTGCTGCACGAACGGGTGGCCGCCGAAGGCGACGAGCTGGTCGCCGAGTTCACCGACGACGGCTGCTCGGGAGCCCGCCTGGACCGACCGGGCCTGGACGCGCTGCGGGACGCGGCCGAGGCCGGGCTGTTCGAGCGGGTGTGGTGCCTGTCGCCGGACCGACTCGCCCGCGTCTACGCCTACCAGGTCGTCGTCCTGGACGAGCTGGCCCGCCTGCGGGTGAAAGTCTGCTTCACCGACGCCCCGCCGGTCACGGATGATCCGCAGGCAGTCCTGCTGACGCAGGTCCAGGGCGTGATCGCCGAGTACGAGCGGGCCAAGATCGCTGAACGCTACCGGCGCGGCAAACTCTTCCGCTCCCGCGCCGGCGAGGTCATCTCCTGGCGCACGCCCTACGGCTACCGGCGCCTTGCCCGAGAGAGCGAACGGGCCGCTCACCTGGAGGTCTTCGAGCCGGAGGCCGCAGTGGTCCGGCGGATCTTCGAGGACTACACGGTGCGCGACCTGTCGATGCGCGAGATCATCCGCGGGCTTGCCACCGACAGCATCCCCACCCCGAATAAGGGCAACGGCGTCTGGGGGTCCTCCACCATCGCCCGGCTCCTGCACAACGAGGCATACGTCGGCCGGGTCTACTTCAACCGCACCACCTCGGTCCCCGACCCGCGCCCGGGACACCGGCCCCGCCAGATCCCCAGGCCACGGGAGGACTGGATCGCCATCACGGTGCCCGCGCTCATCAGCGAGGAGACGTTCACTGCGGTCGGCACCGTGAGCAGGGACAACAGCAAGTGGAGTCCGCGCCGGACCGAGCCCGGACAGTGGATGCTGCGCGGACTGGTCAAATGCGGCTCCTGCCACGTCGGCACCAACTGCCACAAAATGCGTGGCCGCAACGGCGCCTTCCACCGCTACTACTACTACTGCCGCAACCACGACCCGATCCGCGCCGGCGGCAGCGACCGCCGCTGCACCGAACGCAACATCCGCGCCGATGTCCTGGACGCCTTCGTCATCGCTCAGGTCCGCGACATCCTGCTGCGTCCCGACGTCCTCCTCGCCGGCCAGCACGCCACCGCCGGGAAGGCATCCAGCGACGAACTGCTGGCGAAGGAACTGAGCGGCCTCGACCGCAAGATTGCCGCGGCCCAGGCTGAGCGGGGCCGTCTGGCCGACCTCTACCAGGCCGGTCTGATCGACCTGCCCGACCTGCAACGACGCGCCACCGCCATCGACCACCGCCGCCACGATCTGGCCCAGCGACGTGACGCACTCGCCGCCCGGCGCTACGAACTTGCCCAGGCAGGCCAACTCCGCGACAGGATCACCGACTTCACCAACCGGGCCCGCGTCGGCATCGACGCCCTCGACTTCGACCGGCAACAAGCCCTCCTCCGTCTACTCGTCGAGGAGATCGAAGTCACCGGCTGGCACGTCAAGATCCACCTACGGATCCCACTCGACGAACCACCCCAACAGCCCACACCAGCCAGCCCCCGACCGCTCCACCCCGCACCGTCCAGCCAAGACCGTCTGCGTTCCGCTGGTGGAGATGACCTCGGCATGGTGGACGAGGCGGTCGATCATCGCGGCGGCGACGGTGTCGTCGCCGAAGACCTCGCCCCAGCGTCCGAAGGGCTTGTTGCTGGTGACGATCACCGAGGCGCGTTCGTAGCGGCCTGAGATGAACTGGAAGAACAGGTTCGCAGCCTCGGGCTCGAAGGGGATGTAACCGACCTCGTCGACCACGATCAGCGGAATCCGTCCCAGCCGGATCAACTCATCGCTCAGACGCCCTGCCTGGTGGGCCTCGGCAAGGCGGGTGACCCACTGGGCGGCGGTGCCGAACGCGACCCGGTGGCCGGCCTGGCAGGCCCGGATGCCGAGCCCGGTGGCGAGGTGGGTCTTGCCAGTGCCGGGCGGCCCCAGGAAGATCACATTCTCCTTTCCGGCGACGAAGTCCAGCGTCCCCAGATGGGCGATGACCTCGCGTTTCACGGACCGCTGGTGATCGAAATCGAAGTCCTCCAGCGACTTGCGAGAGGGGAAACGAGCCGCCCGGATGCGTCCCTCGGCGCTGTGGGAGTCGCGGGCGGCGACCTCCCTCTGCAGGCATGCGGCCAGATACTCCTCGTGGCTCCAGCCTTCGTCGCGGGCCCGCTCGGCGAGCCGGGCGGCAGCATCCCGCAAGGCCGGGGCCTTCAACGCCTTGGTCAGATAGATCAGTTCGGAGCCGACGTCACGGCTGGTCCTGGCCTGGTTAGTGCTGTTCTTCGTGCTCATCATGCTGCCCCTTCGCCCGTGCTCAGTCCGCCGTCGATGACGCCGAAGATCCGGTCGTAGGTGTCCAGCGACCGCTCCTCAACCTCCGTCACATCCGCCGGCGCCGGTTTCGTGCCGGCGGCCGCCTTGCGGGCGGCCGCGGCAGCGGCCGCGTGGTCCGGGTCGGTGATGGTCTGGTGGCGAGCCCAGCTGCGGGCATGGCGGGCGACCTCGACGCCGTCGCAGGTCACCAGGACCTGGTCCAGGTCGGCGGCGACCTCGACGCGGCGGCCGATGGCCAGCGGATGCACCGAGTAGTCGCAGGTGTCGAGGCGGACGTAGTGGTCTCTCGGCAGCCGCAGCGATGCCTTCCACCAGCCCGGCGGGGCGATCGGCGGCAAGGCCAGCATCCGCGAGCGGTCCGCTTCCAGCCGGTCCGCCGGGCGGGCCTGCAAGGTGCGGTGGATGCGCCGGTTCGCCCTGGTCAGCCAGTCGGCCAGCTGGATGTTGAAGTCGGCCGGCGAGGCGAACACCCGCCCGGGCAGGAACGACGTCTCCAGATAGCCGTTGGCCCGCTCGACCAGGCCCTTAGCTTCTGGGTCCCGGGGCTTGCAGAGCAGGAACTTGACGCCCAGCAGTCCGGCGAACGCAGCGAAATCGTCGGTCAGTTGAGGACCGCCGGACCGCCAGGAGCCGACGGCTCCCTCGTTGTCCCAGACCAGCACCCTAGGGACGGCGCCCAGCTCGGTCAGCAGCCGCCAGTGCCCGGCGATCAGGTCGGCCGCAGACCTCGAGGGCAGCATCCGGGCGGTGATCCACCGCGAGTAGCCCGCGACCATGACCAGCACCGGCGGCCGCCCGACCTGGCCGAAGCCGAGCGGAATGTCTGCCGGCGGGAACCACAGGTCACACTGGCCGATCTCGCCCGGCTCATAGACCGTCCGCGAAGCCGGATCCGCAGGCCGATAGGCCGGCCGCAGGTCCCGGACCCGGTCCTTGAGCACCGTCAGGCCCCGGTCCCAGCCGATCCGCTCAGCGATCACCGTCGCCGGCATCTCCGGCCACTGCTCGAGCAGTTCACGGATCTGCGGCTCGACCGCGTCCACGATCGAACCCCTCGGCGCCCGCTGATACTTCGGCGGCGCGTCGTCCGCGATCGCTCTGCGAACGGTGTTCCTCGCGATCCCCAGCTTCCTCGCGATCGCCCGAACCGGCATCTGCTCGGCCCGGTGAAGCCGGCGGATCTCCGCCCAGTCCTCCACGCTGATCACCACTCCTCCCGGCCTGACTCAACGAGCCAGACCCCTGGAGGGGGTCAACTTTCAAGCGTCCACACTGGTCCATTTTTCAGCCGTCGCCGACAGGATTCTCGGGGTCCTCGCAACACCTGGTGGCCTTCGTGGCCGTCAGTAGATCACGCAGGCGCTCGGCTGGGGTTCTCCAGCCGAGCGTTTTGCGTGGTCGGCCGTTGAGGGGCTGGGCGACGTGTTCGAGGTCTTCGGCGCTGTGCACGGACAGGTCGGTGCCCTCGGGAAGTACTGCCGCAGCAGGCCGTTGGTTCCGCGGCCGCCTCCGCGAGCAGCTGCATGCCGCCCCCGACCACCAGGCATGGGTGGGACGTTCGTGAGGGCTCACCAGGCTGCGTACGCTGCGGGCACCGAGGTGTTTTCGAGGAAGAGCTGCGGATGACTGAGAACGCGTCTGTGCCCGGATCGCGCCGGGACCTGGCGATGCACAACGACTGGTGGCCCGCAGGCTGGGAGCAGGTCCTGCCCCGCCAAGGTCTTGCGCTGACCATGCTGATCGGGACGGCGTGCCAGCCCGGTTTCACTGGCTCCCTGGACGACCTGGTGCACGAGTTCTTCGACGGGCACTGGGACTTGATCGGCGGCAACCTCGACAGTCCCCTCACCTTCTCCTGGCCCGACGAAGAGTGGGACTACGAGGCAGCGCCAGAGGGCCCCGAGGCCTGCGAGGCGGCCCGCTGGAAGCAGTTCAGCGCCATGCTGACGACAGCCGGATACCCGGTGCCCACCACCGTGCGGGACCTGTCCGAGCTCTACCTGACGTGGGGCCTGGCCCGCCGCGAAGAGACACCGGACGGCACCCGATGGTCCATGCCCGCCGCGCTGCCGCTGCCCGGCGACCTGCTGCCCCTGGACCCCGAACTCACCAAGCGCCTCGACCAGATCCGCTGGACGATGCGCACCGGCCCGCTCCTCGACACCCTCGTCGACCACCTGGTCGACGATCTGGGTGAACCGGCAGAGACCCTCACCTCCCTGGACCGTCTCGCGGCCGCGACCGACCGGGATGTCGACGATGTCCGGCTCGCTCTCGCGGAACTCGTGAAATCCGGCGACGCCCGCCTCCAGCGCGGCGAAGAACCCACTGACGCGGAGCGCCTGGAGGCCCACCGCCGCTTCCGCCTGGTCATGGACTGGGAGCACTTCCACAAGAACCGCATCCAGGTCAGCCGCGGTGACTGAGGCCGCGCACGGCACCGTGGGGACCAGCGACACGCGCCTGATCGTGCTCCGAGGCAACAGCGCCTCGGGCAAGTCATCCGTCGCGGCCGGCCTGCGCGAAAAGTTCGGCCGCAACCTCGCCATCGTCGCCCAGGACAACCTCCGCCGGATCGTGCTGCGCGAACGCGACCGGCCCGGCGGCGCCAACATCGGCCTGATCGACCTCACCGCCCGCTACGCCCTCGACAACGGCTTCCACGTCGTCGTCGAGGGCATCCTGTACGCCGACCGCTACGGCACGATGCTCCAGGACCTGGTGCGCGCTCACTGTGGCGTCTCGTGCTGCTACTACCTCGATGTGCCGTACGCGGAGACGGTGCGACGGCACGCGACGAAAGCCGACGCCGAATACCTCCAACAGGTCACGCCCGATCACCTCAGCGACTGGTACCGGGAAAGGGATCTGCTGGCTGGTGGCATGGAGACCGTCATCGCCACTGACAGCACCCTCGACGACACCGTCCAGCGCATTCTGCGCGAGAGCGGTCTGGACGGTGTGCTTCCGATCGACCGCTAGGGCGCAACTCTGCGTATAGCGGGGTGGTCGCCTGGGGGGCGTAGGCGCCCGGCGGAGGCACGATGCTCCGCTGGGCCCGCTCCCGCGGAGCTGTCTCGGGCGAGGCGTTCGGGAATCGGGGCAATACGCAGCACCGGGCCAGATCGTCGCTCGGGAGCCCTGTTGTCAGTGCCCACTGGAAGACTGGTGCGATGGCTTTAAGGCACCCGAGTTTTCTCGATCTTGAGACGCTGCTCTCCCAGGCGGAGTACCACAACGTCGACGTCCCAGTGGCACAGGACATCGTGGAGACGACCGCAAGGAAACGGTCCGGGGGTGGCAAGGCGGGCATTGGCCCCCTCGCTCTGAACGGATCCGCAGGAACCGATGTGCAGTTCCAGTCGACCTACAGCTTGGCTCCGCGAGAGAAGGCGACTGTCTCCAAGGTGATCGACGGTCTGATTCGCGACAAGGCGGTCAGCGTGAACCCCGCCGGAGAGTCGGCTCTTACCAAAGATGCCCTGGTCGAGATCGAGGGCACCGCGCGCATCACGGCAGCAAGCGTGATGAGCAAGCTGTTCTTCGTCTTCCGGCGCCTGATGCAGGAACGCAACATCGACGATCTCAGCGAGCTCGCCAACCTCGACGTGAACGACGCCGACGTCGCACAGGCGATCCAGCAGGTGTACCTGCACAACGAGCTGCTACCCCTGCCCATGCTCCTGGAGATCACGGACAGCTCTCTGCCGCACAAGGTGTACGTCAACATCCGTCCTGGCTACTTCATTGACCAAGCATCAGCTGATCGCCTCGAAGGAGACATGCGCATCCTCGGCAGCGTCTACCGACTCATTCCGCAGGATGAGTACAGGGTCACCGACGAATGGCTGCTGCACGGCTGGGAGTTCATGATGCGCCGCATCATGATGACGCAGATCGAAGACGATCTCCGAGAGGTCACCCGGCAACTCAACAGGCTCGGCCTGAACGTTCCCGACGATGACGCCCAGGCATACATCTCCGGCCCGGCCATCGTCCTCAACGCCATCGCCTTGTACTGACGCCGTTCCTGTCCGGCGCCCCTAGTGTCTCGTGATTCCGTCGGCATTACTTGATCTTGTGTGACTCGTTGCTCCCGGCATGGAGCTTTCCGTGGAACAGGCCGCCGAGTTGCGGGAGTTGGCGAACAGTCGGGACGTGCCCGCCGATGTGGCCACCCGGGCCCGGATCGTGCTGTGGTCCGGTGAGGGGCGCCGGCGCAAGGACATTGCCGAACTGCTCGGGGTGTCATTGCCGACCGTGGACCGCTGGAGGACCCGTTACGCCGAGCGCGGGCTCGCCGGGCTGGAGGGCGACTGTCCGGGCGGGGCGCGCGAGCAGGTGCCGACGCGGGTCCGGGCGCGGGTGATCGCATTGACGCGCATGACGCCGCCGGTCGGCACCGGTCTTTCGCATTGGTCGACGCGGGAGTTGGCGAAGTATCTGAAGCGGACCGAGAACGTCACCGTGTCCTGGCACTACATCGCAAAGGTCTGGCGCGAGGAGAACCTCAAACCGCATCGCAAGGGCACCTTCAAGATTTCGAAGGATCCCGCGTTCGCGGACAAGGTCGCTGATGTCGTCGGCCTCTACCTGGCTCCGCCCGGTGGCGCGGTGGTGCTCTCGGTGGATGAGAAGACGCAGATCCAGGCGCTGGACCGGACCCAGCCGGTGCTGCCGGTGACCTTCGCAGCCACCGAGAAGCGCACCCACGACTATGTCCGGCACGGCACCACGAACCTGTTCGCCGCACTCAACGTCGCCACGGGCGAAGTGACCGGCGAGTGCAGGCCGAGCCGGAACGCCGTGAACTTCCTGGCCTTCCTCAAGAAGGTGGTGAAACCGCATGCGGACAAGGAGATTCATGTCGTCCTGGACAACCTCTCCACGCACACCACGCCGGAGGTGAAGGCATGGCTGACCAACAATCAGCACGTCCACTTCCACTTCACCCCCGTCGGCTCTTCCTGGATCAACCAGATCGAGACCTGGTTCGGAATCCTGACCCGCCAGTCGATCCGCCGCGGCACATTCTCCAGCGTGAACGTCCTGATCAAGCAGATCCGCGACTACATCGACTCCTGGAACTCCGAGGCCAAACCCTTTACTTGGACCGCAACCACCGACGAGATCCTCACGAAGGTCCGACTCGTCCAGACCAGCATCAAGAAGCTCGTCGCAAACAACTCCAAGTGACACAAACGGGATCACGAGACACTAGTGCTGTCCCGTTCGAGCGAAAGGCTGAGCTGTGCCTGACCGACCTGAAATCGTCTGCATCTGTGGCTCTGCCCGGTTCGTGGATGAGATGCGGGCGGTGAATCGTGATCTGACCTTCGCCGGGGCCATTGTTGTCGCGCCGGGCGAAGCAGACGGGTTGATCGCCGACGAGCAGAAGAAGGCGCTGGCCGCCCTTCACCTGCGCAAGATCGACCTGGCAGACCGGGTTCTGGTCGTCAACCCTGGTGGGTACATCGGCGAGTCCACGAGCAGGGAAGTGGATTATGCCCACGCCACCGGCAAGCCGATTTCGTTCACCGATCCCGTCTGACCAGGAGACGCTTCACGACACCGGCCCGGCGCCTCCAGCGCCCGGCACCGTGCTTCGGGACCTGGCTCACCAACCCGGACGGCACGCAGAACTGATTGAGCGTCGGACACACCACGGGGCCCGGGGGATCAGCCATGACATCCCCGGGGCCCGGTTGGGTTCAGGCTGGCCAACGACTGCGCGCCCCCGGCGTTTCGGCATCGCTAGTGCTGTGACCGGCAACGTTCACCGGTTTGCCATGGATGAACGGAAGCCAGGCAGGGCGGAACCGATATCTGGACTACTGCGCTGAGGGAGCGCGCTGTGCGGTGAGCACGGGCTGGTAGTACCCGCTGGAGGTCGGACTGTGCCAGGTGATGTTGGTAAAACCGGCTTCAGCCACGAACTCTGTCAGCTGCGGCGTCGTCAGCGCCCAGTAGGTGCTCCGGCGGACTCGGACATGCCAGGTGTTCTCCGCGGGGATGAGCTGGAAGTGCTCCAGGTCGTAGCGCTCGCCGTCTTCATGCCAGTGCCACAGCTGGAAGGTGATCACTTGGCCATCGCGTGTTTCCGAGACCTGGGGAGGTGTCGCCGTGGGTCTGGTCTGGCGCGTCTCGTCATAGGCCCGGACAGTGATCACCAGCAGTCCGTCGTCTCGGAGCACCCGTCTCATGCCGAGGAGCGCCGCCCGGAGATCTTGCCCGGAGAGCAGGTGCGGGAGCGAGTTGTCCGCGCAGAGGACGACGTCGAATGACGTCTCTTTGAACGGCAGTTGGCGCATGTCAGCCGCAGCGGCCGGAAGCCGGCTGCCCCGGGCCGCCGCCTCGGCGGCGGCGCGCGCGGCGGCGACCGGGCTCAGGTCGCTGCCGATGACCTGGTGCCCGGCCAGGGCCAGCCCGATGGCCTGGGTGCCGATCCCGCACGAGCAGTCCAGGACGCTGTGCGGTCCCGCGCCGAGAGATTGGCGGACGAGCCCGCCCAATACCTCGGCCTGGTAGGCCATGCTCGCGTCCCAGTCCCGGAACATCAGGTGGTATTCGTGGGCCAACTCGTCGTAGAAATCCCGCACGGAGAGCTCGGACATGTGTCCCACCGTAGTACGTTGCCGCCTGGCGATGGTGAACTGCCGCAATGGTCCGAAGTGGGCCTCGATCGGGTTGGCCCAGGACGCGTACGTCGGGGTGAAGCACAGCTTGCCCCGGTTCTCCGCGGCCGTGATCGTCTTTCCGGAGCCAGTCGCGGAGACCACCGTTGCCCGCAGCCCCTGGGCGGGAGCAGACGCGCGTACGGGGAATCCCGCCCGCGTGCGGATCCGCGAGACGGCCTCCGCCTGGTGTTCTCGCAGGCTGATCATCGCTCGTCTCCCGCCTGGCCGACGGGCTCTGGACTCGGGTTATCGGTTGGCTGCTGGAGCGGCAGAGTCTGCTGTTTGCGGCGCCGGCGGAGTTCACGCTGCGCCTGGGCACGGGCGCACTCGCGGGTGCAGTACTTGATGCCGCTGGTGCGGTTTTGCCCGTACTCGGCGCGGCCGCGCTGGCGTACGAAGTTCCGGCGGCAGGTCTCATTCGCGCACTCGCGGATGGTGGCGTCTTCGGCGAGGTGGTTGTACAGCTGGAGGAAGACGATCGAAAGGATGCTGGGGTAGCGGTCCGGCAGGCCGCCGATGCCGATGCTGAACGGCTTGAGCGCGGCGTTCAGCTCGTCCACCAGGTCGCTGATCCTCATTCCCAGGACGATCTCGCGCATGTGGTCCAGATCGCGGGGCCACGCCTCGTCCCGATGCGTGTTCGCGGACTGCCACTGCGCCAGCTGTTCCTCGCACACCTCCGGCTCGATGAGCGTGTCGAGTCCGCCCTCGCGGCGCAGGGCCAGCCAGGTAGTGATGGCCGCCTGAGCCTGCGTCACGTACAGCGTGGCCAGTTCGCCGTGAAGGCAGAACGTCCCGCTTCTCGGGTGTTCGCGCTCGGTGAGCTCCTTCAGTCGCTCGTACTCCTCCTCATCCCAGCTGCCGCTGTCGATGCTGCCGCCCAGGGATCCGTAGGTGCGCATGAGGGCGGCCACGGCGTTGAGATCCGCGGGGTCGAGCTCCATGAATTCACGCAGGTAGAAGTCCTCGGGCAGCGGAACGGTCTCTCCCTCGGATCGCAGATGGGGCTCCCAGACGATCCACTCGCCGTCGGCTCGTGCCCCGGGGACGGGCCGCAACTCCGGCGCGGGCACGGGCGTTCCCGGCCATAGCGTGGGACGAAAGCGTGGGTCAACGTATGCCGCCATGAGGGGCATCATAGCTACCGGATGGGTAGTACGAACAGTGAATGCTTCGTATCACGGGCGTGGCTTTCGGGACTTACTCGAGGGGGAACCGCAGTGAGGCAGTGGCAGGACCGCAAGGCGGTCGGCGATGCGCACGAACGGCGGGTGGCAGCCGCTCTGCGCGCACGCGGCTGGACCGTCCACCCCTGCGGACAAGGCACCTACCCACCCGCTGTGTGCGAGGCCCTGCGCCGAACCCGCTCCGCCCTGCGCCAGTTCCCCGACCTCATCGCCGCCCGCGGCAGCGACCTCGTCACCATCGACGCAAAAGACCGCATGCCCAGCACCGACACCGACCGCTACGCCATCAGCACCGACACCGTCAACGCCGGCCTCCTCTTCACCGCGGCCCACGCCCCGACACCGCTGTACTACGTCTTCGGAGACCTGAAAGTCCTCACCCCGGCCGAAGTCCTCCACTACAGCGCCCACGCCTTACGCCACCGCAGCGGCGCCTTCCACCTCATATACACAGGACAAGCGCACCCATTCGACGAAGTCTTCGGATCGACTGGCTCGGCAGCTGTCGCATGACAGCCACCGCCCTGCCCTCGCAGAACCGACGACGCGCCTGACCCCTCTCCGGGTGGTGAAGGCTGCCTCTGGACCTGAGCCGACGGCTGATGCGCCCGGCGTCGGAGCTCCGTCTGTGGTCAGCACGGCGCTGGAGTGGGCGTAGTCGGTTGCCTGGTTCTGGTCCGGCCAGTGGCGATCAGTGGTTGGGGTCGGCGCGTTGGCGTCCGCATGAAAGGGGCTTCGCGATGCCCGAGCCGGTCCCGCCCGATCTCGTAGCCGGGGTTCTTCGTGGAACACACGGCGCGCGGGCTGGCCGACGTGCGCACGAACGCCGAGGTGCTGGTGGAAGCCCGGGACACGCCGCACGTCCTGGCCGGCGACGACGTGGCGAAGGTGAAGCGGGCCTGCACCGAGCAGGCCGACCATCTCGGGTACTTCGCGAGCGACGGTGCGTTCTCGCTGATCAGCGCCGTGGTGTCTGTCGTGGCCGTGGCTTTTCTTGTCGCCGTGGCAGGAAGGGCTGGGGCTGGTCAGAACATGGTGTTGTCGTTCTTGGAGGCGGCCGGGATGACCTGAAGGACGTCCCAGTGCTCGACGATCTTGCCGTTGCTGTCGAAGCGGAAGATGTCGATGCCTGCGTACTCCTCGGCAGGCCAGGTCTGGTGGCAGTGCAGAATGACGTAGTCGCCTTCGGCGAAGGCGCGTTTGTATTCGACGTGTTTGCCGGGGTACTCGGCGGCCATGCGGTCGAAGTAGTCGATGAAAGCCTGCTTGCCGTCGGCGACGTGCGGGTTGTGCTGGATGTAGGTGTCGCCGGCGTAGCGGTCGATCGCCTCGGCGGGTCGGCACTCGTTGAACATCAGGTCGTAGAACGCCTTGGCGGTGGCCTTGTTCTGCTGGGGGTCGCTCATGGGATCACCGTAGGGTCGGGCGCCGGGTGCGGCGCGTCGAGTGCGTCGAGCAGGTGCTCGGCGTCGGCGGGGATCGGCAGGGCCCGGTCGACGAGGTCGGCGGGGGGCTGCGGGTGGGTGGGGTTGACGCGTACGAGGTGCGCGTGGGGAAGCGGCGGGTGAGGTGTTCTCCGGGCCACCGGATGACGCCGGGGGTGTTGAATCCGGCGCCGAATTCCAGGATGAGCAGGCGGGTGTCGGCGGGGGTCGTGTTCAGCCAGTCCTGGAGGCGGTCTCCGGCGGGGCGGTAGGTTATGGCCCCCAGTGACTACCTTCACATCCTCAGCAACTACACATTCAGAATAGGGCCGCTCGACAGTCCTTTTGCAAACACAGGGAGATGGAACATCTTCCTTCCTGGCGGGAGGCGCTAGCGTGCTTGAGCTTGTCGGATTTTATGCAGAGCTACCCCACGGAGCAGAGGGACAGCCGAGACTAAACGACTCCTTGGGTAGGTTCACCGGTGAGACGGAAGGAATACTTCGATACCTCAGGGGAGCGCACGTGATGATGGCTTCGACCATGCCAGTGCGAGATCACGTAGACTCCGACGGCCCACTGATCGGGACGCTTCAGCTCATGACTGATGGCGTCTGGGTTTGGCCGGGGGACTATCCGTACTACGTCGAACGCTATGGAGCAGAGATCCCCGAGGCCCTCCTGCTCCATGCTCGTTCCCTCAACTGGATCCCTCCCAAAATTGATCCAGAAAAAAGAGATATCCAGAACGAATTCCCGCTCTGGCGCGAATAATTCATCAGCAGGCACTTCCGTGCCTGTCCTGTACGTGCCCAGCGCATAGAGCACGAGGCCAAGGGCACTGGGGCGGAGCAGCTCATCTGCCCGCCCCGGGTCCCTGGTTCGAGGAGGCGTTCATGGTTTCGGACCGCGCGTGTCGCGCCGGTTGTAGCCGACGTAGCGGTGACCACTAGCTAGCCGGAGCGTCCGGGCCGGAGCGAGCGTTCCGTCACTGGCAGGGTTGCCAGCCACCCGCCCCGGACCAGGGTCACTCTATCGGCCCTATGCCCAGTCGATGCCGCGGTCGGCGAGCTGGGCGAGCTGTTCACTGTTCAGCTTGTCGCGGCGGCTCTTCTGGTTCGAGATCCATACGCCGAGTCGTACGTTGTGGTCCTGGCCGTCGATGACGACGGGTTCGGTGTGCTGACGCGGGATCACGGTGCGCTGCTCACGGTCGATGTACTGGGCGAGTGCGGCCAGGCCGCGCCGGAACCCCGCGGCGCCCCGCGCAGCTCCGGCCGCCGCGGTTCCGCTCTTCGAGCCGTTCGACGTCGATGTCGTTTTGAGGGTCGGGGCGGGGGCCGCCTCGATGCCGAGCGCGCCGAGTCGGGTCTGCTGCTCGGCGTTGAGGCGGTGCCAGTCGCGCCGTTGGCGGGTGAGCCAGCGTCCAATGTCGTCGCCGCGCCAGGTCACCCCGGGCACGATCTCTGCCACGTGCGCCCCCGCGTTCAGCAGGGCCTGGAGGCCGACGTGGTGGCGCTGCCAATCGACTGTCCACCCGAGCTGGGCGGGGTTCCATTCCGGGTCGACCGCGGCGAGTTGCTCGGCGCGGACCTTGGCGCGCTTGGGGTCCTTGCCGAGTCCGTCGGGGCGCCGGCAGTTGGTGAGCCACTGCCCGACCGGCTTGTCGAGCGCGGTGGCGTGGCGGGGCACGGCCAGCGTGCCCGCCTCAGCCAAGTACGCGCGCGCGGCTGCCAAGTTCTCCGTGAAGCCCGCGTCGGCGGTGTACACCCTGCTGGGGGAGGGAACTCGGGATCCGGCACCACGGCGTTCCGCTGACCGTCGCCAAGGGCAGCCCCCGCGGCGCCGACGGCGGCCGAGCTGACCACCGAACCCCGCGGTCGCCCGGGCCGCGCCCCGCCCGCCGTGGCCGGGGCCTGCAAGCGCCGCTACCAGCTGTAGACGCGGCTGATGATTTCCGAGATCTCGGCCTCGTCAGGGCCGGGGTGGGTGACCACCACCGGCACGCCGTTGGGGTCGCTGCCCTCGACCCGGACAAACCCCTCGACCGTCTCGGTGGCGACATGCGCACCCCGCGCCTTGAGGACCTGCTCACAGCGCAGCAGCTCCTTCGCGCTGGGAGCCGTCCAGATCGCGGCATGCAGGCCGATGCCCGACGTGGTGTGGTCGGCCCTCGGGCTCAGTGAACGCAGGTACAGCTGCGAGCCGTCCAGACCGACCAGCAGCGCGGCGGTGGACGTGGTGAGCCTGACCCGGAGACCGAGAACGTCCTGGTAGAAGCCGGTCGACTGCTCGAGATCGAAGACGTTCAGTACCACGGACGCCAGCCGCATACCCGGTGTGGCGAATTCCATCAGTGGTTTCCTTCTCTCAGGGAAAGGCGAGGACTGCGATCTCTCGGTTTCGGGACAGTGGTGTGAGAGACAGTGGGTTTTGGTGTGTTGATGCTGGTCGGGGGCTGTTTCGGGGTGTGGGGGCACTGTCATGCACGTGAGAGATCGGTGTGGGATCGCTGTCCTGGGCGTTTATCGCAGCTGGGGTGATGCTGTCTCAGTTTCGTGAGTTCTGACCCTGCGCCCAATGATCAAAAAAGGGAGGGTGGGGGCTTGGTCTGCGGGTGCGGCGGGGATCGGGTTGTGTGGTGTTGGATTGCGCGGCCAGGGGGTGTCCGCGCGGCTGTGGTGGGTCTGTGCGGCCGTGGTGGATGCGAGGCATGGCGTGCCTGCGAGGGGGCCTGAGTGGTCGTCATGGCCTTTCTGCGGGACGGTGGTTCGGGTTCCTGTCGCCGGTCGGTGAAGCTGCGGTGTCGTCATGCTTTTGACCTGGTGTTGTGCAGTGTGGTTGAGCGGGTCGGCGACTGTGGGAGTCACTGGATCTGCGCAGAGTCCGGGCCTCGCAGTGGCCTGGCCTGCGGAGGTTCCTACCTTGGGCCTGATTGCGCAGGTTGGTTGGGCAGCGTGCAGTTTCGCTGGTCGTCGTCGATACCGCTGTTCGTGCCTGCGGCGCTCCTCGCGATCCGAAGGACCTACATGCTGCATCAAATAGGATGGAACCAGCAGAGACGTTCACAGTACGAACCGGTACGCCTTGTTGAGGGTGTCAAGGTGTCAGCGGAGGCCGGCGATCTTGACGACGCCGCTGACGACTTCGCCGACGATGCCGACGACGGGGTTGGGGGTGTCGTCAGCGGATGCGGTGGTGGTTGTGAGTCCGAAGATGCAGAGGGTTCCGAGGAGGATTACAGCGGTATGGCGCATGTGGGGTTCCTCTTTTGATGTGGAGGTGGTCGAGGTTGGTTCGGCAGTTGGTCTAGGTTGCCGCACGGCTATCCAGTGGTGAGGATGAACACGCCGGTCACCCGGGCGGGGAGAGGAGAGATGCTCCATCTGAGGCGCTTTCAGAGTTGGGTAGCAATGTGCCCCGTGGGGTGGGTACATCACAGTGAACGCTTCGGCCGTGCCAAGCCATGCTCCTGGCCAGCCCCGAGACAGACCCCCGCCCCTTCTAGCCAGACAGGCCCGCGGAGCGGGCCAGGGGCTTGGAGGCGGAGCCGGAAAGCCAGCGGGGGAGCGCAGCGAGTCCGCTAGGCCGAGCAACGCGAGGCCAAGTCCTAAGCGAAGCGCAGGACTTCAGCCCCCGAAGGGGGCAGCCGAGCAAAGCGAGGCAACTGCATTGCGCAGCAATGCAGTTCACCAGGGCGCGCAGCGAGCTGGTGAACGACCCGCGGAGCGGGTCGGTTCTCTGCTCAGCGCGCAGCGCT